>CAZLKN010000011.1:0-63307 GCA_964560135.1 uncultured Actinomycetes bacterium | reverse complement strand
GCCACGCCGCGGACGAGGGTCGGGATGATGGCGAAGAAGCTCGCCACGATGAAGGCGCCCACCCGGGAGCCCAGGCCCCCGACGACGATCATGATGACGAACAGCAGCGAGAGATAGAAGGGGAAGTTCTGGTCCTGCACGAATCCGGCCAGGGCCGCGTACATCGACCCGGCCACACCGGTCATCGCGCCGGCGATCACGAAGGCCCCCGTCTTGTACAGGGCGACGTTCACACCGAGGGACGCGGCAACCTGTTCGTTCTCGCGGATCGCGTAGAGGGCGCGTCCGAGCTTCGTCCGGGTGATGTTGCGGTCGAGCACCCAGATCCCGATGAGGAGCGCCACGACGATCACGAGGTAGTCGGCGTTCTCCTTGAACTCGAAGTCGCCGATCTGCGGACGCGGATGCTCCATCCCCGCCGAGCCCCGGGTCAACAACGGCGTCTTGAAGAGCCCGTCGAACATGGCGATGCCGAAGGCGAGCGTGGAGATGGCGAGGTAGATGCCGCCGATGCGCAGCGAGATGAGTCCGATGACGAAGGCGACGACCGCCCCGACCCCGGCGCCGGCGAGCACGCCCACGATGAACGGCATCCCGAGCTGGCTCGTGATGTAGCCGCTGGCGAACGCGCCCACGCCGAGGAAGGCGGCGTGGCCGAGGGAGATCTGGCCCGCGTAGCCCATCACCACGTTGAGCCCGATCGCGGCGACGGCGAACGCGAATCCCAGCGCCAAGGCGCGCGCCCAGACCGGGGACAGCAGTCCGGGCCCGACCCTGGAGAGCACGACGGGCAACGGGATCAGGACGGCGGCCACCAGCAGGGTCCGCACCCACGAAGGCAGGCGCGCGATCATGCCACCCGTCCCAGGAGCCCGCGGGGACGCAGGAGCAGCACGAGCAGGATCACGGCGAGCATCCCGTAGCTGCCGATGCCCGGGACGCCGGGGAACGAGCGCAGGAGCCCGGCCTCCAGCACTCCCACGGCGATCCCGCCGATGAGGGCACCGGGGAGCGAGGTGAGTCCGCCGAGGAGGGCGGCGGCCAGACCCTGCACGAACAGCGAAAGCGAGAGCTGCAGGGGGCCGAACGCGCCCACGAGGGGGCCGATGATGAGCCCGGCAGCGGCACCGAGCGCCCCGGAGGTCCCCCAGGTGAAGGCCGCAACGCGGTTGTAGGGCACACCCATGAGCCGTGCCGTCTCGGGATCGGAGGCGACGGCCAGAAGGCCCAAGCCCAAGCGGGTGCGTGCCACGAGGATCCCGAGCCCAGCGGCGAAGACGCCGAGCACACCAAGCCCGACCAGATGCATCGGGGTGAGGAAGACGCCGAAGATCTCGACGCCGGTGCCACGCAATGGAGGCTGCACGAGGCGGGGGGCCGGCCCCCACAACTTGAGCTCGATCGAGAACATCAGGAGCAGGAACCCGGCGGTGGCGACGGACAGGGAGACCTTGGAGGCATCTCCCATCGGTCGGATGATGATGCGCTCGAACCCGATCCCGGCCACGGTCATCGCCACGACGGCGATCAGCGCCGCCACGGCCCACGGCACGTTGTACTCCTGGCTGAGGAACCACACCAGGTACAGGGCGAAGGTGCCGAACTCGGCCTGGGCGAAGTTGAGGACCCGGGTGGCCTTGTAGACCAGGACGATGCCCACGGCCACCAGCCCGTAGACGGCTCCCGATGCGACGCCCAGCGTGATGATCGACATGTGACCCCTTGACGCCCCCCGGTCCCCTCCGTAGGCTGTGGGTGAAAAATGAGAGCTGATTCAGTTCTCAGAATCCTAGGCTTCCGGTAGTGAAGCGTCAAGGGGGATGAGATGGAGGGTCTGGCCTGTGGTCGGTGGAGGCGCCTCGGGGTGCTCGTCGCCGTGTTCGTGCTCATCGCATCGGCGTGTTCGGGTTCGAAGGACGCGAGCGACGTCACCGAGCGGCGGACGCCCGGGCCGACCATCCGGGGGCTCGACGATCTGGAGTTCGACGGCGACGCCGCCGTCGAGGGCGAGGAGGGCGAGACCGAAACGGGGAGCGGATCCTCCGGACGGACCCGCTCCCGGGCCACGGCGACCGCTCCGGTAGCTCAGCCCGGCGAGGCGCCCACGGTCAAACGGGACGAGGCCACCGGCCGCCCGGTCGCCAACCTGTTCACCGCCGAGGAAGACCGGGTGGGTATGACGGATTCCGAGATCCGTATCTGCATGCACGCCGCGTTCATCTTCGGTGAGGCCTTCGACAACCGTCCGGACGACGAGAAGGTCTACTGGCAGATGGTCAACGACGCGGGAGGGATCGACGGCCGGCAGGTGAACATCCGGCTGGAGGACGACGCGTACGCTGCCGACCAGGGGCGGGCAGCCGCCGACACATGCAAGGAGTGGGGCGCGTACATGATCTTGTCCGGCGTGGGCTTCGACGTCATCCCCGCCGTCCGCGAGTGGGCCGAGACCAACCGGCAGCTCTACTTCCACTCGATGGCCACCGAGGACGGCGCCAAAGACAAGAACTTCTCCTTCGCCGTGGCCCCCACCCTGCAGACGATGGGTCGGCAGATCGCCCAGTTCCTGTCCACCAATCACAAGGGCAAGAGCTTCGCGGTGCTCTCCCGCAACAGCCCCAACTGGGACGGTGCCCTCGATACGTTCAAAGCGGAGCTGAAGAAGCGTGGGCATGAGGTCGTCGCCGAGCGCCGGGTGAACAACGGACAGACGAGCTATCTGGCCGAGATCACCGAGCTGCGCCAGGAGTGCCCGGCCGCCGAGTGCGTCGTCTTCGCCAACGAGAACGTTCTGAACTTCGCGCAGATCTACCAGCAGGCCGAGGGCCAGGGGTACCGGCCGCGGTGGTTCAACTACGGCTTCCAACTCGTGAATGACACCCTGGGAAGCGGCGCGGCACGCGATCCCGCCGTGCAGGCCTGGTATCCGACCCCGGCCTTCGACCTGTACAACGAGATCGAGCAGCCGTGGTGGGACGAGATCCAGCGGATGAAGGCGGCGTACGAGAAGTACCGTCCGCAGAAGGAACCGAACGACGTCGACTGGATGTTCTGGGTCACCTTCAAAGCCCTCCACAGGATGCTGCTCGACTGCGGAGCCGACTGCACGCGCAACGCGCTTGTCGGGATGCTGCTCGACGGCTACCAAGCCACCGTCGACCCGCTGTGCGAAGCGAACTTCGCCGAGGGCCACAACCACTTCGGCGCGTGGCAGGCCAACATCTACGAATCCGTCACCCACTCCCGCTACGGAGCGGCGTGGAAGCAGATCGAAACGTGCAAGGCGAGCTTCTAGATGGAGGCGACCACGGCTGGCGTCCTCACCAAGGGCGAGCGCACGCGGCAACGGCTGCTCGACGCCGCAGAGCGGATCTTCGGCGAGAAGGGTTTCCACGCTGCCTCGATCACGGCGATCACACGTGAGGCGGACGTCGCCAACGGCACCTTCTACCTGTATTTCCCGTCCAAGACCGACATCTTCTGTGAGCTGATCCGGGCCCGCGGCCACGAGATGCGCGCAGAACTGGTGGAGGCCACGGCCGGCCACAGGACCCGCGCCCAGATCGAGCGGGCGGGCTTCCGGGTCTTCCTCGACTGGGTAGGCCGTCACCCCAACCTCTACCGGATCGTCCGCAATGCCGAATTCGTGGACGCCGATGTGTTCAAGGAGTGGTACCAGCGGCTCGGCGAAGGCTACGCGGACGCCCTGCGTGCAGCGATGGACGCCGGGGAGGTGGATCCCGGCCATCCGGAGGCGCTCGCCTACTGCCTCATGGGGCTCGGCGACTTCACCGGGATGCGCTGGGTGCTGTGGGAGGACGGTGCCGAGGTGCCCGATGACGTGTTCGAGACCGTGATGGCCTTCGTGCTCCGGGGCCTCGGGGGGAACGCTTCGCATGCCGATCGCGCGCAACGGTGAGGTCGAGCTCGCCTACGAGGTGCAGGGGGACGGTCCCCCGCTGCTGCTGATCCAGGGCCTGGGCTATGCCCGATGGGCGTGGCTGCGGCAGGTCCCCGACCTGTCTCGCGACCACCGGTTGACCCTCTTCGACAGCCGGGGGGTCGGGGAATCGTCCAAGGTCACGGAGTTGTACACCGTGGACGACATGGCCGACGACGTCGTGGCCGTCCTCGACGCCGCCGGCGAGGACGCCGCCCACGTCTTCGGGGTATCGCTCGGTGGGATCGTCGCCCAGTCGCTGGCCGCCCGGTACCCGGAGCGGGTGCGGCGCCTGATCCTGCTGGGCACCACGCACGGGGGCCCGGCCGCGGTGCCCGTCCCGGCGGAGACGGCGGCGATCATGGCCGACCCCTGCGAGGGCATGACTCCAGAGCAGCGGATCCGCCGTGTCATGCCGCCGGCCTTCCGGCCCGGCTGGACGCAGGAGCACCCCGAGGAATTCGATGACCTCGTGGCGTTGCGGGCGAAGCACGTACCGCCCTGGGAGTCCTACGTGGCCCAGGCCACCGCGGGGGCCACCGCCGACACCACCTCGCTGCTGCCGAAGATCACCGCCCCCACGCTCGTGCTGCACGGCGCCGCCGACCGCGTGGTTCCCGTCGAGAACGCCGAACTGCTCGCCACCGCGATCGCGGGGGCCCGTCTGGAGATCATCGAGAACGGCGGGCACCTGGTGATGATCGAGCAGGCGGACCGGGTCAACGGCGCGATCCGCGCCTTCGTCCGGGAGGACGCATGACGAACATCGGGATCGCCGGGATCGCGACCTATGCACCCCCGGGATACCTGACGGCCGCCGAGGTGTCGGCACTCTCCGGGATCCCGGAGGAGGTCCTGGTCGAGCGCTTCGGCCTCACCGGCAAGCACGTCGCCGGGCCCGACGAGCACACCTCCGACATGTGCGTGGCAGCGGCCACGCGACTCATCGAACGCGACGGCGTCGACCCGGCGACGATCGACGCGGTCGTGTACTTCGGGTCCTACTGGAAGGACTTCGAGGTCTGGAGCGCGTCCCCCGACGTGATCCATCGCATCGGCGCCGTGAACGCCTTCGCGCTGGAGCTGATCAACGTGTCCTGCGGGGCCCCCGTGGCGCTCAAGGTGGCCGGCGACATGATGCGGGCCGATCCGGACCTGCGCCGGGTGCTGCTGGTGGCGGCGTCCAAGGAGGGGTCGCTGCTCGACTACACCAACGAGCGCTCCCGGTTCATGTTCAACTTCGGCGACGGCGGCTGCGCCGTCCTGCTCGAGCGGGAGGCCGGTCGCAACGTGCTGCTGGCCTCGAGCCTGATCACCGACGGACGCTTCTCCCGCGACGTTCGGGTGCCCGGCGGGGGCTCGGTGCATCCCGCGTCCCACCAGACCGTGGACGACCGCATGCACTTCCTGGACGTGTGCGATCCGCTGGAGATGAAGGAGCTGCTCGACCCGATCACGCTGCCGAACTTCATCCGCGTCGCCACCGAGGCCGTCGAGCGGTCGGGTCACACCGTCGCCGACATCGATTTCCTGGCCCCCATCCACTTCAAGCGCTCGCTGCACGACGCGATCCTCGCCAAGCTGGGCCTCACCGAGGAGCAGGCGTGGTACCTGCAGGACTGGGGGCACATGTCCGCTGTCGATCCCTTCGTCGCCCTGGCGCTCGCCGAGGAGGCGGGACGCCTGCGCGACGGGGACCTTGCCTGCGTGCTCGCCGCCGGCACCGGCTACACGTGGGCCGCAACCTGCATCCGTTGGGGGCCGGGCGATGCACCCGCGTGAGCCGACCCCCGACTTCGCCTACACCTCGATCGGATTCTGGGCCCGGCGCCGTGCGGAGCTCACGGGATGGCGGGTGGCCGTCGATTTCCGGGGCCGGGAGGTCTCGTTCGCGGAGCTGAACGCCGGAGCGAACCGGAAGGCGTCCGCGCTGCGCGAGCGCGGCGTGGACAAGGGGGACCGGGTGGCGGTGCTGGCACCCAACTCGGTGGACGTGCTGGAGCTCTTCTTCGCGTGCGCCAAGCTCGGCGCGGTGATCGTCCCGGTGAACCTGCGGCTCAAGCGCGAGGAGATCGACCACATCGTCGCCGATTCGGGCGCCCGGCTCGTCCTCGCGGAAAGCGACCTCGCAGGGCTCGACGGCGAGGACGTCGAGCCGGAGGTGTCCGTGGGCACCGACGATGCCCTGATGATCATGTACACCTCCGGCACCACCGGACGGCCGAAGGGGGCCGTGCTCACCCACGGCAACTTCTTCTGGACGAACCTCAACATGCTGCTCACCGTCGACATGCTGTCCACGGACCGTTCGCTGATGGTGCTGCCGATGTTCCACATCGGCGGGTGGAACGTGAACACCCTCGTGCTGTTGTGGAAGGGCGCCACGGTCGTGCTCGAGCCCGACTTCGACCCGGAACGGGCCCTTGACGCGATCGAGCAGCGTGGCGTCACGTGGATGATGGGCGTGCCCGCGGTCTACCTGTTTCTGCGCGAGCATCCACGGTTCGAAACCGCCGACCTGTCCGGCCTGCGGTTCGTGATCTGCGGCGGGGCCCCCGCGCCGCTGTCGCTGATCGAGGCCTACGAAGCCCGGGGCGTCAGCTTCATCCAGGGCTACGGGCTCACCGAGGCCGCCCCCAACGCGCTGTGCCTGCCGGCGGAGACGGCCAAGGAGCGTATCGGGTCGGCCGGCCGGCCCTACCTCTACACCGACGTGCGTCTGACCGAGGGCGAGATCGAGCTGCGGGGGCCGTCGATCATGGACGGCTACCACGAGCGTCCGGACGCCACCGCCGAGGTCTTCCGGGACGGCTGGCTGCGCACCGGCGACGTCGGGCGGGAGGAGGACGGCTACTTCTACATCGCCGACCGGGTGAAGGACATGATCATCACCGGTGGCGAGAACGTGTATCCGGCCGAGGTGGAGGACACGCTCCACGCCCACCCCGACGTCGTGGAGGCCGCGGTGATCGGCGTCCCCGACGACCGGTGGGGTGAGGCCGTGAAGGCGATCGTGGCGCTCCGGGAAGGAGCGGAGGTCGCACCCGACGAACTTGTTTCCTGGTGCCGGGAGCGGCTCGCCCACTTCAAGAGCCCGCGCTCGGTGGACCTGGTGGACGCGCTGCCCCGGACGGCCTCGGGCAAGATCGCCAAGCCCGAGCTGCGCAGACCCTACTGGGAGGGACGGGAAACGACGATATGACCCACCGGATCGCAGCTCTCATCGTCACGCTGTCGATGCTGGCACCCGTGGCGGCCCACGCCGACCACCGGGTGGGCCATGACGCGCCCGCCGGGCCGGCGGCCCGCCATTTCCCGTCCGACTTCTCCGTACTCACCGACGACGAATGGGACTGGCCGCTGGGCGGCTTCGGGGGGCCGCTCGCCGACCGCACCGAGAGGCTGCCCATCGTGTTCGTCCACGGCAACAACACCGACCACGCCACCTGGTACCCGGTGGCGTCGCAGCTCACCACGGAGCTCGGGTGGGGGCGGGGGGATCTGTGGGCCCTGGCCTACAACGGTGTCGGTTGCACCAACGACGGCGGTCTGTTCACCCGCAACGACGGCTACGACGGCAAGACCTACCAGGCCGACCGGGAGGACTCGAGCGGCTGCGTGGTCACGGCCAACGACGTGAATGTTCCGGATCTGGCGGCGTTCATCGACGCCGTGCTCACCTACACGGACGCGCCCCGTGTGCACGTCGTCGCGCACTCCCTCGGCGTGACCGTCGCTCGCAAGACGATGCTCGTCCACGACCTGTACGACCGGGTGGCCGGCTTCGTGGCCATCGCCGGCGCCAACCACGGCACGAGCTTCTGCCCCCCGGGCTCGGAGGGGCTCGTGCACTCCTGCGACGAGATCGCCGCCGGCACCGGGTGGCTCGAGGAACTGAACGCCGAGGAGGCCCCCGGCCCCACCCGGTGGATGACCGTCTACGACGGCTCGGGCCTGGGTGACCCGGCGTTCGCGGGCCCCTACGCCGACTCGCCGAGGCTCGAGGGGGCCGAGGCCAACTGCGCGTACCCGGGCTTCTACCACAACGATCTGCGGGTGGACCCCAGGATCGTGCGTGACTACGCGGCCTTCCTGCTGGCCGTGGAGGCCGGGGCCTCCTTCACGTGTGCCCGGCCCCCGGCTCCCCTGCCCGGCTGACCCGCTTCTCCCCGGCCTGGAGGGTTCGTCCGGCTGGTGTCGAAATGGTTCCGTATCGGAGCGATCACGCGACTGGGGGCGGACATGGAACGGGCCAGGTCGAGATTCGGCATCGCAGCGCTGGTGCTCGTGGCGGCGTCGGTGGCGGGCGGCATCGGGGCTGTGTGGGCTCAGCCGGAGGAGGAGGTCCTGCGGGCCTGTGTGATGGACACGGGGCATCTGCGCCTCGTCGAGGCCGAGGACGCGTGCCTGCCCCTGGAACGACCGGTGGAATGGAACATCACCGGCCCCCAGGGTCCGCAGGGCCCCCAGGGCGAACAGGGTGAACAGGGCCCCCAGGGCGAACAGGGGCCGCAGGGGCCGGCGGGGGTCTCAGGTTACGAGCTCGTGGTGGACCGGAAGGAACTCCCGGCGGGGGCCACGATGACGTACCCCGTCGCCTGCCCGTCGGGCAAGGTGGCCGTGGGTGGCGGCGTCCGTTTCGATTCCAAGGACGGGCTCCCGGACCACGACAACCTCCGGCTCGTGGAGTCCTACGCGACCAAGTCGTCCTGGGTGGTGACGGTGAGGAGCCTGTCGACGAAGTCGCATATCCCACAAGCCAGTGCCGTGTGCGTCTTCGCGTCCTGAGCGATCAGCCGCTGCGGTCCGGGCCCGCGTCGGCGATCGGGATGCGCACCAGGACGCGCTTCTCCTGTTCCATCGCGGCGCGGTAGTCGTCCCAGTCGTCGTGCTCGCCGGCCACCCGGCGGTAGTAGTCGATGAGCAGGTCCATCGCCTCCGGTAGCGAGACGATCTCGGCCTCACCCTCGATCTGCACCCACGGCCCGAAGAACCCGTCGGTGAACACACACAGCGTCGCCCGTGGATCGCGGCGCAGATTGCGAACCTTGTAGGCCGTCTCGCGGCTGGAGACGATGGCGCGGCCGTCGCCGTCGGCGGTGACCATCACCGGGGACGACTGCACGCCGCCGTCGCCGCGGCGGGTGACCAACACGGCACGGTGGTGCTCCTCGATGAACGACCGGGCTTCGGCGCTGTCCATGGTCCCTCCTTCGGCCTGGGCTTGTGCGTAGCGTGGCCGAGTCTATCCGCTGTGTGCATACCCCCCGGCTTCCGGGGAAAAACCGGATGGATGGCGTCCCCGGGGGCAGTGCCGGCCTGGCTCGATCGCGCCGCCGCCTACGCGTGGCGGCTGGTCGTCGTCGCGCTCGCAGTGGTGGCGGTGGTCGTCGCCCTGACCCGCCTGTGGATCGTGGTGCTGGCCCTGTTCCTGTCGGCCCTCGTGACGGCCGTGATCGGCCCGGTCGCGGAGTGGCTGCGACTCCGCGGCTGGCCTCCGCTCCTGGCGGCCTGGACCGTGTACCTCGGCAGCCTCTCGGTGCTCGTGGCCGTCGGGCTGCTCATCGTGCCGCCCTTCGTCGCGCAGCTCGACGAATTCGGGCAGACGACCGGGGAGTTGGTGTCCACCGTCGAGCGCTGGCTGGACCGGGGACTGTTCGGGATGACGGGGGAGGAGGTCCAGGCCCAGGTCGATCAGGCCTTCGAAGGGGTGCGGGGCAACCTGGACCGCCTCGTCGGCGGCCTCCTCGCGGGCACTCTGCTCGTCTTCGAGATCCTGCTCGCGCTGGTTCTCGCGTTCGTGTTGACCTTCTTCTTCGTGAAGGACGCGAACCGGATCACCGCCGCGCTCACCGGGCTGGCGCCGGAGGGCCGGCGCGACGAGATCCGCGAGTTGGGCCGCCGCATCTGGCATGCGCTGGCGGGGTACGTCCGGGGCAGTGCCGTCGTGGGGTTGGCCGACGCCACACTCATCGGTGTGGTGCTGATCGTCCTCGGGGTGCCGCTCGCGTTGCCGTTGATCGTCCTGACGTTCTTCGGTGCCTTCTTCCCGCTCGTGGGGGCCTGGCTGGCGGGGATCGCGGCTGCTGGGATCGCCGCGATCTCTCTGGGGCTTGTCTACGGCTTGATCGTTGCCGTGGCCGCCTTCGTGGTGCAACAGATCGAAGGCAACCTGCTCGAGCCGTTGGTTCTCGGGCGTGCGGTGGCCCTCCATCCCGTGGTCATCCTGATCGCACTCACCGCCGGCGGGATCGTTTGGGGCGTCTTCGGGGCCCTCGTGGCCGTGCCCCTCAGTGCCGCCACGGCCTCGGTCTTCGAGTACTACCGGGGTGACGGGGTGGCCGGGCCGGACGACGGGTAGCATGGAGGCGTGGGACAACGCGCCGCGTTTTTCGATCTCGACAAGACCCTGATCCCGGGGTCGTCGCTGTTCCTGCTGGCTCGGGGCATGTATGCGCGTGACTACTACCGGGTCCGGGACATCCTCCGCTTCGCCTCGGGTCAGGCGTCGTTCCGGTTGTCCGGCGAGAGCGAGAAGGGTCGCACGCGGGCCCGGGACGCAGCCCTGGAGTTCGTCGCCGGCCGCACGCAGGACGAGCTGCGGCAGATGGGCCGGGAGATCGCCGAGGAGCGCATCCTGCCCCGCGTCTACGAGGGGATCGTGAAGGTGATCGATCACCACCGCGAAGCCGGGTACCTCACCTTCCTCACCACGGCCTCACCGCAGGAGGTGGCGGAGATCATCGCCGAGAGCCTCGGGATGACCGGGGCGGTGGGGACCCGCGGCGAGGTCACCGAGGAGGGTCGATACACGGGCCGGCTGGTGGGCGACGTGGTCCACGGCGAGGAGAAGGCCCGGGCCGTGCGGGAACTGTCCGAGCGGTTCGACGTCGACCTCGCCGAATCCTACGCCTACTCCGACTCCATCAACGACCTGCCGCTGCTCCAGCTCGTGGGACATCCGCATGCCGTCAACCCGGACAGCGACCTGCTCCACGAGGCACGCCGGCGCGGCTGGCCGGTCTTCGAGCTGCGCACGAAGCGCCTGCCCCTGCTGATCGGTATCCCGTCCGCGGTCGTCGGTCTGGGGTTGTTCGGTGGTGGGGTCGCGCTGGGGGGCTTCCTCGGCCGCAGGCGCGCCTACCACGAGATCCGCGAGGTCATCGACCGCTAGCTGTGATGACCGGGGACTGACGGTGCTCAGCCCGTCGGGGGTCCGATGCGCTGGTCCGGACGCTCTTGTCCTGCGTTCCCTTTGACGTGGAGCAGATTCTCCACCTCGCGTACCTCCGGGATCTGCCGGACGGCCGCGACGACCTCGCGGATCTGATCCGGTGAATCGCATTCCCCCCGGAGCACGATCCGGCCGTTCTCGGCGTTCACGTTGATGCGTCCCTTGTCCACGTCCGGCCGCCGGATCACCTCGCTCTCCACCTTGTGGGCGAGGGTCACGTCGTTCATGTCCGGTTTCGGCTCCCCGTGGGGATGGAGCATCTCGTGGGGAAGGCCCTCCATCCTGTTGCGGACCCGGGCGCCGAGTTTCCGGGTCCCGGTCGCGCCCCGACGCATCCCCGCTCCCGTCCGGTCCCTGAGCCGGGCCCTGCGGGCGCGCCCGGCACGGGGGTCGAACAGGTACGCGACGGCGATGCCTGCCGCCGTCCCGGCGAGGAAGGTACCCCGCCGACGAGGCCGCTCGCGGGGGCGGATCCTGTCCGATGCTTCGCCGACCAGCCGCTGCGCTCTGCCCCGGAGATCCGGTCCGCGTCCGGGGATCCCCGCGGAGATGCGGCTCGTGCGGCGGCGGGAGCGCGTTCTGCCCTCCATCGCCGCTCGCAATGCGCGGCGCGGGCGGGCCCTCTTCTTCCTGCCGAGGATGGCCATGAGGTGTCCCTCCTCATCGTCGATGACGTGCGACCATGGATGGTATTACCCGGGGGGCCGGACGGTTGAACCACGACCATGGAGGTGGCCGGTGAGGCGCTCGCTGATCGTGTCCGCGCTGATGGCGCTGGTGGTCGCAGGGTGTGGCAACGACGACTCCGACCAGGCGGACCGCCCACCGGTCGACCCGACGCAGCCACCGGCGGCCGTGGCCGCCGTAACCACGGACGGCCGCGTGGTCATGTTGGACCCCACCACCGGAGAAGAGATCATGGCCGTCGCCGTGGGGGCCGAGGTCGATGAATTCGCGGGGATCGACGTTTCCCCGGACGGGCAGTTCGTGTTCTTCGTCCGGCCGCGGGGGGTGGAGGATCGTGAGATCGTCCGCACGCCCGCACGCGGCGGGGATCTGCGGGTGGTGGCCGCGGGCCACGGACCGTCGGTCTCCCCCGACGGGACGCAGCTCGCCCATGTGGGTCTGGAGCCGGAATTCAAGACGCCCGATCGCGTGTCGGTGCGCCCGATCGGGGGCGAGGAAGTGCGGGATCTGGTGCTCGAGAGCCGGGAAGGCGTGGACCCGACGGCCTTCGTCGATGACGTGGTGTGGGCGGGCGGCGACCGGCTCGCGTACCTGATCGCCTTCGCGGAGGCCGGCGACGCCTTCCTTGTCGGCGCCGGCGACGACGGCTCTCTGTGGGACGGAGACCGGGTGCGTCCCGAGGGCTCCGAGGGGACCTGGAACGAGATCTCCTACCGGAGCGAAGCCGACGCGCTCGCGGCCGTGGCCGGCTGCTGCCACCCGCAGTTCGATGCGTGGTGGGAGATCCGCTCCGCCGAGGCCCGGGCGGGCGGGGGCGTCGAGACCCTCGTCCCGATCGGGGGCCCGGCGACGTCGATCGACGCCGATACGTCCGGACGGCATCTGCTGTTCGTCGTCGACGGCGTCCTGTACCGCTGGAGCGGCGACGGCGAGCCCGCCAGCGTCGCGGACGGGATCGTCTCGGCGGCCTGGTGACCGGCCGCCCCGGCGGCAAGGTGGCAGGTATGCGGACGCTCTGGCAGGACACCGTCCCCGATCCGGATTCGGCCGCACTCGAGCCGGGAAGGCCTGCGAGCCTCGGGTCCACCTGCGACGTGCTGGTCGTCGGTGGCGGGGTCATCGGGCTGGGGGTGGCGGCGATGTGCCGCCGGGCGGGTTTCGGTCGCGTGCTCCTGTGTGAGCGCGACGAGCGTCTGGTCTCCGGGACCTCCGGGAGCGCCGCCGGCTTCCTGGCCCCCGACAATCCCCTGCGCAGCCGTGCTCCCAGCGCGGCCTTCGCCCGGACGGGTCTGGATCTGCACCGGTCGCTCGACGGCGAGTGGGACTACGGTCTCCGGGACGCCGACTGGCACCTCACCGGCGAGGATGCCGATGCGCCCGCGGTCGTGCCACAACAGGCGCTGGTGCATCCGCTTCGGCTCGCGGCCGCCTTCGCCCGCCACGCCGGAGACGTCGCCACCGGTGTGGCCGTGGAGGGCATGGACGTCGACCGGGGGCGCGTGGTGCGCGTCCGCACGACGGCGGGGGACGTCGCGCCCGGGGCGGTGGTCTGGGCGACCGGAACCACTCCCGATGCCTACGCACCGCCGGGTCAGGCCCTCGTGAAGGGACACCTGGTCGCCACCGAGCCCGCGCCCTTCCGCCTCGGGCACGTGGTCACCTCGCCACGGATCCTCGTGCTGCAGACCCCGGAGGGCCGGCTGGTGGCCGGTGGCACCCTGGAGCCCGGAGACCTCGAGCCGGTGGTGCGGGAACCGGTGGTTGCCACGATCACCGAGGAGATGGCGGCCCTCGTACCCGGGGCCGGCGACCTCGAGGTGACGCACCGCTGGTGCTGCTTCCGTCCGGTGGTGGGGGACGAGCTGCCGGTGATCGACCGTCTCCCGGGCACGGACAACGCCTGGGTGGCCGCCGGCCACTTCCGCGCCGGCCTGCTGATGGCCCCGGCCACCGGGAAGGCCATCGCCGACTGGATCGGGACCGGCCGTGCGCCCGACACCGTCGGGGACTTCGCGTTGGAGCGGTAGCCCGCCTCTACGGTGGTGGGCGGCTCCCGGCGCAGCCCCCGGTGCTGAACTCCACCCCGGCCACCGGGTAGAAGTTCGGGTTCGTGGGGCTCTGCACCCAGTATTCGAGCACGCCGTAGGCTCGCGGGGTGCCGCCGGAGGTGTCGACGAACACGTAGGAATCCCCAAAGTGCAGGAAGGCCAGGGAGAACCCGGTGTTGAAGGTGACGCCGGCGTGGGAGCTCGCCTCCGGCCGCGCCCGGACCTGGGCGGTGCCGGCGGCGGTGGAGACCGCGGGGCTCGAGACCGTGCTGCTTCCCGCACCGGGTGGGTTGGGGGCGCAGGCTGCCGCCGGCGAAGCGGCCGCGGGCAGCAGGAACGCCGCCGCGGCGAGGACGAGCGGGCGGCGCCACATCACGCCCCATGGATTCGTGGTCGCCGTGTTGTTCTCCTGCCCCGGGGGCCGGATGCGTCCGGGATGTCCCTATCGCACCGAGACCTTCCAGTACCCCGCACCGGTGGCGGTCACCACCATCGTGAAGGTCTGACCCTCGATGAACACCCCCGTATGCGCCGAGTAGCAGTCGAACGGGAACTGGGGACACACGACGGTCACCGTGCCGGTGTTCGTCCAGCCCTGGATGTTGACCGAACCGACGTAGTCGAAGGTCATCGAGACCACGAATGTGAAGTCGTCGGTGAGCACCCAGGAGCGACGGCAGTGCGGCTCCATGGGCGCGAAGCCCTCACAAGGTGCGATGTCGCCCCCACCGTGGTCGTCGGTCGTCGCCTCCACCGGGACCTCGACATCGCGGAAACCCGCGTCCTCCGCGGCCGTCGCGGACGGTGTGGCGCCGAGGACGAGCACGGCGACGATCAACGGGTGTATCCAGCGCATGGGCAGACCTCCCCTCGGTTGGTCCACCCCCCTGGGGCTGCTTGTACCCGGGAGGCGAGGCCGGCCAAACCTAGTTGGCGCAGCGGCCGGTGCTCACGGGGTCGCGCCGGCCCTGGGCCTCCTGGGCCCGGGGCGCGACGGCCGGAGCGGTGAGCGCATAGCCGACGTCGGGGTCGGAGGTCGACGCGGCGAAGATCACGCCGATCACCTGGCCGTCGGCCTGCACGAAGGGCCCACCGGAGTTCCCCTGCCGTACGGTGCCCTGGATCTGGTAGACGTCCCGGCGGGTGAGGTTGCTGCCGTAGATGTCGCGGCCCACCGCCTCGAACCGCCGGAGGACCGCACCCGCGCCCGCGGTGAACGGGCCCCCGCCCGGGTAGCCGAGAACCGCGCCCCCGGACCCGCGCTCCGTCTCACCGGGCACCAGCGGCAGCGGACCGGCCGCGAGACCCTGCACGCGCAGAACGGCGACGTCGAGGTCGGGGTCGAAGAGCACCGGGGTGGCCTGGTGCCGTCCGGCCCGGTCCTCGACGGTCGGACGGTCGATGCCCGCGACCACGTGGGCGTTGGTCATCACCAGGTTCGGAGCGACCACGAATCCGGAGCCCGACTGGATCCCGCCGCAGCCGAGGCCCACGACGCGCACGGTGGCGGCCCCTGCGGACTCCACGGCGGCCTGGACCGTGGGGTCGTCGGGGAGGTCGACAGGCTCGGTGGGCGTGGGCTCGAGGCCCTCGAAGACCCGGGGGAAGGGCGAGGTGTCGATGAAGTTCTGGAGCCGGGAGAAGACCGTGGGCGCCGGCGGGAGCCGGTCCACGAGGGCGCGGACGATCGCCGACTCGTGCATCGCCGCAGCCACCTGGCGGGTGGGTCCCGCGGTGAGGAGGATGGCGAACAACCACACGGCGACGAGCGTCGCGACGATCGCCACGATCGCGCCGAGGAGCGCATCGGCGATACCCAGTTTGAGGCGTTGCAGGGCCCCCCAGGCATGGCTCCCGAGGACGCGTCCACCGGCGGCTCCGAGGACCGCCAGTCCGAAGAGCACGAACAGCGAAAGGAAGGCCCGGGTGAAGGGTCCTTCGGTCAGCCCCGACAGTTCGGGGCCGATCAAGGCTCCCAGCCAGAGGCCTCCCCAGAACCCGCCGAAGGACAGCACCTGCACCGCGGCACCCTGCGTGATGCCGTGTACCACCGCCAGCGCCAGGAGGCTGACGATCGCCAGGTCGACGAGGGTCACCGCTCGTCGTCCGGCCGGTGCTCGGCGAGGTAGCGTTCCACCTCCGCGGCGAGTTCGTCGCCGCTCGGGAGGTCGCGGAGTTCCTCTTCGTCGGCCTGCCGCTCCAGCTCGCCGATCTGTTCGTGCAGCTCGTCATCCTCGCCCACGGCGGCCTGCACGCGAGCGTCGTACTCCTCGGAGGCTCGCTGCAACTCCGTGGTGTCGGCTTCGAAGTGCAGGAGGCTTCGCAGGCGCTCGGTCAGCGCGAGGGTCGCCGTCGGCGAGGGCGAGGCATGCAGGTAGTGCGGGACCCACGCCCACAGGCTCACCGCGGGGATCCCCGCGTGCCGGCACGCGTCATTCAACACGCCCACGATCCCCGTCGGCCCCTCATACTTCGACGACGGCAGGTCGAGGCGCTGGGCGAGCTCGGGGTCCGAGGACGTCCCCGTCACGCGGATCGGACGGGTGTGCGGACGGCCGGCAAGCAGCGCACCCATGGTCACCACGAGCTGGACGTCGGTCTGCCGGGCCACCTCGATCAGCGCCCGGCAGTACGTCCGCCATCGCATGGACGGTTCGGGGGCCGAGAGCAGCACGACGTCGCGCTCGACTCCCGGGATCGCGGCGTACGAGAAGTCCGTGGACGGCCACTGGATGTGCCGCGTGCCGTCCTCGCCGGCCACGATCTGGGGACGGTGGAACTGCAGGTCGAAGAACTCCTCGGGGTCCACGGAGGCGAACGATTTCGCGTCCCAGCGCCGCTTCAGGAACCCCACCGTGGACGTGGCGGCTTCCGCGGCGTCGTTCCAGCCTTCGAAGGCGCCGACGAGGACCGGACGGCGCAACGCAGGGCGCGATTGGTAGGAGACCACCTCCATCGGCAACGATGCTAACCGGTATGGAACGCTTCGGTTCGTTCGACGGGACGCACCTGAACTACGAGGTGCACGGGCAGGGGCCCACGGTGCTCCTGCTGCACGGCTTCGCCTCCGACTCCCACATCAACTGGATCCGTCCGGGGATCGTGGATGTCCTGACCGACGCGGGCTTCGGTGCGGTGACCCTCGACCTCCGGGGACACGGCGGCTCCGACAAGCCCCACGATCCGGACCGCTACTCCGACGGGGCGATGGTGCGCGACGCGGCGGAGCTGCTCGACGTTCTCGGGGTCCCCGACGTGCGGGTCGTCGGGTACTCGATGGGTGCGTGGGTGGCGCTCGGCTTGGCGCTGGCCGACGGCCGCGTGCGGTGTGCCGTCCTCGGTGGTATCGGTGAGAGGATGCTCGATCGCGAACAGGCCGATCCCGACCCGGTGGCCGAGGCGCTGGAAGCCGAGGACAAGGCGTCGGTCACCCATCCCGTGGGCAGGTCCTTCCGGGACTTCGCCGACCTCACCGGGGCCGACCGGCACGCGCTCGCGGCGCTGCGGCGGGCACCCCGTCCGCGTCCGGCGGGCCTGGAACGGGTGGATGTCCCCGTGCTCGTGGTGTGCGGAGACCGCGACGACATGGCGGGCTCGCCCGAGGGTCTGGGCGCCCGGATCCCGGGGGCCGAGACCTCCGTGGTCCCCGGCGGCCATCTGAACGTCATCAACAACCGGGATTTCCATCGGGTCATCCTGGAGTTCCTGGAACGAGACCGGTAGGAAGAGATGGATCTCAAGGGACGCAACGCGATCCTCACGGGGGCCTCACGGGGCCTGGGCGTGTACGTGGCGCGGATCCTGGCCGGTGAGGGCGTGAACCTGGCCCTGGCCGCACGCTCAGCGGACGAGCTCTCCAGGGTCCGGGGGCGGTTGGTCCAGGAGGCCGGGATCGAGGCGATCGCGGTGCCGACCGACGTGGCCGACCCGGGCCAGCTCCAGGCACTCGCCGACCGCGCTGAATCGGAGCTCGGCCCGGTCGACATCCTCGTCAACAACGCCGGGATCGAGGCACCGGCCGCGTACGCCGAGTACCCGCCGGAGGAGATCGAGACGCTGATCCGGGTGAACCTGATCGGACCCATGCTGCTCACGCGGATGATCCTCCCGCTGATGCTGGAGCGAGGGAGGGGCAGGATCGTGAACATGGCCTCGCTCGCCGGCAAAGCTGGGCTGCCCTACGAGGTTCCCTACGCCACGAGCAAGGCCGGGCTGATCACGTTCACGCGGGCGCTGGCCGCGGAGCTCCACGGCTCCCCGGTGACCTGCTCGGTGGTGTGTCCGGGGTTCGTGTCCGACGAGGGGATGTACGCGCGGATCGAGGCGCAGGGGGCGAAGGCCCCGAAGGCCATGGGCGTCTCGACGCCCAGGAAGGTCGCGGAGGCGGTGCTGAAGGCCGTGCGGGAGGGCCCGGTCGAGTTGATCGTGAACCCGTCGCCGATGCGCCCGCTCCTGGCGGTCTCCGAGCTGTTCCCCGGCATCGGCCCCCACATCCACAACCTCCTGGGTATCACGGACTTCTCCCGGGGCTCAGCGCGGGGTCGCGACGAGCTTCACGGCGGGGACTGAAGCCGGTCCGTCAGTCCGGGCACCCCGGACCGGGCGCGGCGCCGTGGGGTTGGGCGTTCTGGCTCGAGCCCCCCGATCCCGGCAGGCCGACCGAGTTGCCGGATCCACCGGAGCCGCTCTGACCCTGGCCGTTGTCCCGTCCCTGGTTCTCTGCGTGGCCCTGACCATTCCCGGGCGGCCCCGCCTCGTTCTGCGCGCCCCCGTTTCCGGGTGCGCCCTGGGGACCGTGGGGGCCTGGGGCACCGGCATCGGGACCCGGGTAGGGCTGGCGGCAGTCGGGGCCCGGATTCGACGGGTTCCCCTCTGCCTCATCGGGCTCCTGGACCTCGTTCTCGACGGTCCGCTCGTGGGTCTCGTCGGGCTCGGACGCCTCCTCCTGCCCGGCGGCGGCCGGGGGTTCCGTGCTCCCGAGTACGGGGGTGATCGGTGTGGTCTCCTCCTCCGGCTCGGGGATCTCGTCCCCGCCGGTGTCCTCGGCGGGAGACTCGTCGACCGGAACGACCAGCGGAGCCGTCTCCGCCGGCGGCGGCTCGGCCGGCGTCGGCGTGCGGTCCCCCGTTGCGGCGAGCGTGAGCGCACCCGCCGTCAGGAAAGCGGCCGCGGTCGCGGCCACCTTGTGGAAGGCGCCGTGCCCCGCCGCTTCGGCCACCTCCGCGCTGCGGACCATCCACGGCATCACAGCGGCAGCGCCGGGGCCGACCAGCTTCTCGAGATCGCTCCGGATCCGCCGCCGGGCACGTGCGGCCAGGCTCTTGGTGGCATCGGGGGTCGCTCCCAGCTCCCGGGCGACGTCGGCCAGCGGCAGGTCCGATACGTACAGCAGCTCCAAGCACCGGCGTTCGTGCGGCCTCAGCTTCCCAAGGACCTGCTCGACCGCGATCCGGTCCGTAGCCCGCAGGGCCGGGTCCCCGGAGGCGGTCTCGCCGGCGGGGTCGAGGCCCACCGGGATCGTGGGCTTGCGGCTCTGGGTCCGCCAGCGGTTCCGGATCGTGTTGGCGGTGACCGTCTTCAGGTAGGCGGGCAGCTCGGTGCCGTCCTCGAGCCGGGCCCCCGCCCGCCAGACCTTCAGCATCACGTCCTGGACGACGTCCTCGACGTCCGTGCCGGCGGCACGGGCCCAGTGGGTCACCATCGGTCCGTAACGCTGGAACAGCTGTTCGAGGGCGTCGTCCTCGCGCGCGCGCAGGCCTGCGACGATGTCCGTATCCGCAGGTCCGGGGCGGTTTCTCCCAACGGCGGATGCCCGGCCTGACGGCCGGGTGTCGCTTCGAGCCGCCGCGGCGACCGATGCCATCCGCACCTTCCCTCGTATCGTGAGCGCTGCCTCAGCAGCCTTCCCAGTGAGCGCTTCACACCCTTCCGGGTGCCTCCTCATCCCCTAGAAACGCGCGGGATCCGGGGAGCCGTCGCACCTGTTTCGATTTTTTTTTCATGCGACACCGATCCGGCTCCCCCGGTGTTCGTTCGGGTGAGGGAGCGGGAAACGAGCTGAGAAGGAAGGTGTGCTCACGATGGATGCGCAGATGAAGTTCAAGAGGCACCACCTGCCGGTTGGCGACGACGAGATCCCGGTGCTCGTGGCCAGCGAGGACGACCAGCCGAAGGCCGTCTTCATGGGTTACGACGCCTTCCTGGAGCTCACCGCCACGCTGTACACGGCGATCGAGGCGCTCCGCGCCGCGGGGGTGGACCCCAACGAGGTGCTCGGTGACGAGGAGGAGTCCGAGTCCGAGTCCGAACCTCCGACCGAGGACGATTTCGCGGAGTTCGCGTCCTGGGACGCCGACCGCGAGGGCGTGCCGCACCTGCGACTGGTGGTCTAAGGCGCAGGAGCTGGGCCCCCACGCGTCGTGCTAGGCCCCCACGGGCCGAGCGGCGCCGATCAGGTTGTCGTGCAGGGGTGAGATCTCCACCACACGGCCGCTCCGCGGCGAGTGCACCATCATGCCGTCCCCGAGGTACAGACCCACGTGCCCGATACGGCCTCCGTATCCGGAGAAGACCAGGTCCCCCCGGCGCATCTCGTCCAGCGCGACCCTCGGCAGGCCCGCGAATTGGTCCCGGGAGGTGCGCGGCAGGTCGATCCCGGCGGCCTGGAACGCGAACAGCATGAGCCCGGAGCAGTCGAAGGAGCCCGGGCCGGTGGATGCCCAGCGGTAGGGCTTGCCGAGCTGGGCCTCGGCGGTCGAGATCGCGACCTCGATCGGATCCGGTTCGGGGACCGGCGTGGGGGCGGGGGTAGCCGCGGCCGCTGCCCGGGCCGCGGCGACGGCGGCTTCGGGGGCCCGGGCCGAGGGTGCGTCGGTGGACCGGACCGCCATCGACCGGGGCAGGCGGATGAACGGGGAGATCGTCGCCGTCCGCGCGGAGCGGATCTCGGCATCGCCGGGTGTTCCGGGGGTTTCCACCCCGGCGGCGCGGGGGAGGAACAGGGCGCCGGCGGCGATGAGCGGTATCAGGCCGGTGGCGGCCGCTTTCAGGCGGCCGTGCATGGGCGTGCGCGTCAAAGGTGCCTCCTTGGTCGGTCGGCGGGCTGGATGCGGATGGTCCGCGCCCGCGCGCAGCGGAATGGGCTGCGCATGGAAGTGGCTCACCGAAACGACGAGCCTCGTAGTTGTTACAGGAGTGCACTTCTGGCGTCAAATGATTCTGGCGCGCTTGTGAACCCGGAGCGGCTCCCACGAGCCCACGCTGGGTATGGTCGTAGGACCACGACCGGGAGGCGAGGATGCGCACCGACGGGCGGCCCGGGGGCCGGGACGACGTCCACGGCTACTACGGTCCCGGCAGCATCACCTGGAGGCTCACCCGCGAGCGCGTGATGCTCCTCGGCGGCACGCGCGCGTTGCTCCTCCAGGTCGCCCACCCGCTTGTGGCCGCCGGGGTCGCCCAGCACTCCTCCTTCAAGGCCGATCCCCTCAAGCGCCTCTACCGGACCCTCGACATGACGCTGGCGATGGTGTTCGGCTCCCGCATGGAGGCCGACGAGGCCGCGGCACAGATCAACCACGTCCACACCTTCGTGAAGGGGACGCTGCCCGAGGACGCGGGCCGGTTCGAGGCTGGCCACCCGTACACCGCCGACGACCCCGACCTGAAGCTGTGGGTGCACGCCACCCTGATCGACACCACCCTGCAGGTCTACCCGCGCTACGTCGCGCCGCTCACGCCCGCGGAGATGGAGCAGGCCTACCAGGAGTCGAAGATCGCCGCCCGGCTGCTCGACGTCCCCGAGGAGGTGATCCCGCCCACCCTCGCCGATTTCCGCGCCTACTTCGAGCGGATGGTCGCCTCGGACGCGATCGCGGTTGCTCCCTTCCAGCGCGAGCTCGGGCAGGACGTCCTGTATCCGCCGCTGCGCGGCGTGCCGAAGTTCACCTTCGAGCTCGGGGTGGCGATCACCGCCGGACTGCTCCCGCCGAAGGTCCGCGACGCCTACGGGATCGAGTTCACGCGCGGCCGGCGCCGCCTGTTCGAGTGGTCCCCGAAGCTCGTGCATGGCATCCTGCCGGTGCTGCCCGGCGCGGCGCGGCTCATGCCGCACGCGAGGCGGGCGTTCCGGCGCACGGGGGTATGAGGTGACCGAGGAGCGGATTGAGGTCCTGGTTCCACCCGGCGGGCTGCGCCGGTTCCTGGACGAGCGTTTCGGCCCGTCGGAAGCCGTCCCGGAGGTCACCTGGCTCGGTGAGGGCCATTCGAACCTGACGTTCCTCGTCCGCCGGGAGGACCGCGAGTGGGTGCTGCGGCGTCCGCCCCGCGGGGACATCCTCCCCGGTACCCACGAGATGCACCGGGAGTTCCGCGTGATGTCCGCCCTGGCCGGTGCGGGGATGCTCGTGCCGGTGCCGCGCCCGGTCGAGCTGTGCCGCGACGAGGCGTATCTGGGGGCGCCCTTCTACCTGATGGAACGGGTGGACGGTGTCGTGATCCGGGCGTCGGTGCCCCCGGAGTTCTCCGGCGAAGAGCACCGGCGGGCGATGGGGCTGGCGTTGGTGGACACCCTCGCCGACATCCATGCCGTGAACTGGCGGGCCGTGGGCCTCGAGGAGTTCGCGCGCAAGCCCGAAGGGTTCCTGGCCCGCAACCTGCGCCGGATGCAGGAGCTCTACGACCTCGTGCGGCACCGTGACGTCCCCGAGATCGACCAGGCCGGCGAGTGGCTGCGGGCCCACGCCCCCGAGCAGCGCGACGTCAGCCTCACCCACGGCGACTACAAGCTCGACAACGTGATGCTCGCGCCGGAACCGCCGGTACGGATCGTCGCCGTCGTGGACTGGGAGATCTCCACCATCGGCGACCCGCTCGTCGACCTCGGATGGATGCTGTACTTCTCACCCGAGGCCGGCGACCCCGAGTACGGGTCGGTGTCGGGGTCGGTGACCCGGGAGCCGGGCTACCCGACGCGCTCGGAGCTCGCGCACCGCTACGCCGATCGCACCGGGCGGCCGCTGGACGACCTCCGCTTCTACACCGCACTGGCCGGCTGGAAGATCGCGATCATCATGGAGGGGTCCTACCGGCGGTGGCTGGAGGGCATGGCCGACGACCCGATGTTCGAAGCATTGGACGAGGGGGTGCCGCTGCTGGCCCGTCGCTCGCTGGACGTGATCTCCGGAGACGTCCCGGTGGGGGTGTAGCCATGGCTGCTCCGATGCCTCCGGAGGCCCGTCTCGTCGAGTTGACCCTGCGCGTCCGTGATCTGGAGGCCTGCCGGTCCTACTACGTGGACGGCCTCGGCCTCGAGGAGGCGGGCGGGTCGGGAGCAGAGGCGGTCTTGCGTCCGGGGGCCGGCGGGTTCGTCCTGCGGTTGCGCGGTGAGCCGGACGCGCCGGTGCGTCCGTACCCGTGCACGGGGATGTACCACTTCGCGCTGCTGGTGCCCGACCGGGCTGCGCTGGGAGCGGTGACCCGGCGGGTGCTCGAGCGGCGCCTGCCCGTGGAGGGGATGGCCGACCACGCGGTGTCGGAGGCGCTGTACCTGCGGGACCCGGAGATGAACGGGATCGAGCTGTACTGGGACCGCCCCCGGACGGTCTGGCCCGTGGCCGGCGGCGAGGTGCGCATGGTTGCCGACCCGCTGGACCTGGACGGGGTGCTGGCTTCCGCTGACGCTTCTGCTCCCGTGCATCCCGACACCCGATTCGGGCACGTCCACCTGCACGTGCGCGACCTGGCGGAGGCCGAGGAGTTCTTTGCCGGCAGACTCGGGCTCAAGGTGACGCAGCGCTCCTACCCGGGGGCGTTGTTCTGCGCCGCCGGCGACTACCACCACCACGTGGGCCTGAACACCTGGGCCCCCAAGATCGATGTGCCCGAAGGTGCCGCAGGGCTCGTGTCCTACACGTGGGCGGTCCCGGGGGCCGCCTCCGAGGTGCTCCACGATCCCGCGGGCGTGGAGGTGGTCGTCCGCAGCGCTTGAGGGCCCGTTTTTCGGTCCTCAGCGACCCCCTGTGGGACGACGTTGCGCGTTCTTTGGCCATTTGGGCTCAACGTCGTCCCCTGGTGGGTCTCCAGCACCCCCTACGGGACGACGTTCCGCGCTTTTGAGCTCTTTCGGCCCCAACGTCGTCCTGTAGGGGTTGCGGGCCCGGACGACGCGGGAGCCGGGCCTGGGGGCCCGGCTCCTACGTTGCTGAGGGGGTGCGCTCGGGAATGTAAACGGGCGAATCCCCGGAACCCGTCGCAGGGCTGTTGCGGTTCTGCCCGGGACCCCCGAAGATGCTGCCTGAGGCGAGGAGGACGCGATGGGAGACACGGGGGCAGCGGTGGTCTGTTCGCTCTGCGGCACCGCCGGCGACTGCGCCCCCGGCGCGATCCCGCCCGGCTGGTCGATCCTCACCGAGGAGGCCCGCCTCCAGTACGTCTGCGTGACCTGCTCCCGCGCGAATCTGCGCGCGATCGAAGGAAAGCTCCCCACGGAGTACTGGGAGTAGGCCAGCAGACAACGCAGACAGCAAGGAGCCGGGCCTGGGGGCCCGGCTCCTACGCTGCTGAGGGGGTGCGCTCACCCGTCTACAACGGCCCGGCCCCGCGAGTCCGTCGCACCCCACGACAGGACGCCAGGTACCGGTCGAAGTCCCAGGAGCGAAGGAACCGCCTCGCTGGATCTCAGCCGGAGTGGCACTCGTCGACGTGCACGGCCAGCGGTGGGGGCTGGTGGGTGTGCTGGCGGCTGGTCCCGCCGGGCTCCGCCCAGCCGAGCACCGAAGGGGCGCTCACGTAGAAGGGGTCACTGTCATCGTCGGGATCCCTGGTGTGGGTGGTCGTGACCGTCCAAGTAAGCGCTCCGCCGCGAACCTCGACGGTGTCGTCGTTGCCGACGAACGGCTCGCCCGCCAGCACGTCGTAGTTCCCGCCGGTGGCCTCGATGGTGAACGTTACTTCGTAGGCGTTCTCTTCCTTTGCCGGAGTACAGCTCGTCAGGACGGGGTCGTGCATGGTCGGCGGCTCGTACGCGACGGTCTCCGGGACGGGGTCCGGGTCGGCCGGCTGTCCCTCGACCAGCGCGGCGTTCTGACCGCTGTCGGTCTCGGACCGACCTTGTTCTTGGTCGAGATCGTCTCCGTCGGCGGTCTGGGCGTGGTCGTCGCCTGACTGGGTTTGGTCCTGGGTGTTCTCGTCGCCGTCCCAGGTCTCCGCCTCACCGGCCCGCGCGTCGTCGATCACCAACTCGATGTCGTCTCCGCCCCCGAGAGCAAAGACCAGGCCGGACGCGGCCAGGACGGCCACCCCAACCGCCGCCGCGACGACCGCCGGCCTCCTGCGTACGGTGAACGACCCGAACCCGCGTGGACCCCGGTGGGGCAGGTTTTCGTCCCACCACGGGCAGGACGCGATCGCGGCTGCTGCGAGCTGCTCGAGCGTGAAGGGCTTGGCGAGGAACGCGACCTCGTCGGTGTCGACGCCGAACGCGGCCGGGTCGTAGCCCGAGATCAGCAGCACGCCCATCTGCGGGAAGCGGTCGGTCAACTCGTCTGAAAGCCTCGCACCGTCCATGCCGGGCAGGTTCACGTCGGTGACGACTTGATGTAGCTCGTCCATGCCGTCGACGAGTTGCAGCGCCTCCTCCGCGCTGGGCGCAGCGAGCACCTCGTAGCCGTTAGCGGCCAGGCTCTGCCGGCACAGCTCGAGGAGGTCCTCGTCATCCTCGACGACCAGGACCCGCGGCACGGCGGACCGGTCTTCGAACGCCTCGCGGGAGAAGTCACCCTTCATGTCGGACCCCCTTGCAATGGACACGGCCGGGAGGCCCGGCCGTGTGGGGTGCCCGACTGCCTATCGAGATCATTTTCACTATAGCGCAATGCTGAGAAGTTCCCGCGGGGATGAGCGAGAGCCGGGCCCTGGGGGGCCCGGCTCCTACGCTGCTGAGGGGGTGCGCTCACCCGTCTACAACGGCCGCGCCCCCGGCTCCCGTCGCACCCCACCTACGGCGGGCAGGATGCCAGGTACCGGGCGAAGTCCCAGGAGGCCAGGAACCGCGCCACCGCCTCCCCGCCCTGCTCCCACAGCGCGTCCCGCGTGGCCCGGTCGACGTCGAAGTCGGTGCTGCGCACGCGCATGGTGTCCACGAAGATCGTCCGGGCCACCACGCACGGGTCGTCGAGGTACCGCTGCTCCTGTGCGCTCAGAAGGGTCGATACGATCGCCCGGCCGTAGCCGAGGGTGTTGCGGATCGGCTGTGGCACCTGTGGCGCCTCCGGGCGGGCCGAGAGCTTGATCCCGAAGGTGGGGAAGCGGGGCGGACGGCCGTCCCGGCGGTCGAAGACGTCCACCGGGAAGTTGGACAGCAGGCCCCCGTCCACCAGGTACACCTCCTCACCGGACGGCGCGTGGCGCAGCCGCACCGGCCGGTAGAAGAACGGGATCGCGGCGGACGCGCGGACTGCGTCGGCGACCGACTGCCGGTCGGGGTCCAGTCCGTACTCGGGGTAGTCCCAGGGAAGCCGGACCAGGCGCCCGCGGGAGACGTCGGCCACCATCACCACCAGGCGATGGCGCAGGGCCGGGGGCCGGGCGTCGTCGGCGTCGGATCCATCGCGCAGGTCCCCGAAGGTCCGCACCCCGAGTGAGGCGAGCTGCTCGGCCAGCCAGTCGCGCAGCGCCCGGCCCCGGTACAGGCCCGAGTGCAGGAACAGCGACAGGGCCCGGCCCGGGGCGCCAAGGCGGCCAATCAGGTCCGGGTCGGCGAAGTCGCGGAGCGACACCTCGTCGAGCAGGGCCCGCATCCGGTCCGGCGGCATGCCCGCTGCGGTGAGCGCTCCGACGATGGCCCCGGCGGAAGTGCCCGCGATCCGGCGCGGACGGTAGCCGGCCTCCTCGAGCGCAGACAACGCACCGACGAGCCCGATCCCCTTGACTCCGCCCCCCTCGAGCACCACGTCCGCGTCCACGCCACCACCGTAGAGGAAGTCCCGGAACGAGCGGGAACCGGGCCTGGGGGGCCCGGCTCCCACGCTGCTGAGGGGGTGCGCTCACCCGTCTACAACGGGCCACCCCCCGAGGGCCGTCGGGAGGCACTCGCCGGGCTGCGGTCCGTGGCCCCCTCGGCACCTGCACCTTGGCCCCTGGACGTCTGCGGAGCGTTATGTCCGTGAGGCGGCCGTCCCGCTCCGCAGACGGACCGCGCGTGCCGGTCCGCGGACGTCTGCGGAGCGAAATACACGTGAGACGCTCATAACGCACCGCAGACGCTGAAACACAGACGTGGGGGCTCGGCGCGGCCGCTCACGTGACGGCTTCGCCGTAGGTGTCCGCGGCTTCGTCGCGTTCGGGTGGGGGCAGGTAGCGCATCGCCATCGCGGCGCCGGAGAGGGCGATCAGGCCGCCCACCACGTGCCAGACCCCGAAGGTTTCTCCCACGGTGATCGCGGCCCCCGCCGAGGCCACCACCGGCACACCGAGGATCACCGCGGACGAGGCCGCGGCGTGGATCCGCGGATGCGCCCAGGTGATCAGCATGTGGCCGGCGGAGCCGGGGATGAGCCCGAGCAGGAGCAGGACGATCCACTCGTCCCCCGCGGGGGCCCCGAACCCGCCGCCTGTGGCCAGGGCCAGCAGTCCGATGGGCACCGCCGCGGTCCCCGTCATCACGAGCAGCCAGGACGCCGTCCCGACCCGTTCCCGGGCCCGCTTGGTGGCCAGGTAGTAGGCGGAGAAGGCGAACAGGTTCCCGACGGCGAGGACGGTGCCCAGCGTCGTGGCCTCAGGGGTGCCGGCGGAGGCGACGACGAGCGTCGCCGATCCGCAGATCGCGATCCCGGCCCACAGGTAGAACAGCGGCGTGGTTCGCTCACCGGTGACCCGGCGTCCGGTGGCGCCGACGAGGATCGGCTGGAGCGCGAACAGGATCGTCACCACCGCCGCCGTCGAGTACCGCAGCGCCCCGAAGTGGAACACCTGGTGGATCGCGAACAGCCCGCCCCCGAACCCCGCCACCCGCCACGGCAACGAGCGCTCCGAGGACAGCAGCCACGCTGCGAGCAGGAAGGGCAGTGCGAACACCAACCGGTAGAAGGACACGACCACGAAGGGTGCAGTGGTCTGCTTGATGAGCACGATCCCGATCCCCCAGGCAAGCATCGTCCCACCCGCGGCGGCGAGGCCGGCCGGGGTGTAGGCGCGCTGGGTGGGTGTCGGTCGCTCGGACATAGGGAAGCTCACGTATCCTGCCACGGGACACGAACACGACAAGGAGCGCAGATGAAGGACGTCGCGATCGTCGGCCTGCCGTTCTCCGGGAAGTCCACAGTGTGGGAGGCGGTCTCCCGTGGGCACGCCCAGGCCGGCGGACGGAAGGCCAACCTCGCCGTCGTGAGCGTGCCCGACCCCCGGGTGGACGCGCTGGCCGGCACGGAAGGGTCGAAGAAGCTCACCTACTCGCAGGTGCGCCTGGTGGACACCGCCGGCCTCGACGCCCAGTCGCTGCATGCCGCCCGTGAGGCCGACGCGCTGGCCGTCGTGCTCCGCGCTTTCGGCGACGACCCCGACCCGGCCCGCGATCTGCTCACCTTCCGGGCCGAGCTCGCGGTCGCCGACCTCCAGACCCTCGAGAAGGCGACCGAGCGGGCCCGCAAGCAGGCGAAGTCGGGGGCGAAGGAGGCCAAGGATGAGCTCGCGGTGTGCGAGCGTGCCGAGGCGGTGCTGTCCGAGGATCGGTGGCTCGCCGAGGAGAGGTGGGAGCCGGAGGAGTTCCGCGTCCTCAAGCTCCTGACCCTGCTCACGGTCAAGCCCGTCCTGCACGTGATCAACACCGACGAGACGGGGGCCGAGCCCCCGAGCGTGCCCGAGCCGCGGGTGCTGATCCGGGGTCTGCTGGAGGCCGAGGCGGCGGAGCTCCCGGAGTCAGACGCCGCGTCGCTGCTCGCCGAATACGGTGTCGAGGCCTCGGCCACGAAGCGTTTCGTTCGCTCCGTCTACGATCTGCTGGGCCTCGTCACGTTCCTGACCACCGGGCCCACCGAGTCGCGGGCCTGGGAGGTCCCGAGTGGGACGAAGGCCCCGCAGGCCGCGGGGACGATCCACTCGGACCTCGAACGCGGCTTCATCCGGGCCGAGACCGTTGCCTTCGACGACCTGATGGGGGCCGGGTCCTTCGACGCCGCGAAGGCGAAGGGGCTCGTGCGGCTCGAGGGCAAGGACTACGAGGTCAAAGAAGGCGACGTCCTGCTGATCCGCCACGCCTCATGAGGCGTGATCCGGCTCAGCCCGCCACATCGGCGAACTGCGTGCGGTAGAGCTCGGAGTACAGGCCCCCGGCGGCGACCAGCAGCCCGTGACGTCCGCGTTCGACGATCCGTCCGGCCTCCAGCACCAGGATCTCGTCGGCGCGGACGATCGTGGACAGCCGGTGCGCGATCACGAGGCTCGACCGTCCGGACAGCACCTCCGCGAGCGCCTGCTGGATCAGCGACTCCGAGGTCGAGTCGAGGTGCGCGGTGGCTTCGTCGAGGATCACGAACGCCGGGTCCTTCAGGAGCACCCGGGCGATCGCCAGCCGCTGCTTCTCCCCGCCGGACAGCCGGTAGCCGCGATCGCCGACCACGGTGTCGTAGCCGTCGGACAGCGACGCGATCAGGTCGTGGATCCGCGCAGCGCGGCAGGCGTCGACGATCTGGTCGTCCGTGGCGTCAGGACGCGCGTAGAGCAGGTTCTCGCGGATGGTTTCGTGGAAGAGGTGGGCGTCCTGGGTCACGATCCCGATCGCAGCCTGCAGCGAATCCAGCGTGAGGTCGCGGACGTCGTGGCCGTCGAAGAGGACCCGTCCCTCGGTGACGTCGTGGAGGCGCGGGACGAGCGAGGAGATCGTGGTCTTCCCGGCCCCCGACGGGCCCACGAGCGCCACCATGCGGCCCTGCGGCACCTCGAAGGATACGCCGTCGAGGACCCAGTCCCCCGGGCCGCCCGTCTCCCTCTTGCCCTCCAGGGATCCGATCGGGATCTCGTCCGGGCCGGGGTAGCGGAAACGCACGTCCTCGAATACGACGTGGCCCCGGGGGCCGGTCAGTTTGTGCGCGTCGGGGCTCTCGGCCACGGTCTGCGGAAGGTCCAGCACCTCGAAGACGCGGTCGAAGCTCACGAAGGCCGTCATCAGGTCCACGCGGGCGTTGGTGAGCTGCGTCAGTGGCTGGTAGAGCTGCGTGACGTACACGGCGAGGCTGACCATGGTGCCGACCGTGAGGGCTCCCGTGATCACCATCCATCCGCCGGCCCAGTACACGGCGGCGGTGCCGACGGCGGCCACCACGCCGAGCGCGAGGAAGAATCCGCGCATCAGGATCGCCTGCCGGATCCCGATGTCCCGGACGCGGCCGGCCCGCCGGCCGAAGTTCCCGGCCTCCTCGTCGTAGCGTCCGAACAGTTTCACGAGCAGGGCACCCGCGACGTTGAACCGCTCGGTCATCTGCGAGTTCATGGCGGCGTTGTGGTTCATCTGCTCCCGGGTGATGGCCTGCAGCCGGCGGCCCACCCGACGTGCGGGCAGGACGAACACCGGCAGGACGACGAGGGCAAGCAGGGTCAGACGCCACTCCAGCCGCAGCATGACCGCCAATGTCATGAGGACGGTGATCGCGTTGGTCACGAGGCCGCCGAGGGTGTTGGTGAGCGCGGACTGCGCCCCTACCACGTCGGTGTTCAGCCGGGTGATCAGCGAACCCGTCTGGGTGCGGGTGAAGAAGGAGATCGGCATCCGCTGGATGCGGTCGAACAGGGTCGAGCGGAGGTCGAAGATCACACCTTCTCCCACCCGGGCCGAGAACCACCGCGCAACGAGCGCCAGGACCGCGTTCGCGAGCACGGCGCCGACGGCAGCGAGGCCGAGGAAGGCCAGCAGGCGCTGGTCGGCGCGGGGGATTGCGGTGTCGATGATCTCGCGGAACAGCAGCGGTGGGATCAGCGCGGCGAACGACGCCCCGACCGAGAAAACGAGGAACGCGACGATACGACGGGCGTGGGGTTTGGCGAACACGGCCACGCGTCGCCAGAGTCCGCGGGGGATCCCCGTGGTCTGGTCGATGCCCATCCGGGCCTGACGGAGGTGGGGACCGATGATCATCGCTTCCAGTATGAGGGTCGTCCGGCCCTCGCCCGCGCGACGGTCAGCGGCACGAGCGGCACACACCGAAGATGTCGGCCCGGTGGCCGGTTACCCGAAACTCGTGCCTGCGTGCGGTGCGCGCGACCCAGGTCTCCACCTCGTCGCCCGCGACCTCCTGGACCGAGCCACAGGACTCGCAGACCAGATGGTGGTGGTGGTCGGTGCCGCAGAGCCGGAAGGCCTGCTCGCCCTCGCGCTGGAAGGTGTCGAGCTCGCCGGCTTCGGCAAGGGCCGCGAGTGTCCGGTAGACCGTGGCCAGTCCGGTGCGCTCGTCGCGCCGTAGCAGCTCCTGATGGAGCTCCTGGGCGGTCACAGCGTCGTCGCGCCGGGCGAGCGCTTCGAGTACGGCCAGGCGCTGTTTCGTGGTGCGAAGCCCTGCTCCCTCGAGGGCGTTCCTCAGCGTGGATGTGTGGTCCGACATGGTCTCCAGCCTACCTGTGAGCATCCTCCGAGGGATGCGGAAAGAGCTCGGTCCGCGCGAACTGCAATCGAGTGGACCTCGCGTCCCGGCCGACGTCGATGCGCGGGAATTCTCGTATGGTCGATGCTTGTTTGATATAGATGACCGGTGGTTTGGTATTTTGTTCAGGGTCCTACCATCGCCGTGAGGGTTCCGTTACTATGCATCTCAATTGCTGTATACTCCGTCCTCTTCGAAAGGAGCTTATGCATGGCCAAACGTACGAAGCAGGCATCGACGACATCGGCAAAAGGCGGTCGCTCCGGCCGTGAGCATGTAGGAAGCGTCCGGCGGTACCTCGAGGCTCTCGAGAAGCACAAGCCTCGCCGCGGACGGAAGCGGACCCCGGAGTCGATCAAGAAGCAGCTGGATGCGATCGAGGTGAAGCTTGCGGACGCGACGCCACTCCAGAAGCTCAAACTGGTGCAGGAGCGGATGGATCTGGAGAAGGAGAGGGAGCGCTTGCAGGCGGCCAACGACCTCTCGAAGTACGAGGACGACTTCGTGAAGGACGCCAAGGCGTACGGCGAAGAGAAGGGTATCTCGTACGCCGCTTGGCGGGCGATGGGTGTGCCGGCAGTGCTCCTGAAGAAGGCGGGGATCTCGCGCGGTCGGCGTAGCTGAACACACGACGAGCGGATGGATCGCGGACGGCGGCCCTCGTTCAAGCGGGCCGCCGTCCCTCGTTCTCGGAACACGTAGACTCGATTCATGACGCCGCTGGTCCGGTCGCTGCGCTCGGCGGCCCTCGTCGGGACGTCCGTCGGGGGCATCGTCGCCGGGCACCAGCTCGGTTACCTCGCTGCGATCTCCTCGGCGGATCACCGCCATGCCGTGCTCGCCCGGACCGGGCATGGATACCTGCCGGGGGCAGCCTGGGTGGCCGGCGCCCTCGCCGTCGCCGCATTGGTCGCGGCTCTGGGTGTCGGGTGCTTACGCAGGCGGGGTACAGCCGGGGGACGGTTCGGGCTCGGCGGGACCGCGGCGACGCTGGCCGCGCTGCAGACCGGCGGGTTCGTGATGCTGGAGATCGTCGAGCGCGCGGCGGTCGGCGCTCCGCTGTGGGTGGCGACGGGCCCTGTGCTGTGGACGGGGATCGCCGCCCAGCTCATGGTCGCCGTCCTGGGCGCACTCGTCCTGCGGCTGTTCGAACGAGCGGGTGTGTTCCTGGCGACCCTCGGGGCGTCACCGGCTCGCGGTCCGGTCCGCCTGCTGATCGCGACAGCCCACGTTCCTCTGCGCAGTCGACCCTTCGTCGCCTTCGAATGCCGCGGACCGCCCGTCCTCCTCGTCTAGCCACCCCGTAACAAGCCAGACCAGGAGGTATCACCGATGACGCGGAAGCGCATCTGCATGTCGCTGCTCAGCTGCCTGCTGGTGGTCGTCGCGGGTGTCCGTGCGGTGGCGCATGAGCGGCAGGAGATCGGCGCGCTCGAATTCGTCGTCGGCTGGGCCGTGGAACCCGCCTACGTCGGCTCGCAGAACGCCGTGCAGCTCGTCGTGCGCCGCGGCGGCCAGCCCGTGGAGGCCGCCCACGAGAACCTCGAGGTGGAGGTGCGCTTCGGGGACGAGAGCACCGGCCCCCGGCCGCTCCAGCCGGTCTTCGGGGAGCCCGGGGAGTACCGCGCGGACCTCGTGCCGACCCGGCCCGGGGCCTACACCTTCCAGTTCACCGGGGAGATCGACGGCGAGGAGATCGACCAGAGCTTCGGCCCCCCCGGCTTCGACGAGGTGCAGGGGACGGCGGACATCGAGTTCCCCGCCCAAGACCCCTCGCGGGCCGAGCTCGCGCAGTCGATGGAGCGTCTCGGCCCCCGGCTGGATGACGCGGTGGCCGCCGCCGAGGGTGCCGACAGCACGGCGAAGCTCGCCCTGGCGGCCGGCGTCGCCGGCCTGCTGGCCGGGCTCGTGGCGCTCGCGCTGGTTCTGGCCCGCCGCCGGGGGGCGCCCGCCGGATGAGACGGTTCGTCCTCGCGCTTGCGACGGCCCCGTTGGCACTGGTTCTCGTCGCCGGACCGGCGGCCGGGCACGCGCTGCTCGTGTCCGCCGAGCCTGCCGACGCGACGGTCCTGGAACGGGGGCCGGGCGAGGTCCTTCTCCGCTTGACGGAGGTCCCCGACCCCGAGCTGTCGGAGGTCCGGGTCATCGACGCGGAAGGGCAGACCTACCACCGGGGCGACGCGGAGACCCTGGCGGGCGAGCCCGCAACCCTGCGGGTGGAGATCGCCGATGTGCCCGACGGCGTGTACACCGTCACCTGGCGGGCGTACTCAACCGTGGACGGCCACGTCACCGGGGGCGCCTACGCCTTCGGGGTCAACGTCGATCCGGACGAGGTCCGACCCGCGGCGGATGTGGCCAGAAGCCCGCCGTTGTCGCCGCTGGAGGTCGCCGGCCGATGGATCTTCTACGCCGGGCTGGCCCTCCTGCTTGGCTCCGCCTGGATGGGTGCACTGCTCTTCGGCGGGGCGGCGCCGGTCGTCCACCGGCTCACCTGGGCGGGGCTGGCCGCGGGCGCTGTGGGGTCGCTGGCCCTGGCGGCGGCCCAGCGGTCGGCGGCGGGCGTGGGGATCGGACGGTTCGTGCAGACGGGCATCGGCCGGGCGGCCACCGGTCGCATCCTGGCGCTCGTCGCCGCGGGCCTCGTGCTGCTCGTCGCGTCCAGACTCGGCGGCTCGGCCCGCAGGATCGCGCTCCTCGTGGCGGGGACCGGCGCAGCCGCCGCCGCGTACGTCCACGTCGGCGCGGGCCACGCCGCGGCGGGAGGCGCAGCGTCGCTCCACGTCGTCGCACAGTGGACGCACATGCTGGCCGCGGGGGTGTGGATCGGCGGACTGGTGACACTGCTCGCCGCCGTGCGCGGCACCCCCGGGGAAGAGAAGGCCTCGGCCGTCCGGCGGTTCTCGACGGTGGCCCTCGTGGCGGTGGCCGTGGTGTCGGCGACGGGGGCGGTGCGCGCCCTCGACGAGGTCGGGTCGTGGAGCGCGCTGCTCGGCACGGGATACGGGCGCCTTGTCGCGGTCAAGATCGCGCTGCTGGTCGTGCTGCTCGGCCTGGCCGCCGTGAACCGCTACCGCAACGTGCCGGACGCACCGACCTCCCTGCGGGGTCTCCGTCGCGTCTCCGGCGGGGAGCTGGGGATCGCCGCGGTGGTGTTCGTGGCCACAGCGCTGCTGGCGAGCCTGATCCCGTCGGGCTCGGCGGTGACCGAGGAGGGCGGCATCCGGGTGGAGGGATCCGATCCCGGGACGACCGTCCGCGTGGTCTTCGCCGCCGAGCCCGGGTACGCCGGCTCGAACGACATCGAGGTCAGGGTCGTCGACTACGACACCGGCGAACCGGTGGACGCCGGCCGGATCGCGGTGCGCTTCGAGCCCGTCGAGGCGACCGCCGTGCCCGAGACCACCCTCGAGCTCGACGACGCGGGGGACGGGGTGTGGCGCGGCCGCGGCGGGAACCTGGCTGTGCCCGGGCTCTGGCGGACGGTGGTGCTCGTCCAGCGTGGCACGGACTCCGCCGAGGTGCGGTTCACGGTGGCGACGCGCTGCCGGACGACATCGATCACCACTCCGGGGCAACCCACCCTGCACAACACCCAGCTCGGCGCTGGACGCAGCGTCCAGGGCTACCTCGACCCCGGGGAGCCGGGGGGCAACGATGCCCACTTCACGTTCTTCGGCGCGGACGGCGACGAGATGCCCATCACCGGCGAGCTGCGCATCACCGCACTCGGCCCGGACGGCGACGACCCCGTGGACATGGAGGTGCGACGCTTCAGCCCCGGCCACTACATCGGCAACACCCGGATGGAAGAGGGACGCTGGTGGATCGGGGTGTCCCTCGAACAGGCGGACGGGGAGCGGCTCACGGCATGCTTCGAGGAGAGGATCTGATGACCAGACGACGATTGATCGGTGTCGCCGCCGCGCTCGTGCTCCTCGCGGTGGGCTGCGGAGGCGAGGACGCCCCGGGTGGGGAACGTCCGAGCTCGACCGCGAGCGTCCGCATCCTGGAGCCGCACGCCGGCGACGTGGTGACCGGGGACGCGGTGTCCATCCGGGTGGAGCTGGAAGGCGGCACGGTGGTGGAACGGGTCTCGCGGGACCTCACCCCCGACGAAGGGCACATCCACATCATCCTGAACGGCAGCGTGGTCTCCGAGACCTTCGGCCTGGAACAGTCCGTCGAGCTCGACGGGCCCGGCCGGTACCTGCTGGAGGTGGAGTTCGTCGCCCTCGACCATGCCCCCTTCGACCCCCGAGTGCTCGACTCCGTGACGTTCACCGCCGAATGATGGCCGTCGCGACGAGGGTGGTCTCACGTGTCCCGGAGCGCGCATGGATCGCGATCGCGCTGGGGGCCGGACTGGCCGCGCTCGGCGCCCGCCGTGTCGACGCCTGGGCCGTCGTGGCCACCGCGACGGTGGGGCTCATCGGTCTCCTGGTGCCCGTGCCTGCGGTGCCGCGGGCGGGGATCGCGTCGCGCGCGGCGATCCTCATGGCCGGCGCGGTCGCCTTCACGGCCGTGCGGTGGGGATGGGCGATGCCCCAGTACCCGTTCACGGTGTGGGCCGCGGGGGCCAGCGTGATCGCCGCTGTGGCGCAGGAGGCGTTCTTCCGCAGGGCGCTGTATGGACGCCTCGAGGCCCTCGGGCCCGCGGTGGCTGTTGTGGTGACGGCCGTGGCGTTCGGACTGGTCCACGTCCCCGTCCACGGATGGGAAGTGCTGCCGGTGGATGTGGCCGCCGGGCTCGTGTTCGGCTGGCAGCGTTGGGCGAGCGGGACCTGGACGGTCCCCGCGGTGACCCACGCCTTCGCGAACCTGATCCAGATGGGGTGATCGACGTGCATAGGATCGTGTTGCTGCTGACGATGTGTCTGGTGGCCCCGGCCTGCGCCGTGGCCGGGGGCGGGGACGAGCTCCTGGTCGGTGCGGTGTATCCGACGGCCGGCAGCCAGGGCCCCGGCGGGATCGAGGAGTGGCGGGGCGTCGAGCTCGCCGCCGACCTCGCCAACGAGCGCGGCGGCGTGGATGGGCGCCCGATCCGGCTCCTGCTCGAGGAGACCGGGACCGGTGAGGCGGCCCCGGCCGCGGTGGAGCGGCTGGCCGGCGCCGGCGCCGAGGTCGTCGTCGGCAGCTACGGGAGCACGATCTCGCGCCCGGCGGCGGCGGCGGCCAGCCGGCACGGCGTCGTGTTCTGGGAGACCGGTGCGGTGGGCGAGCTCGGGATGACGGCGGCCACCGGCGAGTACGTCTTCCGGTTCCCGGCCTCCGGCGGCGTCCTGGGCCGCGAGGCCGTGGCGTTCGTCCGTGAGCGGGTCGCCCCCGCGCACGGGCACGAGGGTCCGCTGCGGTGGGCCGTCACCTACGTGGACGACGTGTACGGCCGGTCGGTCGGGCTGGGCGCGGTCGCCGAGGTCGCGGCCCGGGGTGAGGAGGTCGTGGCGCATCTGCCCTACGACCTGCGGGACCTCGACGCCGCCGCGCTGATGCGGGAGGTCGCCGACGCCGGAGCCGACGTGCTCGTGGTGTCCGCGTACCTCGACGACGGGGTGGAGCTGCGGCGGGAGCTCGTCCGCCAGGAGGTCGACCTGGTGACGAGCATCGGGACGTCGTCCAGCTACTGCATGCGGGAATTCGGTGCCCTGCTCGGCCACGATGCGGTCGGCCTGTTCGCCTCGGACAAACCCTCGGGAGACGTGATGGACCCCGACCGGTTGTCACCGGAGGCCGCCGAGGCGCTGCGCTGGGCGCGCGATGAGTACCGGCGCCGCCACGGCGACGTCATGACCGCACCGGCGCTCACCGGTTTCGCGGGGGCCTGGGCGCTGTTCGGCCACGTCCTGCCCGCCGCGGCCTCACCCGAGGCCGACGCGATCGCGCAGGCGGCCCGCAGCGTGCGCCTGGAGATGGGGGAGCTGCCCAACGGCAGCGGGCTGGAGCTCGCCGGGCCCGGGCATCCCGACGCCGGGGCCAACCTGCGGGCGACGAGCGTGATCTGGCAGTGGGTCGCCGAGGAACAGCGTGAGGTGGTGTGGCCGCCGGCGTTCGCCACCCACGACATGGTCGTGGGGGCCGGATGAGACGCGCCGTCGGTCTCTGGGGGCTGGCCGCTGCGGCGGCGTACCTGGCCGCCGCAGCGCTGTCCTTCGGCGCGGGGCTGGTGCCCGTGCGGCCGATCTACGACGGTCTGGCGCCCCCGCCCCCCTACAACTACGTCGACCCGCCACCCGAGCTCGCGGAGGACAACCGGCCTCCGCAGCCGGGCGAGGGCACGGTCGAGTTCACGCCGGAGGGCTCGATGGCGCGCTCCGTCGCTACGCCCGACGGCCAGGCGCTGCTGATCCTGCCCCAGGGCGCGATCGAGCCCCGCGAGGGCGAGCGCCTCGTGGAGGTGACCCTGGAGCCCTTGTCCCCGGCGTCGATGCCGGCACCTCCCGCGGGGCTGGTGATCGACGGCAACGCCTACGCGTACGAGGCGGTCTACCGTCCCTCGGGCGAAGAAGCGGTGGCGGCCCGGGAGCTGACCGTCGTGCTGCGCTACGCGGTGCACGCCGAGCAGCTGCTGATGCTGGACGGCGGTGCGTGGCGGCCGCTGGAGGCCGACGCGGCCCCCGGGAGCCTCCAGCTGTTCGGGGACACCGACCGCCTGGGAGTCTTCGCCGCAGCAGGGCCGCCGGTCGAGGAGGGACGGGACTGGACCCCGGTGGCCATCGCCGGGCTCGGTGTGCTGGCGGCGGTCGTCGGCTACCTGGTGGGGCGCCGTCCGCGCTCGGGGGCGAAGCCCGAGACCCGGGCAGACCGCCGGCGGCAGCAGCGACGCCGGTCGTGAGTGCGGCGGGGTACGGTTGGGACGCATGCCCGCCACCACACCGCCACCGGAGGATGTCGAGCGGATCGTCGACGTGCTGGCCGCCCACGGCGGACGGCGCACGGCGGCCCGCCACGCGATCGTGGAGGCCCTCCTGGCCTCCGGGAGCCACGTGACCGCCGACGAGATCGCCGGCCGCGTGCAGCGGCGCTTGCCTTCGGTGAGCCTGTCCACCGTCTACCGCACGCTCGAGGCGCTGGAGGAGGTCGGCGTGATCGACCATGTGCATCTCGGGCACGGCCGGGCGATCTACCACCTGGCCGACGAGGACCATCAGCACCTGGTGTGCGAACGTTGCGAACGCGTGGAGGAGCTGCCGGCGGCTCGCCTGCGCAGCTTCCTGCGGATGCTCGACCGGGACTACGGCTTCCGGGTGGACCGGCGCCACTTCGCCATCGTCGGGGTCTGCCGCGCGTGCCGCCAAGACGAACATTGATGGGCCCAGCTCACTACTGAGAACTGTTTGCGATAAGTGGTGAGGCACGGTATATCCGGTGAGTGATGTTCTCTCGGCTCCGCTGGATCCCGATCGCCGCCGGCCTTCTCGTGGTCGTCGCGGGCTGTGCCGCCGGCGGTACGCGGGAGGCCGACACCGGCGGCGGGAGGCTCCGGATCGTCACGACGGTCTCGCCGATCACCAACATCGTCGCCAACATCGCCGGGGGTCACGCCGAGGTCACGGGGGTGGTGCCCATGGGGGCCGACTCCCACGAGTTCGACCCGCCGCCGAGCGTCGCACGGATCCTGGCCGAGGCCGACGTGGTCTTCCTGAACGGTCTCGATCTCGAGGTCCCCACCCTGCGGATGGCCGAGGCGAACCTGGGTGCGGACGCCGAGGTCGTCCTGCTGGGCGAGGCGACGATCTCACAGGACCGCTGGATCTTCGACTTCTCCTTCCCCGAGGAGGAGGGCGACCCCAATCCCCATCTGTGGATGAACCCGCTGCACGGAAAGATGTACGCGGAGGTCGTCGCCGACACCCTGGCCCGGATCGATCCGGACAACACCGACGAGTACGCGGCCAACCTCGCGGCCTTCTCGGCGAAGGTGGACGAACTCGACACCGCTCTGCGGAGGGCCACCGAGACCGTCCCGCACAGGCACCGCAAGCTGCTGACCTACCACGACTCCTTCCCCTACTTCGCCCGCGAGTACGGCTGGGAGGTGATCGGCGCGATCCAGCCCTCGGACTTCTCCGATCCCACCCCCCGGGAGGTCGCGGAGATGATCACGCAGATCCGGGAGTCGGGGGTTCCGGCGATCTTCGGCTCGGAGGTCTTCGCGAGCCCGGTCCTGGAGCAGATCGCACGCGAGACGCCGGCCACCTACCTCGCGGACCTGCGCGACGACGAGCTGATCGGCGAGCCGGGTTCACCCGGACGCACCTACCTCGGGATGCTGGCCTTCGACTACATCACGATCGTGGAAGCGCTCGGTGGGGACGCCTCGGCGATCCGGGCCGTCGACACGTCAAACGTCGCCGAAGACACCGCAGCCTATCTGTAGGGGGAGTCGGTGAAGGACAGGGAGTTCGTCCGCCTCGATCGCGTGACCTGTGCCTACGGACGCACGCCCGTCCTCACGAACATCGGGTTGACGATCTGGGCGGGCGACTACCTTGGCGTGGTCGGTCCGTCGGGATCGGGCAAGAGCACGCTGTTGAAGGCGCTGATGGGTACCGTCCGGCCGGTTGCGGGATCCGTGGAGACCCGGCCGGGGCTGGCGGTCGGGTACGTCCCGCAGGTGGAGACGGTGGACTGGAACTTCCCGGTGACCGTCTCGGACGTGGTGCTGATGGGCCGGACCCGCCGCTACGTTCCCTGGGCTACGCACGCGGAGCGCGCCCTGGCGGAGACGATGCTCGGGCGACTCGGCTTGGACGGGCTCGGCCCCCGGCACATCCGCGAGCTGTCCGGTGGGCAGCAACAGCGGGTGTTCATCGCGCGCGCGCTGCTCGCCGACCCCGACATCCTGCTGCTCGACGAGCCGACCTCCGGCGTGGACGTGGCCACCCGGCACGAGCTCCTGCACCTGCTCTCCGAGCTGAACGCCGCGGGCATGACGATCGTGCTGACCACCCACGACCTCAACGGGGTCGCCGCCCACCTGCCGACCCTCGCGTGCCTGAACGTGGAGCTGATCGCCCACGGGCCCCCGCACGAGGTGCTGATCCCCGAGGTGCTGGAGCGGACCTACGGCGCTGAGCTCGAGGTCCTCCAGCACGGGGGCATGCGGGTGGTCGTGGACCGCGGCGGGGCGCCGCATATCCCGCGGACGGGAGGGCGGCGGTGAACCTGCTCACCGAGCCGATGGCGTTCGCCTTCTTCCGCCACGGGCTGGTGGCCACCACGCTGGCCGGGGCGCTGTGCGGACTCGTCGGGGTGTACGTCGTGCTGCGCGGCATGAGCTACATCGGTCACGGCCTGTCCCATGCGATCTTCGGCGGGGCGGTAGCCAGCTTTTTGCTCAAGGTCAACTTCTACCTGGGGGCCGGGTTGTGGGGGTTCGTGTCTGCGCTGCTGATCAACGGCGTGGCCCGCCGGAAGGGCATCGGCGCGGACGCAGCGATCGGGGTGATCACCACCGCTTCCTTCGCCGTGGGGCTCGCGATCATCAGCCGGCAGCGGTCGTTCACCCGGAACTTCGAGGCCGCCCTGTTCGGCTACGTGGTGGGGGTCCGCGTGAGCGACCTGTTGGTGATCGCCGCGGTCACCGTGTTCGCCGTCGCCGTGATCTTCCTGCGCTACCGGGCGCTGCTGTTCACGACCTTCGACCCCGAGGTCGCCGAGGTGTCCGGTGTGCACACGGCCCGCATGGAGGCCCTCATGGCCCTCGTCCTGGCCGCCACCATCGTCTCCACCATGCAGATCCTCGGGGTGATGCTGATCGCGGCGGCCCTGGTGATCCCACCGGTTACCGCTCGGATGCTCACCACGTCGTTCGGTCGGATGCTGGCGTTGTCGACGGGCATCGGTGCCTTCTGCGGCGCAGCGGGGATGTTCTTCAGCTACCACCTCGACGTGTCCTCGGGGGCCACGATCGTGCTCGTGGCGACGGCGATCTTCGGTGTGGTCTTCCCCGTGACGGGGTCGCGCCTGCAGCAGCGGCGTGAAGCGGTCTCATCCCTCACGTGAGGGCTCCGAGCGGGACGGCGAGGATCTCCTCCGCCAAGCGGAAGGCCGTTGGGCCGCTGTGGACGATCAGGCACGCCGCCACCCTGTCACCGAGCCGGTCGCGCAGCCACAGGAGATGCCTGGCATCTTCGCGCGTTGGTGACGCTGTGGCTTTGATCTCGATCGCTATGAGCCGTCGATCCGGACCTTCGAGCACGAGATCGACCTCGTGACCCTCGGAACGGAGGTGGTAGAGACGCACCGCCGTCCGCCCGCTGCTCGCCAACACGCGGAAGTGCAGCACCGCCAGACTCTCGAAGAGGGCTCCGAGCAGCGCGGCGTTCCGCATCACGCCGGAGGGATCGATCCCCAGTAGTGGACCGGCGAGTGCCGGGTCCATGAGATGTCGCTTCGGCGTCTTCGTGAGGCGCTTGAGCTCGCTGCTCGACCAAGCCGGTACGGCCGTGGTGATCCTGAGACTGTCGAGCAGGCGGTCGTATGCCACGGCTGTCTTCCGGTCGATGCCTGCGGCATCGTAGAGGACCTTGTGTTCGACGGTCTGGGCGGTATTGGCAGCGAGAGCCTGGAGGTATCGGCGCAAGCGCTCTGGATCGCGCCCCGGCTCGACCCCCAGGGCGTCACGGGTCACGAGCTGATCCACGTAGCCGGCGAGCCAGCGCGGTCGATCGGCGTGGTCCATGAACAGCAGTGGTGGGAAGCCACCGTGGAGCGCCATCTCGACATACTCTCGGAGGTCGAGATCGGATCGGCGGCCGACGAGTGCTTCAGCAGGGCCACGCCACACCCGGTCGAGGAGGTCTGGCTCACCCGGGTCGCCGCGCCGCTCCCCGATGGTCATCGGCTCCATCTGGAGGTGGATCACCCGTCCCGTGCCCGGCCACAGCACGGCGTCGAGCTGGGCCCGCACGGACCCGGTGAGGACGAACCTGCCGGGGCGTGGGTCGTCGTCGACGGCGCGCTTGACGGCCCCGAGGACCACGCCGACCTCCTGCCATTCGTCCAGCAGGACGGGCTCGGCAAGGCCCCGCAGCGCCGCGTCGGGGTCGGCCGTGAAGACTCCCGCCTCGTCCGGCCGGTCGAGACGCACGATCTCCGCAGCATGGCGCGCGGCGCTCGTCGTCTTGCCCACCGCTCGTGGCCCGGTGAGCATGACCGCCGGGAACTGGGCCACCAGCCCGGCCAGTACCGGGTCGATGCGTCGCGGACGGTAGTCCCGCATATCCATTCCCTATCCTCCGGGGAGGGTAATCCCGTTATTACGGTACTTCTAATCCCGATTCCGCGGAAGCATCGGTACGAGCTGTGCGGGATTGGGTGGAAGGCCCGGCCCGCTCAGGCCGGGTCGATGTCCGCCACGTAGGCCCGATCGAGGTGGTGCACCTCGAAGCCGAGGTCGCGGTACAGGCGCACCGCGGGCTCGTTGGCGGCGTCCACGTACAGGGTGCCCGTCTCCAGGCCCTGCCCGGCCATCCACCGCAGGCCCGCGAGCACGAGGGTCCGCCCGAGGCCCGAGCCCTGGCGTGAGGGATCCACACCGATGACGTAGATCTCGCCGCGCCCCGCCTCGCGGTCCGGCTTCACCCAGCAGAAGCCGGCGACGCCGGCATCGTCGACGGCGAGCAGGAAGCCGTCGGCCTCGAACCAGTCCTCACCCATGCGGCGTTCCAGCGTCGTCTTCGTCCAGGCCCCCTGCTCGGGGTGGTGTGAGAAGGCGCGGTTGTTCACCTCCAGCCAGGCCTCGTCGTCCTGCCCGGGGCGGAACGCGCGCAGCTGGATCCCGGGTGGGATCTCGGGGTCCTCGTCCACGGGCAGTGTGACCACCATGTGCAGCAGGTCCCGGCCCTGGGCGAGGCCGAAGCGGTGGGCGACGGCTTCGTGGATCTCGGTCGGCTGGAAGACCCACAGGTGCAGGTGGCCGCCGCCCTGCCCGGCCACGAGCTCCAGCGACTCCTCGACGAGCCGCGCCTCCACACCGATCCCCCGGTGCTGCGGATGGACGACGACCTCCAGCCCCCACTGGACGGGCTGCTCCGAGCGGTGGGCGGACAGGTGGGCGTAGCCGAGGGCGTGGTCGTGGCCCGGCTCCCGCACCACGATCCCCGCGTAGCCCTCCCGGCCCCCGTGGACGAGGTCGAGCCACTTGTGCTCGCCGAGCGGCGTGTGGCCGTCGCGTTCCCGCGCGGCGTCCAGCAGCTCTTGGACCTCCGCCAACTGCGCGGGGTCGACCTCGCGGATCACCTCGGTGTGCACGCCCCGATGGTACGCGGTCCCGGCGTGAGGTCCGCCCGATCGCTCTGCCCGCTTGCTGCTATCCGGTGATCTCCAGCGCTCCCCGCATCCAAGGGTGGATGCGGCAGTAGTACGAGTAGGGACCGGGTTCGAGCGAGGTGGTGTCGAGGGTCCACTCCGGCCATGCCTCCGAGGAGGTGGGGCCCCCGCCGTCGATCGGGTCGAGATTCCCCATGCGGCGGGAGTCGAAGTCGCCGTCGGGCTGCGGGTAGTTCGCCGTCACCGGGCCGTTGCACGGCCACTCGCAGGAGGTCACGGTGTGCCGGATCCCGGCGGCGACGTCCTCGTTGACGAAGGTCATGGTCGTTCCCCGCTCCACGCGGGGCGGCGCCCCCAGGGGGCCCGCGAGGGTGCGGTCGCCGGCGAGGTACAGGAAGGCGGCGATGTGGACGGTGTCCGCCTCGAGACCCTGCCCCCGGTCCTGCTCGGGTCGGTGGCACGGGGTGCCGAAGTCGTCTCCGCACAAGGCGTGGGGTTCTTCGTCCCAGGCTCGGTTGAGGATTGTCTGCGTGGGATCCCCGGCCGGGTCGTCGACGAGGCGGGGTGCATAGGATGCGAGGTCGCAGCCGGTGGCCGCGGGTGGTGGCGCCTCGTTGTCGACGTATATCCCCGTGTAGGACATCGCCTCGTAGGAGGCGTAGGTGCCGTTGTCGTACAGGCCCCACTGGGCGATCCGGTCGCCCTCGCGCACGGGGGCCCGGAACCCGGGTCTGGTGACCCCCATCTGGTACTCGTCGGAGTGCGGGAAGGCTTCGGCGACCCGGTCGAACTTCTGCGAGCGGAACAGGGTTGTGCCCGGGAAGCCGTCGCCGTCGCCGTCGGCATGGCAACCCGAGCCCTCCGGGCCGAGGTTGGCGATCACGACCTCCATCCCGTTCGGATGCAGATGCCCGGCGCCGCCGATGATCGTCCCGCTGTTCTGTGCGGTGCGGATGATCCCGTTCGACGCACCCATCTCGACCCCCGGGTACACGTAGGGTCGCGTGCGACTGGACTGCCGCGGCACGTCGAAGGTGCGGCCCCACAACAGGCCCCGGACGGTCCTGAACTCCTGTCCTGCTGCGCAGACCTCGTCGGGCAGCAGCAGGGGACCGCAGTCGGACGCCGCGGCGATGTCGTCCTTCGAGCCGTAGACGAAGCGTACGTCGAGGACGACGTCCCAGAGCTGGGGCTGGGAGGTCTTGTTGTGGAGCATGTAGATCAGGGTCTGTGGCTGGCCGCCGGGGATGGAGATGCCGTAGCGGGGGCCGTCGGGGTCGGCGGCCGAGCGGGCGTCCACGTCGGCCTGGGTGGTCTCCTCACCCGTGCCGAAGACCCACGACAGGCCCGTTGTGTACTCCTCGTCCTCGGGATCGGTCGAGGTCCGGAACCAGTGGGCGTGGTGGATGTGGCCGTCGAAGTGGTCGGCGTGCTCCCCGGTGCCCGCCTCCAGCAGGTGCGGCGCGATGAAGGTGACGTAGCCGCCGTGGATCGGCAGGTCGACGGTGATGCGGTTGAAGTCCTGTCCGGGTGGGATGAGGAACGGCCCGAACCGGAAGGTCAGCTCCTTCTCCACCCCGGCGGGCCTCGGAAGGTACCGTTCGGCCCCGGAGCCGCGGTCGTCGGCGGGTGCGGACGGCGTCAAGGCCAGGACCAGCAACCCCGTGAGGACGATCACCAGATGCTTGCGCATGGCACCCCTTTCCCTCGTCGGGCACGCGGCCCCACACCTCGCGCCGGAAGTCTCCCGCCGCTATTCGCCCTGTTCGTTCGGATTCCTTCTTCATCGGGACTGGCGGGAGGAGGCGACGGGGTGGGTAGATTGGCAATGTCGGTGCGGATTCGAGGAACAGGAGGGAGCCCATGGACCTCAAAGGCGTGGAGATCACCTGGCTCGGACACTCGACGTTCCGGTTCCGCACCCCCGAGGGCAAGATCCTGATCGTGGATCCGTGGGTGATGGGGAACCCGGCCTGCCCGGACGGCGAGAAGCAGCCCGATCAGATCGATCTCATGCTCATCACCCACGGCCACTTCGACCACATCGGCGACGCCGTCGAGCTCGGCAAGCAGCTCGAGCCGCAGACGTTCGCGATCTTCGAGACGGCGGGGTGGCTGGAGTCCAAGGAGGTTCCGAACGTCACCGGGATGAACAAGGGCGGCACGCTGGAGTCGGTGGGCGTCCGGTTCACGATGACCCATGCGGTGCACTCCTGCGGGATCCTCGACGACGGCCAGATCATCTACGGCGGCGAGGCCGCAGGCTACGTGCTCGAGTTCCCGGGCGGCCTGAAGCTCTACCACGCCGGCGACACCACCGTGTTCTCGGACATGAAGATCATCGGCGACCTCTACGAGCCCGACATCTGCCTGCTGCCGATCGGCGACCTCTACACGATGTCACCGAAGGAGGCCGCCTACGCGATCGACCTCCTGGGGGCGAGGACCGTGATCCCGATGCACTTCGGCACCTTCCCGGCGCTCACCGGGACCCCCGGCGAGCTGCGGAAGCTCGCGCCGAAGTGCGAGATCGTCGACCTCGAGCCCGGGAAGCCGGCGGCCTGACTCAGCTCGGGTTCGTGTCTCCGGGCAGCCCGCCGTGGAGGGATGCGGCGGGTGGTCGGGCTTTCCTGCTACCCGTCCTTCGTCAGTACCGCGGCGTACAGCGGGCCGCCGGAGTCGATGAGGCGGTCGATCCGCCACCCGGTGCCGTCCACCAGGGCCCGGAGCTCGTCCCGGGAGACGAACAGGTAGTCGAACCACGGGGTCACGAGGCGGCGGTAGCGGACGCGCAGGCGGATCTGGCCCCCGAGGCGTCCGCGGTGCCGGTTGCGCTCGTGGTAGGCGAGGTGGTCGGGGTCGTCGGTCAGGTAGGGATCGAGGGTGGTGGCCACGATCCGTCCGCGGTCCGGGGTCATCGTGTGGAAGCGGCGCAGCAGCCAGCGTCCCCGGCGGGCACCGGCGAGCAGACCGAGGTTGTTGCCGAACAGCAGCACCGTGTCGAAGCCGCCGAGCGCCCTCGAGACGCGGGTCACGGGCATCTCCCGGACGTCGGCCACGCCCCGCCGCCGGCACACCTCGACGGCGCCGGGAGAGTTGTCGATGGCCACGACCTCCCGGCCGCGGTTCTGAAGGTGCAGGGCCGCGCGGCCCGCCCCGGCCCCCACGTCCAGGACGCGCCCCACGGCGCGTCTGATCGCCTCCCGTTCGAAGCCGGGCCACTCGGCGAAGGGCGCAGCGTAGTACGAGGCACCCTCGGAGACGCTCACGAACCCGTCGTCGCGCTCGGTCACCTCGTGGGTGCCGTCGGCGCCGTCGAGATGGTCCAGCAGCATCCGCCCGTAGGCGTCCTGTTCGGGTGTCATCCCTTCAGCGCATCGCGGACGAAGGCCAGGTCGGCGGCCATGGCCTCCGGGCCCCCGGGGGTCTCGCACACGACGGGGGCCTCGCAGGCGCGGATCATGTCGCGGAGCACATCCGCGCCGATCCGTCCGGAGCCGAGGTTCGTGTGGCGGTCGCGTCCCGACCCGGGTTCGTCCTTCGAGTCGTTGACGTGCATCAGGTCGATCCGCCCGCAGATCGACCGGGCCCGGTCGATCACCGCGGCGAGGTCCTCGCCGGCGGCGTGGGCGTGGCAGGTGTCGAAGCAGAAGCCGAGCTCGACGCCGTGGTCGGACACGTTCAGCGCTTCCCAGAGCCGGGCCAGGTCGTTGAAGTTCCGAGCCACGGCGTTGGAGCCGCCGGCGGTGTTCTCGATGTACACCGGCACCTCGGAGGTGAGCCGCTCCAGCGTGCTGACCCACCGGCGGATGCCTTCGTCGACGGCGTCCTCGGCGTGGCCCCCGTGGACGATCACCGCCGCCGCACCGATCTCCGCCGCCGCATCGCAGGTCTGGTCGAGGATCTTGCGGGAGCCGAACCGGACGTTGTTGCGGGGCGAACAGACGTTGATCAGGTAGGGCGCGTGCACGTACACGGGTACCGACGAGGCACGCAGCTCCTCCACGTCGGGCCGGGGCGACGGCTTCTTGTACGACTGGGGATCCGACAGGAAGATCTGGACGCAGCCGGCGCCGAGCGCCTCCGCTTCCTTCAGCGGATGCTCGGGCGCAACGTGCGCGCCGACGATGCGGGTACGGTCGGACATCCCCGAGAGGATAGCCGGTCGCTCAGCGCTTGCCGTTGGACCCGGGGGCCTGGTCCGGGGTCAGCTTGGACAAAGCGCCGAGCTTGCCGGCCGGCAGCACGTGGTCCACGAGTCCGTAGGCGCGGGCGTCCTCGGCCCCCATGATGAAGTCGCGGTCGGTGTCGTGGGCGATCACGTCGACCGACTTGCCGGTGTGACGGGCCAGGATGTCGTTCATGAGCTGGCGCTGGCGCAGGATCTCCTTCGCCGCGATCTCGATGTCGGCGGCCTGCCCCTCGCCGGTGGATCCGTGCGGCTGGTGGATCAGCACCCGCGCGTTCGGCAGCGCGTAGCGCTTGCCGTTCGTGCCCGCGGCCAGCAGCACCGCGGCGGCCGAGGCCGCCATGCCCATGCAGTAGGTGGCGATGTCGCACCTCAGGTAGTTCATGACGTCGTAGAGCGCGAACATGGCGGTGGCCGAGCCGCCGGGGGAGTTGATGTACACGGAGACGTCGCGGTCGCTGTCCTCCGATTCCAGGAACAGGAACTGGGCGATCAGGAGGTTCGCGACGTTGTCGTCCACCGGGGTGCCGAGGAACACGATCCTGTCACGCAGCAGCCGCGAGAACAGGTCGAAGGCGCGGTCGCCCCGATCCGAGGACTCGATCACCGTGGGGACTTCTGCCATCCCGCCACCTCCGAAGCCGTCGATTCCGATGCCGCAAGCCTAGCCTGCCCGGGACCGGCATGTTGCGCCTGTCGCTCCCCATGCTAGGAAGGGGGGGACGGCGAGGGCGAGGAGAGGCGACGTGGAGATCGAGGATCTGTCGAATGAGGGCATCGGGTTGTCCGCGTTTTTCGTGGCCGACCACGCGGAGGCGGTCGGGGGGAAGATCTACGCCAACGGCGCCTGCTGGGACACCCTCACCGTAGGACAGCTGCCCGTCCAGCATCCGCACATGTCGGTGGCGGCCGCGTTGCGTGTCCCGTGGAACGTGGCCGGCGACACCCACGAGATCGGTGTGCGCCTCGTCGACCAGGACATGCAGGACGTCGTCCCGCCGGTCCAAGGGCGGTTCGAGCCGAGCCGGCCCTCGGGGCTCGAGGCCGGCGATGCCACGACGATCGTTCTCGCCTTCAACCTCGTGAACGTCACCTTCCACAAGCCCGGCCCCCACACGTTCGTGATCTCCGTGGACGGCACCGAGCTCGGCCGGGCCCGGTTCAAGGTCGTCCACACGGGCGCGTAGGTCGCGGGAAGCGCCGATACGGCCTCAGGCGACCGGGGGGCGCCGGTCCCGCCATGGGCGCGCCTGCTCGAGCTGGGCCGAGACACGGACCAGCGTGGCCTCGTCCGCGGGGCGGCCCACGATCTGCACCCCCACCGGAAGGCCGGACTCGTCGGTGGCCAGCGGTACGCTCACCGCGGGCTGTCCGGTCGTGTTCCAGGGGGGTGTGAAGGGCACGAACTCCACTGCGCGCAGGAACTCGGCCAGCGGTGAGTCGGGGTCGCGGAACTCACCGATCCGCGGCGGCGGGATCGCCACCGTCGGGGTCACGAGCACGTCGTAGTCGTCGAAGAAGGCGACGATGCGCCGGGCGGCGCGCTGGATCCGCCGCACGGCGGCCTCGTAGGTGGAGGCCGGGACGGCCCGTCCGATCTCGACCACGGCACGGTTCACGGCACCGAGTCCTTCGTCGGGTGGCGACGGTTCGTAGGCGTCGGTCCGCACGCTCCAGGTCAGCAGGAAGTCCTGCACGAGCTCGTCCGGCCACGACGGTGGGGCCTGCTCGGTCACGTCGTGCCCGAGCTCGCTCAGGAGTCCCGCGGCCTCCTCGGCGCCGCGACGGTTGCCGGGCGCCACGGTCGCGCCCATGCCGGCGTCGGCGGTCCAAGCCACCCGCAGGCGGCCGGGGTCGCGTCCCACCTCGTCACGGAACGGACGCTCGGGGTGCGGGGCCCAGAACGCGTCGCCGGTGGCGTAGCCGGCCAGCGCATCGAGCAGTGCCGCCGCGTCGGCGACGGTGCGGGCGATGGGTCCGTTCTGGGACAGGAACGACTGGGCCGCGGGGGCCGACGTGACGCGTCCCCGGGACGGCTTGATGCCGTACAGCCCGCAGCAGGAGGCCGGGATCCGGATCGACCCGCCGCCGTCTGAACCCTGCGAGACCGGACACAGGCCCGCGGCCAGGGCCGCCGCCGAGCCGCCGGAGGATCCTCCGGGGGTGCGGTCGGTGTCCCAGGGGTTGCGGGCGGGCGGGAACCCGTCGGGCTCCGTCCAAGGGGTGGTTCCGAACTCGGGGGTGTTGGTCTTGCCGAGGATCACGAAGCCGGCCGCCCGGATCCGCCGGACGGTCTCGTCGTCGGCCTCGGGGACCCGGTCGGAGAAGCCCGCGGAGCCGTGGGTGGTGCGGATCCCCGCGGTGTCGTTGAGGTCCTTGATCGCGATCGGGACGCCGTGGAACACGGGAAGGTAGTCCGCGCCGAGGGCCGTCTCCTTCTCGCGGGCGACGTCGCGGGCCTGATCGAGTGCGGGGGTGAGGTAGGCGGCCAGCACCGGGTTCAGCCGCTCGATGCGCTCGCCGTAGAGCTCGACGAGTTCCACGGGCGAGACTTCCTTGGCCCGGATCAGCTCGGCGAGCTCGAGCGCGGACGCGAACGCGAGATCCCGGTGGGTCATGGTCTCCTCCCCCGTCGTCTGGCTGCCACAAGGTATCAGCGCCGCGGCGGCTCCATGAACGCGACTCGCCAGCCGACATGCTCGGCCGGGACGGTGGCGATCCGCCCGCCCTGGATCGACGGCCGAGGATCCGAGATCGGCCCGCCCGCGTCCCGGACGCCGGCCACCGTCGCGCCGAGGTCCGGGCACCGGAAGGCGACGCCCCACAGGCGGGGACGCTCCCCGGCCCCCACCACCTCCAGGACGGCTTCCCCGGCGCGGAAGAACGCCATCTCCGGTCCCCCGGGACGGGGGGTGAGGCGCCGCCGGACCTCCAGACCGAGCACCGAGGAGATCGCCACCACGGCGGCGTCGAGGTCGGGGACCCCGTAGACAACGTGGTCGAGCCGGTCCACGCCGTTGGGGTGCACCGGCGGATCTTCCGCCGGTACGTCGACCCGGTGCGTGTGAACCCCGAGGGGGCCGGGGTCGGTGAGCAGCCGGTCGAAAGCCCAGGCGGGCTCGTCCGCGTCGCAGGTGAGCGTGATCCTCCCGACACGTACCGTGGAGCCGGCGGTGACGAATCCGAGCCCGGCCCAGCGGTCCGCAGCGCCGGGCACCGCGAGGCTCGTCAGGCGTGTCATGTGACGCACCATAGCCCTAGGATGGTCGGCGTGGACCACGTCGTGATATTCGATCCGGAGCAGGTCACCGCCACCGGCGGGCGACCAGAGGTCACATGCGCCGTGGAGGCCCGGGACCGTCCGGGCCCGGCATTCAAGCACGGGGTCTTCAACGACGACGTGGTCTGGATCCGGATGGGCCCTCTGCTCGTGGCGAAGGCGATCGTGAAGATCGCATGGAAGGGCGAGTACGCGTTCCTCGACGAGCTGCGCGAACGGACGAAAGGCACGCCGCTGTACGCGCTCGACGGGTTCTGGACGGGCAAGCCGAAGATCGGGTACGCGGTGGTGGCGCAGCTCCTGCGCGCGAAGTTCCTGCCGGAGCCGGCCCTCGCCGGTCCGCGCACCTACGGCTACGAGTGGATCGTGCTCGAGAACGAACGCAAGGTCGAGACCTGGCTGACGAGGCGCCCACCGGAGCCGAAGGACGAGGATCTGGTCGCCAGGTTCAACGCGCTCGCGACGAGCTGATCAGCCGTCGTCGACCTCGGCCTGGAACCGGGTGACGCTGATCCGACGCAGCAGCACGAGTGTGCCGAGCAGCCCCACCGACGAAACCGCGAACACCGAGGCGTAGGCGGCGGGCTCGGCCCCCGTGAGGGCGAAGGCGATCCCATGCAGGACGCCGCCGCCGGCGGTGGCCGCGCCGTCGGCCACGGCGTGGGCCACGGTCCACAGGCCCATGGACAACCCCGCTCGACCCGCTGCGGTCATGTCCATCATCAGGGCCAGCGCGCCGACGTTCAGGAGGCCGAGGCCGATCCCGAGGCCGAAGATCCCCAGGTACACGAGCTCGAGGATGGACGAGGCCGACGCGACCGCGAGGACGGCGAAGGACACAGCGCCTCCGACGAGGCCCGCCGCGGCTGTCCGGTGCTTGCCCCAGCGGACGGCCACCCATCCGCCCCCGGCCCCCATCCCCGCGAGCACACCCGAGATCAACACGGCGTTGAACAGGGTCGTCGCCCGTACGTCCAGGCCGAACACGTCCCCGCCGAACGGCTCGAGGACGGCCTGGTGCAGGAAGGTGAAGAAGATCGCCACGCACATGAACGCGAAGAACCATCGGCTCTGCCGGGCCCGCAGGACCTGCGCCAACGCGGCCCGGAAGGCCGGAGCCCGCGGTGTGACCGGTGCGGTGCGGCGCGGCTCGACCCCCCACACCGCCACCACCGTGAAGACCACCAGCAGGACGGCTACGAGCCCGAACAGCGACGCGAGGCGCCCGAAGGTGTAGGTGCCGAGCACCACCGCGGACAACGCGACACCGGCGAGGATGCCCGCCATCAGCATCGCGTAGACGACGGAGACCGCCCGGGCCCGGGTCTGCTCCGTGGTCAGGTCGGCCAGCAACGCGAAGTACGCGGTGCCCGCGCCATACATGCCGACGCCCATCACGCAGGCCACCGCGACCATGGCGAGGATCGCCACCGGTGAATCCGGACGGGCGGCGAGGAAGGCGGCCGCGAACGGCGCCACGGCTGCGGCGGCGGCGGTGACGCACGCACCGCCGACGATGTAGGGGGTTCGGTAGCGACCGGCCACGGGGCGGCGGTCCGACCGGTGTCCCACGAGGATCGCGAGGGGAGCGGAGAGGTTGTAGAAGCCCAGCGCGCCGGCGGCGAGCCACAACGGCAGGCCCATCTCGATCTTCATCACCCGGTTCAGCACGCCGAGGATCAGGATCGCCAGCATCCCGGAGGCGAACTGCCGGAGGCCGAGGCGGGCCAGCCGCCAGGTCGAGGGGCCGGCGTCGGTGGCTCCGGGCCCCCGGCCGTCGGCGGCGGCGGCCACCGCCCGGAGGGTGGCTCGCAGGTCCGGCTGCTCCGGGGGGTCCGCCCGGGGAGTGCGGCCCGCATCCGGAGAGACGATCCTTCCGTCGACGAGCGCGACGGTGCGGTCGCAGACGGCGTCGAGGAACGCGGAGTCATGCTCCACGATCACCAGCGTGCACCCGGTGCGTTCACGCCATCCGCGGACGACTTCGGCGAGTACGCCGCGCTCGGCGGACGCGAGCCCCGCGGTCGGCTCGTCGAGCAGGAGCACCCCGGGACGGGCGGCGGTGGCACAAGCCATCTCCAGCACCCGCCGCATCCCGGTGGACAACTCCCCCGGGTAGGCGGTGTCGCGGCCCCGGAGTCCGACGTCGTCGAGCAGGGCCAGCGCCTCGCTGCCCCCGCCACGGGTGGCGCCGGCCACGCGCACGACCTCGGGCACCGTCAGGGTGTCGTAGGCGCGGGCGTCCTGGAAGCCACGGGCCACGCCCAGGCTCCGGCGCCGGTCGGGCGCGGCGCCTGTCACGTCCCGGTCGCCGAGGACCACCCGTCCGGCGTCGGGGCGTACGAAGCCCGACACGACGTCCAGCAGGGTGGTCTTCCCCGCACCGTTGTCGCCCACGATCCCCACAGCCTCGCCGGGCGCGACGGTGAGATCCACGCCGTCGAGCGCACGCACGTCGCCGTAGCACACCGTGACGCGGTCGAGTCGCACCGCCACGCTCATCGCGGGCCCCCGAGGAACACCGGGCGCAGCAGATCTCCACGGGCGGCGAGCTCGGCCCCCGTGCCCGCGAACCGCACCGCACCGGCGTCGAGGAACACCACCCGGCCCCCGAGAGCGGCGGCGGTGGGCAGATTGTGTTCGACCACGACGACCGCCGTGCCCTCACGCGCGAGCGCGTGGACCGCACCGAGGAGGCGCCGCAGCGGCTCCGGGGCGAGGCCGGTGGTGAGCTCGTCGAGGAGCAGGACCCGGGGTCGCGCATACAGCGTCTGGGCGAGCGCGAGAAGGCGCTGCTCCCCGCCGGACAGCGTCCCGGCCGGCTCGTCCCGCCGTGCCGCCAGCTCGCCGAAGAGCCGGAACACATGGAGGGTGGCCTCCTCGAATGCGGCCCGGGAGCGGTGGGTGAGGTACGCGCCGATCCGCAGGTTCTCGAGCACCGTGAGATCCCCGAACACGGGGCGGGAGCCGTCCACGTACAGCACCCCGAGGCCGGCGAGGTCCTCGGGGGCCAGCCCCGAGACGTCCTCCCCGTCGAACCGGACGCTTCCCCCCACGGGATGCACGAAGCCTGCGATCGTGCGGAGCAGCGTCGTCTTCCCGGCACCGTTGGTGCCGCACACCACGCAGACCTCGCCGGCGTCCACGGCGAGATCGACGCTGCGGACCACGGGGACGCCGTCCAGCACCACGTCGACGGCCTCCAGCCGCACGAGCGTGCCGTCGGCCGGATGTGGAGCGTCGCGTTCCACGGCGTGGCGGCGGTCGCGCGGAGCCGAACCCAGGGCGAGATGGACGAGGGCGAGCGCTCCCGATGCGTACGCGGTCAGCCACCAGCCGGCGGAGGTCACCGAGTCGCCGGCGACGGCGGCGACGTGGATCGCCGGGAGCGTCCCGGCGGCGGCAGCGGCTGCCGTCCAGCCGAGAGCCGCACTGCGCAGGCCGGTCGGCACCACGGACGCGGACAGCCCGAGGATGCCGCCGAGCAGCCACGCGGTCGCGACGATCCCGACGAGCAAGACCACCGGCAGTACCGGCTCGCCTCCGACGCCCGTGGCCAGTGCGCAGGCGACCGCGGTGAGGCCGGCGGCGCGTAGCGCCACGCGGACGGCTGCGGCGACCCGGGCGACCACTGCCGCAGCAGCGGCGATCCCCAGCCCGGCCCATAGGGAACCGGGCAGCACCATGCCGGTGCGGTGGATCACGGCATCGGCGGCGCCGAGGAGCGCCGGCCACGACACCGTCCCGGCGAGCAGAGCGGCCGTCGCGAGGCGGCGGACCGCCGGGATCGCGCGGGCGCGGCGGGTGTCGCTGCGACGGCTCACCCGGCCGCCTCCACGGGCTGGAGGGTTGCCTGGTCGTCCGGCCGGACGGATCCCGGCGAGGTGCCGCCGGGCCGCAGCGTCCCCAGGGTGCGGTCGGCCAAGCCCGCGAGACCGCCGGGGAGCAGGAGCAGCACGGCCAGCATCCCGGCGCCGGTACCGAGCAGCGTCCAGGCCCCTGGGAGGAACAGGGTCGCGCCGTAGACGAGCACCGCACCCGCCACGGCGCCTCCGACCGAACCGAGTCCGCCGACCACCACGGCGCCGAGGAGCAGGAGCGAGCGCTCGGCGGCGAAGCTCTCCGGATGGACGAGGTGCTGGTTGTGCAGGTAGAGGGCACCGGCAACCCCCGCGAAGGCCCCGGAGACGGCGTAGGCGCCGAGCAGCGATGTGGCGCGCCGGACGCCGTGCGCGGCGGCCAGCGTCTCATCGTCGCGCAGGGCAACGAGGCGGCGACCGAAACCACCGGCGCGGATCCGGCGGACCAGCCACACCGCCGTACCGAGGACGGCGACGGCGAACACCGTGTGGAGGGTGTTCGTGTCCAACGGGTAGCCGGCGAACACGGGAGCCGGGACGGGCTCCACCCGACGCAGGAGCGGGTCGGCGGCGAGCAGCCCGGCGGCCGCGACGGCAGCCGCCAGCGTGGTCACGGCGTAGGCGAACGGACCGGCCCGCAGGGACGGGAGGCCGACCAGCACCGAGGCCACCGCCCCGGCAACCGCCGCGACGGGCAGCATCATCTCGTATCCGGTGTGGCCGGCCAGGCCCCCGGCCGTCCACGCCCCCACTCCGACGACGGCCCAGTGGCCGAACGACAGGCGTCCCGCGAAGCCGGACACGATGCACACCGACACCGCCGCCAGCGCGAAGATCGCCACCACGCCGTAGCGCTGGGCGTCCGCCGGGCCGAGGGCCAGCGGCACGAGGAGCGCCGCCGCCCAGAACCCGGCCGTGCCGGCCCACCGGGCCACCCGCACGCCCGTCCGGGAGATCACCGCCGGGGGCAGGGGACGGATCCCCGCGAAGGCCCGCCAGGACGTGCGTTCCGCGGCCTCGCGGCGCCGGAGACCCTCACGCGTCTGCAACCCGAAGGCGGCCACCACGACGGCGAGCACGACGACGTCGGCGATCCCGGCCCGGGGCGTCATCCACAGGGCGGACTGATAGGCGGCGCCGACCAGCAGGGACGCGGCGACCGCCGCCGGCAGGCTTCGCATCCGCGCGACCACGGCGGGGGCCAGGGCCAGCAGCAGGACGGTCGTTCCGGGCCCGGCCTCCAGCGCCAGGCCGAGGATCGGCACGGCCAGGATGCCACCGACGGCGGCCAGCGCACCGGCCACGCCCCACACGACCATCGAGACCGCACGGACGGGCACGCCCAGGCTCCGGGCCCGGTCCGGGTTCTGTGCCGCCGCCCGCACCGCCAGCCCGAGACGGGACACGCGCAGGAACAGCGCGAGGCCCCCGAGACACACCGGCACCGCGACCGCGGCGGCGACGTGCGTGCCGCCGAAGTGCACCGGGAAGATGTCGATCCCCACCGGCAGCGGGATCTCGAAACGCGGGAGTCCGCCGAGCGCCGGGGGCAGGGACGCCTGGAACGCTCCGTACACGTAGGCCAGTCCCAGGCTCCCGACCATCAGGATCGGACGGGGGGCCCAGCCGAGACGGCCGATGAGCACGGTCTCGGTGACGAGCCCCAGGCCGGCGCCGACTCCCAGACCGACGGGGAGCGCGAGCCAGACGTTCCATCCTGCGCCCCCGACGAGGGCGGCGACCAGCACCCCGGCCACGAGGCCCATCGCGCCGTGGGCGAGATTCAGGAAGCGGTGCGCGCGCCAGATGAGGACGAGGCCCCCCGCGAGCAGCGACGAGAGCCCGCCCAGCAGCAATCCGAGGACCAGGACGCCCACAGGGACCCTCCCGGTCAGGGTCGGTGTGAGGACCGCACCCGCGGCCGCGAGCCACGGGAGGCTCCTGCGGGTCTGGTCAGCGGAAGGCATGGTCGCGGGCGTACCGCCGACCTTCCTCCGGATAGGTGTAGGACCCCGTGAGTGCGTTACCCCTGCGACGGGTGGACGGCGACCAGCGCAGCACGGTGAAGTCTCCGATCACCGACCGGTCCGGCGACGAGGGGGTGAGCAGCATCCGTGTCCGGTCGGTGGTTCGTCCGGAGGTGGCGTCGTAGCGGTACGTCCCGTGCTCGGCCAACGCCGCGCGGAATGTCTCCGGGGTGAGATCGGGTCCGGCTCCGGTCACCCCGATCAGCAACGGGAGCAGGCCGGCGTAGACGAACGGCGTGGGGGCCGGTGGATCGTCGTCCTTCACGCTGCGGTACTGCCGGTACCATTCCGTACGGCGGGCATCGTCGTCCAGGGTGAGGTCCACCCGGAACACCGGATCGAAGCAGGTGAGGCCCGTGGCCCGGCGCCACTGCTCGGGATTGAACAGGCGCACCATCGCGGCGACGTCCTGACCGGAGCAGGGCCAGATCGCGTAGTCGGGCCGGTAGCCCTGGGACTCCGCGGCCTGCGTGAACGACATCGGCGTCCCGGCGTCGGGCATCACCACGGTGTTCACTCCCTCAGAGCGGAACCGGGCCACCACGTTGGGGGCCTGCTGCTGCGCCGAGGTCAGCGAGGCCGACACCGTGGCCGTGGCGGCCACCGGAACGCCGGCCCGTTTCAGCCGGTCGACGACCTTCGGCATCGAGTCCACGAGGCCCGGGTGCTCGGACCACACGACGCCGATCCGCCGCGGCTGCTCGGAGGTGGCACCGCGGTAGGGCGCCCGGATCACGCGATCGGCGAGGTAGCGCTCCATCACATCCACCTGTGCGTCGAAGGACGCCGATGCGGGCAGGCAGTACCCGTTCGTGCGCTCGTAGAGGTCGAAGTCGAGGTCGTAGGTGGCGAGATTGAAGACGCCGTTGGCCGCGAGCAACCGGCAGGCGTAGGCGGACACCGAACCGTGGGCGGCCACCGCGGCGAACGGTCGCAGTTCCTTGGCGATGTGCTCCGCGGCGGCGGTGTTGTCCTCGGGTCCGGAGCCGGCCTCCACCACGGTGCCCTCGATCGTTCGTCCGTGGAGATCGAAGGGGAATCCCATGAAGGTGGCACCGGTCCCGGAGTTGCGGTTGATGTACTCGACGAGGACCCGGAAGGCCTCGGCCTCGTCGACGTTGGACTCGGTGCCCGTGCCACGCAGGAACGGGCTCGAGCGGGTCTGGTCACCCTTCCAGTAGTAGACGAGCTCGATGCTGTCCTCGCTCACGCCGATCACCGGATCTGCCCCGCCGGCGCTCGAGGCTCCGAGGGTGGCACTCCCGGACCCGGCGGCCGCCGGGTCGCGCCGGGCCCGCCCGGGGGCCGGTGTGTCGTTGCGTGCGCCGGCCGGGTCCCCCGGGGTTCCGCCGGCGCCGGCGGTTGCGTCGTCGAGCCGGGTACGGTCGGCTTCGGGACCCCGCTGGGCGGCCGGTCCGGCTCCTTCCGGGCTGCTGCAGGATGCCGCGACGAGCGCCAGCGCGGCGACCAGGGTGACGGCGCGGCTCCGTGGACGATCCGGCGTTCGCATGGATGGACAGACCACCTTCTCTCGTGCCGGCAACCCGGCGCGATCCGCCCCCGATGGTCGATGCTGGAGGGGACGTGACCTCGCCATCGACGCTCCGGCGAGCTGCTGACGACGTGACGGGACGACCTCGGATCCGTCCCTCGGCCGGCCGCGTGGCCGGGCCACGCGGAGCAGGCGAGGACGATCGTATCGCGAGCGACCGGAGGCGCGCTCACCGCCCCGGGGACGACCTCCCCCGTCCCCGGCCCCCTTGGTTAGGCTGAGGGGACAGGGGATCGGGGAGAGGAGGCGCTCGGTTTGGAGACCAGGGAGCGGGTCGGGAAGCACCGGGGGGTATCGGCGCAGGAAGCGATCGAGGATTTCCGTCTGGCGTGCGTGTCGCGCGCGATCGACGACCGCGAGATCACCCTCCGTCAGCAGTCGAAGGTGTTCTTCCAGATCTCGGGGGCCGGACACGAGGCGCTTCTCCTGGGCCTCGCGCGCGACCTGCGCCCCGGCTACGACTGGTTCTTCCCCTACTACCGCGACCGGGCTCTGATGCTCGGACTCGGCGTGTCGGCGACGGACCTGCTCCTGCAGGCCGTGGGGTCGTCCGAGGACCCGGCCTCCGGCGGCCGCCAGATGCCCTGCCACTGGGGATTCGAGGACGTGAACGTCGCCACCCAGTCGAGCGCCACCGGGAGCCAGTGCGTTCCCGCGGTCGGCTGCGCCGAGGCGGGACGCTACATCGTCCGTCGTAAGGATCTCCCGGGATGCGAGGCGCACGGCGACGAGCTGACCTACGTCTCGCTCGGCGAGGGCGCCTGCTCGGAGGGCGAGTTCTGGGAGAGCCTGAACACGGCTTGCACCCTGCACCTCCCCGTCCTGTACGTGGTGGCCGACAACGGCTACGCCATCTCCGTGCCCACCGACGACCAGCAGCCGGCGCCCGTCCACGAGTTGGTGCGCGGTTTCCGGGGGCTCGCGATCCACAAGGTGGACGGCCGTGACTACTTCGAGGTCCGCCGCAAGGGCAAGCGGGCCATCGAGCGTGTCCGCGCCGGTGAAGGCCCCGGACTCATCCACGCGATCGTCACCCGTCCGTACTCGCATTCGCTCTCCGACGACCAGCGCAAGTACCGGACCCCCGAGGAGCTCGCCGAGGAGCAGGAGTACGACCCCATCGACCAGCTCCAGAAGGAGCTCGTTGTGGGTGGGGTCCTCACCGAGGAGCAGGCCGAGGAGATCCGGGCCGAGACGAAGAAAGCGGTGGGCGAGGCGGCCAAGGAGGCGCTCGCCGCGGCCCGTCCCGACCCGGCGACGGTGCTCGACCACGTAACCGGTCCGCTCCCCGAGGACAACGAGCTCTCCGAGCTCTCCGCGGAGGGCGACGACGACGTGGTGACGATGGGTGAGGCGATCCGGCGGACGCTGCACGAGCAGATGGAGGCCGACGAGCGCATCCGGGTATTCGGCGAGGACGTCGCCGACGCGCCCGACGACGACCTCCTCGAGAAGGTCCCGGGCAAGGGCGGGGTCTTCGGCATCACCCACGGCATCCAGCGCACCTTCGGCCAGGGCCGGTGCTTCAACACGCCCCTGGCGGAGGCGAACATCATCGGCCGGGCCGTGGGCATGGGGATGCGCGGCCTGCGTCCGTGTCCGGAGATCCAGTTCTTCGACTACATCTGGCCGGCCATGACGCAGATCAAGACGGAGGCGGCGACCGTGCGGTGGCGGTCCAACGGCGCGTTCGCCGCACCGATGGTGGTCCGTGTGGCGATCGGCGGCTACCTCCAGGGCGGGTCGATCTGGCACTCGCAGTGCGGGGAGTCGATCTTCGCCCACGTTCCGGGGCTGCTCATCGCGTTCCCGTCGCGGGCCGCGGACGCCGCGGGGCTGCTCCGCGCCTCCTTTCAAGCCGAGGACCCGGTGCTGTTCCTGGAGCACAAACACCTGTACCGGCAGATGTACAACCGGGATCCCTTCCCGCCCGCCGAGCACGTGGTGCCTTTCGGCAAGGGCCGGTATGTGACCCGCGGCGAGGATGTCACCGTCGTGACCTACGGCGCCACCGTCCAACGAGCCGTGCAGGCCGCACGGAATCTCCAGAAAGAGGATGAGGACGTGTCGGTGGAGATCGTCGACCTGCGCTCGCTCGTTCCCTGGGACCGGGAGATCGTCGCCGAGTCGGTGGCCAGGACGAGCCGCGTGCTCGTGCTCCACGAGGACAACCTCACGTGCGGTTTCGGTGCCGAGGTCGCGGCCTGGATCACCGACGAGTGCTTCTGGGACCTCGACGCGCCGGTGAAGCGGGTGGGGGCCAAGGACTGCCACGTGGCCTACGAACCGACACTCGAGGACGCGATCCTGCCGCAGGTCGCCGACGTCGAGCGCGCCCTCCGTGAGATCGTGGAACTGTGATGGCTACGACGATCACGGGGGCCGAAGCGGTCACCTGGGACCTCTCAGATCTGTACGCGGGCACCGACGATCCGCGGATCACCGCGGACCTCGACGGGTTCTGGGCGGGGCTGGAGGCCTTCCGCGAGCGGTACCGCGGCCGGGTGGCCGAACTCGACGCCCCCGCGCTCGCCGAGGCCGCCGCCGAAGGTGAGCGGCTGTCATCGGCCCTGTCGAGACTCATCAGCTACGCGCATCTGATGTTCACCACCGACACCGCCGACGCCGTCCGTGGGGCCTTCCTGCAGCGCATCCGCGAGCAGTCCGCGCGCGCGGAGGCCGAGGGGCTGTTCTTCGACCTGGAATGGACGGCGGTCGACGACGACCGAGCGGAGGAGCTGCTCGCCGACCCGGCCCTCGAGAGCTACCGGCACCACCTGGCGCGAGTGCGCCGGTACCGGCCGCACCGTCTCAGCGAACCCGAGGAGCGGGTGATGTCCGAGCTGGGGGTCGTCGGGGGATCGGCCTGGTCCCGCTTCTTCACCGAGCTCAACGCCGCGACGCGGATCACCGTGGACGGCGAGCGCGTCGGCCTCGAGCAGGCGCTGTCGCGCTTGCAGCGTCCGGAGCGCGAGATGCGGCGGGCCGCCGCGCATGGGCTCACGGAGGCGCTGTCCTCCACCATCCAGCAGCGCACGTTCGTCTTCAACACGATCCTGCTGGAGAAGCACACGGCCGACCGGCTGCGGTCCTATCCGACGTGGCTGACCTCGAGGAACCTGGCCAACGAGGCGTCCGACGAGTCGGTGGACGCCCTCGTGGACGCCGTCGTGGATCGCTACGACATCCCGCAGCGCTACTACCGTCTCAAGGCGAAGCTGCTCGGCCTCGACCGGCTGGCCGACTACGACCGCATGGCTCCGCTGGCCGATACCGCGGAGGCGTTGCCCTGGCCGGACGCGGAGGCACTGGTCCGCGGCGCCTACGAGGACTTCTCGCCGACCGCCGGCCGCATCATCGGCGACTTCTTCGAGCGGTCCTGGATCGATGCCGCGCCGGGCGCGAACAAGGCCCCCGGTGCCTACTGTGCGACCACGATCCCCGGGCTGCACCCCTACGTCTTCATGACCTATACCGGCGAGCGGCGCTCGGTGCTCACGCTCGCCCACGAGCTCGGTCACGCACTTCACGGCGCGCTGGCCGGCGAGCGCCACGGGCTGTACAACGCCTCCGTTCCACTGACGCTCGCGGAAACGGCGTCGGTGTTCGGCGAGGCGCTGACGTTCCGGAGACTGCTGGAGGCCGAGGCCGACCCGCGTCGCCGCCTGGAGCTCGTCGCGGGGCGGCTGGAGGACGCCATCGCCACCGTCTTCCGGCAGGTCGCGATGAACCGCTTCGAGCACACGGTCCACACCGCCCGCCGCGAGCAGGGTGAGCTGTCCACCGACGACCTCAACCGCTTCTGGACCGAGACGCAGGCCCCCATGCTGGGCGACGCCGTCGAGATCACCGACGGATACCGCACCTGGTGGAGCTACGTCCCGCACTTCGTGTCGGTCCCCGGCTACGTCTACGCCTACGCCTTCGGGTACCTGTTCTCGCTGGCGATCTTCGGCCGCTACCAGCAGGACGGCTCATCGATGGTCGAGCCCTACCTGGAGCTGCTGCGCTCCGGAGGGTCGGACTCGCCCGAGCGGCTCGCGGGGCTGGTGGGTATGGACATCACCGATCCCGGGTTCTGGGCGCGGGGCCTCGCATCACTCGACGGGCTCGTGTCCGAAGCCGAGGACCTCGCCTCGGCCCTGTAGCCCGCGGACTATCCTCGGGTATGAGCGTCGACCCGATCCGCGTGAACCGCGGGCTCACGATCCCCGCCGGAGAGCTGCGGTTCCGCTTCTCGCGCAGCGGGGGGCCGGGCGGGCAGAACGTCAATCGCCGCGACACCCGCGTGGAGCTGATGTTCGACGTGGCCGGGTCGCCTTCGCTCGGCCCCCGTCAGCGGGCGCGGATCATGCGCAAGCTCTCCTCGCGCATCGACGCCGAGGGCCGGCTGCGGATCGTGGCCGACGACGAGCGGACGCAGGGCCGTAACCGGGCACTGGCCGCCGACCGCCTGCGCGACCTCCTTGCCGAGGCGCTGCGGCCCGACCCGCCCCCGCGCCGTAAGACCCGACCGTCGCGATCGGCCAAGGAGCGACGCCTCGAAGACAAGCGCGTGCGCTCGCGCCGCAAGCGCGAGCGCACGTGGCG
>CAZLKN010000010.1:0-72903 GCA_964560135.1 uncultured Actinomycetes bacterium | reverse complement strand
GGGCCCCGTGGGGGGCCCCCCCCCCGTGGGCCCCGGCGGGGGGGGGGGGGGCCGGGGGGGGGGGCCCGGGGGGGGGGGGGGGGGGGGGGGGGGGGTTCGGGGCTCGGAGCCGCCGTCGGGACGGGTGTCACGGTCGGCGCCGCCCCGCCGGATCCGCCGGTCAGTGCCATGGCGCCGACCAGCAGCGCGCCCACCCCGAGGCGCGCGGCGCCCTGCACGGCGCGGAAGATGCCGCTGGTGGGTGTCGCGACCAGGTTCACGCTTTCCCGCCCCCCTTGTCACACCGATGAACATGCATGATCTCAGTGCTCAGACGATAACAGCGATATGAGCGCCCGACAGGGAACCGGGCCCGGCGATCAGGGACGTTCCCAGGCGCGGGCGCGCTCCACGGCGCGGGCCCAGGTGGCCCGCTGCTCGGTGCGGCTCTGCTCGTCCATCCGCGGGTCGAAGCGGCGGTCGAACCCCCAGGCGGCCTCGAGCGCGTCGAAGCCCTCCCACACGCCTTCGGCGAGGCCCGCGAGGAACGCCGCCCCCAGCGCCGTGGTCTCGCGGACGACCGGACGGATCACCGGGACCCCGCTGAGGTCGGCCTGCATCTGGCACAAGAGATCCATCCGGACGGCCCCGCCGTCCACGCGCAGTTCGCTCGGAGGACCGCCGGAGGCGCGCGTCATCGCCTCGATCACGTCCTGTGACTGATGCGCCATCGCCTCCAGCGCGGCTCGGACGAGGTGCGCCTTCGTCGTGCCCCGCGTGACGCCGACGATGGTGCCTCGGGCGTACGGATCCCACCACGGCGACCCGAGCCCCACGAAGGCGGGGACGAAGATGGCGCCGTCGGTGTCGGGGACCGAGGACGCCAGCGGCTCGGCCTCGTCGAAAGACGCGATCAGCCCCAGTCCGTCGCGCAGCCAGTTGAGGGCCGCGCCGGTGATGAAGATCGCACCTTCGAGGGCGTAGTCGGTCCGCCCGTCGACGGTCCACGCCACGGTGGACAGCAGACCCTCCTGCACCGGCGGCGGTTCGTTTCCGCAGTTGAGCAGCAGGAACGATCCGGTGCCGTAGGTGTTCTTCGAGCGGCCCACCTCGAAACAGCCCTGGCCGAACAACGCGGCCTGCTGGTCGCCGGCGATGCCCGAGATGGGCAGAGCCGCGCCGAGGAAGGCGTCGGGATCGGTGGTTCCGAACCTCCCGCTGGACGGCCGCACCTCGGGTAGGACCGCGCGGGGCACGTTGAGGATCTTCAGCATCTCGTCGTCCCAGTCCAGCGTCCGCAGGCCGAAGAGCATCGTCCGGGAGGCGTTGGACGGATCGGTGGCGTGGACCCGGCCGCCGGTCAGCTTCCAGACGAGCCAGGTGTCGACGGTGCCGAAGGCGAGATCGCCGTCCTCGGCGGCCGCCCGCGCCCCCGGGACGTGGTCGAGCAACCATTCGATCTTCGTCCCCGAGAAGTAGGCGTCCGCGACGAGCCCCGTCCGGTCGCGGATCGTCGGCTCCAGGCCGGCGGCCTTCAGCTCCTCGCAGCGTCCGGCCGTCCGCCGGCACTGCCAGACGACGGCGTTGGCCACCGGCCGTCCGCTGGCGCGCTCCCACAGCACGGCGGTCTCCCGCTGGTTGGTGATGCCCACGGCTGCCACGTCCCCGGTGCCGATCCCCGCCGCCCGGAAGGTGTCCTCGCAGGCGGCCACGGTGGCGGACCAGATCTGCTCCGGGTCGTGCTCGACCCATCCTGCGCGCGGATAGTGCTGTGGGAATTCGCGGTAGCCGGTCGCGTGCACGCGGGCGTCGGCGCCGACCAGCAGGGCGGTGACGCCGGTCGTGCCGGCGTCCAGCGACAGGACGAAGCGCAATCCGTACCTCCTCGCGTGGCGGGCAGCCATGATAGCCGTCGTGGTGGGGGCAGGAATGTCGCGTACGTGCGCCGAAGTCTTTCGTGATGTTCGGGTGTATCCGTGAGAGGGGGACGATATGAAGCTGAGGGGGATTTTCTGTGCGATCGCGATCATCGGGAGCCTGACGGCGACCGGTCCGGGGGCGTCGGCTCAAGCCAGCGGTGGGACGTGCACCGTCTCAGGCGGCGTCACGCTCAGTGAGCCGCTGTCGCTCACGCCGACGATCGGGGAGTTCGCGTTCGTGGCCAACACCACCCTCACGTGCGTGGGGGTCATCGACGGGGAGGCGGTTGCCGGCGGGGGGGAGGTGACTGCCCCGGGGGAGTATGGCGAGGGGGAGCTCGCGGAGGTGTTCGGCCCGGGCGACACGTGCGCGTACGGGTCGGGGAAGGGGAGCTTCTCCGCGAACGTTCCGATGGTCGGCGGCGGCGAGTTGTTGGTGGTCGGCCAGTTCGACTTCGTGCGCTTCGGAAGCATGGTGCTGCTCGAGGGCTCGGCGAACAACTCGCCGCTGGCGGGGGCCTTCCAGTTCACGCCCGACCTCGGACAGGACTGCGCGCTCACCCCGGTCACCTCGGCGAACGTGACCGGACAGGCCGTCGTCGCCGGGTAGCACGCAGTCACCGGTTGGTACCGACGGACGGTCGGAGGGCAGGCCCCCGGCCGTCCGTTCGCGTGGGCGGCCGGATGTCGGGTTCGTCCGGTTCGTGCAGTGGTGGAGCAGGATGTAAGGAGAGGTGATGCGAGGGGCGCGGGGATCCTGTGCGGTCGCATGCGCGGCGCTGCTGTGCGCCGTGATGCTCCCCGCGTCGGCGTCGCGTACACAGGCAGGTATCGAGACCGTCGATCGCCTCCACACGCGCGCGCCCGATGTGACCTCGGCCCTGGCTGGCCAGCTCGTCACCGACGTCGCCGGCCGGCGACTGTACGAGGTGCGCCCGGACTCCCAGGCCTTCTCCGAGGTCGTCGTGGACGCCTACGATCTCGACACCCTCGACCATCTCGGCTCGGCGGCGGTGGACGACGGCGTACGGCAGGGGGCTCTCGCGGTCCCCGTCGACGAGGTCCGCCACCGGCTGTTCGTGACCTACTTCCGCTACCCGCTGCTCATCAGCCCGGAGCCCTGGATGGCCGTGGTGGACGGACGGACCCTGGAGGTAACCAGCCGGCATTCGCTCACCGACGTGCTGCGCGGGGGCCAGATCTTCGCGATGAGCTACTTCGCTCCCGAGGACAAGCTCTACATCCTGGGTGAGATGGTGTCGCCGCTGGTCTCGCCCGGCGACTCGGCGTCGAACACCACGGTGCTCGTCCAGTGGGACGTCTCGTCGGGGTCGGTGGACTGGAGCTACCCGGTGCCTTCGTGCCAGCGGCCCCTGGGCACCAACGTCTCCAACGGGATCCCGGGGCCGCTCGGACGGAGCATCGAGCGGCCGGTCGTGTACTTCGCGTGCACCGTCAACACGCCGGTGGCGAACTATCGCTTCCCCGGCACGCCGGCGGTCGTGCGCGTGACCATCCTCCCCGGCGCGGACCAGGCACAGAGCAATGCCTTCACCACGCAGGCATTCCCGATCGGCGGTGAGTTCTACGCCGGCCTCTACGATTCCGGCAGCGATCGGGTGTTCCTCGTCAACAAGGCCTTCGGTGCCGAGGGCGCGACGGCCTTCGACGGGCGCCGCGGGGTGTTCCTGGGGACGATCGCCCTGGACCGGGCCCCCGCCCAGCTCGGGCTGGATCCCGACACGGGACGGCTCGCGTTCGTGGACGGCGGCGCCCGCGGCGGGCTGACGGTCGCCGATGGGCGCGCGACCCCGCTGCCCCAGGGACTGTTCTTCTCCACGGTGCGCAGCGGACGTGGTGGGATCATGCAGATCGATCCGCCGACGCGCCGCTACTTCATGAAGTTCTGGCCGGGCGACCTCGACCTCCGGCGAACCGAGGAGAAGCCCTACTACGAGGTCCTGCGTGACGAGGTGACCACGCCCGAACCCCCCGCCTCCCCGGACCCCGACCGCAACACCGCCGACATCGACGAGGACCCCGGTGTCACCGGCGTCAACTTCGCCGTGGGCGCGCAGGCGTTCGGCGCGCGGTCGCTCAGCGTCGGGGGCCTGGGTGCGGTGCAGGACAACCTGATCGGCATCGAGCTCGGGTTCTCGATCCGCCAGCGCCTCAGCGGGCTGGATCGGCTCCTTCCCGTCCATCCCGAGACCGGCGACCCGTTCTGGCCGTCCCCCGGTGACCGCGACGTGTTCTTCGCGAGGGTCGAGAAGGCGTTCCTTTCCGCCGGTGAGGCGAGCGCGAAGGCCATCGCCGTCGATCGCGATCCGAACACCGACGGGGACCTGTTTAGCTTGTCCAACCCCAGCGGGCCCAACCCGGACCCGAGCGATCCCGATCTGACCGGCGACCCGCAGAACCTCAATCCGACGGGGGCCCAGGTCGCGCTCCCCTGGGGCCCGGGGGAGTGCGTGGACTTCCGTGGCGAGCCGGCCGAGGACACACGGCAGGAGGCCGGTGGCCGGGTGGCCGTCTCCTGCGATCAAGGGGCGGAGCGGGTCGAGGCGTCGGCTGAGCACCGCTCGCCGGACGCCGGCGGTGTGTCCGTCTACGCGTCCTTCGCCGATGCCCGGACGTGGCGTGAACGCGACCGGGGTGGAGTCTCCTCGGCCTCCGCCGAAGCGTGGGGCATCCGCGTGGGGCCCGTCCTGTGGGTCTCCCGGGTGGCCACCGCCGCCGAGGCGCAGGCGCGGGGACGGCCCGGCACCGCCGAGGGCGCGTTCGCGCGCGTCGTGGAGGGCATGCGCGTGGCCGACCCGAGAGACGGTCGAACCCTGTTCGCCTGCTCCACCGCCGACGACTGCCGCGACCGTCTCGATGACGCGGTGCGCGCGGTGGACCTGGCGACGGCCGGGCGCGTGCGGATCGCCTTCCCCGAACCCGACACCACCGCGATAAAGGGGACCCCGGGCGGCTTCGAAGCTCTCGTCCGCAAGGACGCCGACGACTTCCTGGAGGAGAAGGCGACGAACAACGACGAGCGTTTCGAGGTGCCGGGGATGGTGGTGACGCTGTTCAACGACAATCACTCGCGCTCGCGCCAGGTGTACCAGTTCGCGGCCGTGGAGGCCGAGGCCCACTACGGGATCTTCCGGCTGCCGGGCGGAGCCTCCGACCCGGGGGCCATCGCGCCCCTGCCGGCGGACGTGCTCTCGGTCGCGGTGGCTCCCCGGACGCAAGCCCCACCGGCCTTCGACCCTGCCCCGGGTGACGGGGGCGGGGCCCAGGTCGACGAGTTCCGGACGGTGGTGGAGCGGTTCGTGGACGGCCTCCGGCTCGCCCTGACGACGCCGGGTGGGTTCCTGGTGGCGCTGACCGTATGGGGGTTCTTCGCGGCCCCCGTCTACCTGCTCCTGCGCCGCCGCCAGGCCCGGACCGCGCTCGGGGGGACCTGAGTGCGGCCTTCGTTGCGCGCATTCCTGCCGCTCGCCGGGCTGGTGGTCGTGCTCTCGGCGGTCGCGGCGGCCCCCCGCTACGGAGAGCGGACCGTGGAGGTCGCCGTCGAGACCCCCGGCGCCACCGGGCCGAGTGAGACGCTCGACGAGGCGTCCGGGCCCGCCGGCGGCGACGCCGGCGGGCCCGGAGAGACCACCGACCGTACCGGCCCGGGGCAGGCCGCCGGGACGGGGTTGGAGTGCGCTCGGGGCCGCAACGGCGGCGAGACGGACAGCGGGGTTTCGGGCGACCGCATCAAACTGGCGGCGACGGTGGTCGAGTCGGGGGTCGGTGCGAGCTTCCTCGGCCCGGTGCGCACCGGGATGCAGGCCGTGCTCGAGGAGGTGAACCGCGAAGGCGGCATCTGCGGACGGCTGCTCGACATGCGCCTGGTCGACGACGGCTGGGATGCCAGCCGCGGCGCCGGGTTCCTGCGCAACTTCATGGCGTCGGACGTCTTCGCGCTGGCGGTGGTGCCCTCCTCGGAGGGGCTGCGGGTGGTGACGGAGTCCGGGGACGTACGAAAGGCGGGGATCCCGGTGGTCGGCACCGACGGGATGCTCATCAGTCAGTACACCGACCCGTGGATCTGGCCGGTGGCCACGTCCACGATCTCCACGATGCGCATCATGGCGAAGAACGCCTACGACCGGGGGGCGCGCAAGTTCGGGATCGTGTACGAGAGCACCTACCATTTCGGCATCGAGGGGGCTGAGGCGTTCAACCGCTCGGTGAAGCGACTCACCGGAGCCGACGTCCCGGGCTACAGCGACCCCACCCGAGATCCCCGCTGCGAGCAGGCCTTCTGCGGGATCGTCGCCGGGCGGTCCGGCTACGCCTCCGAGGTGCAGACCTTCAACCGTGCCTGCGGACGCAACCAGTGCGACTTCGTGGCCCTGCTCCTCGAGCCCGCGACGGCGCAGGCATGGATCCAGTCGGGAGGTGTGCTGGGGGCCGAGCTCAACGTCGGCGCCGGTGGCCCGCAGCCGCTGTTCAGCGACGGCTTCGCCGTCAACTGCGGCCGTCCATGCGACGGGATGTGGGTGTGGACGGGGTACAACCCGCCGATCTTTCCGTACAGCGACCGTCCGGAGGTTGCACGGTTCGTCCGGGATGTGCGGGCGCTGAACTCGACCGCGGACGTGAACAACTCCTTCCTCATCGGCGGCTACCTCGGGATGCAGCTGCTCGTCGAGGGGCTGAAGCAGGTGGGCCCCGACCTCACGCGGGACCGTCTCAAGACCGTGCTCGACCAGATGGACCTCGACACCGGGCTGTCCACACCGCTGAGCTGGCGCCCGGACGACCGCTTCGCGAACACCAGCGCCCAGGCCTTCTCGATCCAGTTCAAGCAGGGGTTCTCAGGGTGGCGCTACGAGCAGACCGGCTTCGTGCCCGACCCGTGGCCCGGGGGCCTGTGACGTGGACCAGATCCCCGTCTACTTCCTGCTCTCGCTGCCGCTGGTCGGCGCCTACGCCATGTTCGCCGTGGGGATCGTCGTGATGTACCGGGCCTCCCGCGTCCTCAACCTGGCCCACGGCGCGATGGCCATGGTCCCGGCCTACGTGACCTACAGCCTGTGGAAGGCGGGGATCCCCATGCTGCCGGCCACCGTCGCCGGGGTGGCGACCGGTGCGCTCCTCGGCCTCGCCGTCGACCGGGTGTTCATCGCGCGGCTGCGCGACGCCGGGACCACGGCGCAGACCGTGGGCACCGTCGCCGTCCTCAGCCTGCTCATCGGCCTCTCGGCGAAGATCTGGGGCACGACGCCGCTGCAGGCGCCCGGGTTGTTCCCCGACGTCCGGTTCCGCGTCGGGTTCTCGTTCATCAGGCTGGGACAGGTCGGACTGTTCGTGACCGCGATGGTGGTGGCTGCCGCACTCTTCGCGTTCTTCCGATCCACCGATGTGGGTCTCTGGATGCGTGCCGCGGCGGAGAACCGGCGGGCGGCTGCACTGATGGGGGTGGACCCCGACCGGATGAGCGGCCTGGCGATGATGATCGGAGGCGGGCTGGCAGGACTCGCGGGCATCATGCTCGCCGGGGTGACGAACCTCGAGCCCTTCACCTTGTCGCTGGCGGTCCTGCCCGCGTTCGTCGCCGCGCTCATCGGCGGGCTGGAGAGCCTGCCCGGGGCGCTGGCGGGCGCAGCGGTGGTCGGGGTCGTCCAAGGGATGGTCCCGGCGTTCTCGCTCGTTCCCGGCCTCGAGGGCTTCGCCGGACAGGTGGGCGCGCCCGAGGTCGTCCTCACGATCGTCGCCCTGATCGTGATGCGGGCCCGGGGCCAGCGGTTCACAGCCGCGGATGCCACCCCTGCGCCGCTGGCGGCCGTGTCGTCCCGGGCGCGGCGCACCTTGAGCCCCCGGACCCGGCGGATCCTCCTGGCCGCGGTGCTCGTGGCGCTGGCGGCGCCCTGGTTCGGTGTGATCCCCTTCTCGATCCTGGGCGACGTCAACCTGGCCGCCTTCTATGTGATCGTCACGGTGTCGATCGTGCTCCTCACCGGATGGGTGGGGCAGATCTCCCTGGCCCACGGCACCTTCGTCGGGATCGCCGCCTTCGTGGTGGGTTTGGCCGTCCGCGGGCTCGGGATTCCCTTCCCGGTGAACGTCGTGGTGGGGGCCGGTGTGGCGGCCGCGGCGGCGCTGGTCCTCGGCGTGGTGGCCCTTCGGGTGCGCGGCCTGTACCTCGCCGTTGCGACCCTCATCTTCGCGTGGATGGCGGACGCGTACCTGTTCAACCAGGCATGGCTCGTGGGGGCCGGTGGGTCCTCGACCATCGATCCCCCCACCGTCGGGCCACGCGACGGCATGCCGTTCTTCGACTTCTCGGACCGGCGCACCTTCCTGTACGCGGCGGTCGCTGCCGCCGTCCTGGCGCTGGCAGCCGCTGCGAACGTCCGTGACTCCAAGACCGGGAGGGCGTTCTTCGCGATCCAGGGAAGCGAGATCGCGGCAGCGTCGCTCGGCATCGACGTGACGCGGTACAAGCTCATCGCCTTCGGGATGTCGGGCGCGCTGGCCGGTGTCGCCGGCACCATGCTGATGGTCGACCAGCGCACGGTGGTGCCGGCGCAGTTCGCGTTCACGTTCTCGCTCTTCTACCTGAGCCTCGCGGTGGTCGGTGGCCTGCACAGCCTCGGCGGTGCGGTGGCGGCCTCCGTGCTTTTCGCCGGGCTCCACGAGGTCTTCTTCCGGGTCGAGGCCCTGAAGGGCTGGCTGGACATCGTCTCGGCGGGATTGCTGGCATTCGTCCTGCTCTCCTACCGGGGTGGTCTGGCCGCCGTCCCCGATGCCGTGGACCGGCTCGTGGCCCGGATGCGAGGTGTGGATCCGTCCGGAGCGGGCCCGCCCGAGCCCGGCGTGCCGGAGGCGACCGGGGTGCTGCCTGCTCCCGCCGCGCGCACGGCCGGGCAGGGTCGGACCACCCGCCCGTGCCTGCTGCGAACGCAGAAGGTCACCGTGCGATTCGGCGGACTCGTCGCCGCCTCCGAGGTCTCGCTGGAGGTGCGGGAAGGCGAGATCGTGGGTCTGATCGGTCCGAACGGAGCGGGGAAGACGACGGTGTTCAACGCCATCTCCGGACTGGTGGTGCCCGGCGACGGACGCGTGGAGCTGTTCGGACTCGACGCCGGACCCCTGGCCGTCCACGAGCGGGCGCGGCTCGGACTCGGCCGCACCTTCCAGGTGCTCCAGCTCTTCCGTTCGCTGACGGTCACCGAGAACCTGCTCGTCGCCACCCACCTCCACGACGCCTCCGGGCTCGCGTCACATGTGCTGCTCACCGAGCGGGCGGTGCGGGCCGAGCGGGACGCGCGCCGCAGGGTCCAGGAGGTGATCTCGCTGCTGGATCTCGGCGAGGTTGCCGACCGTCCGGCGGCCGGCCTGCCCTTCGGGATCCTGCGCATGGTGGAGCTCGCACGCGCACTCGTCAGCGGCTCGACGCTGCTCATGCTCGACGAGACCGCCTCCGGACTCGACAGCGGGGAGACGGCCCGCCTGGCCGAGCTGCTCTTGAGGATCAGGGACGAAGTCGGGGTGTCGATGCTGCTGATCGAACACGACGTCGGATTGGTGACGGCGGTGTCCGACCACGTCTACGTGCTCGACCGGGGACGGGTGCTGGCCGATGGCCCTCCCGAGCAGGTCGCACGGGACGCCGCGGTGGTGTCGGCCTACCTCGGCACGGGGGCGGAGGAGCCCGCCGTGACGGCGGCCGGGGGCTGAAAGCCCGATCTCGGGTCCGATCCGGCGCGCCCAGGCCACCGCGCGGCGGTTCAGAACTCGGGTCCGACGGCATCGGGACGGGAGCTGAGCACCTGCTCGGCCCCCTCCTTGATGCCGCGATACCAGAGGCGCTTCTCCTGGTGGGTCCGGACGTTGTCGAGGGCCGCCTCGGCGATCCGGACGACCTCGGTGTGAGCATCGCGTCCCTGGTACAAGACGATCAGGCGGTCGTACGGCCCGATGGCGTCGAACCCGCCCGCCACGGCCACCTCGTAGAGCTCGATCGCCTCGTCGTAGCGCTCCACCTGCTCGAGGTTCTGCCCGCGCAGGAACAGGCGGACCAGATCCTCGGGGGCGTGATCGGTGGCGCGCTCGTCCATGCGTCCATGGGTATCACACGCACCGGCGGTCACGCGGAGACGCCGGAGGCTGTATTAGGGTGAGCGCCGGACGAAGGGGGTGAAGGATGCGAGTTGGTGTGCTCACGGGCGGCGGCGACGCCCCGGGCCTGAACGCGGTCATCCGCGCGATCGTGCGCAAGGGGATCGACGTGTACGGCGACGCCCTGATCGGGTTCCGTGACGGCTGGCGGGGCCCCATGGACTCCGACGCCGTGGATCTCACGATCGATTCGACGCGGGGGATCCTGCACACGGGCGGCACGATCCTCGGTACGTCGCGGACGAACCCCTTCAAGGCGGAGGGCGGATCCCAGCTCGTCCTGGACAACCTCCGTGCGCACAAGATCGACGCCCTTATCCCGATCGGGGGTGAGGACACCCTGGGTGTAGCTGCCCAGCTCGCCGCAGAGGGCGTGGACGTCGTCGGGGTGCCCAAGACCATCGACAACGACCTCTCGGGGACCGACTACACGTTCGGCTTCGACACGGCCGTGCAGGTCGCGACGGAAGCCATCGATCGGCTCCACACCACCGCGGAGTCCCACCATCGGGTCATGGTCGTCGAGCTCATGGGACGCCACGCCGGTTGGATCGCGACCTACGCCGGGATCGCCGGCGGGGCCGACGTCATCCTCGTCCCCGAACGTCCTTTCGACATCAGCCAGGTCGCGCAGCACATCCAGATGCGGACGGCACGAGGCCGTACCTTCTCGATCGTGGTCGTGGCGGAGGGCGCAGTCCCGGTGGAGGGGACGCTGGTCACCAAACAGGGTGGGGTCGATCAGTTCGGCCACGTCCTGCTCGGGGGCATCGCGAACGCCATCGCCGAGGAGCTCGAGCGTCGCACGAACTACGAGACACGGGTCACGATCCTCGGACATGTTCAGCGCGGCGGGACGCCCACGGCGTTCGATCGCGTGCTGGCCACCCGCTTCGGCGTGGCGGCGATCGACGCCGTTCACCGGCAGGAATTCGGCGTGATGGTCGCGCTGCAAGGCCAGCGGATCTCCACCGTCCCGATCGGGGAGGCGACCGCGGAGCTCAAGACACTCGACCCCGAGATCTATGCCGTTGCAGAAGTGTTCTTCGGATAGCCGTCGTGGCCGACGAGCAGCGCGACCGACGGATGCGGATCGCCTACCGTGCCGCGGCGGTGGTGTTCGCACTCATCACCGTCTACCCACTCGTGCTCTTCGTGCGGGGACTCACCGAGCAGCAGGTACGTACCGGCGCGCTGCTGTACGCCAGCGTGACGGGGACCATCACCGTGGGACTGCGCTTCTACAAAGGCTGGGCCCGGGTGCTCGCGCTGCTGTTCGCGCTGACCAACGCCGGACTGGCCACCCTGGCGCTGCTGGCGGTGATGCTGGACGGCCGCGGCTCGCCGGTGGGTCCGGCCGTCGCGTTGATGATCAATGTCGGCCTGGCCTGGGCCTTCACCCGTCCCGTATTCACGCTTCCCCATGAGCGCTGACGGCTACGTCGACCTCCGCTCCGATACCGTCACCACGCCGACGGACGAGATGCGTCGCGCGATGGCCGCAGCCGAGGTCGGCGACGATTGCTACCGGGAAGACCCGACGGTCAACCGCCTCCAGAACCTGGCGGCGGAACGCCTCGGGTACGAGGCCGCGCTCTTCGTGCCGTCGGGAACGATGGCCAACCAGATCGCCGTGAAGGTGCTGACGCGGCCGGGCGGGGAGGTGGTATGCGACGCCGACTGCCATCTCATCCACCACGAGTCGGGGGCCACCGCGATGCTGTCCCAGGTGCAACTCCGCGGACTGCCCGGCCGGTCGGGCGTGCTCGATCCGCAACTCGTGCGTGCCGCGGTCCGGCCCCCGGACGTCTTCCAGCCCGACACCGTCCTCGTGTCGATCGAGAACACCCACAACGCGGCCGGGGGGACCCTCTGGCCGCTGCCGGAGGTCGAGGCCGTGGTGGCGGTCGCGCGGGAAGCCGGCATCCCGGTGTTCTGCGACGGCGCGAGGCTGTTCAACGCCTGTGTGGCCTCCGGCGTGGAGCCGTCCCAGTACGCGGCGGGGGCCGACGTGGTCACCATCTCCCTGTACAAGGGTCTCTGTGCTCCGGTCGGGTCGCTCGTGTGCGGCAGCCGGGAGACGATCGAACGGGCATGGGTCGTGCGCCGGATCCTCGGTGGTGCGATGCGCCAGGCCGGGATCCTCGCTGCCGCCGGCATCGTCGCGCTCGAGTCGATGGTGGACCGCCTCGCGGAGGACCACGAGAACGCCGGCCGCCTCGCCGAGGGGCTGGCCGAGGTGGCCGGGGATGCCGTTCCGGTCGACCGGGTGCAGACCAACATGGTGCTCTTCGATGCCGCCGCATTCGGCGTCGACGACGCCGCGGTGCTTCAGGGGCTGCAGCGAGAGGGTGTGCTGGCCGGGCTCATCGCTCCGGGCATGGTCCGGTTCGTCACGCACCGCGACGTGGACCGCAGCGGGATCGAACGTGCGGTGTCCGCGTTCCGCCGCGTCGTGGGCGACCTCGAAGCCTGAACCCCGCAGGTCTATCCGGCCGCCTGGGCGGAATCCTTGGCCGGTGCCGACGGAGCGGGCGTCTTGCCCACTGCCACCGCGATCGCGTTGAGCTGCTGGCCGAGGTCGGCGATGTCGTCACGCGTCAGGGCCTGCGGCCCGTCGCACAGCGCCGCACGCGGGTTCGGGTGCACGTCGATCATCACCGCGTCGGCTCCCGCGGCAACGGCCGCGCGGGCCAGGGGAGCCACCAGCTCCCGGCGTCCACCGGAGTGCGACGGGTCCACGATCACCGGGAGATGCGTGAGGCCCTTCACCACGGGAACGGCAGACACGTCGAGTGTGTTCCGGTAGGAGGTTTCGTAGGTGCGGATGCCGCGCTCGCACAGGATGATGTCCGAGTTGCCTTCGCGGGCGACGTACTCGGCGGCCATCAGCCACTCCTCGATCGTCGCCGCCATGCCACGCTTGATCATGACCGGCTTTCCCGACCGGCCGGCTTCCCGGAGCAGCGGGAAGTTCATCATGTTCCGGGTTCCGACGCGAAGGATGTCGGTGTGGGCGGCGACGATCTCGACGTCGGCCGGCTCGAGCACCTCGGTGATCGACGGCATGTTGCAGGCCTCGGAGGTGGCTTTGAGGATCTCCAGGCCGCGTTTGGCCAGGCCCTGGAAGGAGTACGGGGAGGTGCGGTGCTTGTAGGCGTCCCCGCGCAGGATCTGGGCCCCCATGTCCTTGGCCATCTGCGCCGCCTCGCGGGCCTGGTCGGACGTCTCGATCGCACACGGTCCGGCGATGATCGTGAAGGTCCCCTCGCCGATCGGCACACCTCCGACGTCGACCACGGTGGGCTGAGGGTGCATCTCCCGGGCCACGAGCTTGTAGGGACGTCCGACGCGAATCACCTGCTCCACGTGCGGGAGCGTGGCCAGGGGCAGCTCCATGAACCGCTCGGTGTCGCCGACCAGCCCGATCACGGTACGGAGCTTCCCGGCGGACACGAAGGCCTGCCCCCCGACCGCCTCGACCTCATTGACCACCCGCTCGATGTCGGATTCCGTCGCTTTGACGTCCATCACCACGACCATCTCGATGTCACCTCTCTTCGCCATCGGTTCGGCCCCCACAACGACAAGGCCCCGGGCCTGGCGCCCGGGGCTTCGGTTGCTGCTCCGCTTGTCCTGTTCTAGGTCCGTTGGAGCCGCGTGCCGGCCGGGCGCCGTCCGGCGCCATAGAAAACGCAGAACCAGCCGCTACGCGTCGCCATCGTTGCTAGAGCCTACGGTGGACCTCCGGACGCGTCAAGGACGAGCTGGTCAGCGGGCCATCTCCAGGAGACGGTTGGAACTGAGGAACTCGTCGGTCAGGTAGAAGGCCTCCCGGATGAGCGAACGTGTCGTGCGCGTGCGGATCACCGACAGTTCCCGGCGGCCGTCGGAGTAGTGGATGTAGACCTTGATGGAGGACGCGTCGACCTCGAGCTCGTTCCACGACGACGGCGTCAGACCCCGCAGCCGCTTCGTCGTGGGCGTTCCGGAGCTGCACAGGAGGATCCCGTTGAGCCCCCAGAAGAACGGGACGTGCTTGTGGCCGGAGAGCACGATGTCGATCTCGAGCTGCGTGAGCTCGGCCAGGAGGTCCCCGGCGTCGTTGATCGTGTTTCGCTCACGCCCGGTGCCCGGGACGGCCACGACGTGGTGGTGGATGGCGAAGATCCGGATGTCGTCGGGTTCGGTGAACTGCTCGCGGACCCACGGATAGCGTTCGCGCCCGATCTGCCCTTCGTTGAGGTCGGGCTCGGATGAGTCCACGGCCACCACGGTGAAGCCGGTAGCGCGGAGCCGCTCGGCCCGCTCTGACTCGAAGGCGCGGCGGTAGGTGGAGAACCGGTCACCGAACAGATGCTCGAAGTGCATGTAGCCGACGTTGCGCGCGTCGTGGTTGCCGGGGATCACGACCTTCGGGAACTGGATACGGTCGAGCCACCGGGCGGCTTCTTCGAACTCCCATTCGTAGCCTGCGGCGGTCAGGTCACCTGCGACGATGACCACGTCGGGTTCCATCCGGTTGATGCGGTCCACGATCGCCTGCATCAGGCGCGGGTCGAATGTGATCTCGCCGCAGTGGATGTCGCTGATCTGCGCGATGCGCAGAGGAGCCTTCGCGTGGTCCACGGCGTCCTCCTTGTTCGATCGGTGGCCGGCTTGCGTAGCATAGTCAGCGAGATCGGAGGAAGCATGACACGTCAGATCACGCACTCGTTCGTGAAGGCGCTTCGAGCCGTCCCCGACTTCGAGGACCTCGACGACCGCACGCTGCTGAAGATCTGTGGGGCGTCCTCGGTCCTGTACTGGCCCTCCGGGCGCCTGATCTTCGAGCAGGGCTCACCCGGAGACGCCCTGTACATCGTGATGTCGGGTGCCGTCCGCATCTTCGATTCGGATGGCGGCGGCGAGGACGAGATCACCGTGTGCAGCCGCGGCGACTACTTCGGGGAGCTGTCGCTCATGCGCAACACGACCCACTCCAAGGGAGCGAGGTCGCTGGAGGGCACGGAGCTGATGGTGGTGCCACGGGGTTCCTTCGAGGCACTGCTGGAATCGGATCCGGACCTCGCCGCCTATTTCCGGCGGCTCTTCGAGGAGCGGGCGGCGGCGCTGGAAGTGGACCGCGACTCCGTCTGAGCGAATCCACGGGCCCGGGCGAGGTTTCTGCGGTCGTCGTCGGCGTCGCCCGGCGTCTCGCAGATGACGGCCTTGCCCTTCAAGCGGGGGTCGGAGAGGATCGCGGCGAAACCGGCCTCTCCGATCGTTCCTTCACCGAGGTGCCAGTGCCGGTCGCGGTTGCTCCCGCTCGGATCCCGGGAGTCGTTGGCGTGCAGGGCCGGAACCCTCGACAGCCCGACCTGGGCATCGACGTCGTCGAGCCATGCGGTGGCTCCGGCGGCTGTGGACAGGTCGTAGCCCGCGGCGTGGGCGTGGCAGGTGTCGAGGCACGCCCCGACGCGATCATGGCCGATCGCCGCGAGGAGCTCGGCGAGATCGTGGGCGCGGCACGCCACCGCCCCGCGTCCCCCGGCGGTCGGTTCGATCAGGATGCGCGCGTCAGGCACGAGCTTCAGGGCGGTGAGGACCGCAGCCGCGGCGCGCTCGAGCGCCCGGTCCCGGTCGTCCCGGCGGTCCCGTCCCGCGTGGACCACCACGTAGCCCTCCAGGCGACGGGCCCGGTCCGCGGCATGGACGAGACTCCCCACCGAGCGCGTGAACACCTCCTCGTCGGCGGTCGCGATGTTCAGCAGGTACGGGGTGTGAAGCAGGATGGGTCCGATATCCTGCGCCCGGAGGGCGTCGAGGAGCATCCGGTCCTCAGCCGGGCCGGCCTTCGAGAGCGCCCATCCACGCGGGTTGGAGGAGAAGATCTGTACCGCTTCGCAGCCGCGCTCGACGGCGAAGCCGGCGGTCTTCTCGGGGCCTCGGGAGATGGAGACGTGCACACCGAATCGCATCGCAGAGGCATCCTCGCATGCCTCTGCGCGATGGCGCTGCTGTCTTCGGGATGCGCGGAAGATCCTCGCCCGCGGGTGCGGGTCGCCGCGGGAACCGTGGTGGTGGATACCGGATTGGCCGAGAAGCTGGCGCTGGGATTCCTGGAAGCCGCCGGAACCCGTGTGGAGATCCTGACGGTGGGTTCGGGTGAGGCGTTCTCCCTCGCCCGGATGCGCGAGGTGGACGTGCTGCTGACCCACGACCCGGAGGAACTCGAGGGCTTGCGTGCCGGCGGCGTGGTGAGTGACGTGAGGCCGTTCGCGTTCCTGCGCTACCTGCTGGTCGGCCCGGTCTCCGATCCGGCCGGGGTCCGCGGGACGTCCGGTCTTCCGGAGGGGCTGCAACGGATCCACGATTCCAGGGCGCGCTTCGTGTCTCGCGGCGACGACTCGGGCACGCATCGCCACGAGATGTCGCTCTGGGACCGTCTGGGGGTCGAGCCCGGTGGTGCCTGGTATCTGTCGTCGGGGGCTGGACAGGCGGAGACGCTGTACGCCGCCGGCGAGCTGGAAGCCTACGCCCTGAGCGACGCCGCCACCTTCCGGTTGATGGAGCACCGCACGGGCCTCCGGCCGCTGCTGGACCCGGGCACGGATGGCCGGTTCGCGTACGAGGCCGCAGCGGTGGACTCGGGCCGGCACGCCGAGGCCGAAGCCTTCGTGCGCTGGCTCGCCGGCGGCGGGGCTGCGGCGGTCGTCCGGGCCCACGGCTGGGAGCCCGCGGGGCCGGTCCCCAGGGGCGGTCCGCGGTGAGCGAGGTGCTGGAGGTCTCCCTGCGGACCCTCCGTGTCACCGGGACGGCGATCGCATTGGCCCTGGCCGTCGGAGTCCCGCTGGGTGCATGGCTCGGGATCTCCCGGCGCCGCGGACGGACGGGCCTGGCCGTGATCGTCAACACGGGCATGGCGCTGCCGTCCACCGCCGTGGGTCTCGCCGTCGCCTACCTGGTGGCACGGCAGGGCCCCTTCGGATTGGCCCTCGGTTGCTCGGTGCCGGCCATGGTCGCCGGCCAGGTGATCATCGCCACCCCGATCGTGGCTGGACTCACGATGGCGGCCATCGCGGCGCACCCGTCCGAACTGCGGCTCCAGGCCGAAGCGATCGGCGCCCGGGGTGTGCGCCTGGCGGCGGTGCTCCTCCGGGAGTCCCGTGTCGGGGTCGTCGCGGCCGTGATCGCCGGCTACGGAGCGATCGCCTCGGAGGTCGGATCGGCGCTCGTCACCGGGTGCAACCTCCGGGGGACCGGACACAACACCCGCCTGCTCACGACGGCGATGGTGGAGCAGATCCGTCGCGGCGACTACGCATCGGCCGCGATGCTCGGCGGCGTTCTCATGGGCATCGTGCTCGTCCTGTACACGGCGCTCACGGCACTCCAGCGGCGGGGCGCGGGCGAGCGCGCGACGGTGAGGCGGCGCCGTGGCTGAGGTCCTGCTGCGAGCGAGGGATCTCGTCGTGCGGACGGGCACGTTCGCCGTGGAGGTCGCCCGGCTCGAGATGGCCCCCGGGCAGATTGTGTGTGTCCTCGGTCCGAACGGCGCCGGGAAGTCGACGCTGGCCCTCGCCCTCGCGGGACTCCAGCCCGCATCGACGGGGACGGTGGAGGTGGACGGCGGGGTGGGGTTTCTGCCGCAACGCCCGGTGCTTTTCTCCGGAACGGTCCGGCGGAACGTGGAGCTCCCCCTGCGGCTGCGGGGGGTACCACGAGCGGCGGCCCGTGAACGTGCCGGGGAGGTCCTCGAGGCGGTGGGCGCAGCCGGGCTGTCGCACCGGCGCGCCCGCAGCCTGTCCGGTGGGGAGGCGCGCCGGGTGGCCGTCGCACGGCTGCTCGCGCCGGACCCTGATCTGCTGATCCTCGACGAACCCTTCGGCGGGCTGGACGCCTCGGCCCGTGAACGGCTGCTCGCCGCTGTGGGACGGGTGCTGCGGTCGGGGGCGCGGGCCGCGGACACCCCTCGGGGTGTGGTGCTCGTCACGCACGACCGTGAGGAGGCGATGGCGCTGGCCGATCGCGTGCTCGTGCTCGTGGACGGCCGAGTCATACAGGAGGGAACCGTCACCGAGGTCTTCACCCGGCCCGCGGGACAGACCGTCGCAGAGCTCGTGGGGGCCGAGAACGTGTTGGAAGGACGGATCGTGGCCGTTGAGGCGGATGTCGTGCGGGTGCGGTGCGGGGGCCTGGAGTTGTCGGCGGCCGCTGAAGGGCGGGTCGGGGATCGGGTTCTGGCGACCGTCCGCCCGGAGGCCCTCGTGTTGTACGGGGGTGAGGCCCCCGCGGAGCACAGCGCCCGGACCCTGCTTCGGGCCGATGTCGCCGGGCTGGAACCGCGCCCGCATCTGGTTCGGGTGCTGCTGGACGTCGGGGAGCTGACCCTGGTGGCCACGGTGGCCCCGGCGACGGTCGATGACATGCGTCTCGGCTCCCGACGGGAGGTGTACGTCGGTATCAAGGCGACCGCCGTCCACCTGGTTCCGCGGGGCGTCTGAGGCCCACTTGCAGCAACCCTCGATGTGCCTAAAGGTTGGGTTGAGGCTGGGTGAGGGGGGTTCAGGCGGACATTCCTCTCGATGAGGAGCTGCCGTTCACCCCCGCGCGGACCGTGTTGGTCGCGAGTGTGAAGTTCACAGAGATCCATCGGAGGCCTCGGCCGGTTGTTCTGCGATGTCGATGGCACGCAAAGCGGACCGGAGAGCATCGTGGCGCCCCGTGCGGACCTTCCCCGGAGGTCTTTGCTCCGGCCCTGGAGTCCGGACGGTTGGGGACTGCCCTTGCCCAACCGGACAACGCATGTTGGTTTCGCTTCGCCCACGGATGGCGAGCGTGTTCGTCAGGACCGCGACCCGTCCGATGCTCCTTTGCCGCCGGGAGGAGCGGAGCCATCTGTCGTAGAGCATGAAGGTCTCGCGGATTCGGATCGCGGGTGAGGGTCGGTTTCCGTGCGGCCGCGATGTGACGGCGAGGGGGTTCGGGCGAAGGTGTGGCGACGCGCCGGGCGACGAGATCGAAGGGATCCGTCTCGCGGTTCGGGTCCTCGTCCGCGGCGACGTCTCGGCATCGGATCGGCGGCCGGCGTTGTTCACATCCAGCAGCGACGGGGGCCGGTGGATCCTGCTTTCACCGCATGGCCCGACGTCAGAGCGGAGCGGGTCGCGGCACCCCGGTCGGGTCCCACCTCGGACCGGCGGCGCACCGACCTGAAGGCAGAATCTCTACGCGCAATCAGGACCGCGAACGGATCGTTGCCACAGGCATCGGATATGGACACTGCCGCGTGTGTGCGGTGATGCTGAGCTGTCCATCCTGGCACGTCTCCGTCCTCGCAGTGACGTGAGGCTGCGCGCGGATCTTGGGCGGCAACCGAGCCCGACGGGCGCCCCGTTCGCTGCAGGAATCAACGCGATGGATGCGAGATGATCCATCGTTGAGCGCAGGGTGCGCGACGCTGGTGAGGCGGCAACATCGGCCGTTCGGAGGCCCGCACCGGATCGGCTGCAGGGCGCCCGCGGGACTCGACACCGAGGCAGCTGGAGGCACCGCCGGGAACGTGGGATGCGAGACGATTCGACACCGGTGTCGAGCAGTACCCGGGATGGGTCCTCCGGGTCCGACGACGCGTCCCGAAGGACACCGAGCCGGCCCGCATCGACGGGACCCTCGAGCGCGGTGGACGGTCCTGCCGGAACGACGATCGGGGGCTCGACGGTGATCGGTTCGATCCCCGCTCGGGGCAGCCGGCCGTGCCCCCTGCATCGGACCACCAGAGGCCCGCCGGCGACCCGGTCGGACCCGTCCGGTTCGGAATGAGATGGGCTGATCGCGGATGAGTCGCCGGGAACGAGGCGGGAGGCAGGTCCGGAGGATCCAGTCTGCGAGGGTTTGGAGGGACCCGACCTTGGCCACCGCGAGCGCCGCTGTACCGCGCGCGGGGGCGGCGAGGAAACGTGCAGCCCGGGTGGCCGCAGGAGCCATGAGGCCAGCGAGGGTGGGCTACAGTTCGCGCGTACGATGCGCGGTTGTGCACTCCGAGGAGGTGCCGGCCACGAGTGGAAGCGGATCTTGTCGTGAGCGCAATGCCTCGATCGGTACTTGAGGGATCCTCAAGGCGCGCCGACGGCCAGATCCTGGATCGCGTCCAAGCGGGCGATCGTCCTCCAGCCTTCCCCCGCGTCCTCGGAGAGCAGGATCTCGCCGGCGTCGGATCCCACGACGAGCGCCCCTGGGGCCGGGGCGACCATGGCGTAGGGCATACGGTCCCAGGGCCCTGGTCCGGCCGGTCCCAGAGCCGTCCACGGTCCGTCGGCCCGCTTGCGGTACAGGCGGGCGCGTGCGTCTCCGTCTCCGCCGTGGGCGTGGCGGGGGCCGGGAGCCGCCGAGACGTACCAGAGCCGCGGATCCTCGGGATCCACGGCCAGGCCCCACGCATAGGTCTGCTCCATGCCGTCGATGACCGCCCGCCAGGTGTCCCCGGTGTCAGCCGAGACCGCCACCCCGTCCCCGGCGGTCTCGTAGGCCCGGTCGGTGGCCTGCGGATGGAAGGCGAGGGCATGCGGGTCGACGCAGGCGCCCGGACGGCGGTCCTGCCACGACGCGCCGCCGTCCGTCGAGCGCATCACCCCACCGAGCTCGATGCCCACGAGCAGGGTGGCCGGATCGGTGGGGTGGGGAGCGATCGTGCGCACGTGGTGGGTCCACGGGCGCGGCGGGAACGACCACTGGTCACGGCTGGGGAGATCGAGCAGCGTCGGATACTCCTCCCACGTCGCGCCGTCGTCGGTGGTGGCGTACAACGAGCTCGGCTCGGTCCCGGCGTACAGCACGCTGATGCCGTTCTCGATCCGCGCGGGGGAGAAGGCGACGGCCAGGACGCGGGGATGCGGGATGCCGGAGCCCATCTCACGCCACGTCCGGCCCCCGTCCCGGCTGAGGTGCAGGCCGCGGTCGAAGGTGCCCGCGGCGAGACGGTCGGGATCCAGCGGGTCGACGGCCACGCACCGGGGGCCGACACCCTCGAGCGACGCCACCGGGTCGGCGTCCGTCGACACCCGGACCACCGCGTCTGCGGCCACCGCGTAGATGCGCACGCGACACCTCCTCCCACCGTCCGTTGAACGGTACGCTCGTACGTGATACCGTACAGCCATGACGACGTCCGTACGATCCACGGTACCCCCGGAGGCCACGATCCCCGCCGTCGGGGAACGGGTGCGCGGCCTGCGTGAGGCGATGGGGCTCTCGCTGCGCGACCTGGCGCAGCGCTGCGGGGTGAGCGCCACCACGCTGTCCCAGGTGGAGCGGGGCGAGACGAGCCCCACGCTGGCCGTGGCGGCCAGGATCGCGGCGGGACTCGGACTCACGCTCTCCCAGCTGCTGCGCCTGGACGAGGCTCCTCACGTGGTGGTGGTCCGGCGCACACAGCGACGCACCGTGCGCCGCGACGGACACCGCTTCGAGGAGCTCACCCCCGCCATGCCGGGCATGCGCGCGTCGGTGAGCATCCACACGCTGAAGCCGGGGACTTCCACCGGGGGGCCGGGGGACACGCCCCTGCACGAGCCGGGCAGCCGGGAGACCGCGGTGGTGCGGTCGGGTGAACTCGTCCTGGTGCTCGGCGACCAGCGCTACGAGCTCGGGGAGGGCGACACCGTCACCTTCGACGCCGACCTCCCACACCACTTCCACAACCCGGGCGGGGAGGACAGTGTCTTCTTCGCCGTGGTGACGGCCGGATTGCGAACCCGCTAGGAGGACAAGGATGCCCAGGACGCTGTTCGACAAGATCTGGGACGCCCACGAGGTCCGGGAGAACCTGATCTACATCGACCTCCACCTCGTGCACGAGGTCACCTCGCCCCAGGCCTTCGAAGGGCTGCGGCTCGCAGGGCGGGGGGTACGCCGGCCGGACAAGACGGTGGCCACCGCCGATCACAACGTCCCCACAGACGGCACTCCCACAGCCCAGCTCATCACCGACGAGCTCTCCCGCATCCAGGTGGAGACCCTCGAGGCCAACTGCGAGGAGTTCGGCATCCCCGTGTACTCCCTGGGATCGAAACGGCAGGGGATCGTGCACATCATCGGTCCCGAGCTCGGGCTGACCCAGCCGGGGTTGACGATCGTGTGCGGCGACAGCCATACGGCGACCCACGGTGCCTTCGGAGCCCTGGCCTTCGGCATCGGGACCTCCGAGGTGGAGCACGTGCTGGCGACCCAATGCCTCGTCCAGCGCCGCCCGAACACGATGCGGATCCTGTACACCGGGGCCCTCGGCCGGGGCGTGACCCCCAAGGACCTGATCCTGGCCACCATCGGCCGGCTGGGTACCGATGGCTGCGTGGGTCACGTGGTCGAGTACGCGGGTCCGGCGATCGAAGCCCTGACGATGGAGGGCCGGATGACGATCTGCAACATGACCATCGAGGGCGGAGGGCGCGCCGGGATGGTCGCCCCCGACGACACCACCTACGCCTACATGGAGGGGCGTCCGGCGGTACCAACGGGCCCGGCCTTCCAGGAGGCCGTGGCCCGCTGGCGGGAGCTGCCCACCGATCCCGGCGCCCGGTTCGACCGCGAGGTGGAGATCGACGCGGGGGTCCTCGCCCCGATGGTCACGTGGGGCACCACGCCGGGCCAGGTGGTCGAGGTCACCCACACGGTGCCCTCGCCCGATGACTTCGCCGACCCGGCCGACCGGGAGGCCACCGAGCGGGCCCTCACCTATATGGGCTTGGAGGCCGGGACCCCCATGACGGAGGTCGCGGTCGACCGCGTCTTCCTCGGGTCGTGCACCAACGCACGCATCACCGACCTGCGGGCCGCAGCCGAGATCGTGGACGGACGCAGAGTCGCCGCCGGCGTCAGCGCCATGGTCGTCCCCGGCTCCCAGCAGGTGAAGGCGGAGGCGGAGGCCGAGGGACTCGACCGCCTCTTCACCGCCGCAGGCTTCGAGTGGAGGTCGGCAGGCTGCTCCATGTGCCTCGGGATGAACCCCGACATCCTGCAGCCCCGGGAGCGGTGCGCCTCGACCTCGAACCGCAACTTCGAGGGCCGGCAGGGACGGGGTGGCCGCACGCATCTCGTCAGCCCGCAGATGGCCGCTGCGGCGGCGGTCGAGGGGCGGTTCGTCGACATCAGGGACTGGAGGTAGCGATGGAGCCCGTGAAGGTCGTCTCCGGGGGCGTGTCGGTCCTCGACCGGTCGGACGTGGACACCGACCAGATCATCCCGAAGCAGTTCCTCAAGCGGATCGAGCGCACGGGTTTCGGGGAGTTCCTGTTCTACGACTGGGTCCGGGCGGGCGAGGTCACGATCGAGCCGAACCCGATCCTGGTCGCGGGACGCAACTTCGGGTGCGGATCGTCCCGCGAGCACGCGCCCTGGGCCATCCAGGACTTCGGGTTCCGTGCCATCGTGGCACCGTCGTTCGCCGACATCTTCCACACGAACTGCACCAAGATCGGACTGCTCCCCGTGGTGCTGGCCCCCGAGGAGGTGCGGGCGCTCATGAAGGCGGACGAAGCCACGATCGACCTTCAGGAGCAGGTCGTCCGGTTCGACGGACGCGAGGTGGGCTTCGACATCGACGCCGGGATCAAGCACCGGCTCCTCAACGGCCTCGACGACATCGCCCTCACCCTGCAGGACGCCGACGACATCACGGCTTTCGAGCAGGACGCCGGTGGTCGTGGTCCGGTCACGACCGCCCTGTAGCTCAAGCTCACGCCACCTCGCGCCGAATCGTCTAGGGATGGAGGAGCGCGCCTCGACGAGGGCCGTCGAACACCTGGCGGTCGGGCTGATCTTCTTCGTCGGCGTCTTCGTCACCTTCGCGATCCTGCTGGTCTCCGGCCGGACGGCGGCTCCCCTCGGATGGCCCGTGGGCTTCCTCGTCGGCATCTTCGTGACCCTGGCGTTCGCGTTCGTGCGCGCGGCCCGGCGTCTGCGCCGCGTTCGGGGCCGCGATGTGCGGCACCGTGAGGACCTGGAGGTACTGGTGGGGGCGGCCACGCTCCTCGAGGAGGAGTCGAGGCGGGATCGCGTGGGCGATCTGACGGCGCGCCTCGCGGCTGCGGTCCTGGACGGTGAGGCTGCGGTGGCCTGCCTCAGGCGCGAAGGCGGTGGGTTGACCGTGACCGGTTCGTTCACCATCGGCGCCGAGCTCCCCGAGATCTCGCATGCGGATCCCGCCGTCGGTGAGGTGCTACGTACGGGTCGGGTGGTAACGGCACACGACGGGGCGGCCCGCCACCTCGTGCTCGTCCCGCTGGTCACGACCTCCGGAGTCCTCGGGCTCGCGGTGGTTGCCGTGGAGGAGAGCCGCTCGGTCGATGAGTTCACCCTGCATCTCGCGCAGCTGTTCGGGTCGCATGCGGGACACGCGCTGGAACGGCTGGAGGCGATGGCCCAGCTCACCACGCTGGTCGTGAAGGATCCGCTGACCGGGGTGGGCAACCGCCGGCACGCCTCGTTGATGCTCGAGCGTCTGAGTCCCGGGGACGCGATCATGCTCATCGATCTCGACCGGTTCAAGCAGATCAACGACAGCTACGGTCACACCTTCGGCGACGAAGTGCTGTGCCGGCTCGGCCGCTATCTGCGGGAGAGTCTCCGCGGCGGGGACGAGGTCTCCCGCTACGGAGGCGAGGAGTTCCTCGTGGTGCTCCACGGCGTGGGTGCCGGGGCGGCTGCGGCCGCTGGAAGGCTGATCGACGGATGGCGCGCGAGCGGTCCTCCCACCACCTTCAGTCTGGGCTACGCGACCCTCTCCGACGACGAGACGGTGAATCAATGCTTCGCCCGGGCCGACGCGGCCCTGTACCGGGCGAAGAACGCCGGCCGGGACCGGGCGATGGGAACCGAGGCCGGCTCGCCTGCGCGAGCCGGGTGACGTCAGGATCCGGAGATCGCCTCGACGAGGGCGTCGCCGAACGCGCGGGTGCCGAGCTCCTTGGGCAGGCCGAGGTCGGGGGTGCCCACACCACCCGCCACCACGCTGTCGACCGCGTCGCGGACGACCCTCGCGGCGTCACTCCAGCCCAGGAAGTCGAACAGCATCGCGCCGGACAGCACGAGGGCGATCGGGTTCGCGAGATCCTTCCCCACGATCCCCGGCGCGGTGCCGTGCGCCGGCTCGAAGATCGCCCGCCCAGCCTCCTCGTTGATGTTGCCGCCGGGGGCCACGCCGACACCGCCGACCTGGGCGGCGAGCGCCTCCGAGGCGTAGTCGCCGTTGAGGTTCGTGGTCGCGACGACGTCCACCCGTTCGGGGGCGATCAGGATCTCCTGGAGGAAGGCGTCGGCCAGCAGGTCCTTCACGATCACCTTGCCGGTCGTGTCGTCGTCGTTGACGCCCTCGATCACCGTCACATCGGCGAATTCGTCCCGGGCGACCTCGTACCCCCAGGCCCGGAACCGTCCCTCCGTGAACTTCTGGATGTTGCCCTTGTGGACGAGGGTCACCGACTTGCGTTGGTTGCGGACGGCGTACCGCAGGGCCGCCCTCACCAGCCGCTTGGACGCGGACTCGGAGATCGGCTTCAGCCCGATCCCGGCGTCCGCGGGCAGGGGCCAGCGGAAACGTTCCCGGCAGAACGCCGCCAGCGCGAGCGCCTCCGGGGTGCCGGGCTCCAGTTCGAAGCCCGCGTAGACGTCCTCGGTGTTCTCGCGGAACAGGACCACGTCGACCCGCTCCGGATGGTGGACGGGGGTCGAGATCCCGGGCAGGCACCGGGTGGGGCGCACGTTCGCGTAGAGGTCGAAGTGGAGGCGGAGCATCACGTTGAGGGACCGGAACCCCGAGCCGACCGGGGTGGTGAGCGGGCCCTTGAGCGCGACCTTGTGGCGCCCGATGGCCTCGAGGGTCTCCCTGGGCATCGCGTCGCCCATCTCCTCGATCCCCACCTCGCCCGCGGGCCACTCCTCCCAGAGCGCCTTGCGGTCCGTTCCCACCCGCGCCAGGGCAGCGTCGAGCACAGGGCGGGCGGCGGCCCAGACCTCCGGGCCGATCCCGTCCCCCGGGATCACGACGATCGTTCGGGTCTCGGGCATGGGTGCCAAGCCTACCGCGGACTGTGCTGCGGCTCACGTCCGGGTGGAGGGCCGGCGTCGAAGATCCACGGTAGGCTGCCCCGCGACGGCTGGCGATGATCGAGGAGGACGGTTGGACAGGGAACGCCTGCGGCGGGGCGCCCAGCTCGCGCTGGTGGTGATCGCGGTGGCGGCAGCCTCTGCGGCCGGCGTCCGGTACGCGATGACCCGGATCGGCGCCGCGCAGGGTGAGCGGGTCGTGGCCGATCCCTCGTCGGGTCCGGTCGGCATGCGGCCCTTCCTGGAGGCGCGGGGCTACGACGAGGACCGGACCGTGGCGGTCTACCTGTGTCCGCCCGGCCCCTCGCCGGACACCGAGGATCCCGGCCGGGTGGACGACTGCGTGGAGCTCGGGTCCGGTGCGGCCGGGAGCAGGCTCACCGCCACGCCGATCCCCGACCGGTTCCCCGGCGGGGCCGAGATCGTCCCCGGTGCCTACCCGCTGCGGGCGGGCCCGGACCCGGACGGGGCCTACCCGGTACGCGGCGCGTTCACCATCGTCCCGTTCACGATCGGCTCGGTCCCCCGGGGGGGTTCCTTCGACGGGGTGCCGCTCGACGACATCGAGATCGGGGAGCTGCGGGAGGTGGCCCGTGGGGCCCCCTGTCGCACGCGGTTCATGCCCGACGGGAGGCTCGCGCTGTCGGGGTTGATCTTCGACCCGCGAACCGGCGTGACGGTGCAGCTCGACATCCAGGGGGTCGAGCTGGCGTGGGCGCCCACACGCGACCGGCTGGCGATCGTGCCCACCGACCGCAAGGAGGTCATGCTGGCGGCACCGGACGGCTCCGACCGGACGGTCGTCGTCCGCGAGCCCCGGGGTGTGATCTCCAGCGTGACCTGGTCGCCCGACGGCGCGGCGCTCGCCTACGTCGCGCGCACCGAGGCCGGGGTCCGTGGGGGCCCGGGCCCTCCCACGGTGTTCGTCCTCGACGTGACCGACGGAACCACGAGGGCCATCGGGGGCGGGGAGTCGGTGGCGTGGTCCCCGGACCCCGGGCGCCTGGCGGTGGAGACCGTGGGCGGGATGATCGAGCTGTCCGACCCGGCCGGGGCCCGGACGGGGGTCACCGAGGGCCGGCGTCCGGCGTGGTCCCCCGACGGGAGCCTCCTGGCCTTCATCCGCCCGCAGGACGGCGAGGCCGGCGAGACCTGGATCGCTCGGGTGGGGGAGCCGGAGACCAGACGTCTGGCCCCCGCGGAGGTGTGCGGGATCGCCTTCTCGCCCGACGGGCGCCGGACGGCCGAGGTGATGAAGCAGGCAGACACCACCGTGCTGGTGGTGCGTCCGATCAGGGTGCCGCGGGAGGACTGACCTCGAGGTCCTGGAGGAAGTCGCGCAGGGCGTCGTTGAAGGCATCCGCGGCCTCGATCGGCGGGAGGTGTGCGGCTCCCTGGATGGTCACGAGCTCCGACCCCCGGATCCTGCGGTGCATCTCCTCGGCCTGCGGCGGCGGCGTGATCTCGTCTTCGGCGCCCACGACGATCAGGGTCGGCACCTCGATGTCCTCCAGCAGATCCGTGGCGTCGGGCCGCACGGCCATGGCCCGCAGCGCCGCCGCGATGCCGTGGGGGTCGGCCTCGGCGGCCATGCGCCGGACCCGTTCGGCCACGTCGGGGGAGGTGTTCCTGGTCGACGCGGCGAGCAGGGAGGGGAGTAGCTCCTCGGCCAGCGGCCCCGGGCCCTCATTGGAGACGCGGACGGCGTTGCGCTCCCTGGCCTCCTTCTGCTCGTCGGTGTCGGATCCGGGCCGGGTGTCCACGAGGGCCAGCGCAGCCACCCGCTCCCGGGCGGCCCGGTACAGCGCGAAGGCGACGTAGCCGCCCATCGAGGTACCGAGGAGCACGCACTGCTGCGCATGTTCGGCATCGAGCAGCCGCAGGAGCGCGTCCGCGTAGTCGTCCATCGACGAGACGTCCCCGGGCGGGGTCCCGCCGAACCCTGGGAGGTCGGGCGCGACCAGCCGGTAGCCCCCGAAGGGGGTGGTGAGCTGGTAGGCGTACATGCGGGAGTCGACGGGGAAGGCGTGGACGAGCACCACGAGGGCGCCTCTGCCGGCCTCACGGACGTGCAGGCCGGCGATCTCGTGCTCGAGCACCGTCCCGCCTCCTCAGTCGCGGATCTGCTGGGACAGGTAGTTCGCCTCACCCAGGCGCTCGATCAATTCGAGCTGGGTCTCCAGGAAGTCGATGTGTTCCTCCTCCTCGGCGAAGCGGCCGGCGAAGAACTCCCGGGAGGCCGTGTCGTTCTCCTGTTCGCAGGCCGCCACGGCCCCCGTGAGGAAGGACAGGACGCTGCGTTCGGTGTCCAGCATCAGCCGGAGCTGCTCGGCGACCGTCTCCCCGAGGAGCACCGGGCCGAGGCGCTGGAGGTTGGGGATGCCCTCGAGGAACAGGATCCGGTCCATGATCTCCTCGGCGTCCTTCATCTCGTCGAGGGCCTGCTTGCGGACCGTGGCCGCGAGGGCGACGTAGCCCTGGTTCTCGATCATCTTCGTGTGGGCGAAGTACTGGTTGATCGCGGTGAGTTCCAGGGTGAGCAGCTCGTTGAGGAGCTCGATCACCCGTTGGTTGCCTCGCATCGTGGTTGCCTCCCTCGAGCCGCGGTCCTCCTGCAAGGTGTACAGCAACCTCACCCGGTGATGCCAGCACTCCCGCGCGGTCTGCGCTCCTTCACGAAGGGACGATCGGGGGGGAAGGCCCGGATGCCCCCGCTCCGCTCGTCGACCGCTTCGACGTGGACGGCGCCGTTGTCGAAGTTCGTGACGTAGGCGAGGAAGCGGTACCGGCGCCGGGGGACCCCCTGGATCCGGAAGCGGTCCCCGGCCTGCAGGTTGCGCCATGCGGTCTCACGCAGCAGCTTGGCCATGGCTGCATCATCTCCGCCGCCGCCGACAGCGCTGGGTTGCGTGACAGCGAACGAATGTTCGAGTACGGTCGGCGTGTCGGTGCCTGGGGATAGCGTGTGGAAGACCCTTCCCCATCTGTGGAAAACCTGAGGAGGTCTTGTGATGGACAAGGCGAAATCGCTGGACATGGCCCTCGGCCAGATCGAGCGGCAGTTCGGGAAGGGCGCCGTCATGCGTCTCGGGGACCACGCGCAGCGCTTGCAGATCGAGGCGATCCCCACGGGGTCGATCGCGCTCGACATCGCGCTCGGCGTCGGTGGGTTCCCCCGCGGACGGGTGGTGGAGCTCTTCGGCCCGGAGTCGTCCGGGAAGACCACGGTGGCCCTGCACGTGGTGGGAGAGGCCCAGCGGGCCGGCGGGGTGGCGGCGTTCATCGACGCCGAGCATGCTCTGGATCCCGCCTACGCCAAGGGGATCGGCGTCGACATCGACGCGCTGCTGGTCTCGCAGCCCGACACCGGTGAACAGGCACTGGAGATCGCGGACATGCTGATCCGCTCCGGCGCGATCGACATCGTGGTCATCGACTCGGTGGCCGCCCTCGTCCCCCGCGCCGAGCTCGAAGGGGAGATGGGCGATACCCACGTGGGGCTCCAGGCCCGGCTGATGTCCCAGGCCCTGAGGAAGCTGACGGCCTCGGTGTCGAAGTCGTCCACCTGCGTGGTCTTCATCAACCAGATCCGGGAGAAGGTAGGCGTGATGTTCGGGTCACCCGAGGTCACGCCCGGGGGCCGGGCCCTCAAGTTCTACTCCTCGGTGCGCCTGGACGTGCGACGGATCGAGTCGCTGAAGGACGGCTCGGATGTCATCGGGAACCGTGTGCGGGCCAAGGTCGTGAAGAACAAGACGGCACCGCCGTTCCGTACCTGCGAGTTCGATCTGGTGTTCGGCAAGGGCATCTCGAAGGAGGGCTCGCTGCTGGACGTCGCGGTCGAGAAGGGCGTGGTCAAGAAGTCGGGGGCCTGGTTCACCTACGAGGGCGAGCAGCTCGGGCAGGGACGCGAGAACGCGAAGGTCTTCCTGCTCGAGAACGCCGAGACCGCGCGGGAGATCGAGCGGCTCGTGATGGCGATCGTGGCCCCGAGCGACAACGGCTCGGAGCCCTCCGAGCCCGGGGAGGCGGAGGTCGAAGCCTCCGACGAGGAACTGGAGCCGGCCAAGGCCTGACCGCAGGTCTCGGAAGACCGCAGAAGGGGACGGGCCGGGGCACCTCCGGCCCGTCCCATCTGACGAACGCTCATCGTGGCCGGATCCCCACCTCCGGTGGGTGGTGGTTGCCGGGGGGTGGGGGCCCCCGCATAATGGATGGGAGCGTAGGAGCGCTCACCGTGCGTAACACCGGACAGGGATCAACGAACATCGGGAACGGACACCTGGTAGACATGACGACGACCAGAGACCACCGCCAGACGAAACCGCAGGTCAGAAGGGTCTGTCACCCTTCGTGGCCCAGTAGGCGCGTGTAGTCGGTTTCCGTACGCCCCTCCGGTTCGCACCGCGCTCCTTTGAGCTCCGCGCACGGTCGAAACGACGTGCGCGAGGACGAGGGAAGGAGTGAGCCGGGATGGAGACCATCCTCGCAGCTCTGGTTGCCCTCTTCCTCGGCGCCGGGATCGGGATCCTGGCCTGGAAAGCACACGCCGCTTCGAAGATCGGGTCCGCCCAGTCGCGGGCCCGCGAGCTGATCCAGCGGGCCGAGCTCGAGGCGCAACAGAGCGCCAACGAGGTCCTCGAGAAGGCCCGTGAGCGCACCGATGAGCTCCGCCGCCAGGTGGAGCGTGAGATGGCCGCACTGCGGACGGAGCTGGAACGGCGCGAGAAGACCGTCGCCTCACTCGAGGAGACGGTGGAATCTCGGTCCGAGACGCTCGAGGTCCGCGAACAGCGGCTCGGGACCCGTGAACAGAAGACGCTCGAACGCGAGCGGGAACTCGAACACCAGAAGGAGCTCGTCGCCGAGCAGGAGGACGTGCACCGGAAGGCGCTCGAACAGGTCGCGGGACTCAGTGCGCAGGAAGCCAAGCAGATGCTGATCCAGGACATCGAGGAGGAGGCACGTCGCGACGCGCTCGCGATCGTCCGGGACTTCGAGACCCGGGCCCGCGAGGAAGCCGAACGGAGGGCGCGCAAGATCGTCATCACGGCGATCCAGCGCCTGGGGGCCGAGCAGGCGCAGGAGGCGTCGGTGTCGGTCCTGCAGCTTCCGTCCGACGACATGAAGGGCAGGATCATCGGCCGCGAGGGGCGGAACATCCGCCACTTCGAGCAGGTGACCGGCGTGAACCTGATCATCGACGACACTCCGGAGGCCGTGTTGCTCTCCTGTTTCGATCCGGTGCGCCGTGAGGTGGCCCGGCTCACATTGGAGGCGCTGGTCTCCGACGGGCGGATCCACCCGTCCCGCATCGAGGAGCAGTACGAACGGGCGCGGGCGCAGATCGAGGACGAGATCAAGGCGGCGGGGGAGGAGGCGATCCACGAGCTCGGGATCACGAACGTGCACCACGAGTTGGTCCGAGCCCTCGGGCGCCTGCGCTTCCGCTACTCCTACGGTCAGAACGTGCTCCGGCACGTGGTCGAGGCTTCACACATCGCGGGGATGATCGCCGCGGAGCTGGGCAGCGACCCGAAGCTCGCGAAACGGTGCACCCTGTTCCACGACATCGGCAAAGCCGTCGCTCACGAGGTGGACGGATCACACGCCTTCGTGGGGGCCGAGCTGGCCCGGCGGCTCGGTGAGTCGCCCCAGGTCGTCCACGCCATCGAGGCCCACCACGGCGAGGTGGAGATGCGGACGCTGGAGGCCGTGATCTGCCAGTCCGCCGATGCGATCTCCGGATCCCGTCCGGGGGCCCGCCGGGAGAGCTTCGAGGCCTACGTGAAGCGCCTCGAGCGCCTCGAGGAGCTGGCGAAGACCTTCAAGGGCGTGGAGAAGGTGTACGCGATGCAGGCCGGGCGCGAGGTGCGCGTCATGGTGGCTCCCGGCGACATCGACGACGTGGGGGCCCAGGTCCTGGCCCGCGAGATCGCGAAGAAGGTGGAAGAGGAGCTGCAGTACCCGGGCCAGATCAAGGTCGTGGTGCTGCGTGAGGTTCGGTCGGTGGAGTACGCGAGGTAGGCACCGAGCGGCTTCTCGATCGGATGACCCGTCGGGCCCGCCCTCCGAGGCGGGCCCGATGCGTCGGGGAACAGAGCGTCCCGGCGTTAGGGTTCCGGCGGCGGTGACGGGCGTCGCTGCCCGTCTGAGGCCTCGACCGTCTCGGGCGAGTCGACCGTGGCCTCCCCGAAGGGCACGCTGGCCTGCCGGTCGTGGACCGCGAGACGGATCGCCGTCCGCAGATCGCCGTCGATGAAGACCTCCGTGAACGCCGGAACGCAGACGAGGTCGATATCGGACGAGGTCAGGAAGCTCCGCGCGATCGCGATCGCTTTGACCGCCTGGTTCAGTGCCCCCGCCCCGATGACCTGCAGCTCTGCGGCCCCGGTCTCCCTGACGACGTTCGCGATCGCTCCTGCCGTGGAGTTCGGGTTCGATTGTGACGAAACCCGGAACGGCTTCATCCGGCCCCTTGGTTTCCGTGCGCTGGTGTACGTCGATTTGGTATTCGCCGTTGGTACAAGGATTCCTCCCCCCGGTTCAGCTTCCAGTCTCGTGCCCTCAAGATGTACCGTGCCGCGGGCGGGATGGCGAGGAACTCGTGAGCGGGCCGACGGGTCCCGAGGCCTGCCCCGTTTCAGGTGGTGAGCAACACAACACGAAGGACGCGGTGGAGCGAGGACCTGCATGAACAACGAAACCGGGCCGGTGGGACCCCCGGGAGACCGGGAACCTCGAGCCCCCGGAACCGCCAACCGTCGCGGTGCCGGCCCGGACATGGGACACGACGCTGGGAAGGCTGCTGAGGGAGCCAGAACTCGGATCCAGTAGCCTCAACCCCAGCACCGAACGACGCCCCTTCCCCGAGGGGCGTCGTTCACGTCCGGGGGAGTCGCCCCGGTACCATGGCTGGCATGGCGTACTGGCTGCTGAAGAGCGAACCCGAGGGCTACTCGATGGACGACCTCGAGCGCGAAGGCGTGGCGTCCTGGGACGGCGTCCGCAACTACCAGGCCCGCAACAACCTGCGTGCGATGCGGGTCGGGGATCTCGCTTTCTTCTACCACTCCAATGCCAGCCCAACCGGGGTGGCGGGGATCTGCGAGGTGGTGCGCGAGGCCTATCCCGACGACACGGCCTTCGATCCCGACAGCCCCTACCACGACCCCAGGTCCACGCCCGACAAGCCGACCTGGTACATGCCGGACGTCGGTTTCGTGCGCCGCTTCCCGCGGATCGTGACACTCCAGGAGATCAAGCAGACCCCCGGGCTGGAGGACATGGTGCTGGTGAACCGCTCCCGGCTGTCCGTCCAGCCGGTGACGGAGAAGCAGTGGGAGGTCGTGTGCGATCTGGCCGAACGGGAGAAGGCGTGATGGAGGCGCTCCAGGTGCGCCGCCGCCAGCCTGCGCCCGACCGCGGGCGCTCCTACTTCCTGCAGACCTTCGGCTGCCAGATGAACGAGCACGACTCCGAGCGCATGGCCGGTCTGATGGAGGTCGCCGGCTACCGCCGGGTGGGCGACCCCGAGCAGGCCGATGTGGCGATCCTGAACACCTGCGCCATCCGCGAGAACGCCGACAACAAGCTCTACGGCAACCTGGGGCGCCTCAAGCCGATCAAACAGCGCACGGGGCTGCAGATCGCCGTGGGGGGCTGTCAGGCCGAGAAGGACCGCGGGGGCATCGTCGAGCGGGCCCCGTGGGTCGACGTCGTCTTCGGCACGCGGAACATCGACGCGCTCCCGCGACTGCTCCACGCTGTGGAGGGGGCCGGGGTGCCGATCGTGGAGTTCGCCGAGGCCTTCGAGGTCCACCCCTCGGCCCTCCCGGCCCGGCGGGACTCCTCGTTCCACGCCTGGGTGGCGATCCAGTACGGGTGCAACAACGCCTGCGCCTTCTGTATCGTTCCGGCGGTGCGGGGTCGCGAGGTCTCCCGGCCCCTGGGGGAGATCCTCGGTGAGGTGCGGACGCTGGTGGACCAGGGCGTCACCGAGGTGTCGCTGCTGGGACAGAACGTGAACTCCTACGGCCGCGACCTCACCGGGCGCCCGATCTTCTCGGAGCTCCTCTACGCCGTCAACGACGTTCCCGGGATCCGGCGGATCCGCTACACCTCGCCGCATCCCAAGGACTTCAAGCAGGACAGCGCCCGCGCCATGGCCGACTGCGAGGCGGTGTGCGAGCATCTCCACTTCCCCGTGCAGTCGGGCTCGGACGCCGTCCTGCGGCGGATGAAGCGGGCCTACAGCCGCCGCACCTACCTCGAGAAGGTCGCCATGGCCCGCGAGCTGATCCCGGGCCTGGCTCTGACCACCGACATCATCGTGGGGTTCCCCGGCGAGACCGAGGAGCACTTCGAGGACACCCTGGCCCTGGCGGCCGAGGTGCGCTACGACTCGGCCTACATGTTCCAGTTCTCGCCCCGGCCCGGCACTCCGGCGATGGATATGGACGACCAGGTGCCCAAGGAGGTCGTCCAGGCCCGCTTCGACCGGCTGCTGGCGCAGCAGGAGCGGATCTCCGCGGAGATCAACGCGGGGCTCGTCGGCGCCACGATGGAGCTGACGATGGAGGAGCCGCGCTCCAAGAAGGACCCGGAGCGGGCCACCGGCCGTACCCGCACCAACAAGCTCGTCCACATTCCCGCCGGGGCGTACCGGCCGGGGGATACCGTCCTCGCCCGCGTCACCGAAGCCCACGGCCACTACCTCGTCGGTGTCCCGGCGTGAGTCACCGCTGGATCCTGATGGCCGGCCCCCGGGAGCGCGTGGGGGAGTCCCCCGAGTTCGCCTCGCAGCAGCAGGCCGAGGACTGGATGGGGGCCGAATGGCGGCGGCTGCTCGCCGACGGGGCGCTGGCGGCCACCTTGATGGACGGGGACGACGAGGTGTACACGATGAAGCTCACCGAGGAGTGACCGTCGAAGGGGAGGGGATCGGATGGAAGGCCTGATGATGCACCACGAGCTCCTGCTCACCCAGTTCCTGGAGCGGGCTCGGAAGCTGTACCCGCGGCGGGAGATCGTCACCCGCATGCCGGGCTTCCCGGACGGGATCCACCGCTACACCTACGCCGAGGCCCACGGACGCACGGCTCGGCTCGCCAACCTACTGACCGGCCTCGGCGTGCAGCGCGGGGACCGGGTGGGGACCTTCGCGTGGAACACCCACCGCCACTTCGAGGCCTACTTCGCGGTGCCGGGGATCGGAGCTGTGTGCCACACCCTGAACGTGCGCCTGTTCCCGGAGCAGCTCGTGTACATCGCCAACCACGCCGGGGACGGCGTGGTGCTCCTCGACGAGGACCTGCTCGACGTGTGGTTGTCGTTCGCCGACCGCCTCACGACCGTCCACACCTACCTGCTGATGGGCTCGGCCCCCGTCTCGGAGCAGGCGAACCGGAAGCGCCTGGCCGAGGCCACGGGAGCCAGCGTGCTCGACTACGAGGAGGCCCTGGAGGGTGTGCCGGCGGAGGTCGACTGGCCCACCTTCCCGGAGACCACGGCGTCGTTCATGTGCTACACCTCCGGCACCACCGGCGACCCGAAGGGCGTGCTGTACACCCACCGGGCCCTGTACCTGCACTCCTTCAACCACACGATGGCCGACAACCATGCGATCTCCGAGTCGGACGCCGTCCTGCCCTTCGTGCCGATGTTCCACGCCAACGCCTGGGGCCTGCCCTTCTCCTGCACGATGGTGGGGTCCAAGCAGGTCTTCCCGGGCCCGGCCCCCACGCCGGACGACATCGCGAAGCTGATCGCCGACGAGAAGGTGACCTTCGCGGCCGCCGTCCCCACGGTGTGGCTTGGCCTGCTGGAGGTGGCGGACCGCTACGACCTGTCGTCGATGCGGCGGCTGGTGGCTGGGGGTTCGGCGGTGCCGAAGGCACTGATCCAGCGCTACCAGGAGCGCTTCGGGATCTCGATCCAGCAGGGCTACGGGATGACCGAGACCGGTCCGCTGGCCACGATGTGCCACATCAAGTCCGATCTCGCGGAGCAGCTGTCGCCCGAGGCGTTGCTGGAACTGCGCTCCAAGCAGGGGCTGCTCGTCCCGGGCCTGGAGATGCAGGTCGTGGGTGAGGACGGCGCGGAGGTCCCCTGGGACGGGGCGACCATGGGGGAGATCTGCCTGCGGGGGCCGTGGATCGCTTCGGCCTACTACGCCGACGACCGCTCGGCGGACACCTTCCGCGACGGCTGGCTGCACACCGGCGATGTCGCCACCGTGGACCCCGAGGGGTACGTGCAGATCGCCGACCGCACCAAGGACCTCGTGAAGTCGGGCGGGGAGTGGATCTCCTCGGTCGACCTCGAGGGCCGGATCATGGGCCACCCGAAGGTCGCCGAGGCCGCGGTGATCGCGGTGGCGCACCCGAAGTGGCAGGAGCGCCCCGTGGCCTGCGTGGTGCCGCGCCCGGGCGAGGAGCTCACAGCCGAGGAGCTGATCGAGTTCCTGGCGCCGCAGGTGGCCAAGTGGTGGCTGCCCGACGAGGTGGTTTTCGTGGACGAGATCCCGAAGACGAGCGTGGGAAAGTTCGACAAGAAGGTCCTGCGGGCCAAGCACGCCGAACAGGGACTCTGAGGCACCCGTCGGGGAGGCTCCTTGGTGGAGCGCGGAGGAGGGAACTTCACTCCCTCCCCCGCGCCGTACCGGTCATACCCGCGGTGTCGTCGGTCTAACCTTCCTCTCCATGGCAGGCCCAGCAGTCCTGATCCTCGGCCCCCTCGGGCAGGGCGGCGACGACCACCTTGAGCTCACCGTTGCCGAGCCCGTAGGTCCACTCGAGCCCCGGCTCGACGCCGTCGTAGTCCTCGGACAGGATGTCGGCCCGGGCCGAGGCGATCGCCTCCTCGGGCAAGCCGGCCTTCCTCGGGCTCTGGGCGACGAATTCGGCGGCGGTTTCGCGTGCGAGATCCGCGGTTTCCACGTGCTCGGTCCGTAGTCGTGTCTCGGTCTGACGCAACTCCACGTGCCAGCGCATGGGCGTCCCTCCTCTCTGGGACGGCTCTTACCCGCCCCCGGGGGCGGTCTACGCGGGCAGGACGTCCGGGGGGATGTCCGACCGGCGGGGGTTGGCGCGGTCGCGGTCCGACAGGACCGGCTCCGGGATGGGCCAGCCCACCGCGGCGTCGGGATCGTCCCACGCCAGGCCGAGCTCGTCGGCGGGGTCGTAGGTGCGGTCCACGAGGTAGGTGAGGGTGGCGTCGGTGATTGCCTGGAAGCCGTGGGCCACCCCCGGCGGGATGTACACACCGATCTCGGCCCCCTCGCCGATCTCGAGGGTCTCGGTGACGCCGAAGGTGGGCGACGAGCGGCGCAGGTCGTGCATCGCGACGAAGATCCGCCCGGCGGGAGCGTACCACCAGTCCGCCTGGTGGAGGTGGTAGTGGAGGCCGCGAAGCACGCCGCGGCGGGAGTCGGAGCGGTTGCCCTGCACCATCGGGGGCCGGTCCGGGAGCCATTCTTGACGGTAGGTCTCGAGGAACCGGCCGCGCTCGTCGCCGTGAACCTGGAGGCGCGCGATCACGACGCCGTCGATGTGGTTGCTGGGTTCTACGCCGTTCACGTCCTATCCTTGTCGTGGGCGACCGCACGTCTTTACTACCAGGAGGATCCGTGGGGCTGTCGTACGGCTGTATCGTGCCCCACTCCCCCAACCTCGTGCCCGAGGTCGGGCGGCAACGTTCCGCTGCCGCCGACCGCACGCGCGAGGCCATGGAGGAGCTGGGCATGCTCATCGGTGGGCGGCGTATCCGCAATTGTGTGATCGTGTCACCTCACAGCCCCTTCCTGCCCGAGGCCTTCGGCGTGTGGGAGGGGGAGCGTCTGCTCGGCTCGATGGAGCGCTTCCAGGCCCCCGACGTGACGATCACCCTCGAGCCGAGCCACGAGCTGGCGGAGGCCATCGTGGATGTGGCGAACCGGATGGAGCTGCCCGTCGGACGGCTGGAGCGGGACTGGCGGCTGGATCGGGGGATCACCGTGCCGTCGCTGTACCTGCTGAAGACCGACGAGATCCGCGTCGTGCCGGTGGCGATCTCGATGCTCGGGTGGGACGAGCACTGGCTGTTCGGGACGGCGATCGGGAAGGCCTGTGAGCAGCTCGTCGGGGACACGGTGATCATCGCGTCCTCGAACTTTTCCCACCGGGTCACGCCCGATGCGCCCCATGGGTACTCCGGTGCGGGCGTCGAGTTCGACGGCATGGTGCGAAACGCGATCTCGGCCGGTCGCCTCCGCGACCTTCTGGACATTGACCCGGGTCTGGTGCGCGAGGCCTCCGAGTGCGGCTTCTCGCCGCTGCTCGTGCTGGCCGGAGCCTTCGACGGCCGTTCGGTGGAGGGACGGATCCTGTCCTACGAGCACCCGTTCGGGATCGGGTACCTCGTGGCGGAGGTGACGCCCACCGAAGGCGACCGTGAACCCCGCCGGGTCGGGGCGCGGGCGGTCACCGGTCTGGGTCTGCGCGAGGCGCGGTCCCCCTCCGGCGATCCCGACCCCTGGTGACCGCTCTTCTCGCCCTCGTCGGCCCCACGGCTTCGGGGAAGACCCGAATGGGGATCGAGGTCGCGCAGGGGCTCCGCTCCCACGGCCACAGGGTCGAGATCGTCTCCTGCGACTCCATGGGCGTGTACCGCCGCCTGGACATCGCCGCCGACAAGCCCACGGCTTCCGAACGCGCTGCCGTGCCGCATCACCTGTTCGACGTCGTCGAAGCCCACGAAACCTTCACCGCCGTCCGCTACCGGGAGCTCGCGCGTGAGGCGATCGACGAGATCCACGCCCGCGGCGGGGTTCCCATGCTCGTCGGCGGCTCGGGTCTGTATTTCCGCGCCGTGGTGGACGAACTCGAGTTCGCTCCCACCGATCCCGAGGTCCGGGCCCGGTTGGAGGCCTCGGACCCCGGTCAGCTCCTCGAGCGCCTGCGGGAGGCCGACCCGGCCACCGCCGAACGCCTGGATCTCCGCAATCCGCGGCGCATCGTCCGGTCGGCCGAGATCCTGGAGCTCAGCGGACGCCCGCCGAGCGAGCTGCGGGAGAGCTGGGAGCGCTTCGAGGGCCCCTACGATCTGACGGTCGCGGGTCTCACCTGGGATCGCCCGACGCTGTACCGGCGGGCGGCCGAACGCGTCCATGCCGAACTGGAAGCGGGGCTGGCGGAGGAGGTCCGGCACGCTCTCGCCGGCGGGATCTCCCGGACCGCCGCGCAGGCCCTGGGGGTCAAGGAGATCGTGGAGCACGTCGAGGGCCGGATGAGCCTGGAGGACGCCAGGGAGCGGCTCGAGCGCAATACGAAGAACTTCGTGCGGCGACAGCTCTCGTGGTTCCGCGGCGACCCCCGGGTGGTGTGGGTGGACGTCTCGGTCCTCGGGTGGGAGGGGGCCGCCGGCGAGATCCTGGGTCGTTTCCGTTCCGCGTTGGAGTCCTCCCCCCTGGATGGGTAAGCCCGGTTCGATCTGACCGCCGAACGTGAGGAGGAGCGCCGTGAACCGCTTGCTGAGAGTGTCCCTGATGACCGCCGTGGCGATGACGTTCGCGGCGTGCCCCAACGACGTCGATACGCCGGATGCGACGGCGACACCGACGCCGACCCCCGACGATGACGTCGCCGTCTGCCTGGAAGGCGAGGCGTTCGTCGACGACGGCACGATCCCGCTCGATGCCGGGGAGCGCGGTGATGCGCACCGGGTCGACGGTCTGCGCCTGGAGGAACACGAGGGCTGCGAGCGGTTCGTGATCGACCTCGCGGCCGAGGACGGCACCGCGGCGACCGCGGTGGGTGAGACCGACGCCGAGGTCCTGCGTGACCTGGGGGTGGTGCGCATCACGATGCGGGGTGTGGAGCTCGCCGACGAGGACGCCACGGACGCGACCTTCGACACCCCCCTGGCCGGCGCAGCGTACTCCGTCCGATCCGAGGAGGGGCGGTGGATCTACGTGGACCTCCACCTCGCCGGGGAGGCCGAGATGTTCGTCCGGGTGCTCGAGGACCCGGCGCGGGTGGTCGTCGACCTGCGTCCCGGCGGCGGTCGGGTCCCCGATGCGGCCACGACCGACGACCGGGTGGTCGTGCTCGAACCGCGCGGGGGAGATGCAGCCTATCCGCTGACGGTGAGCGGCTACGCCCGCACATTCGAGGCCAACGTGGTGGTTCGCATCGAGCAGGACGGCGAGACCGTCGAGGAGACGTTCACCACGGCGACCGCCTGGGCGGACGCCTGGGGCCGCTACTCGCTCACCGTCCCGGAAGGCCCGTCCGGAGCGATCGAGCTGCACGTCGGTGAGCACTCCGCTCGCGACGGCACATGGGAGGGGGCGATGGTCGAGTTGACCATGTCGTGATCGCCCCGCTGGCCGGACATGCGTTCCTGCGTTCGTGACACCTACACTGTCGAGATGTCGCGGGCGGCGAGGTCCGGACGCCTACCGGGAGGGTGACGCGTGGCCGGCTACGAGACGGTGCTGTACGAGGTGCGCGACGCCCAGGCGCGCGTGACGATCAACCGGCCCGAGCGCCGCAACGCGATCAACCGGCAGGTGCAGCTCGACCTGATCGACGCCTTCGAGCGGGCCAAGTCCGACCCGGCCGTGCGGGTCGTCGTGCTCACGGGGGCCGGGAAGGCCTTCTGCGCCGGCGGGGACCTCGGCGGGTTCTCCGAGGGCGCGAGCGCCGTACAGCTCCACTACGAGCGCGGCACCTTCACGGACCTCTTCCGCGCGATGCGCCGGCTCGGCAAGCCGGTCGTGGCGGCGGTGAACGGTCACGCCCTGGCCGGCGGCATGGGGGTGGCGATGGCCTGTGACGTCGTCGTGGCGTCCTCCGACGCCGCCTTCGGCCTCCCGGAGGTGAACATCGGACTGTGGCCGATGATGATCACACCGGCGATCGTCGGGGCCGTGGGCCCCCGCAAGGCCCTGGAGCTGATGCTGACCGGCGACCGGATCGATGCCGCTGAGGCGGAGAGGATCGGAGCCGTGAACCGGGTGGTGGCCCCCGACGAGCTGGAGGCGGCCGTCGACGAGCTCGCCGGCAAGCTGGCCTCCAAGTCGCCGGCGATCCTCCGGCTCGGCCGGGATGCGTTCTACGCCTCGCAGGACATGGCCTTCGACGAGGCGCTGCACTTCCTCCAGGCCCAGTTCTCGGTGCTGCTGCAGTGCGAGGATGTGGTCGAAGGCGTTTCCGCGTTCCTCGAGAAGCGCGACCCGGAATGGAAAGGCAGATAGCCATGGCGCAGGAGTCCGACACCGACAAGAAGGCGCTTCCGGAGCTCGATCCCTCCTCGGCCCAACGGGGCACCTGGGAGGAGTTGCTGTCCGAGCTCGAGGAGAAGAAGACGTCCTTCCTCGGCGGCGGTGGGCCGGAGAGGATCGAAGGCCAGCACGCCAGAAACAAGCTGTTCGTCCGGGAGCGCCTCGATCTGCTCTTCGACGAGGGCACCTTCGTGGAGTACGGCCTGCTGGCCGACCACAATCCGCTGGTGGCGGGCATGGAGGGCAAGTGGACCCCCGCCGACGGCGTGGTCACCGGGATCGGCGAGATCGACGGGCGTCGCGCCGCCGTCGCCGCCTACGACTTCACGGTGATGGCGGGATCGATGGGTGCCATCGGCGAGATGAAGGTGGCCCGGATGCGCGAGTTGTCGTTGCGCCTGCGGATCCCCATGATCTGGCTGCTCGACTCGGCGGGGGCCCGGATCCAGGAGGCGGCGGGCTCCCAGTTCGCGCGCTCCGGGGCCTTGTTCCGCGAAGAGGTGGTGATGTCGGGCGTCGTCCCGCTGGTGGCCGCGATGCTCGGTCCCTGCGCGGCGGGGACCGCGTACGTGCCGGGCCTGTCGGACTTCGTGCCGATGGTCAAAGGCACCTCGTCGATGGCGCTGGCGGGCTCGCACCTGGTGAAGGCGGCGGTGGGGGAGGACAAGACCGACGAGGAGATCGGCGGATCGGAGGTCCACAACCGCTACTCGGGCGTCGCCGACCAGGAGGTCGCCGACGACCGGGCGTGTCTGGAGATGGTCCGGGACTACCTGTCCTACTTCCCGGGCCACAACCGCGAGGATCCGCCGATCCGCCCCACCGACGACCCGGTGGACCGGCGGTGCGACAAGGTGCTGGAGCTCGTCCCGGTGAACCAGCGCCGCGCCTACGACGTCCGCAAGGTGATCGAGGAGATCGTGGACGACGGCCGGGCGCTGGAGATGAAGCCGCAGTGGGCCCGCAACGTGGTGACCGCACTCGCCCGGTTCGGGGGCCGTCCGGCCGGGATCATCGCCAACCAGCCGATGATGCTCGGCGGCGCACTGGATGTGAACTCGGCGGACAAGGTCGCCCGCTTCGTCTGGCTCTGCGACGCCTTCAACATCCCGCTGGTCTTCCTCATGGACGTTCCCGGGTTCCTGGTGGGCTCCAACGTCGAGAAGCAGGGGATCATCCGTCACGGCTCCAAGATGCTGTTCGCCGTCTCGGAGGCCACCGTGCCGAAGATCACCGTCGTGACCCGCAAGGGCTACGGCGCTGGGTACTTCGTGATGAACGGGTTCGCCTACGAGCCCGAGTACATCGTGGCGTGGCCGACGGCCGAGATCTCCGTCATGGGCCCCGAGGGGGCCGTGAACATCATCTTCCGCAAGGAGATCGAGGCCGCACCCGAGGAGGACCGCGACCGGATGCGCTCCGAGCGGGTCAAGCTGGTCCGGGAGGGCATCTCCCCCTACATCGCGGCGGGGTGGGCCGGAGTCGACGACGTGATCGACCCCCGCGACACGCGCAGGGCCATCTACCGGGGCCTTTCGCTGTCGCGCTCGAAGACCGTGGAGCGCCCGTGGCGCAAGCATGGGGTGCTCCCGGTATGAGACCGGAGTTCAGCGTGGTCCTGGACTGCGCGGATCCTCACAGCCTGGCCGCATTCTGGGCCGAGGTTCTCGAGGTGCACAAGCTCGACTGGACGCACGAGCCCTACGTGGTCCTCGGCCCCCAGGACGGCCGCCGGCCGTACCTGATCCTCCAGCGCGTGTCCGAGCCGAAGGACGCGAAGAACCGCATGCACATCGACGTCTACGCGAGCGACCCGGAGGCCGAGGCGATACGGCTGGAGAAGCTCGGTGCCCGCCGGCTCGGTGCCGTCGAGGAGCACGGGGCCGCCTGGGTCGTCATGGCTGATCCCGAGGGGAACGAGTTCTGCATCGTGCTGAGCCGGTAGTGTGACCCTTCGACGCGATAGCCAGGGAGGCAACATGGCGGTGGAGGACAAGGTCGTCATCTCCTGTGCCCTGTCGGGTGCGGCGGCCAACCGGCAGCAGTGTCCGTACATCCCTTACACCCCCGAGGAGTACGGGGAGGAGGCGCGGCGGGCCCGAGAAGCGGGAGCGGCGGTCGTCCATCTCCACGCCCGCAAGGCCGACACGGGGGCGCCGTCCTACGACGTCGCCGACTACGCGGCCATCACGGAGGCGATCCTGGAGCGCGTACCGGACATCGTGATCAACTACTCGACCGGCGCGATCGGTATCGACCGGGAAGAGCGCATCCAGCACATCCGCGACCTGAAGCCGGAGATCGGCGCCCTCAACATGGGCTCGATGAACTACGCCATCTACTCCAGGACGAAGAAGGCATTCCACCTCGACGCCGTCTTCGCGAACCCCTTCGGGGACATCATCTTCTTCATGGAGACCATGTCGGAGGCGGGAGTGAAGCCCGAGCACGAGTGCTTCGACTCGGGGCACATCAACAACTTCAAGCTCTTGCGCGACATGGGGATCGCCGACGAATATCCCCACTTCTCGCTCATCATGGGCGTGCACGGCGGGATCGCCGCCGGCGTCGAGAACCTCGTCCACCAGGTCCGGAGCCTGCCCGAGGGTGCGCACTGGCAGGTGATCGGCGTGCGGCATCCCGAGCAGTGGCGGATGGTAACCGCAGCGCTGGCGTTGGGCGGCTCGGTCCGCGTCGGTCTGGAGGACAACTTCTACGTGGAGGCCGGGATGATGGCGCGCTCCAACGGCGACCTGGTGGCGAAGGCGGCCCGGATGATCGACGAGATCGGCCGGGAGGTCGCCGATCCGAACGAGGCCCGGGCGATGCTGCGCCTGCCCGTGCCCGAGCGTGCGCAGGCCACGGCGGATCGCTGAGAGGCGAAAGGGATGACATGGCGGATGTGATCGCGGAGATGGTGGCCAACGTGTGGAAGGTCGAGGTCGGTGCGGGCCAGCAGGTTTCGGAGGGGGACACCCTGGTCATCCTGGAGTCGATGAAGATGGAGATCCCCGTGTTCTCCCCCCAGGACGGGGTGGTCAAAGAGGTCCGGGTCGACGAGGGTGGTGTCGTGCAGGAAGGCGACGTGATCGCGGTCGTGGAGTAGGTGAGCGTGTCCACGCTCCTCGAAGAGCTGTGTTCACGAGCCGGCGGGATCAGCCAGGTCCAGGTGAACCATTTCCACCGGCTCGTGGCCGTGTGGCAGATGCTCGCGGACCTGTCCTTCTCCGATCTGCTCCTGCTGGCACCGATCAAGGGCGATCCCGACGGCAACCTGCTGACGCTGGCCCAGATCCGGCCGCTGTCCACCCAGACCCTCTACCCGGACGATCATGTGGGGACGGCTCTGTTGGCCGAGAACGCCCGGGAGGCGCTCCAGGCCCTGGAGACCGGGCGGCTCCAGCGGGGGAGCGTGGACTCGCGAGGGGTCCACCGGGCCACGATCCCGATCCGGGTGGGCGACGACGTGCCGGCCGTGATCCTGCGGGAGGGTATGCCCTTCGGGGGGCGGCGGGTGTCCGGTCTGGAGGAAGCCTACTCCCAGTGCGCGGACTCCCTGTACCGGATGGCCGTCGAGGGCGTCTTCCCGTTCTCGGGGATGGAGGACTGGGACGCGCCCCGTGTGGGCGAGGGGCTGATGGTCCTGGCCCCCTCGGGCCTGGTCGTCTTCGCATCTCCCAACGCCATCGCGGCGCACCGCCGGCTCGGCGTGTTCAAGGAGCTCGTGGGCTCGAACGTGCAGGAGCTGCCGGGCGGCAAGGCGCTGTGCTCGGCCCTCGAGGGCGGGGTGCCGCTGGAGGCGGAGGTGGAGGTGGGAGGTGAGGTGATCAGCCGGCGCCTCGTGCCGTTCAGGATCGGCGGGGAAGCCACCGGCGGGATGGTGCTGGTTCAGGACGTCACCGAAGTCCGCCGGCGCGACCGGATGCTGCTCTACAAGGACGCGGTGATCCGGGAGATCCACCACCGGGTGAAGAACAACCTCCAGACGATCGCCAGCCTCCTGCGGATCCAGGGGCGCAGGCTCGAGTCCGCAGAAGCCAAGGAGGCTCTGGAGGAAGGGGTCCGGCGCATCCGGACGATCGCCTTCGTCCACGAGACCCTGTCCCAGGCCTCCAGCGACCTCGTCGACTTCGGTGAGGTTCTCCGCGGGGTGCTGCGGATGCTCGATGACGCGCTGGGACTCTCGGAGGCGGGGATCAAGACGGAGCTCGAGGGGGAGATCGGCGAGCTGCCGGCTGTCGTGGCGACGCCTCTGTCGCTCGTGCTCACCGAGCTCGTTCAGAACGCCGCCGAGCACGCCTTCGAGGGCCGTGACAGCGGACGCCTCGTAGTGAACGTCACCAAGGACGACAGCACGCTGTTCGCGTCCGTCGCCGATGACGGACGCGGGCTGCCGGAGGGCTTCGATTGGGACAAAGCCGGTCTCGGCCTCCAGATCGTCCAGCGGCTGATCGACGAGCTGAAGGGCACGATCGAGGTCACCTCCGAGGAGGGGACGCGGATCGATATCACGGTGCCGCTTCCGGGCTACCACGGCCCGTAGCGGGTAGTCTGGTCGGCATGGACTACCGGTTCCGCGAAGAGCGCATCAAGCCCGACGCGATCATCGCGCTCGTGCTCGGCATCGTGGTCGCCTACGTGATCCAGCGAATCTGGTTCGTCGCGCCGGGGAGCACGATCTTCAACATGCTCATCGTCGGCGGCGTCGGCGGCCTCTACTACACCTGGCGCCGCGTCCTCTAGGCCGGAGCGGACTCCACCGGGTCGGCCTCGTCGAACCCGAAGCCGCTCTGGTCGCCGGGGACCAGTTCCCGGATCAGTTGCTCGACATCCTGGGGAGCGATCGGCTTCGTGCGCCAGGCGTCGCAGCGGGACCAGGCCGCGAGCCATGCGTCGTGGTCCCGCTCCAGCAGGATGAGGATCTTGGGCTCCGGGAGCGCGCCGGCCGCCGCGAGGGTCTTGAGCTCGCGCGACAGGGCGAAGCCGCCCATCTGGCCGAGGCTCGATGCCGTCACCACGACGTCGGGGAGATCCGCCCGCGCCACGGCCAGGGCCTGCGCGCCATCGGTTGCCGTGGCCACCGTCAGGTCGGGGGCCCGGAGTCCGGACCCCAGAGCATCGAGGTCGTACGGATCCTTGTCGACGACGAGGACGAGCACGACTAGGTGACCGGCTCGCTGGGTCTCGGTGGCCACCCCGGCCTGTAGGGCTCTTCGATCAGCCGGTCCTGGTGGTGGATCGCGTCGCGGACGGGCTCGGAGATCGAGTCGCCCTCGATCTTGAAGCCACCAGCCAGCTCGGCGAGCAGGGTGAGCTGCCGCGTGAACTCGGCCCCCAGCCGGATGACACGCTCGGCGGTCTCGACCAAGGTGCTCGCATACTGGAAGGCGAGAACCTCACCGCAGAAGGGGCAGTGGCCTGGACGGCCCTCGGGATCCACGGCCATGTCGAGCGGGTAGGTCCGCTCGCAGGCCCGGCAGGTGATCTTGATCTCCACGTGTATTCCTCCGGTCTTGCGGGTGGCACCATGTTACGGGCACGGGCCCGGCTCGTGCCCGAAACGGCCGGTTATGCTGGGCCGACGTGGAGAAACGTGTACAAACCCCGCGGCCCCGGCGGCCCTGGCAGATCATCGCGATCTACGCAGGGTTGATCCTGATCGGCATGTGGTTCTTCCAGGGCCTGGCGCAGAACGGTGAGGAGCTCGCCTACAGTCGCTTCAAGGAGCTCCTGGAGCAGGGTCGTGTCGAGGAAGTGGTGATCGGCTCCTCGGGGATGGAGGGGACGTACCGCCAGGGCAACCGCGACGTCTCGTTCACGACGCCCATCGGGACCGTCGAGGATCCCGGCCTGATCGAACAGCTCGACGGCCAAGGCGTCGAGTACCGGTTCCAGCCCGACAACCCCCTGTGGGGGATCTTGTTGTGGACGGTCCCGTTCCTGCTCATCCTCGCCTTCTGGATCTTCATGCTCCGGCGCATGGGCGGCCCCGGCTCGGCCCTCCAGTTCGGCCGCTCCAAGGCCAAGGTGTACGACCGCAAGGAGATGCGGACCACCTTCGGGGACGTCGCCGGGGTCGACGAGGCGGTGGAAGAGCTCCGGGAGATCGTCGACTTCCTGAAGAGTCCCGACAAGTACCAGCGGCTCGGGGGCCGGATCCCGAAGGGCGTCGTGCTGGTGGGGCCGCCGGGGACCGGGAAGACGCTCCTCGCCCGCGCCGTCGCCGGCGAGGCCGACGTTCCGTTCTTCTTCATCTCCGGGTCGGAGTTCGTGGAGATGTTCGTCGGCGTTGGCGCGGCCCGCGTGCGGGAGCTGTTCGAACAGGCCAAGGGCCAGGCCCCCTGCATCATCTTCATCGACGAGCTGGACACCATCGGCAAGTCCCGTGGGGGTCCCGTGCAGGTGGGCGGGCACGACGAGCGCGAGCAGACCTTGAACCAGCTCCTCGCCGAGATGGACGGGTTCGATCCGCGTGCCGGCGTGATCATCATGGCCGCCACGAACCGGCCGGAGGTGCTGGACCGCGCCTTGATGCGCCCGGGACGCTTCGACCGGATGGTGGTCGTCGACCGGCCCGATCTCAACGGCCGCGTGGAGATCCTGCAGGTGCACGCCAAGCGCGTGAAGCTCGCCGACGACGTCGATCTCCGGGCGATCGCCGCACAGACGCCCGGGGTCGCGGGTGCCGAACTCGAGAACGTCGTGAACGAGGCGGCGCTGCTGGCGGCCCGCCGAGGTGAGGAGGCCGTCGCTCAGAAGGACCTCCAGGAGGCCATCGAGCGGGTCCTGACGGGCATGGAGCGCCGCAGCCGCGTGCTGTCGGAGGTCGAGAAGGACATCGTGGCCCACCACGAAACCGGCCATGCGCTCGTCGGCATGTTCGTGGAGCACCACGATCCCGTCCACAAGGTGTCGATCATCCCCCGCGGCGCCGCGGCCCTCGGCATGACCGTCACCCTGCCGCTGGAGGACCGTTACCTGCTCACCGAGCCCGAGCTGCACGACCGGCTGGCCGTCCTGCTCGCCGGGCGGGCCGCGGAGCAGATCATCTTCGGTCACGTGTCCACGGGGGCGCAGGACGACCTGCGCAAGACCGCGGACATCGCCCGTCGCATGGTCGAGGAGTTCGGGATGTCGCCGCGGATCGGTCCGCTGGCGGTCGTCCAGAACGGCCAGCAGTTCCTGGAAGGGATGCCGTGGGAGCGGAGTCGCAACGCCTCCGAGGAGTTGTCGCGGGTCGTGGACGAAGAGGTATCACGTCTGGTCTCCGAGGCCTACGAGCGGGCGCTGGGCATCCTCAAGGAGCAGGAGACGGCGCTGCGTGGGGTGGCCGAGGAGCTGAAGCGGTGCGAGGTGCTGGACGGCGCCGAGCTCCGAGCCCTCGTGGATCGGCTACGGTCGGACGCGGCTGAGGCTCCACCGCACCTGTTCGGGTCGGGGGAGGACGGCTAGCTCAGCGCGCCACGCGGGCGGTGAGCTCCCGGCGCATGTACCGCCGCTCCTCCTCGGTCGTGCTGCCCCAGATCCCGTACTCCTGGTTGGAGTCGATCGCGTAGCGCAGGCACTCCTCGCGGACGTTGCACGTACGGCACACGGCTTTCGCGGCTTCGATCTGGAGCAGTGCGGGTCCTGTGGTCCCCACGGGGAAGAAAAGATCGGGGTCCATCTCCTTGCAGCGGGCGGTTTCGCGCCAATCCATCGGGGGGACCTCCTTGAAACTGGACGACCAACGATCGCCTGGGAGTACGTCAGGGATGTGACACCAGAGCTGCATTAGTATGCCGAGCCTCGATGATTTGTGCAAGGGTGCACAAGCGGGTCCTGTTCACGAGCGCACGAAGCCCTCAGGCCCAGACGGGAAGGGCCCGGGGAAGCGAAACGGCCCGGAACCCGTGGACGTCGCCCAGGTCCTCCCCGTCGGCCTGCAGCGCCACAGGCCGGAGCGCCTCCACCGTCAGCTCGGGCCGGTCCTCGAGGTGGGTGATGTCGCGGTGCTCCACGTGGCGCCCGGCGCGGAGCGCCTGGGACACCCAGCGCAGCGTCCGCACGATCCGCATGGAGGTGCCGGCGACGAGGTCCAGTCCCCGGTCGTGATCGGCGCGCGGCAGCACCCGGAGTGCCCGCTTCCCGAGGTAGGTGAACGGCCCGGAGAGCCCCACCATGGCCCACCAGGCGTCCACGGGACCCTCCGGCGTGTCCACCACGAGAGCGGGCCCGCCGGTGCGCCGCAGCGAGAAGAACGAGCGGATGGCGCACCAGACGTAGGCCATGTCACCCAGCTTCGGCCGCAGGCCCGAGGCTTCCACGCGGCGCACCGTCTCGGCATCGAGGACCAGTCCGGCGCCGAAGGTGAAGACACGGTCCAGGGGGCCGGTGCCGGTTGCGGCGTGGATGCGTCCGAGCCCGATCCGACGTGGGCTCCCGTTCTCCACGAGCTCGATCAGGTGGGCGGTGGCCTCGACGAGGTCGTTGGGGTAGCCGAGGTTGCGCGCCAGCACGTTGGTTCCGCCGCCGGGCAACACCCCGAACACGACGTCGGTGCCGGTCTCGGCCCCCAGGAGGCCATTCACGACTTCGTTCACGGTGCCGTCGCCGCCGTAGGCGATGACGGTCTTGGCCCCCGCCTCCACCGCCTCCCGTGCGAGGTCGGCGGCATGGCCGCGTCGCTGTGTCGAGACGAGCTCGAGGTCGAAGGTGGCCTCGAGCGCACGTTCGGCGACCCGGAGGCTGGCCGGTGTGACGTTGTGGGCGATCGGGTTCTCGATCAGGACGGCGTGCATATGGCGAGCAGCATACCGTCTCGGCCGGACGCTATTCTCCGGCGGCCTTGTCCCGGCGGGACTTGACCTCGTCCAGCGAGCGTTGCAGCGCCTCCATCAGGTCGACCACCGGCGCCTGCGCCTCGGGGGTCGGCGGCGCCGCGATCTCGCGTCCGGCGATCTTGGCCTCCACGGCCTGCAGGAGCGCTTCGCGGTAGGCATCCCGGTACCGGGCGGGGTCGAAGTCCTCGCTCATCGTCTCGATGAGGCTGTGTGCCATCTTGAGCTCCTGCTCGCGGACGTCGACCTCCCGCTCGAGCTCGGGGAAGGCAGGATCGCGGATCTCGTCGGGCCAGTACATGGTCTCCAGCACGATCGCTTCACCGCGCACGCGCAGCACCGCCAGCCGCTCCTTGTCGCGGATCGCCACCTTGGCGACGGCCACGCGGTCGGTGGAGTCGAGGGCCCGGCGCAGCAGGGCGTAGGCCTTCACGCCCAGCTCCTCGGGGGCGAGGTAGTAGGAGCGCTGGTAGGCGACGGGATCGATCTGTTCTCCCGGGGCGAAGTGGACGACCTCCACGGTGTGCGAGGTCTCGACCTGGACGGCGTCGAGTTCGTCGCCCTCGAACTTCACGTAGGCGCCTTTCTCGTACTCGTAGGCGCGCACGAGGTCGTCCTTGGAGAGGCCATCCTGACCGCACACGGTGCAGGTCCGGTTGTTCTTGACGCGCCCGTCGTCGGTCTTGTGGAGCAGGTTGAACCGGAGGCTCTTCTCCTCGGTGGCGCCGTAGAGCCGTACCGGGATGGTGATGAGTCCGAAGCTGATCGCTCCGCGCCAGATCGCCTGCATCATGCTTCTCCTTCGCGCGGGCCGTTCCCGGCCCCCGGCAACTCGTCGGCTGCGGTCTCAGTCCGTCGCAGCCTCCAGTGAATCGTGCAGCGGGATGATCTGATCGATCCCGGTGATCTCCAGCACGCGACGGACGGGCCCGGTGGCGCCGACGATCTTGAGCACTCCTCCGGACTCGCGGAGGCGTTTGAGGCATCCGATGACGACCCCGAGACCTGTGGAGTCCATGAACTCCAGCTCCGAGGCGTCCACGATCAGCTCGTCGATCTCGGGGCCACGCAGCGGAAGCAGGGCCTCACGCAGTTGCGGGGCCGTGGACATGTCGCACTCGCCGACCAGGTGGACCACCCGGCGGCGGCCCTCTTCATCGATGCGGATACGAAGCTGCATGTGTCCTCCTCACTTTCCCTGGTGGAGCATCTCGCGGACGACGGCGGGCAGGATGCCTCCCTCCCGGTAGTAGCGGACGTCGGTCTGCGTGTCGAGCCGGCACAGCGCTTCGAAGGTCGTCTCCGTGCCGTCGTCGGCTCGAGCGGACACCGGCACCCGGGCCCCCGGTCCGAGACCGTCGAGCCCCCGGATGTCGAAGGTTTCGCGCCCCGTGAGGCCGAGCTCTTCGGCGGACGAGGGAAGCTGCAGGGGCAGCACCCCCATCTGGACGAGGTTCGCCCGGTGGATCCGTTCGTAGGACTCGGCGAGGACCGCCCGCACCCCGAGCAGGAACGTGCCCTTGGCGGCCCAGTCGCGGCTGGAGCCCGCCCCGTACTCCTTTCCGGCCACCGCCACCAGCGGGATGCCCTCCGAACGGTACCGCTCGGCGGCCTCGTAGATGGTCATCTCCTCGCCGGACGGCACGTGCACCGTGACCCCGCCCTCCTTGCCGCCGGCGAGCTGGTTGCGCAGGCGGATGTTGGCGAAGGTTCCACGCATCATCACCTCATGGTTGCCGCGACGGGCCCCGTAGGAATGGAGCTGTGCCGGACCGACACCGCGGTCGGTCAGCCACTGTCCGGCCGGCGAGGCGAGCGGGATCTGACCGGCGGGGGAGATGTGATCGGTGGTCACCGAGTCTCCGAGCAGCACCAGCACCCGGGCACCCACGACGTCCCTTACCGGCACCGGATCCGGCCGGGTCTCGAGGAGGAACGGCGGCTCGATGATGTAGGTCGAGGAGTCGTCCCACTCGTAGAGGCTGCCCTCGGGGATCGGCAGCGACCGCCACCGCTCGTCGCCCCCGAAGATCTCCCCGTAACGCTGCCGGAAGGATTCCGGATCCATCGCGGAGGTGATCGTCTCGGCGATCTTCGCGGAGGAGGGCCAGATGTCGCGCAGGTGAACGGGCGCGCCGTCGCCGTCGAGACCGAGGGGCTCGGAGGTGAGATCGATGTCCACGGTCCCGGCCAGCGCGTAGGCGACGACCAGCGGGGGCGAGGCGAGGAAGGACATCCGCACCTGCGGGTGGATGCGTCCTTCGAAGTTCCGGTTGCCGGAGAGCACGGCCGCACAGGACAGGTCGTGGGCGTCGATCGCCTCGGCCACCGGATCCGGCAGGGGACCCGAGTTGCCGATGCAGGTCGTACAGCCGAAGCCGACGAGATGGAAGCCGAGCGCACCGAGGGGCTCGGCCAGCCCCGCGCGTTCGAGGTAGTCGATCACCACCGGCGACCCGGGGGCCAGGCTCGTCTTCACGGTGGGCTTGACCTGCAGCCCGCGGGCCACGGCGTTGCGCGCCAGCAGGCCCGCAGCGAGCATCACCGAGGGGTTGGAGGTGTTCGTGCAGCTCGTGATGGCCGCGATCACCACCGAGCCGTCCGCGAGCTCCTCGGCTCCCCCGTCGAGGTCGACGGCGACGCGCCGGACGGGCGGTGCTTCGGCGACGGCGGTGCCCCCACCGTCCCCGGGGGCCGGTCGGAACCGGCGCATCTCCTCGCTGAAGGTGCCGCGGAGCTCCGGGAGGAGCACGCGGTCCTGGGGCCGCCGCGGCCCGGCCACCGAGGGCTCGAGGGTGTCAAGGTCGAAGGTCAGGGTCTCGTCGTAGTCGGGGTCCGCGCTCTCCGTCTCGCGGAACAGCCCTTGGGCGCGCATGTACCGCTCGACAAGATCGATCCGGGACTCCTCCCTGCCGCTGGCGCGCAGGTAGGTGAGGGTCTGCGCGTCCACGGGGAAGATCCCCTCGGTGGCGCCGTACTCGGGGGACATGTTGGCGATCGTCGCCCGGTCGGCCACGGTCAGGTGGTCGAGTCCGGGTCCATGGAACTCCACGAACTTGCCGACCACACCGTGGCCGCGGAGCTTCTGGGTGAGCGCCAGAACGAGGTCCGTGGCCGTGACGCCCTCCGGCATGCGGCCCTCGAGCCGGACGCCGACCACCGTCGGGACGAGCAGCGTGATGGGCTCGCCGAGCATCGCGGCCTCGGCCTCGATGCCTCCGACGCCCCATCCGAGGACGCCGAGCCCGCCGATCATGGTGGTGTGCGAGTCGGTGCCGACCAGCGTGTCGGGGTAGGCCACCATGCCGTCCTCGTGCTCGCCGGCGAACACCACGCTGGCGAGGAACTCGAGGTTCACCTGATGGACGATGCCCGCACCGGGAGGCACGACGCGGAAATCGCGGAAGGACCGCTGCGCCCAGCGCAGGAAGGCGTAGCGCTCGCGGTTCCGTTCGTACTCGAGCTCGACGTTCCGGGCGAAGGAACTCAGGGCGCCGAAGGCGTCCACCTGCACGGAGTGGTCGATGACGAGGTCCACCGGGATCCTGGGGTTCACCAGCTGCGCGTCGCCGCCGAGCCGTGACACCGCCGCGCGGAGCGCGGCGAGATCGGCCACGGCCGGCACGCCGGTGAAGTCCTGCAGGACAACGCGGGCCGGTAGATAGGGGAACTCGGCGTTCCCCGCGTCCGGCCAGCGCAGAAGGGCGTCCAGATGCTCCTGCGTGGCGCCCCGGCCCTGGTTGCGCAGCACATTCTCCAGGAAGACCCGCAAGGTGTAGGGGAGGCGGGCCAGGCGGTTTTCGTCCGCGGCATCGGTCAGGGGCACGTACCGGACGCTGCCCGCCTTCGTCTCGAGCGTTTGGATGGTGGCCCTCCTTCGGTAAACGACTCCTGGACGTCTAGCCTACGGCCCGGAGGGGCCCTCCGCCCGGCGGGCCGCGACTGGAGAGACCGAAGTGAGTTGACGCGGCACCCCTGCGGCAAGCAGTCTCTCTCCCGAGATCGTGACCGCCTGCACGAGCAGGCCCTGGTAACTAGTCTTTAACCCGGAGACGATGAGGGTCGACACCGTACGCTGGTTGCATCGGATCACGCGCGCGGCCTTGGGTGCCGTAGCGCTCTTGCTCGTGGCGTGCGCGGCGGACGCCCCGCAGGACGCGCTGCGACCGGCGGGCGACAACGCGCAGAGCGCCGATCAGCTCTGGACGCTCGTCTTCTGGCTCGCAGTCGCGGTGTTCGTGGTCGTCGAGGGACTGCTGGTGTACGCGCTCTTCCGGTTCCGTCGCCGTCGCGGAGCGGCGCCCGGTTCGCCCCGTCAGGTCCACGGGAACACGCGGATGGAGATCGCCTGGACGATCGCACCGGCGGTGCTCCTGGCCTTCGTGGCGGCACCCACGGTGGCTACCATCTTCGAGTTGTCCAGCGAGCCCGATGACAGCCTGCGCGTCACGGTCGTCGCCAAGCAGTTCTGGTGGGAGTACGAGTACCAGGACTCCGGGGTCATCACCGCCAACGAGCTGCACATCCCCGTCGGCCGGCCTGTGGCGCTCGACCTCGAGGGCACCGACGTGATCCACAGCTTCTGGGTGCCGCGGCTGGCCGGCAAGCAGGACGTGGTGCCGGGCCGCCGCAATTTCCTGTGGCTCAGCGCCGACGAGCCCGGCCGGTACCTCGGCCAGTGCGCCGAGTTCTGCGGCCTGTCCCACGCGAACATGCGCATCCGGGTATTCGCCCATCCGCCCGGGGAGTTCGAACAGTGGCTGCGAGATCAGGCCGGTAACGCCACCGAACCCACCGAGCCGGACGCGATCGAAGGCAAGCGGATCTTCGAGGAGTCCCAGTGCGTGGCCTGTCACACGGTCCGGGGGACGCCGGCGGAGGGCCGCATCGGGCCGGATCTGACGCACTTCGCGACACGGACGAGCTTCGGCGGCGCCATGTTCGAGCGAACCGACGAGGAGCTGCGGGCGTGGATCCGCGACGCCCCTGGGGTGAAGCCTGGGACGCTGATGCCCACGGGCGCCGACATGGGGCTGGACGACGACGACATCGACAAGCTGGTCGCCTACCTGCAGAGTCTGCGGTGACGGTGGACCGGTCGAAAGGGAGCTAGAGGATGGCGACGACAGCGGAGCGGATGACGCCCGAGTCGCAGAGCCTGTTCCGGCGGCCGACCACCACGCGTGGGTTGGTCGGGTGGCTGACGACGGTCGACCACAAGCGGATCGGGATCCTCTACGGGGTCACCGCGTTCATCTTCTTCCTGATCGGCGGGATCGAGGCGCTGCTGATGCGCGTCCAGCTCGCTCGTCCCGACGGGACGTTCCTGTCCGCCGACATGTTCAACCAGCTCATGACGATGCACGGCACCACGATGGTCTTCCTCGTGGTCATGCCACTGTCGGCGGCGTTCTTCAACTACTTCACACCGCTGATGATCGGAGCCCGGGACGTGGCGTTCCCACGCCTCAACTCCTTCAGCTACTGGGTGTTCCTGCTCGGTGGACTCTTCATCATGTCGAGCTTCCTGCTCGGCGGGGCCCCCGACGGGGGATGGTTCGGCTACGCGCCGCTGACACGCCCGGAGTTCGCTCCGGGCCACCGGATCGACTTCTGGATCCTGGGTCTGCAGATCCTGGGTATCGCGTCCCTGGTGGCGTCCGTGAACTTCGTCACGACGATCATCAACATGCGTGCCCCCGGGATGAGCCTCATGCGGATGCCGGTCTTCGTGTGGATGACGCTGGTGGTCAACTTCCTGCTCCTGTTCGCGATGCCGGTGATCGCGGTGGCGCTCTTCCAGATCATGTTCGACCGGATGTTCGCCACCCAGTTCTTCAACCCGCTGGCCGGCGGTGATCCGGTGCTGTGGCAGCACATGTTCTGGCTGTTCGGGCACCCCGAGGTCTACATCCTGATCCTTCCGGCGATGGGGATCGTCAGCGAGGTCCTGCCCACCTTCGCCCGCAAGCCGCTGTTCGGCTACCAGTTCGTGGTGCTGTCGGGGATCGCGATCGGCTTCATGGGTTGGGGGGTCTGGGCGCACCACATGTTCGCCGCCGGGATGGGCCCGATCGCCAACTCCGCCTTCGCCATCTCCACGATGTTCATCGCCGTCCCCACGGGGGTGAAGATCTTCAACTGGCTGGGAACGCTGTGGGGCGGTGACATCAGATTCACGTCCCCGATGCTGTTCTCGATCGGGTTCGTGGCGATGTTCATCATCGGGGGCCTGTCCGGGGTCACCCATGCCGTGGTACCCCACAACTGGCAGCAGACCGACACCTACTACGTGGTTGCGCACTTCCACTACGTGCTGTTCGGTGGGGCGATCTTCGGGCTGTTCTCCGGGATCTACTACTGGTGGCCGAAGATCACCGGCAAGGTGCTCTCCGAGGGCCTCGGCAAGGTGCATTTCTGGCTGATGCTGATCGGCTTCAACCTGACCTTCGGGCCGATGCACATCCTCGGCCTCCAGGGCATGCCCCGGCGGCAGTACCACTTCCCCGAGGACATGGGATGGGATCTGTGGAACCTCGTCGCTACGGTGGGCGCATTCGTCATCGCGGTGTCGATCCTGGTGTTCATGGTCAACGTGCTCGTGACCAAGGTGCGCGGCGTGATGGCCCCCGAGGATCCCTGGGACGCACGGACCATCGAGTGGGCGATCCCCTCGCCGCCGCCCCACTACAACTTCGCCGAGATCCCCGTCGTCGAGGCCCGTGACGATTTCTGGCACAAGAAGTACGCCGAGGACGAGACCGGGCGGCTGGTCCCCGCCGCCGCGGGCGGATCGGGCGAGGCGGCGACCGCGGACGAGGAAGGTGTGGGGGAGGAACATGGCGCCGAGGACGGCGAACCGCACATCCATATGCCGGCCCCGTCCTACTGGCCCCTGGTGGCGGCGCTCGGCCTCCCGTTGATCGCCTACGGGCTGATCTACGAATGGGGTCTGCTCGTCGCCGGAGGCCTGGTCATGATCGCCGGGCTGTACGGGTGGGCGATGGAGCCCTCCGAGGAAGAGGAAGAAGGGGAGCACTAGCCGTGCAACAGGCTCCGACGGTTCACCATCCGCCCCCCGCCGGGCACCACACGGCGACCGGGCTCGACAACCGCAAGGTCGCGATGTGGGCCTTCATCGGCTCTGAGTGCCTGCTGTTCGGCGCCCTGATCTCCTCCTACCTGCTGTACCGCAACCGCGGCGCTCAGGGCCCCTTCCCCCACGAGCTCTACGACATCCCGTTCACCTCGGTCAGCTCGTTCGTCCTGCTCATGTCGAGCCTCTCGATGGTGCTGGCTCTGGCCGCGCACCAACGTGACGAGCACCGGCGGGCCAGGACGTGGCTGCTGGCCACCGCGCTGCTGGGCATGGTGTTCCTCGGGGGCCAGGTGTACGAGTTCACGGTGTTCGTCCACGAGGGCATGACGTTGACGACGAATCCGGGGGCCAGCGCCTTCTTCCTGCTCACCGGCTTCCACGGCACGCACGTCGGCATCGGGATCGTCCTGCTCCTGAGCCTGTTCACGCTATCGATCCTCGGGCGGCTTCCCGCGGAGCGGAGCCTCCAGGTCGAGTTGGTCGGGCTCTACTGGCACTTCGTGGACATCGTCTGGGTGCTGATCTTCACCGTCGTCTACCTGGTTCCCCATTAAGACCATGAGCGAACAAGAGCTGATCGACGCAGAGCGCGAGCGCGGTGGCGAGCACGCCCATCCCGGTCCCGCGGAGTACGTGAAGATCGCCATCTGGCTGGCGATCGCCACCGCGCTGGAGGTGGTCCTCTACTACATGGAGCAGGCGGAGATGCTGCCGCCGAGCGCGCTCGTGGCTCTCCTGATGTTCTTCATGATCGTGAAGTTCGCGCTCGTCGCGTTGTGGTTCATGCACCTCAAGTTCGACGAAAAGGTCTTCCGGCAGCTCTTCGTTGCCGGGATCCTGCTGGCGACTGCGGTCTACGCCATCGTGCTGCTCACCTTCGGCGTCTTCCTGGGCGATCGTCCATGGATCAACTGACGTGGCATCCCCACCCGGACGTCTGGCTGCTCATCGGCTCGCTGGCTTTCGGCTACGCCTACGCGCTCCGGCGGATCGGCCCCCGTCTCGTCCATCCGGTGGAGCGCACGGCCTCGCGAGCCCAGGTCGCTTGCTTCTCGGCGGGGCTGCTGGTGCTGTGGATCGCGTCGGACTGGCCGCTGCACGAGCTCGCCGAGGGCTACCTGTACTCGATGCACATGGTGCAGCACCTGCTGTTCTCTCTGGTCGCGCCGCCGCTGCTCCTGCTCGGTACACCCGACTGGCTGGTCCGGTGGCTGCTGCGTCCGGTGTCGCTCCTGCGGGCGGTGCGGTTCCTGACCCGGCCTCTGGTCGCTCTGGTGCTGTTCAACGCGGTGATCGCGCTCACGCACGTGCCGCAGGTCGTGGACCTGAGCACCCGTTCGGAGCCCTTCCACTTCCTGGCCCACGCCGTGCTCTTCGGGTCCGCGCTGTGCATGTGGTCGCCGGTGCTGAACCGGCTCATCGAGCTGCCGACCCTGTCCTATCCCGGACGGCTGGTGTACCTGTTCCTGCAGTCCCTCGTCCCGACGGTGCCGGCGTCGTTCCTCACCTTCGGCGACGACGTCCTGTACCGGTTCTACGAGACGACACCCCGGCTGTCGTGGTTGTACCTCACCCCCATCACCGACCAGCGCGTGGCGGGCCTGATCATGAAGCTGGCCGGGGGCGCGATCCTGTGGGTGTTCATCATCGTGTACTTCCTGAAGTGGTTCCAGGTGGAGGACCGGGAAGGTGTGGACGTCCTCGGGCTGCGGTCGGTCGAGCGTGACGTCGAGAAGGCGGAGCTGACCGAGCGATGAGTCCTCTGCTGCGCGACCGGGTCCTCCTTCCGATCGGGATCCCCCTGGCCGCCCTGCTCGCCGTCGAGATCCTCGTGTTCCCGTTCTCCCGGGTCCTGCTCGCCGTTGGGAAGACCCCGGCGATCTTCGTGGCCACCACCGTGGCGCTGGTGATCCTCGGCGTGTCGGCCTTCATCCACGTGTCACCGAGGCTCAGGTCCTCGACCCTGATCGGCATGGGCGTGCTGGGGGCGCTGCTGGTGGTCGGCGGAGGGGTCTTCGCCCTGTCCCATGTGGAGGCGGGCCTCGAGACCCACGCGCACAACGGCGATCACGCCGAGGATGCGGCTTCCGTCGTGGAGGTGAGCGCTTCCGGGAATGCCTTCGACACCAACGAGATCCACCTGCCGGCGGGCGAGGAGTCGGTCATCCGGTTCGGGCACGCGGACCCCGAGCCCCACAACATCGCGATCGCGACCGGTCCGGAGTTCGACGAGGTCGTATTCCCAGGCCAGATCATCGACGGCGGAGAGCAGATCGACTACGAGATCCCGCCCCTCGATGCGGGGACCCTGTACTTCCACTGCGACGTCCACCCGCAGATGGAAGGCACGGTCGTCGTCGAATAGCGGCTCTGCGCTACCAACCTGGCACGGCGGGTGCGGACCTTGACGGTTGAGGGAGTGTCCCATTTCACGTCTCCTGCGTACAGCGGCACTCGGAGCCGGTAGGTGCGGAAACTCCGGAAGCCGTGCCCGATCCGTTTGATCTTCTTGATGAGCGAGTTGAGGGGTGGCGCGTCGTCGGCACTCACGGCACCGGCTATCCCCCCGGCGCGGCCGATGAGTTGGCCGGAAGCCCGCCGTCCCGCGCACTGGCGTGGTCGCGAGCCGGTGCCCGGCGGGCTCGGCGGGGGTTCGTCCAAGAACGCCGGCCACAACTGGTCGCTGGACCCCTGGATGCCGTACTCCGACACCCACGACGTCCTGTAGCGGTCCGATAGGGCCCAAGAGTGGACGCCGCATAGCGATCCTGGCCGCGTTCGTCGTCTCGATGACCGGTTATGGTCAGCTGCGACCCCCGCCGTGCGCGCCGGCCCCGAAGTCGTAGGTGTCTCCCCGTTCGTAGATGCGCAGCAGACGCCGGGCCGTGGCGTCCACGTGGACCTCGTCCGGGCCGTCGTAGATCCTCCCCGCGCGAGCGTGGCGGTACATCCGCTGGAGCGGCAGGTCGTCGATCAGGCCGAGGGCCCCGTGCACCTGGATCGCGCGATCGATGACGTCGTGGAGCATCTGGGCTGCCGCCACCTTGATCACGCCGATCTCGATACGAGCCTGACTGCCGGCGTCGATCTTGGCGGCGGCGTCGAGGGTGAGCATGCGGCAGGACTGGATCTGGGCGTACGAGTCGAAGATCATCTTCCGGACGAGCTGCTTCTCACCGAGGCTGGTGCCGAAGGCCACGCGGTCGTTGGCCCGCCGGCACAGCAGGTCGAAGGCCCGCTGGGCCTGGCCGAGCCAGCGCATCACGTGGAAGATCCGTCCGGGCCCGAGGCGCTCCTGGGCGATCACGAACCCGTGTCCCCGGGGGCCGAGGATGTTCTCCTCGGGCACGCTCACCTCGTCGTAGAGGACCTCGCAGTGGCCGCCCGACAACCCCATCACCGGCGTCTCCCTGAGGATCGTGTACCCGGGGGTGTCGGTAGGGACGACGATCATGCTGAACGACAGGTGCGGCGGCGTCCCGTCGGGTTCCGTGCGGCACATCACCGTGGTGTAGGCGGCCCGGTTGGCGCCAGTGGTGAACCACTTCCGGCCGCGGATCACCCACCGGCCGTCCTCGAGGGTCGCCGTGGTGCGCAGTTGGGTGGGATCCGACGAGGCAACGTCGGGTTCGGTCATCGCGAAGGACGGGAACACCTCGCCTTCCACGAGCGGCTTCAGGTAGCGCTCCCGCCAGTCGGGGGAGGCGTAGCGGTGGAGCATGATCGAGTCCTGGAGCGAATGGGTGCCGAGGGCGACCATCGCGTATTCGCTGCGGCCGATCACCTCGTTCACGTACACGTAGTCGAGGAACGGCAGTCCTCCACCGCCGAGTTCTGCGGGGTGGCCGAGCGCCCACAGTCCAGCGTCCTTGGCCTGCCGCATCAGATCCTGCAGCGCCTCCCACGCCTCGTCCCCCCCACGGTCGAGCACCGGCTCGGCGGTGTACACGCGCTCGGTGACGAAGGACTCGACACGGTCGCGGATCGGGCGGACGTGCTCCGGCACCTCGAACCCCATGGGGCGACCTCCTCGTCTCGCGTGGTTCGACCCTACGCCGCGGCGCGCCGCCGTGTCGCGGTGGTCTATCGTCGGTGCGGAGGAGGGGAGATGGAACTGCCGCACACCCCGGTGGGGGACAGGGTCCGCTGGCTGATCGACCTCGTCGCGAAAGACGTGGTGGACGAGGAGCGCGTGCGGGACGGCTTCGCTCCGGACTTCCTCAACGCCGTGCCCGTCGCGCAGGTCGTCGCCTTCCTCGGCCGGCTCGGCCCCCTGGCCACGGCCACGGTCGAGCGGATCACCGAGACGGGGCCCACGGGGTTGGCGGCGGCGTTGCGCGCCGACGGTGCGATCGTCCGCGTCCACGCGCAGGTGGAGGAGGAGCCTCCGCACCGGTTCAGGGGTCTCCAGGTCCGCTCGGGATCCTCGGTGGGGGAGATCCTCGCGTCCACACCGCCCTGGGAGGGGTCCTCCGCAGACCTGCTGGCCGAATACGTCGAGCCGCTGGCCTCCGGGCTCCCGGCGGGGGGCGTAGTCGCCGGTGTCGTCCGGGGTGACACCGGGGAGGTGGCGGCTTTCGGCGACGCGCCGGCCGACGGCATCTTCGAGCTGGGTTCGATCACCAAGGCCTTCACGGGGATCCTCCTCGCGGAGATGGCCGGCCGGGGCGAGGTCGGGCTCGACGACCCGGTGGAGCGCCACCTGCCCGGCGGCATCCCGGTGCCACGGCCAGACGGCCGGCGGATCACGCTGGTGGACCTGGCCACCCACTCGGCGGGGCTGCCACGACTGCCGCCGGGTTTCGAGCCGGCCGACCCGCAGGACCCCTACGCGGACTTCACCGTGGAGCGGCTGTACGAGGCCCTCGGACGGACGACGCTGGAGGCACCCATCGGCGGCCGCGTCGCCTACTCGAACTACGGTTTCGGGCTCCTCGGCCACGCCCTCGGCCGCACGGTCGCACGCTCTTACGACGAGCTCGTCGTCGAGCGGGTCTGCCTCCCCCTCGGGCTCGAGGAGACGGTGATGGACGTGGCGGAGGGTCTTCGTGCGCGGCGGGTCCAGGGCCATGACGAGAGGGGAGAACCGGTCCCGCACTGGGCGCAGGGCGCGATCGCGGGCGCCGGTGGGCTCGAGGCCTCGGCGGGGGACGTACTCCGCTTCGCCCGCGCGAACATCGACCCGGGTCAGACGCCCCTCCCGGAGGCCCTGGAGGAGGCGCAGCGTCCGCGCCTGGACCGCGGGGACGGGGGCCGCATCGGCCTCGGCTGGAACCATCTCCCGATGCCGGACGGTTCCTCGGCGGTCTGGCACAACGGGGGCACCGGCGGGTTCCGGTCATCGCTGTTCCTGCACCGCCCGAGCGGGACGGCTGTGGTGATGCTCACCAACACGACCACGGACGTCGACGAGACGGCGCTGAGGGTGCTGGCCGCGGTGGTTGGACGGCTCACGAACCTCGACTGACTGTCGACATCGAGCGGTTGGTTCGTGCGGCACGGATGTTTCTCCGAGGCTGGAGCAGCGCCTCCGGCGTGTTACCCGAGATCGGGGACGAGGGTGTCCTCGGTGTCGGCCTCGACGCGCTCCGGTGTGAGCGTGGTCGCCGGACGGAGAACGGCGAGGCGCCGGGCGGCCTGGGCCCGGACGAGGTCGGCGTATTGCTGGAAGCGGTCCCCGTAGGCGGCGGCGGCCTGACCGCCGGTGTCCAGCGCCATCTCCGTCAGGTCGTGCATGCGCTGTTCGACGAACGACCACAGATCGTGGTCGGCGGCGATGATCCGCCGGCAGAGGTAGGTGCCGTAGGCGATGTGACGGCGCTCGTCGCGCTGGACGAGCTTTAGGCCCTGCTGGAAACCGGGCAGGATGTCCCGCCTGGTGAAGATCCGCTCCCAGATCCTGTAGCCGACGATGGCCAGCACCGCCTCGACGAACTGGTTGTAGGTGAGCGCGGCGTCGAGGACGGCCTGCGCGGACCGGTCGCCGTCCAGGCGCTGCATCACTCTGGGCAGCTCGTCGTCGATCACGGCCGAGCCCCCGTAGTCGGCAGCGCGGGGGACGGCCGTCTCCAGCTCCCGGGGATCGCAGCCGACGGCGTCGAACCAGCGGGTGAAGAAGTCGACGTGCTTGGCCTCCTCGAAGGCGAATGTCGTCAGGTACATCGTCTCCTCGAGGCGGCCCTCGTCGGAGATCGCGCGCAGCAGCGGGAGGATGTCGAGGGTCACCGCCTCCTCGCCGACCATAAACCCGCGGGCCTGGCCGCCGAGGCCGGCGCGGCGCCGGTCATCGAGGTCGGCCCAGTGGGCGACGTCCTGGCTGAAGTCGATCTCGGAGGGATCCCACACGAGACGGACGGCCTTCTCCCACAGCCGCATCGGCAGGCCGTCGCGCCGCAGCCCGCGGGCCGAGACGTAGTCGGACCGGTTCGGCCGGTCATGCGTGATGCTCATGTGGACCCTCCTGTCTCCCGCGCCCATTCACTGTACGGGGTCGGCGACCGGACAGTCGGTGTCACCGGTCCCCGCTAGACTGCGAACATCAGTTCGTCTTGGGAGGTGTTCGTCGATGGAGACGGTGGTGCCGGCGCATGATCGGGAGGCTGTGGAGCGGTTGTCGGAGGGGCTGCGTTCGGGGGCGGCGGACCTGGCGGCTGCGGAGTGTCGTTGGCTGCTGATGCTGGCCGAGTTCGACCGGCTGGGGGGCTGGGCGGAGGAGGGCTGTCGGACGTGTGCGCATTGGTTGTCGTGGGCGTGTGGGATCGGTCCGGAGGCGGCGCGGGAGCGGGTGCGGGTGGCGAGCGCGTTGGAGGGTCTGCCGTTGGTGCGGGAGTTGTTCGCTTCGGGGGTTCTGTCGTATTCGAAGGTGCGCGCGATCACGCGGGTGGCGACTGCTGAGACCGAGGAGGTGTTGGTGGAGTGGGCGCGGCATGCCACCGCGGCGCAGTTGGAGCGGATCGTGCGGGGCTTTCGGCGGATGCGGCGTATCGAGGACGCCGAGGCGGCCCACGCGAGCTACCAGAGGCGCTATCTGGAGTGGCGCTACGACGAGGATGGGAGTGTGTTGATCTCGGCGCGTCTGCCGGCGGAGGAGGGCGCGTTGGTGGTGCGGGCGTTGCAGCAGGTGGCGGAGACGCTTGGGGAGGCGGAGGTGGCTGAGGCGGCGCCTGTTCCGGTGCCCGGGGAGCCGTCGGTGCATCCGCCGTATGGGGGTCTGCCGGAGCGGGTGGCGTACTCGGATGATGCGGCGAATCTGTGGCCGGCGCGGCGGGCGGATGCATTGGGGGTGTTGGCGGAGACGGTGTTGGAGCATGGTCCGGCGGCGCGTTCTGGTGGGGATCGGACGCAGGTGGTGGTGCATGTGGATGCGGCGACGTTGGTGGATGCGGGGGCGGGGGACCGGTGTGGGTTGGATGATGGTCCGGAGTTGAGTGTGGAGTCGGTGAAGCGGCTGTTGTGTGATGCGTCGGTGTTCCCGGTCCTGCACGGCGAGGACGGATCGTTGCTGGATGTGGGTCGTAAGAGCCGGTCGGTGCCGCCGGCGATGCGGCGTGCGGTGTTGGCGCGGGATGGTGGGTGCCGGTTTCCGTCGTGTACGGCGAGGCGGTTCGTGGATGTCCATCACATCGAGTGGTGGTGGCGGGATAAGGGGGAGACGCGTCACGGGAATCTGGTGTGTTTGTGCCGGTTCCATCATCGGCTGGTGCATGAGAAGGGGTACACGATCGAGGTCGACCCCGGGGGCGGGGTCCGGTTTTTCAGGCCCGACGGCACACCGGTGCCGGAGGTGCTGCCGCCTCCGCCCGGTGATCCGGATGCTGCGGTGGCGGAGAATCGGCGTCTGGGTTTGGTGATCACGCCGGATACGCCGGTTGTGGGTGACTACAATCCGCGTCCGGACTACGGCACGGCGGTGGGTGTGCTGCTCACCTTGACGCCGAAGGCCGATGCGGAGGCGGTTTCCGGGCCTGTTTCCGCGATACCGCCGGAGGCCTCCGGAGTGCGAGGATGACGGCGTGAACGGATGGCGTTCTGCCGGTCGACATCGATGACCCCCATCCGACTCGCGACGGCGGAGGACGGCGCCGACCTCGCGGCCATCTACGCCCCCGCGGTCGCCGGTCCGACCTCCTTCGAGCTCGAGGCCCCGAGCGGCACCGAGATGGCAGGACGCGTCACCGCAGCCTTTCCCCGATGGCCCTGGCTGGTCTCCGAGACAGAAGACCGCGTGATCGGGTTCGCCTACGGGGGCGCCCACCGGGCCCGGGCCGCCTACCGGTGGTCGGTGGAGGTCTCGGTGTACGTCCGCGAGGGCCATCGGGGTGCCGGCGTCGGGCGCGCGCTGTACCGGTCGCTGTTCGCCGTCCTCGCGCTGCAGGGCTACGCCACGGCCGTGGCCGGTATCACGCTGCCCAACGACGCCAGCGTCCGGCTCCACACGGCGATGGGCTTCACCCCCGTGGGCGTCTACCGGAAGGTGGGCTTCAAGGACGGCGTCTGGCACGACGTCGCCTGGTACGAGCGGCCGCTGGACGACTACCCTGCGAACCCAAGGGAACCGTCGCCGCTCGACCGCCTCGACCCCGGGGCGCTGGAACGAGCGCTGGGGGCCGGGAGCAGCCCCGGGGCGGCAAGGACCGCTAGGTGACTGAAGTAGTTCCTGGGCCACCGGCGGGAGGCGAGAGCCCACAGTTTGTGAGCAGGAGGTCGGGGGTAGTGGCGTCGAACCAGTAGGGTGTCGGACTGGTATGGACGACCGGACGGGTGTCCGTCTGGGGGGAGGAGGTCGGGGGGAGCTATGGACACTCGAGCGATGCGACGCGGTTTCGTGCTCTGCCTTTGCGTTCTACTCCTGGCTGCAGGTGCCCCAGCGGTGCCCCCAGCGGTGGCGTCGGACCATTGGGCACCCGTTCGGGCCTGGGGATCGAACTACTTTGGGCAGCTGGGGGACGGGAACTGGCCCACGGGCAGAGACCCCTCCACAGGAGTCAGGTTCTTCCGGCCGTTTTCCTTGCAGGTAACAGGACTCTCCGACGCCGTGGCCGTCGAGGCCGGAGGCGACCACAGTCTGGCCTTACGTGAGGACGGCTCCGTGTGGGCCTGGGGACGGAACCAGAATGGGCAGCTGGGAGATGGGACGACCACCAACCGCACCACCCCGGTGGACGTGGGCGGTCTCTCCGATGTGGTGGATGTCGCTGCGGGGTTGTGGCACAGCTTGGCCGTACGCGAGGACGGCTCCGTGTGGGCCTGGGGGTGGAACGGCTACCGGCAACTGGGGGACGGGACGAACACCAACCGCAGTGCCCCCGTAGAGGTTGCGGGGCTCGCCGATGTGGTGGTCGTTTCTGCCGGCGTGCAGCACAGCCTGGCACTGCACCAGGACGGCACTCTCTGGGCCTGGGGACGGAACCAGGTGGGGCAGCTGGGGGACGGGACCACCACCGACCGAAGCACCCCGGTGCAGGTCACAGGGCTCTCGGATGTGGTGGCCATTGCCGCCGGAGGGTCTTTCAGCTTGGCCGTGCGTGAAGATGGAACTGTTTGGGCCTGGGGGCAGAACTTCTGGGGGGAGCTTGGAGACGGGACGACAGCGCGTCGCACCACGCCAGTGCAGGTGAACGGCCTCTTCGATGTTGTGGCCATCGCCAGTGGATGGAGGCACAGCCTGGCCGTGCGTGAGGACGGCTCCGTGTGGGCTTGGGGACGGAACAACTTCGGGCAGCTTGGGGACGGGACGACCACCGACCGCACTACCCCCGTGCAACTTGTGGGACTCGCTGAGGCGGTGACTGTTGCTGCCGGATTTAACCATAGCCTTGCTGCGGGCCAGGAGGGCACGGTCTGGAGTTGGGGATCGAACGGATCCGGGGAGTTGGGGGACGGCACGGTCATCAGCCGAGCCATTCCGCTACCGGTCGTGCGACTCTCGGGAACGGTGGCTGTCGCGGCCGGAGGCTCGGAACCGGGCTCGCACAGCCTCGCGATCGGTTCCGTTCCTCCAAGCGGAGTCGGGTGAGCCGAGGCTCCTGGCTCTCCGCGCCCCTGATCCTGGTCGCCGAAGCCTAATCCTCCGTAGGCTGGACCCTCGACCGATCCGGGGGCGTGACGATGGGCAAGCTGTACGAGGAGATCGACGACAGGCTCCGAGGGTTCATCGAGGCGCAGCACGTCTTCTTCGTCGCCACGGCCCCCGCGGGCCCCTCCGGGCACGTGAACCTGTCCCCCAAGGGCCTGGACACCTTCCGGGTCCTCGGCCCCCGCAGCGTCGCCTACCTCGACTACGTCGGCAGCGGCGCCGAGACGATCGCGCACCTGCGCGAGAACGGACGGATCACGATCATGGTCTGCGCCTTCGAGGGCCCCCCGCGGATCCTGCGCCTCTACGGACGAGGCGAGGTCGTCGAGCCGCGCGATCCCGGTTTCGCGGAGCTGCGTTCGCTGTTCCCATCCGAACCCGAGGCCCGGGGCATCATCCGCGTGGACGTCACGCGCATCGCCGACTCCTGCGGGTTCGGCGTCCCGCTGTACACCTACGAGGGCGCGCGGGATCAGTTGCTCACGTGGGCCGGACGCAAAGGCGAGGACGGCCTCGCCGCTTACCAGGCGGAGCGCAACGCCGCGAGCATCGACGGCCTGCCGGCGCTGCGGTGGGTCGAAGACCAGGAGGCGTCGGAACGCGCGTGATGTGGCATCATGAGGCTGCGGCGCGAGCCGCCTGCCGGTAGCCCCGATCCCACGCGAGATGAGATAGCCGACCATCGTCGCTCCCCGAAGGTCCTCCCGAGGGGATCCCGCTCGAATGCGAAAGGTCGGCTCCCATGCACGCAACCGGCACCATCACCTGCCGTGAGGTCTCCAAGGCCTACGGCGCCAAGCTGCTCCTGAGCGACGTCAGTCTCACTGTGGCCCCCGGTGCACGCATCGGCCTCGTGGGCCCCAACGGGACCGGCAAGAGCACGCTGCTGCGTATGCTCGCGCGCCTGGAGCCCCCCGACTCGGGCGAGGTGGTCTGGTCGCCGCGGTCGCTGGCCGTCGGGTACCTGCCTCAGGAGCCCGACGCCGACCCGGCCGAGACCGTGCTCGCCTACCTCGCCCGCCGCACCGGCGTGGTCGCCGCGGAGGCCGAGGTCGACCGTCTGGCTGCGGCCATGGGCGCATCGTCAAAGACCGCGGACGCCTACAGCGAGGCGCTGGATCGCTTCGTGCTGCTCGGCGGAGGCGACTTGGAGGCCCGGGCGGCATCGGTATGCGCGGACCTCGGCCTCACCGACCACGTCCACCGGTCGATGGGTTCGCTCTCGGGCGGGCAGCGGGCCCGGGCGGCGCTGGGGGCCGTCCTGCTGGCGCGGTTCGGCGTCTTCCTGCTCGACGAGCCCACCAACGACCTGGATCTGGATGGCCTCGAGCGGCTCGAGTCGCATGTGGAGCGGCTCGCCGGCGGGGTGGTGGTCGTCTCCCACGACCGCGCGTTCCTCGAGCGGGTCGTCCACGACGTGTTCGAGATCCAGGAGGGCACGGCGTCCACCCGCCTGTACTCCGGCGGCTGGGACGCCTACCTGCACGCCCGCGAGGTCGACCGTGCCCACGGCTACCGGGCCCACGAGCGCACCACGGCGCAGCGCCGCGAGCTCACCGAGCGGGCCCGGCGGATCCGCGCCTGGGCCGAGCAGGGCGCGAGCAAGCAGCGGCGGCAGCCGTCCGACAACGACAAGATGCAGCGCGACTTCGCGCTGAACCGCACGGAGAAGCAGGCCTCCCGCGTGCGGCGGATCGAGAAACAGCTCGACCGGCTCGAGGTGGCGCCGAAGCCCTTCGAGCCGTGGGAGCTCCGGTTGAACCTCGAGCCCTCCAAGCGCGCCGGGGACGTCGTCGCCCGGCTCACCGACGCCGTAGTCACCCTCGGCACCTTTCGCCTCGGCCCGGTGTCGTTGGAGATCGGATGGGGCGAGCGTGTCGCGATCCTCGGGCGCAACGGCAGCGGCAAGACGACGCTGCTTCGGGCGCTGCTCGGCGAGCTGTCGCTGGACAGCGGCGAGCGGTACGTGGGCCCGGGGGCCGTCCTCGGGGTGATCGGACAGGACCGCGCCGCCTACGCCACGCCCGAGCCGCTGCTGGACGTCTTCTGCCGGGACACGGGGCTTCAGCCCGGGGAGGCACGGACGCTGCTGGCGAAGTTCCGCCTGGGGGCCGAGGAGGTGGGACGGCCGTCGGCGTCGCTGTCGCCGGGCGAGCGCACGAGAGCGGGACTGGGGGCGCTGGCCGCGAAGGGGGTCAACTGCCTGGTCCTGGACGAGCCCACCAACCATCTCGACCTGCCCGCGATCGAGGAGCTGGAGACGGCACTGGGGGCCTTCGAGGGCACGCTCATCGTGGTCACCCACGACCGGAGGTTCCTGGAGGCGCTCCAGATCGAACGCCGGATCGAGCTCGGTTAGCAGCCCCAGCGTTCGAGGATGAACCAGTCCCCCGTCGAGCCGTCGGCAGAGACGACGCCGATGAGGCAGCGGCAGGGGAGCGGGCCCGACCCCCGGGGTTCGTCGGCCACGTAGTAGGCGTCGAAGGGCTTGCCCGAGGCCTCCCAGGCCTCCAGGATCAGGCGCGCCCGCTCCGGCAGGTCCGGGTCGTGCTGCTCGTCGAGAGGGGTGAGGCACCAGGGGAGCCGGTCGCGCAGGAACACCGTGGGACGGTGGAACACCGGTCCGGCCCCCGTGGGGTCCAGGCGCAGGCCCTCGGCCCGGGCGGTGTCGGCGATGCGGGCCAGGCGGTCGGCGTGGACGACGCCGAGGAACGCGGACTTGAGGCGCTCGGCGCGGCGGTCGCGTCCCTGCTCGATGGCCTCCTCGAGCTCGGTGAGCAGCATCTCGGCCCGGCGGCGCAGCGACTCGTCGTGCCAGGTGTCCGGGCCTTCCTCCTCGACCTGGACGGGCAGGCGCAGCGGGAACGGGATCGTCTCCGCCAGCGAACCGGTCACACGGACGCCGCGGTATCCCGCGGGGCCGCGCTCGAAGAGCACGCGTTCGAGCTGCTGCTGAGCCTCCATCGACCGCTCGGGTACCGCCACGCTCGTCACCTCCGAGGTTGTCACATCATGCACACGAATCACATCCGTGTAACTAGGAGGACATTATCCACACACCCCGGCCCGATACACAAGCCACTTGGCCCCCGGGCGCTATACTTCCGGCCCCCATGGAGCCGCCGCAGGACCTCGTGGAGCGCGTGACCCGGGCCGCCGGACGCCGGCCGCGGGACTGGCGCCGCGTCCAGGGCGGGTTCACCCCCGCGCAGCGGTGGGTCGTGGGCTTCGACGACGCCACGAGCGCCTTCGTGAAGGCCGCCGTGAACGACCTCACCGCCTCCTGGCTGCGCGCCGAGCGCCGGCTCTACGAGGATCTGGACGCCGACTTCCTTCCGCAGATGCTCGCCGCCGATGACAGCGGACCCCACCCCCTGCTGCTCCTCGAGGATCTGAGCGGCGCGCACTGGCCCCCGCCGTGGCGGCCCGGCGACGTGGAGCGGGTCCACGCGACCTTCGGCGCGGTGGCCCGCACGCCGGCCCCCGACTGGGTGCCGGACCTCGAGGTCCACCGGGCGTGGCTGAGCGGGTGGGCCCGCGTGGCCGCCGACCCGGAGCCGTTCCTGCGCCTGGCGATCTGCTCGGAAGCATGGCTCTCCTCCGCGCTGCCGCGCCTGCTGGAGGCGGAGTCGTCCGCGGTGCTCGCCGGCGACGACCTCCTCCATCTCGACGGCCGCAGCGACAACATCTGTCTCACCGGCGACCGCGTCGTGCTCGTGGACTGGAACAGCGCCTGCCGCGGCAACGGCGCCCTGGACGTCGCCGCCTGGCTCCCGAGCCTGCGGATGGAGGGCGGCCCGCTGCCCGAGGAGGTCGCCCCGGAGAGCACCGACCTCCTGGCGATGGTCGTCGGCTACTTCGCCGCCTCCGCCGGCGGGCCGCCGATCCCCGACGCGCCGCGGGTGCGATGGATCCAGCTCCGGCAGCTCCGCGTCGGCCTGCCCGCGGTCGCCCGGATGCTCGGCCTCCCGGCCCCCGACGGCGACTGGTGCGCGCGTGCCTGCGCCGCCGCCCGCGCCGACCTCGATGCCGGACGCATCGACGAGGACGCCTGGCACGACATGGTGGAGGAAGCTCTCGGCGACGCCTACCTGGCTTCGGATGATCCGCGTGGCCAGTCGGGCAAGAGCGGCGACGAAACCGAGTGGCGGTGGTCCCGCGAGCTCGTCCTGGACGTTTGCAGCGACGGTGACGCGGTCCTCGATGTCGGCTGTGCCAACGGGTACCTGATGGAGTCGCTGGAGCGGTGGGGGGCCGAGCGCGGTTTCACCGTCCGCTGCCACGGCTTGGAGATCTCGTGGCGGCTGGCCGGCTTGGCCCGGAGGCGGCTGCCCTCCCACGCCGACCGGATCCACACCGCCAACGTGCTCACCTGGACCCCGCCACGCCGCTACGACGTCGTCCACACGGGCCTCGACTACCCGCCCCCGTCACGGCGACGCGAGCTTGTGGAGCGGATCCTGCGCGACGTCCTCGCTCCCGGCGGACGGCTCGTCGTCCGGGCCGACCGGGTCCAGGCGGGGGCCGAGGACGTCCCGTCTAGGCTGCGCTCCCTCGGATTCGAGCCGGACGGGGTCCTGGAGGCACTCCATCCCACGACCGGTGTGCTACGCCGGACGGCCTGGATCGAGGCCCGCCGGCGCTGAGAGGGCGGGGCTCGGCGCCGTACGATGGATGTGATGGGATCGGACCTCGATGCTGCGGCGGTCCTCCGACGGATCCCGCCGGACGAACGGCGGGCCGTGGAACGCTTCCGCGACGCAGTGCGGGAGCGCTTCGGGGAGCGTGTCCGCGACCTCCGGCTCTACGGGTCCAAGGTGCGCGAGGATTGGGACGACGAGTCCGACGTCGACATCCTCGTCCTCGTCGACGACCTCGATGCGCGAACCAGGGAGGCGATCCTGGACCTCGCCATCGCGGTGGACATCCGCCTGTCCCCCATGGTCCTTGAATTCGACGGGTATCACGCACCCGTCTCCCGGGCCACGGGCTTCTACAACGAGATCCGCGAGCGTTCGGTGCGCCTGTGACCCCGGGTCAGCTCGATTGGGCTAGGGCGGAGATGTCGGGGGCCGACGAGGCCATGGCGGGGGCCGAGCTTCTGCTCGACGCGGGCAATAGGGCCGGCGCGGCCAACCGCCTGTACTACGCGGCGTTCCATGCCGCCCGTGCGGCTCTGGCGACGAAGGGACGGTACGCGAAGACCCACACGGGCCTGATCTCGTCGTTCGCACAGACCTTCGGTGAGGTGCCGGTACTGAAGAAGCTCTTCGGCATCCGCGCCGTGGCCGACTACGGGCCTGCCGAACGGTTCGTCGAGACCATCGATGATCTTCTGCGGTACCGGGACGACGCGAAGGCGTTCATCGACCGTTGCCGGGCGATCGTGGACGAGGCCGGGTCCCGGGGTCCCGACGAGTCCGATCCGCCTCCCGACCTGTGACTACCCGGCCCCCAGCCAGAAGGGGCTCGCGTAGGCCAGGGCGAAGGCGTCGTTGCAG
>CAZLKN010000009.1:72016-73544 GCA_964560135.1 uncultured Actinomycetes bacterium | reverse complement strand
TTCGACAGCTCCCGCACCCGCCCGAGGTAGCGGGCCCGCTCGGCCACCGAGATCACGCCGCGGGCGTCCAGCAGGTTGAACGTGTGGGACGCCTTGGCGCAGAAGTCGTAGGCCGGCAGCACCTGTCCGGCCTCCAGGAGCCGCTTCGACTCCGCCTCGTAGGAGTCGAACCACCCGAAAAGCCGCTCGGGGTCCGACACGTCGAAGGCGTAGGTCGACCATTCCCGCTCGGCCTGCTTGAACACCTCGCCGTAGGTGATGCCTGGGGCGTAGGCGAGGTCGTAGACGTTGTCCACGTCCTGCAGGTACATGGCGATCCGCTCGGTGCCGTAGGTGATCTCACCGGTCACGACCTCGCAGTCCACCGACCCGACCTGCTGGAAGTAGGTGAACTGGGTGATCTCCATGCCGTCCAGCCACACCTCCCAGCCCAACCCCCAGGCCCCCAGCGAGGGCGACTCCCAGTCGTCCTCGACGAACCGGATGTCATGCTCGGTGGCCTTCACGCCGAAGGCCGCCAGCGACTCGAGGTACAGGTCCTGGATGTCGGCCGGCGCGGGCTTGAGGACCACCTGGATCTGCGTGTGCGAGTAGAGGCGGTTGGGGTTCTCGCCGTAGCGCCCGTCCACCGGACGCTTCGACGGCTCCACGTACGCAGCCCGCCACGGCTCCGGGCCGAGGGCGCGCAGGAACGTGAAGGGGTTGAAGGTGCCGGCCCCCACCTCGCCGGAGTACGGCTGTCCGATCACGCAGCCGCGGTCCGACCAGAACCGCAGCAGCGACAGCAGCAGATCCTGATACAGCATGCTCGTCCGTCCTCTCGTCACCGAACGCCTCCGAAGCGCCTGGAGCGGCCCTGGTAGTCTGCGATCGCCTCCCACAGGTGCTCGCGCCGGAAGTCGGGCCAGAGTACCTCGCTGAACACGAGCTCGGTGTAGGCGCCCTGCCACAGCAGGAAGTTGGAGATCCGCTTCTCGCCGGAGGTGCGCACCAGCAGATCGGGGTCGGGGACGTCGGCGGCGTACAGGTGCCGGCGGATGTCGCGCTCGGTGATCTTGTCCGCCTCGATCTCGCCCTTCTCGACGAGCCGCGCCACGTCGCGGACGGCCTCCACGATCTCGGCCCGGCTCCCGTAGTTCAGCGCGATCACGAGGTCGAGGGTGCGCAGGTGCGCGGACATCGCCTCGGTCTCCTCGGCGAGGGCCACGAGCTTGCGCGGCAGGCGGCGGTCGGTGCGGCGTCCGATGAAGCGGATCCGCACCCCCTGCTCCATGAAGCGCTCCCGGCGGCGCAGCAGCAGCTCCCGGTTGTAGTTCATGAGGAACCGAACCTCGTCGGGCGGACGCTTCCAGTTCTCTGTGGAGAAGGCATAGACCGTGAGGTAGCGCAAGCCCACCTCGACGGCTCCGTCCACCACGTCGACGAGGGCCTCCTCCCCCGCCTTGTGGCCCTCGGTGCGGGGGAGGTTCCGGGCCTTGGCCCACCGGCCGTTGCCGTCCATGATGAGGGCCACGTGCCGGGGCATGCG
>CAZLKN010000009.1:64193-71916 GCA_964560135.1 uncultured Actinomycetes bacterium | reverse complement strand
GGGCCCGCAGCTCGTCCCAGCCCTCCGCCAGCAGCGCGTGCCAGGCGTCCAGGGCCTCGTGGGAGGACCGCGGGTCGGCCCGTCCGGTACAGATGGCGCACACCGCGCCCCCGTCGGAGAAGGAGAACGCCGCCCGCTGCGGCGAGCCGCAGACCACGCACATCCCCAACGTCGGATGCAGGCCGCCGAGGGCGGCCACCTTGGCCAGGAACGCGTAGGCGAGCAGCGACGGATCCTCGGCACCGTCCTCCAGGGCCTGGAGCCCCGATCGGAACAGGACGAACACCCGCACGTTGCGGTCCCGCTCCGGGGTCGTGCGCTCCACGGTGTCGGCCATCGCCCCCGCGGCGCAGAAGGCCGGGTACTCGGCCCGCAGGCGCGGGTAGCGGGCGATGATCTCCGCCTGGGACACGATGTCGAGGTCGCCGCGGCCCTTGTAGAGCTGGAGGTCGACGTGGGTGAAGGCGTCGAGGCGGCCCCCGAAGCGGGACTTGGCCTTCCGGATGCCCTTGGCCACGGCCCGGACCCGCCCGTTGCTCTGGGTGAAGATCGTCAGGATCCGGTCGGCCTCACCCAGACGGATCGCCTTGAGGACGATCCCCTGGTCGCGGTAGAGGCCGAGGCCCTGGTTCGGCATGGTTCCCTCACCCTACCGGGGGCCGGGACGCCCCACCACGCTCTTCAGTCCGCGCGCGGGCGCGGCTGCCGGTCGGACCGCTCGGCGTAGCGGGCCATCACCCACACCAGGTCCGCCAGCCGGTTGAAGTACCGCAGCACCTCCGGGCGCACCTCGTCGGTGCGGCTCAGGTCCACCACCGCCCGCTCGGCCCGTCGCACGACCCGGGCAGCCAGGTCCAGCGCCGCGCCGAGGCGCGTGTTGCCGGGGACGATGAAGTCCTTGGGCTGCTCGAAGCGGGCGGTGAGGGCGTCGATGTCGCCCTCGAGGGCCTCGATCATGTCCTGGGTGACGCGCGACACCCCGTCCTGCAGTCGTCCGGCGTGCTCGGCGGGCGTGGCGAGCTCGGCGTTGGCCACAAACAGCTCCCGCTCCAGGCGCAGGAGCAGCTCGGCCACGTCGGTCTGTCCCTCGGCGGCGGCCTCCGCGCGCGCGACGCCGAGGGCGGCGACCGCCTCGTCGCTCTCGCCGTAGGCGCAGGGTCGCGGGTCGGCCTTCGAGATGCGCTCGGCCCCCGCGAACAGCAGCTGGGTGGTCCCGTCGTCGCCCTTGCGCGTGTAGACCTTGTCAACCATCGGTCCCGCCCCTCACGCTCGCCGCCATCACCGCGCCCGACCAGGCTATCCAGAACAGCGTCTCCCCCGCCCCCATCCGCCGCTGCATCCCCTGGGCGATCGCCGCCCACAACCAGAACACCCCCGTCAGGAAGGCCAGACCCCGGGCCACCGGGTGGCGGCGCCACACGCCCACAGCCACCACGGTGAGCGCGCCGGCGGCCAGGAACAGGGCCACGCGACCGGGCGTGGGGGCCCCGAACCCCCGGACCACAGCCCCCACGGCGGCGACCATCAGCAGCGCCGTGCCGACCACCGGGGCGTAATCGAACCGCCGCGGATTCCGGGTCACGAGCCGTACCCGAACCGGTCGATGAGCCCCGCGCGCTTCTGCCAGTCGGGTTCCACCTTGACGCGCAGATGCAGGTAGACCCGGCTCCCGAGCAGCGCCTCGATGTCCCGCCGAGCCTTGGTGCCGACCTCCTTCAGCACCCGGCCCCCCTTGCCGATCACGATGCCCTTCTGCGACGAGCGCTCCACGTAGATCAGCGCGTCGATGTCGACGAGACCGCCGTCGTCGCGGCCCTCCATCTCCTCGACCACCACGGCCACCGCGTGGGGGACCTCCTCCCGCGTCAGCTCCAGCACCTTCTCCCGGATGAGCTCCGCCACGAGCTGTCGCTCCGGTTGGTCGGTGACGGCGTCCGGCGGGTAGTACAACGGCCCTTCCGGCAGCCTCCCGGCGAGCTCGGCCAGCAGCTCCGCGATCCCGGCGCCCGCGCGCGCCGACGCGGCGAGCACGGGCCAGTCGCCGAGCGCCTCCGCGGCCGTCCGCTGGCGCGCGAGCTGGCCGGCGTCCATGAGGTCCACCTTGTTGAGCACGACCACCACCGGCGTGTCGATGCGACGCAGCTCCTCGGCGACGAAGGCGTCGCCGCGGCCGACGCCCTGGGCGCCGTCCACCAGAAAGGCCACGACGTCCACCTCGGTGAGCGTCGTGCGGACGACCTTGTTGAGCGTCCTGCCCAGCTGGGTCTGCGGCTTGTGGAGCCCGGGGGTGTCCACGAAGACGATCTGTGCCTCGAGGGTCGTGTACACGCCGCGGATCGCGTTGCGGGTCGTCTGGGGCCGCGGCGAGGTGATGGCGATCTTGCGGCGCAGGACCTGGTTGAGAAGGGTCGACTTGCCCACGTTGGGCCGGCCCACGAGCGAGGCGAACCCCGAGCGGAACCCTGGCGGAGCGTCGCCGAGACGCAGCGCCGCGAGCTCAGGTTCCGGCGTCGGCGGCTCCATCGGGGGTGATCACCTCCAGGCGGCGGACGAGCACCGTCCCGATCCGGCGGCGCTGCACCTTCTCCACGCGAAAGCGGAACCTGCCCACGTCCACCTCTTCGCCGGCCTCGGGCAGTTTGCCGAGGAGCGCCGAGACCATCCCGCCGACGGTCTGCCACTCCTCGTCCTCGGGGAGCTCGGCGTCGAGGAGCTCGTTCAGCTCCCAGATCGGCAGCTTCGCCTGGACGCGCCAGAGCTCGTCGGCCACGGGCAGGATGTTCGACTCCTCCACGTCGTACTCGTCGGTGATCTCGCCCACGATCTCCTCGAGGACGTCCTCGAGGGTGGCCAGACCGGCCACGTCGCCGTACTCGTCCACGACCACGGCCATGTGCACGCGCTTGGTCTGCATCTCCCGCAACAGGTCCGAGACCCGCATCGTCTCGGGGACGAAGTACGGCTCGCGCATCAGATCCGCCACGGTCTGGTCCTTCTGCCCGTTGCGGCGCAGAGCCTTGAAGAGATCCTTGGCATACACCACGCCCACGATGTTGTCGGGCTCCTTCTCGAAGACCGGGATCCGCGAGAAGCCCTTCCGGATCGCCAGGTCCATGGCCGTCTTGATCGACTTGTGCGCCTCGACCACTGCCATGTCCGGACGGGGCACCATCACCTCGCGGACGACGGTGTCCCCGAGCTCGAAGATGGAGTGGATCATCGCCCGTTCGCGCTCCTCGATGACCTCCTCCTCTTCGGCCACGTCCACGATGTGGCGCAGCTCGGCCTCCGAGACGAAGGGTCCCCGGGGAAGCCCGCGCCCGGGGAGCAGCACGTTCGAGACGACGATCAGCAGCCGCGAGACCGGGTGCAGGATCCGACCCACGGCGTACACGAAGGGGGCCAGGGCGGTCGCGACCCGGTCGGTGTGCTGGATGGCGAAGGTCTTGGGGGCCGATTCGGTGAACACGAACAGCACCGCGGTCATGATCGCCGCCGCAACCCATTCACCGGCCCCGCCGAGCCGGCGCACCGCAACGGCCGTCGCCAGCGCCGTTCCGAGGACCTGGCACGCCAGCGCTGCGATCAGGACCGAGTTCAGGTAGCGGGCCGGATCCTGCGTGATGCGCAGCAGGCGCCTGGTGGCCCGCCGTCCGTCCTCGGCCAGGTGCTCGGCCCGCACCGAGGTCAGCCGCGAGAACGTGGTCTCGGCCGCACCGAAGACGCCGGCGAGCACGAGCAGCAGAGCGATCACGCCCAAGGCCCACAGGTCGAGGATGGTCACGGCTTCTCCTGCCGGTAGAACTGCTGGAGGATCTTGCGCTCGCGGTGCCGCATGCTCCGCGCGTCCTGCGGACGCACGTGGTCGTACCCGAGCAGGTGCAGGAATCCGTGCACGAGCAGCAGGTCGATCTCCTGGCCCGGTGTCTGGTCGTGCTCGGCGGCCTGTGCGCGGGCCACGTCCGGGCAGATCACGATGTCCCCGAGCAGGAACGGCTCCTCGTCGGACGGCCCTTCGTCCATGGGGAAGGCGAGGACGTCGGTCGGGCCCGACTCCCCGAGGTACCGCTCCTTCAGGGCGGCCATGGAATCCCGGTCCACGAGCAGCAACGACAGCTCCCCACGCGGATCGACGCCCTCCTCCGATGCGGCGATCCGTGCGAGCGAGACCAGCCGATGCTCGTCGAGGTCGACGTCGGACTGCTCGTTGGCTACGAAGACGTCCATCGCCGTGCCGCGCTGCGGGGCCGGAGAATCATCCACGTCGATTCGGCTGGGCCTCGTCGAACCGGCGGTAGGCCTCCACGATGTCCTGCACGATCCTGTGCCGGACGACGTCGTAGGCCTCGAGGTGGACGAACTTCAACCCTTCGATCCCGTCGAGGATCCGCTCCACCACGATCAGGCCACTCAAGGCACCCTCCGGAAGGTCGACCTGGGTGATGTCCCCGGTGACCACGGCCTTGGAGCGCAGGCCGAGCCGGGTGAGGAACATCTTCATCTGCTCCGGGGTGGTGTTCTGCGCCTCGTCGAGGATGATGAACGAATCGTTCAGGGTCCGGCCCCGCATGTACGCGAGCGGCGCGACCTCGATCGTGCCCCGTTCGGACAGGCGCGCGAAGTGGTCGGGCTCGACCATCTCGTAGAGGGCGTCGTAGAGCGGCTTGAGGTAGGGGTCGACCTTCTGCGCGATGTCCCCGGGCAGGAACCCGAGCCGTTCGCCGGCCTCCACGGCGGGCCGGGTCAGGATGATCCGCGACACCTCGCGCTCGCGCAGCGCCTTCACCGCCATGGCCACGGCGAGGTACGTCTTGCCGGTGCCTGCCGGGCCCACCGAGAAGACCAGGGTGTTCTGGTTGACGGCGTCGACGTAGCGCTTCTGGCCGGCGGTCTTGGCCCTGATCGGCCGTCCCCGCGTCACCAGGATGGTCTCACCGAGAACCTCGGACGGCCGCTGGGTGCCGTCCTCCTTGATCATCCGCACCGTCCGTTCGACGGATTCGGCGCTGAGGACGTGGCCCTTCTGGAGCAGCGCCAGCAGCTCCTCGAAGACCGTGGCCACCTTCTGGGCCTCGTCGTCGGGCCCGGTGATGGTGATCTCGTTGCCGCGCACGAGGATGTCCGAGGAGAACGCCCCCTCGATGAGCTGCAGGAGTTCGTCGCGCTGACCGACGAGGTCCACGAGATGGGTACCACCGGGGACCAGAATCTTCAGCTGGCTCGCCAATCCTCGTTCCGTTCCATGGGCTGTTGGGCCGAGTATAGCGCCTGCAAGACCGCGATCCACGGGCCCGCGGCTCAGCCCGGCGGCCAGCCGAGCTGCCGTCCGCCGAGGACGTGCAGATGCACATGGGGCACGCTCTGCCCTGCCAGCGCCCCGTTGTTCACCACCAAGCGGTACCCCGTGTCGAGCCCGGCCTGACGGGCCACGATGTTCGCCACGTCGACGAGCTCTACGAGCCACGAGGCGTCCGACGCGTCCACGTCCGCGATCGACGGCACGTGACGCCTCGGGATCACCTGGACGTGGGTGGGGGCCTGCGGGTTGATGTCCCGGAAGGCGACGACCTCCTCGCCCTCGTGCACGATCTCCGCGTCGACGTCACCCGACGCGATGCCGCAGAAGATGCAGTCCGTCATGCCCGGCCCCCCTTCTGACTCTCGCTCAGGCGTGCGCGCGTATCCCCAACTCGTCCAAGCGTCGCACGAAGTCCTCGGCCGTGCGATCCAACGCGGACGCGAGCGCCCGCACGTCCTCGGTGCGCAGGCTGACGACCCTGCTCGCCCACTCCCCCCGCTGGGACTGCACGATCTTCAGGTACCGGGCCAGTGCCTTCCCCTCCGGGGCGTCCACCTCGTCGAGTCGCAGCAGGTCGACGGCGACACCTTGTGCGGGTCCGGACTCGACGCCCGGGGACTCCTCGGTCGGCAGCATCGCGCGCAGCGGCAACCGGTACAACTCCGACAAACGAGCCAGACGCGCGGCCGAGATGGCACGTTCCCCACGCTCGTAGGCACCGAGCACGGAAGCCTTGAACTCCTTGCCCGAGGCTGCCTCCACGTCGAGCAGCGACAGACCCTTCTGCTTACGCAGCCGCCTCAGATGTGAACCGAGTCGTTGGTTGAAATCCACGTTGGCATCGTCCTCCGCCCGGACTCATACCCCAAAGCAACGCGTTGTACGCACGCTATCCCAAGGTTCCGTACGTGTAGGAGACGAGCGCGAGGGCCACGGGCCCGGCGGTCTCCGTCCGCAGGATCCGCTCCCCGAGGCTGACCGCGGCCGCTCCGGCCTCCTGCATCGCGAGCACCTCGCCGCGGGTGAGTCCCCCCTCGGGACCGACGACCAGCGCCATCCGCTCGGGGGCCCGGTCCGGCAGGACCTCGCGGAGGAGCCGCTCGGCCTCCTCGTCGAGCACGACGACGGTGCCTTCCTCGCTCTCCACCCCTGCGGTCCCTTCGAGCACGGGGCCGATCTCCGTGAGCCACGGGGACCGGCACTGCTTCGCGGCCGCCCGGGCGATCTCCGACCAGCGGGAACGGGCCTTCTCGCGCTTGCCTTCGTCCCACCGCACGAGCGTGCGCTCCGCCAGGAAGGGCACGATCCGCCGGGCTCCGAGTTCCACCGATTTCTGGATCACGAGATCCATCTTCTCACCTTTGGCCACTCCCTGATGCAGAACGAGGACGGGCTGTGGCGGCCGGCACTCGTGCTCCAGGATCACACGGGCCTCCACCATCTCACCGATCTTGGTGACCACAGCGTCGAGAACGCGACCCGACCCGTCGGCCACCGAGATGGTCTCCCCCGCGCGTATCCGCAGGACACGGGATGCGTGGTGCGCCTCGGCCCCCGCCAGCGAGACCCGGCCGTCGGCGATCAGCTCCGGTTCGGTGAAGAAGTGGTGCACACCACCTAGCCCTCCATCCCGAGCACCTTGCGCAGCCGGCTCGCGAAGCGTTTGGATCCCCCCGTGGCCTCGTCGCGGATCTCGGCGAGGCGCCGGAGCAGCTCCTGCTGCTCGTCGTCGAGATCGGTGGGGGTGAGAACGTGGGCACGGACCACGAGGTCGCCACGGCTGCCGCCCCGGCCGCGAACAGAGCCACGCCCGGGGATCCTGAAGACGTCACCGGCATGGGTGCCGCGGGGCACCTCGAGATGCTCTTCCCCGTCCAGCGAGGTGAAGGTCACCTCGCCACCGAGGGACGCGGTGGTCATCGGGATGTCGACCCAGGTGACCAGATCGTCTCCGGAGCGGACGAACCGGTCGTCGGGCCGGACCGCGAAGCGCACGTAGAGATCGCCGTGGGGGCCGCCGGCGAACCCCGCCTCGCCATGGCCGGAGATGCGCATCCGGTCGCCGGTCTCGATGCCGGGGGGCACCGTCACCGTGACATCCATCTCCGTGGGCACACGGCCTTCCCCGCGGCACTCCTTGCAGGGGTTCGGGATGACCCAGCCCGTCTGCCCGCAGGCCGCGCAGGGGTAGGCGGTGACCACGGACCCGAGGATCGTCCTCCTGGCCTGCTGGAGCTGACCGGTTCCGTCGCAGCGGTCGCACCGAACGGGATGCGATCCAGGCTCGCTCCCACTCCCCTCACAGCGTCCGCAGGGCTCGAGGCGCGGGAAGGTGACACGGCGCTCGGTCCCGAACACGGCTTCCGCGAAGTCCACCTCGAGCTGGATCTCGATGGACTCGCCCCGGGCCGCGCGCGTCCGTTG
>CAZLKN010000009.1:55721-64093 GCA_964560135.1 uncultured Actinomycetes bacterium | reverse complement strand
TCCGGATGGTGCTCGCGGGCGAGGCGACGGAAGGCCCGCTTGATCTCCTCGGGGCTCGCCTCCGGTTCCAGGCCGAGCACAGAGTAGTAGTCGATCGCCATGGGTCGTGTCCTTCTAGGATTCGTACTCGCGAAGCGCGCGCGACAGCGTCCGCGCGACCTCGGCCACCGTCGAGATCACCGCCGGATAGTCCATCCGGGTCGGTCCGAGGACGCCGAGGGTCCCGGCCTGCTGTCCGAACCGGTATCCGGCGGCGATCAGGCTCAGGTCGTGCAGATCCTCCAGCGCCAGCTCGCGTCCGATCCGCACCGAGACGTGCTCCGGGCGGGCCTGCGGCAGCAGCGGCTGGACCTCGCCGGTCTCGAGGATCTCGAGCAGACGGCTCGCTGCGGGAGCAGGCTCCCACACCACGAGCCGGGACGTGCCCCCGGTGAACACCCGGCCCCCCTTGCGCGCCACCAGACGCAGGGCCTGTGCCGTGCCCACGAGCAGCTGCTGGACGTCCGGCTCGACCTCGGCGTTCTCCAGCGCTTCGGCGGCCTCGATCAGCGTCTTGTGGCCCACCAGCCGGTTCGCCGTCTCCACGGCGCGGCGGATCGCCTCCTCACTGGTGTCGGCGTCGAGCTCCAGGACGTGTTCCTCGTGCCATGCCTCTTCGCCGACCACGACGAGGAAGACCCGGGGGCCGAACAGCTCCACGAGTTGCACGTGGCGGACGCGCGCCTCGCCGACGGGCGGAGCCGCGGCCAGGGACAGGTAGCTGGTCATGTCGACGAGGATCTGCGACGCGCGCTGCAACAGCTCGTCCAGCGCGGACAACGTGCCCGACAGGAACTCCTTGATCTCCCGGGCCTGCTCGGGGTCGGCGGCGACCCTGGGGGCCAGCACGTCCACGTAGTACCGGTAGCCCTTGTCCGTGGGGACCCGCCCGGCGGAGGTGTGGGGATGGGTGATGTACCCCTCGCGTTCGAGGATCCCCATCTCGTTGCGGACGGTGGCGGAGCTCACGCCGAGCTCCGATCCGTCGGCGACCGACCGGGAGGCGACCGGCTCGCCGGTCTTGACGTACGCCTCCACGATCTCCCGGAGGATGTGCTCCTTGCGCTCGTCCAGGGGGCTGTGCATCCCATCCATATCGTCTAGCACTCTACCGTATCGAGTGCCAGGCACCCGGTCACCGGCGGCGTCGTCAGTCGTCGAGGAAGGAGGATACGACCTCGTTGGCCAGCAGCGTGCCCCGCTCCGTGAGGCGGACGCCGCGGGCGTCGCGGATCATCAGGCCGAGGGTCTCCGCCCGGTCGATCTGGGGGCCGAACGCCTCGTCGAGGTCACGTCCGGTCAGCGCGCGGAACGTCTCGGAGTTCACACCCTCCACGCGGCGCAGGCCCAGGAACATGACCTCGGCCGCCCGGCCCCCGGCGTCCACCTCCTCGTGACCCGCCACCGGGGCGTCGCCGGACTCCACCGCCGCGGCGTAGCCGTCCGGCGGCTTGACGGTCCAGGAGCGGACGCTGCCCCTGGCGTCGGCGAGATGGGAGTGCGCGCCGGCGCCGATTCCCAGGTACTCGCCGCACGCCCAGTACAGCCCGTTGTGACGGGACTCCTCCCCCGGCAACGCCCAGTTCGAGATCTCGTAGCGGCGATACCCGGCGTCACCGAGCAGCGCACAGGCGGTCTCCCACCGGCGCGCCATGTCGTCGTCGGGCACGACCGTGACCTTCCCCAGCCGACGCCAGGCATGCAGCGGCGTGCCCTCCTCGTAGGTCAGCCCGTAGCACGACAGGTGCGAAACCCCGCACGACAACAACCCCTCGAGGCTCGACCGCCAGGTGCGGTCGTCCTCACCGGGGATCCCGAAGATGAGGTCGGCGTTGAGACTCGTGAAGCCCGCGTCGCCCGCGAGGCGCAGCGCGCGGACCGCGGTGGCGGCGTCGTGGACGCGTCCCAGGCGCGCCAGCAGCGCGTCGTCCAGCGACTGCACGCCGAAGCTGAGGCGGGTGACGCCGGCCTCCAGGTACGCGGCAAGCTTCGCCGGCGTGGCGCTCTCGGGGTTGCACTCCACGGTGATCTCCGCGTCCGCGGCGACCGGCCAGCCGTCGCGGACGGCATCCAGCACGGCGACGAGCGCGGGGGCGTCCACGAGCGACGGCGTCCCGCCGCCCACGAACACCGAGGTCACTTCCGGACGTTCGTCTCCCAGCCGCCCTCCGGCCGACAACGCCTCTCTGGCATCGACGGCCAGCGCGGCCATATACCGCTCCGCCTGGTGGTCGAGACCCGCGTAGGCGTTGAAGTCGCAGTACCAGCAGCGGTGCGAGCAGAACGGAACGTGGACGTAGATCCCGAAGGTCCCGGTGACCTCCCGGGGGCGGGGCAACGCCTCGAGGGTCCTCACCGCTTCTCCTCCACGCGCAGCGCCTGGATGAAGACGTCCGGCGGGACTTCGACCTGGCCGAGCATCTTCATCTTCGCCTTGCCCTTCTTCTGCTTCTCCAGGAGCTTGCGCTTCCGGGTGACGTCACCCCCGTAGCACTTCGACAGGACGTCCTTACGTTTGGCCTTCACGGTCTCGCGGGCGATGATCTTCGATCCGATCGCGGCCTGGATCGCGATGTCGAACATCTGCCGCGGGATCAGCTCCTGGAGGCGGTGGGTCATGGCCCGGCCCCAGTGGTAGGCACGGTCCCGGTGCACGATCGAGCTGAACGCGTCCACCGACTGCCCGTGGACGAGGACGTCGACGCGGACCAGGTTGGCCGCCCGGTAGCCGATCTGTTCGTAGTCGAGGGATGCGTAGCCGCGGGTGCGCGACTTCAGCTGGTCGAAGAAATCGAAGATGATCTCCGCCAACGGCATCGCGTACACGAGTTCCACCCGGTCGGTGGACAGGTAGTCCATCCGCTCCTGGTCGCCCCGCTTGGACTGGCACAGATCCATGACCGCCCCGACGTATTCGGCGGGGGTGATGATCATCACCCGCACGAAGGGCTCCTCGATCCGCTCGATCCGCGAGGGATCGGGCAGATCGGCGGGCGAGTGGATGTACTCCTCGGTCCCGTCGGTGCGCAGCACCTGGTAGGACACCGTGGGGGCCGTCACCACCAGATCGAGGTTGAATTCCCGGAACAGCCGCTCGCTGACGATCTCCATGTGCAGCATCCCGAGGAAGCCGCACCGGAACCCGAATCCCAGTGCGTGGGAGGTCTCCGGTTCGAACACGAACCCGGCGTCGTTCAGCTTGAGCCTGTCGAGGGCGTCGCGCAGGTCCTCGTACTCGCCCTCCTCCGGATACAGGCCGGTCCACACCATGGGCTTGGCCTCCCGGAATCCCGGAACCGCATCGGGGGCCGGGGAGACGGCGAGCGTCACCGTGTCGCCGACCCGTGCCTGGCGGACGTCCTTGATGCCGGTGACGATGTAGCCCACCTCTCCGGGGCCGAGCCGATCCACCGCCTTGGGTCCGGGGGCCAGGACCCCGAGCTCGACGATGTCGGTGGTGTGTCCGCTGGACATGAACCGGATCTCGCTGCGGTTCCAGATCTCACCGGACACGACACGCACGTAGACGATCACGCCCCGGTAGGGGTCGTAGACGGAGTCGAAGATCAGCGCGCGCAGGTGGGGGTCGTCGGCGTCCACCTTCGGTGGCGCCACCCGGTGCACGATGGACTCCAGCAGCTCGGGTACCCCCTCACCCGTCTTGGCGGAGATCCGCATGACGTCGTTGTCGCTGCCGCCGAGCAGGTGGTCCACCTCGGCTTCCACCCGGTCGGCCTCGGCCCCCAGCAGATCGATCTTGTTGATCACCGGGATGACGTCGAGACCGGCCTCCATCGACAGGTAGAGGTTCGCGATCGTCTGTGCCTCGACGCCCTGGGTGGCGTCCACCAGCAGCAGGGCGCCTTCACAGGCCTCCAGCGCCCGCGACACCTCGTAGGAGAAGTCGACGTGCCCGGGGGTGTCGATCAGGTTGATCAGGTACGTGCGTCCGTCGGAAGCCGTGTACTCCATGCGGACGGCAGCCGCCTTGATCGTGATCCCCCGTTCCCGCTCCAGATCCATGCGGTCCAGGTACTGGGCATCGTGGGCGCCGGCCTCCAGAACGCCGGTGAGCTCGAGCATCCGGTCGGCCAGGGTCGACTTGCCGTGGTCGATGTGTGCCGCCGTGCAGATATTGCGGATCAGCGTCGGGTCGGTCATGTTCCTTCCTGGGGTGTCCGGGGGCCGGGTGCCCGGCCGGTGTGTCCCCCCATGGTAGACTCACGCGTTCATCTTCACGCGCGTTCGACACACTGAAGGGTCCAGAGAGTATGCCGAAATCCAAGTCTGTCCTGAAGCGCCAGCGTCAGGCGGAGCGTACGCGGAACCGCAACAAGGCCGTCCGCTCCCACCTCAAGACGCTCGAGAAGCGCGTCCGCATCGCTCCGTCCCCCGAGGACGCGCAGCGGCAGCTCCAGGAGCTGCAGAAGCACCTCGACCAGGCGGCCAGCAAGGGCGTCATCCACCCCAACAAGGCCGCGCGCAAGAAGTCGCGCCTGGCCAAGCGGGTGCGCACCGAACAGGCGTCGTAGGCTACACGCCGCCCTCTCCGGGGCCGTGGTCCCCGCCCTCGAGCACGCTCCGGACGGTCCGAGCCACGGCCTCGGGCTTGAACGGCTTGCGGATGTAGCCTGCCGCCTGTCCCTCCGCCGCCTGCTCCAGGTGTCGCGGATCCCCCAGGACGGTGCACATGATCACCGGGATCCCGGAGGTCGCATCGTGTGCCTTGAGCCGGTCCAGCATCTCCCATCCGCTGATCCCCGGCATCATCACGTCGAGCAGGATCACATCCGGGTGCTCGGACCGGGCCACGGCCAGGCCCTCGGCGGCCTCCGATGCGGTCAGCACACGCAGCCCGTTGCGCCGCAGCGAGAACGCGAGGATCTCACTGACGTCGGTTTCGTCGTCCACGATCAGGACGGTGGGCTTCGGTTCCTCTGTCATCCGGCCTCCTGGATCTCTGCGCCGGCGGCCAGCGGGACCCGGAACCAGAACACCGATCCTCCACCGCTGTTCGGCCGGTAGCCGGCGGAGCCGCCCATGGCCTCGGCCAGTCCCCTCACGATGGCCAGTCCGAGGCCCGAGCCCTTCCGCTGGCCGGTCTCCGCGGACTCGACCTGGTAGAACTTCGAGAACAGTCCGCTGCGCCGCTCCTCCGGGATCCCCGGCCCCCGATCCACGACCCGCACCTCGGCCTCGCGGCCCTCCGCCACCACCGACACGAGCACCGCCTGCCCCTCCGGGGAGAACCGCACCGCGTTGTCGATCAGGTTCACCAGGATACGCTCCAGCGCCTCGCGGTCGGCCATGACGGGCCCGAGCCCGGGGGCCACCTCCAGATGGACGGTTGCCATGGGCAGGATGCTCTCGACGAGCCTGCGGGCGACCGCACCGAGGTCCAGCGGCTGGATCGACAGATCCACGGCCCGGGCCTCGATCCGTGACACGTCCACGATCCGCGAGATGAGCCGGGACAACCGCTCGGCGTTCTGCAGGATCATCTCCAGGAACCGTTTGCGCTGCGCGTCTTCGATGTCGGGCGCCTCCAGCATCGCCACGGCGCAGGCCTGCACGGTCGTCAGCGGCGTCTTCAGGTCGTGGCTGATCATCGAGATGAGCTCGCTCTTCATGCGGTCGGCCTCCTGGAGGGTCCGGCGGATCCCGTCGCGCTCCTCACGCAGCGCCTCGGTGTAGCCCTGGGCGCAGTACAGCACCACGTGGTGGAGCAGACGGTTGATCGCGGCGGCGCCCGAGAAGATGTCCTCCACGGCGTCCCGCGCCAGGCGCCGGAGCACCACCTCCTCCCACAGCAGGACCGCACGCACGACCCGTTCGACGTCCACGCCTTCCCGAACCAGGCGCTGCGCCGCGCGGCGTTGCGCTTCCAGGGCCGCCTCGACGCCATCCTCGATCGCGGTCCGGGTCACCGCGGGCAGATCGAGCGGGGGTGCCTCGTCGGTCGACACCACCCAGCCGGCGCGCCATTCGGCCACGAGGTCGTCGAACCGGCGCATCAGCACCGGCCCGATGCGCTCGATCAGCTCCCGCTCACGACGTCCTAACAGCATGCTCACTCCCGACAAGACTAGCGCCCGTGTCTGGCGCTCCACCCGTCCCGGGGTACACGATGGGCGCGCAGTTGGGTAAGCCGCCGCAAGAAAGGGGGACGTGATGCCGACCTACATCCTGCTCTCCTCGCTCAATCCCGGGGGACTCGAGACCCTCAAGGAGCGTCCGGAGCGCCTCCGGGAGGTGAACGCCGAGATCGAACGCATGGGCGCGAAGGTCCTCGGCCAGTACGCCGTCCTCGGACCCTACGACTTCGTGACGATCCTGGAGGCTCCGGACGATCGGACGGTCAGCAGGATCTCCATCACGATGGGCGCCCGCGGGACGGTCCGCATCCACACCCTGCCGGCGATCCCGGTGGACGACTTCATCGAGAGCCTCAAGGGCTGAGCGACCTCAGGCCGCGCAGGCGCCGGCGACCGTGCGCTCCAGGACGATCTCCGGGGGGAGCGCGATGCCCTCGTCGCCGCCCTTCAGCTCGACGTCGGCCTCCGCCAGCAGCCCGTGCACCCGGAGCAGCCACTCCCAGGACAGGCGCCCGGCCTGGCGCCGGAGCACGGCCGCACGCCCGGGTGAGACCCCGAGCGCCCCGGCGATGTCCGCGTCGCTCACGCCCGCCGTCCGCTCGAGCAGGCCGCGGGCCCGGATGACGTAGCGCACCTGCGACACGAGCGCGAACAGGATCGCGATCGGCTCGTCGCCGGCCTCCAGGATCCGCCGGAGCACCGTCAGGGCCCGGCCCGGGTCACGGGCCCCCACCGCGTCGAAGAGCACCCAGACCGGTTGCTCCGCTGCGCCCGGGAAGTGGGCTTGCACGTCGGAGGACTCGACCTTGCCGCCGTCGCCGAGGCGGGTGGCGAGCTGGTCGACGGCCTGGGCGAGATCGCGCAGGTTCGAGCCCACCGACTCCACGAGCGCCGCCGCCGCCTGGGGGCCGGGCTGGAGCTTCGCCGATCGCATGCGCTTGGTCACCCAGGCCACGAGCTCACCCCGGCGCGGCCGGCTCGCCTCGTGGAGCTTCGCGACGTCCTTCAGAGCCTTGCGCGCCGCCGGCGACCGCTCGGATACCGCCACGACGGCCACCTCCGCTTCGACCCCTCCACCCGAGAGCGCCGCGGCAAGCTCGGCGGCCGCTGCCGCCCCGAGGCGCTCGGCCTCCCGGATCACCACGGCTCGCTTCGAGGTGAACAACGACGGCGCGAACAGGGCCTCCGTCAGACCGGGCACACCACCGCTCTCGCACGTCAACGCCACCACCTCGCCGTCACGGGCGGCCTTGGCCGCGAACCGGTCGGCGAGCTCGCCGGCGAGGAACTCCTCCGGCGACCAGATCAGGTGGATCACCGCTGCCTCCTCACCTCCGGGACCTCCCCGTCGCAGACCGCGACCTCACCGTGCCGGTCGGTCCGCAAAACCGGGCCGTGCCCGCCGTAGATCCTCAGGGCCCGCTCGGCGGGATGCCCGTACCGATTGTCCGCGCCGACGGTGACGAGCGTCACCTGCGGCGACACCGCGTCGACGAAGTCCTCGTCGACGTCGGCGGATCCATGATGCACGCCCACGAGGACACGGGCGACCACACCGGAGCCCGGCAGCCGGCGCTGCAGGTCGCCGTCGGCGTCGCCGGGAAGCAGCACCCGCGTGCGGCCCACCCGGGCCCGGATCACCAGGTTGTAGGCGTTGATGAGGGCGAGGTTCTCCTCCGGGACCGGCTCGGGATCGGGGGAGAGTGCCTCCAGGCGGATGGCCCCGACCTGCCATGCGTCACCGGCGTGCCCGATGGTGACCGGGACCCCGGCCCGTTCCGCGGCCTCGAGGACGTCGCGGCCCACCCCCCACCCGATGGTCGGCGGCGCGAGCACAACCCCCACGGGCATCGCCTGCAGCACCTCCACCAGGCCCTCGGTGTGGTCGGCGTGCGGGTGGGAGGCGATCACGGCGTCCAGCCGGCGCACGCCGTGTCCCCGCAGGGCCCGGACGAGGCCGGCCGCCCGCGGGCCGCCGTCCGCCAGCACCGCGGCGCCGCCGGCGCGAAGCAGCACGGCCGTGCCCTGCCCGACGTCCAGCGCCCGGATCTCATCCCCCGGACACGCCGCCGGGGGCCCGGCGGCGGTGCGTCCGGCGGCGGCGCCCCCCGCGAGCAGGGCCACGGCCAGCGCAACCGTCCGGGCCCGGGACGAGCGCATGAGGACGGCTCCGGCTCCGGCGGTGACCGCCAGTGCAGCGGGCAGGCCTGCGTCCAGGCTCGCGCCCGGCAGGGCTGC
>CAZLKN010000009.1:53464-55621 GCA_964560135.1 uncultured Actinomycetes bacterium | reverse complement strand
CCGGCGCGCTCGAGGACCCCGCCCACGGCCTCGGTGAGCCGCCGTGCCCAGAGCAGGATCGCCGCGGTGGCGGCGAACGAGAGCTGGAAGCCGGGGCGCATGAGCATGTCCGGAGAGGCGAGCAGGAGAACGCAGAACACCATCCCGAGCACCCGCAGGCCCTCGGTCTCGCGCCCCGCCGCCGTCACGAGCAGGACGAGTCCCGCGCTCAGGGTGGCCCGGAGCACGGACGGCTGCAGCCCGGTGAGGAACGCGAACCCCACCAGCGGCGGCCCGGCGATCAGCACCCGCAGCCACCGGCCCCGTGGAACCAGCACCCGCGCCAGCGCCGCCAGCAGCCCGAGGACCACCGCCGTGTGGAATCCGGACACCGCCACCAGGTGGGCGAGGCCCGTGGTGCGGAAGGACTCGAGGGTCTCCTCGTCGATGTGCCGGCGTTCTCCGGTGGTCATCCCCACCAGCAACCCGGCCTGCCGGGGCGGAAGTGCGTCCAGGGCGACGGCCGTGAACCGCTCGCGGACGATCGACGCTCCGTAGCGCAGGGGGGAGCCCAGTCCGTCGCGCTGCACCTCGTCGAGCACCACCAGCGGGGGGCCGGGACGTGATCCGCGAGATGCCCGTGCCTCGCCGAGGCCGCAGAAGCGCTCCCCCGCGCGCAGCTCCCGGGCCCCGGCCCCCGTGAGCAGGACGGGCTCCCGCGTGCGCCACGCCCGTCCCCGGACCTCGATGCGCCGCACCCCGGCCTCCGCGGACCGGGGTCGCTCCCGCTCCACCGTGCCGCAGACCCGCACCCATGCCTGCTCGGCCGCGAATCCGTCGAGGAGGTGCGAGGCGGCAGCCTCCGCGCGCCACGCGGCGTTCGCCGCTCCCACGCAGCACACGCCGACCAGTGCCGCCGCCAGCGCGGTGCGGACGTTCCGTCCGATCGCCCCGGCAGCGAGCCCGAAGGCGCAACAGGCACCGACGGCGGCCAGGGGGCCGAGCCACGGCAGACCGCCACCGGCTGCGGTCCCCGCGCCCAGCGCGGCGGCCGCAGCGAGGACGGCGCCCGTGCCCGGGAGCGCGAGATCGACGGCGTCCCGCATCTCACACCGTGACCAGATCCTCGAGCCCCTCGAACTTCTTGGGGCCGATGCCGGACACCTTCAGCAGGTCCTTCACGGTGCGGAAGGGGCCGCGCTGCTCACGGTGCGCGACGATCCGCTCCGCGAGCGACGGTCCGATCCCGGGCAGAGCCTGGAGCTCGGTGGCGGTGGCGGCGTTGAGGTTCACGCGTCCGCCGCCGTCGTCTGCGGACCCCGACCCGCCCCCGTCGCCCGGTGCCCCCCGGACCGGGATCGTGACCTTGTCCCCGTCGTTCAGGCGGGCGGCCAGATTGACGCCGTCGAGGTCGGCGTCGTCGGTGACCCCGCCGGCGGCCCGTACCGCGTCGTCCACCCGGGCGCCCCCGGCGAACCGGTAGACACCCGGTGCCGCCACCGCACCGGCCACGTGCACGAACACCGTCTCATCGGTCGACTCCGGTTCCGGCGTCGCGGCCTCGAGCCGAACAGGCTCGGGGCGCGACCGCGCGGATACCCCGTACCCGGCGGCCAGACCCACCGCCGCGAGCACGGCCAGCCCGGCGACGATGCGCCGGGCACCGACCCCCGTGACGTCCACGCCACACCTCCAACCCGGTCGGGGGGAAGCAAGCGGACGACCCGCCGCGCGTGGCGGGGGCCGGGGGAAGTTCGGTCGTCAGGGAAGTTCTAGAAGATCAGGAGGAGGAAGCGGAAGAGGCAGCCTTGTTGCGCCGGGACCTCTCCTCGGCGCGGCGCTTCTCCCGTTCCTTCTTCTTCCGCTGGTTGTCCCTGCGCCAGCGGTTCCAGGAGCGGTCACCTTTACCCATGATGGAACGAATCATAGCCGACGCCGACGACGTCCGGAGACCTACCGGGTCAGGACGTTCACCAGACGCGGGGGCCGGGCGATCACCTTGGCGGGGTCGCGGCCCCCGAGATGGCGCTGCACGGCCTCCGAGGCCAGGGCGGCCGCCACCGCGGCGTCCTCGTCGATATCGGCGGCGACCTCGACGCGGTCCCGCACCTTCGAGTCGACCTGGATCACCATCGTCACCGACTCCACGCGGGCCAGCGCGGGGTCGGCCTCCGGGAA
>CAZLKN010000009.1:27304-53364 GCA_964560135.1 uncultured Actinomycetes bacterium | reverse complement strand
CGGGCGCCCTCCTCGGGCCAGTCGTAGTCCTCGTCGGGGGGGCCGATGAACATCATGAACACGCGCAGGGCGTCGGCCCCGTAGCCACGCAGGACCTCCCACGGGTCGACCACGTTGCCGAGCGACTTCGACATCACCTTGCCGCCCATCGTGATCATCCCGTGGTTCAGCAGCCGCTTGAACGGCTCGGTGTGGTCCACGATCCCCATGTCGTGCAGGACCTTCATGAAGAACCGGGCGTAGATCAGGTGCATCACGGCGTGCTCGATCCCGCCCGTGTACTGGTCGACGGGCAGCCAGGCGTTCACGACCTCGGGGTCGAAGGGGGCCTCGTCGTTGCGGGCGTCGGTGAACCGCAGGTGGTACCAGGACGAGTCCACGAAGGTGTCCATCGTGTCGGTCTCGCGCCGGGCGGGGCCTGCGCATTTCGGACAGTGGGTGTTCACCCAGTCGGTGGCGGTGGCCAGCGGTGAGGTGGCCCCCTCGGTGGGTTCGAAGTCAACCACCTCCGGCAGGGTGACGGGCAGGTCCTCGTCGGGGACGGGGACGATGCCGCACTCCTGGCAGTACACCACCGGGATCGGCGTGCCCCAGAAGCGCTGCCGCGAGATCAGCCAGTCGCGCAGCCGGAACTGGATCTCGCCGCGGCCGATCTCCTGCTCCTCCAGGTGGGCGATCACCGCCCGCGCGCCCTCGTCCGAGGGCATCCCGGTGAACTCGCCCGAGCCGACCATCACACCCGTGCCGGGGTGAGCCTCGTCCATCGTCCGGCTGTCCAGCGGCTGGTCGGCCTCGGGCTGGATCACGACCCGGACGGGCAGCTCGTACTGGCGGGCGAACTCGAAGTCACGCTGGTCGTGGGCGGGCACGGCCATGATGGCCCCCGTCCCGTACTCCATGAGCACGTAGTCGGACGCGAACACCGGCACCCGCTCCCCGTTCAGCGGGTTGACCGCGTGGGCCTCGAGGTCGAAGGCCCGCTTGGGCGCCTCCATCGCCAGGCGCTCGATCTCGGACTGCCGCCGGATCGCGTCCACGAAGGCGGCGTACTCCTCGCCCTTGCCGGCGCGGACGGCGAGCTGCTCGGCGATCGGGTGCTCCGGCGCGAACACGAAGAAGGTGACGCCGTACAGCGTGTCGGGGCGGGTGGTGAAGACCGGGATCTCGTCCCCCGTCTGGTCGATGGTGAAGCGGACGATCGCGCCCTCGGATCGGCCGATCCAGTTGCGCTGCTGGGTGAGGACGGCGTCGCCCCAGTCGAGGCCCTCCATGTCGTCCAGCAGCCGCTGGGCGTAGTCCGTGATCCGGAAGAACCACTGCTCCAGGTCCCGGATCTCGGGGGCCGACCCGCACCGCCAGCAGACCCCCGAGGAGATCTGCTCGTTGGCGAGCACCGTCCGGCACGAGGGGCACCAGTTGACCTTCGCCGCCTTGCGGTAGGCCAGCCCCCGCTCGTGGAAACGCAGGAACAGCCACTGGTTCCAGCGGAAGTAGTCGGGATCGCAGGTGTTGAACGTGCGCTCCCAGTCGTAGGCGAAGGCCAGCCGCTTGCAGGACGCCGTGAAGCGCTCGATGTTCGCGTAGGTCCATTCCCGCGGGTGGATGCCGCGCTTGATGGCCGCGTTCTCCGCCGGGAGCCCGAAGGCGTCGTAGCCGAAGGGATGCAGCACGTCGTGGCCGCGCATCCTCCAGTAGCGGGCGAAGGCGTCGCCGATGGTGTAGTTCTCGACGTGGCCCATGTGCATGTCGCCCGAGGGGTACGGGAACATCTCGAGCACGTAGCGTTTCGGACGCTCCGGCAGGCGCGGCGCCGCCCAGGCCCGGTCGGCCTCCCACCGGGCCATCCACTTCTCCTCGATCGCGCTGAAGTCGTAGGTCTCCCGCATAAGGCCATCCATGCTAGACGTTGTGGCCCCCTCCCGGCGCGCAGATCAGCGCAGGAAGCGGATGGTCAGCGGGTAGCGGTACCACACGCCCTCGTTGGCACGGATCGTGGCCAGGATCACGAACACGATCGCGACCACGGCCAGGGCGATCACCGCGAGCACCAACAGGCCCAGCCCGGAGAAGGCGACGGGCAGGACCAGGCCCCCGACGAAGGCCGGGACCACCAGCGCCGCCGCGATCAGCCCGTAGATCGTCAGGCTGATCTGGAAGTTCACGGCCTCCTTGCCCTGGTCGTCCACGAAGGGGTGGTCGGCCCGCTTCAGCAGCCAGACCACCAGGGGGCCGAGGATGTGTCCGAACGGGACCCCGATCAGAGCCGCGAACGCCGAGACGTGGCACAGGGCTGCCCACATCCGCGCATCGCGACCCGGGTCCTCCATGGCCCCATCCTCTCACGGACCCGGGGCCTGAGCTCACTGTGGATGTCGTCGCCACGTGGCATGCTTCAGGTATGAAGACCATCACGCTGCAACGTTGGATCGCCTACGACCGGTTCGACTCGCCGGTGGGGCCGCTGTTCGCGGCGTGCACCTCGGAGGGGCTGTGCGCGCTGTCCTTCGACAACCACGCCGAGGACGCCGCCGCGGATCTGGCCGACCGGGCCGAGGAGGTCCGCCGGTACCCGGAGGCCCTCCTCGCGCTGCGCAGACAGCTCGAAGCGTACTTCGCCGGACGGCGGCGCGCCTTCGAGCTCGAGGTCGACCTCCGTCACACCACCGGGTTCGTCCGGGCCGTGCTGGAGGAGACCGCCAGGATCCCGTACGGGGCCGTCCGTTCCTACGGGGAGGTGGCGGCCGCGGTGGGCAAGCCCGGCGCTGCGCGTGCCGTGGGCCAGGCGCTGAATCGCAACCCGGTGGCCATCGTGGTCCCCTGCCACCGGGTGGTGGGGTCCTCCGGCGACCTGGTCGGCTTCGGCGGGGGTCTGGATCGAAAGCGCGCGCTCCTGGAGCTCGAGAACATCCGGTGGCCGGCATCACCCTCACCGAACGCGTCGTCGAGCTGACGGGACGGCTCGTCGCCGTCCCCTCCCACGAGACCGAGTCGGCGGTCCAGGGCCTGCTGGCCGAGATCCTGGTGGCCTCCGGGTTCGAGTGCGAGCTCCAAGAGGTCGCCCCGCACCGTCCCAACCTGATCGCGATCCGCGGCGAAGGCGGCCCCCTGCTCTGCTCACATGCCGACACCCATCCTCCGCACGAGCACCCCGACGCCCACACCGTGGCCGTCGAGGACGGCCGCCTGGTCGGACGCGGCGTCCTCGACGCCAAGGGCCAGGTCGCGGCGCTCGTCGCGGCGGTGGAGGCCGTCCCCGAGGCTCCCGTCGTCGTCGCGATCACCTGCGACGAGGAGACCGGCGGCCTCGGGTCCGAGCACATCCACCTCCCGCCCCACGTCACCGCCACCGGGGGCCTGGTCCTCGAGCCCACGGATCTCAGGATCGGCACGGCCCAGGGCGGCTGCATCGACCTCCTGCTCGAGGCCAGCGGCCGGCCGGCTCACGCCTACGCCTCCCAGAGCGCGATCTCCGCGATCGACGTCGTCCTCGGCGCGGTGGAGGCCCTCGAGGACTGCTCCTTCCTCAAGGCCCGCCACGACCTGCTCCCGCCACCGCCCCGCCACCTCGGCCGCCTCGTCGGAGGCGAGCACCTCTGGCGCGTGCCGGCGGCGGCCCACGCCGAGCTGGCTCTGGGGCTCGTCCCCGGCGTGGACCCCGAGAAGGCACGGCGCGAGACCGAGGAGATCCTCGAGGCCCTGGCCGCCGGATGGCGGGGACGGGGGGCCACCCTGCGCCACGAGATCCTCGACGTGTGCGAACCCATCGAGATCCCCACCGACGTGCCGGCGGTGGCCAGGCTGGCGTCGGTCCTGGACAGCACCGAGCCGGTCGGGATCCCCTCGTGGACCGACGCCGCCAACCTGCTCATCCACCACGGGGTGGCGTGCGCCATCTTCGGAGCCGGCGACCTCGGATCGGCGCACTCGAACCACGAGACCGTCGCCATCGCCGACCTCGCGGACCTCGCCGCGGTGCTCGTCCGCTTCCTGGAAGCCGACTGAGACTCTCTCACTCCCCCGCCGCGGCGTTGGCCATCGCCATGGCCACGAGCTGGATCGGGTGGTACATGGCCGGGGCCCCCGGCTCCGAGGCCATCCAGAACGCGCATCCGGGGTTCCCGACCGCCACCGCGTCGGCCCCCGTGGCGAGGCAGGCCTCGATCTTGTCCGCGCGCAGCGGCCGCGCCCACTCGGGGTGCAGCAGGCTGTAGGTGCCGGCGGCGCCGCAGCACCGGCCGTCGTCGGGAACGTCGACCACCTCGTAGCCTGCGGCCTCGAGCAGCTCCCGCGGCGCGGTGCGCACGCCCTGGGCGTGGGCCAGATGGCAGGCGTCGTGGACGGCGACCCGCCGCAGCCCCGCCGGGGGCTCGGCCCCCACCCGGGCGACGTCGGCCGGTGTGAGCACCTCGGTCACGTCGCCGATCCGCGACGCGACCGCCTCCCCGCGCTCGCCGAGGACCTCGCCGTACTCCTTGAGCTTCGCCCCGCACCCGGCGGCGTTCACCACGATCGCCCCCTCGAACAGCTCCAGGGGGCCGAGATTGTATCCCGCGAGCCTCTCCGCCGCCTCCGCGCGTCCTGCGTGGGCGTGCAGCGCGCCGCAGCACCACTGGTCGTGCGGCACCCGCACCCGGTAGCCGGCCCTGGTGAAGGCGCCGATGGTCGCCCAGTGGACGTCCCGGGCCCACGCGTCCTGCACGCAGCCGGCGAACAGCACCACCTGGCCGCGCTCCCGCACGCCCTCCGGCGGGACGTAGTTCGTGGACAGTCGCGACAGCAGGTCACGCAGCCTGAAAGCGGGCAGGCCCGCCGCCCCCTCGAGCACCCGGGGGCCGAAGCCCCTGCGGGCCACGGCGGCGCCGAGGCGCAGGAGGCCGAGCTTCTGCACGGGGTAGGCGAGCAGCGACAGCACCGATAGCCGCCAGCGGCGCGCCACCGCCCACAGGAGCACCGCCTGGATCAGCCGCTTGACCGGGCCGCTGCGCGGCGGGGACACGGCCCTGGCCCCCTCGAGGATCCGCCCGTAGGGCACCCCCGAGGGGCAGACGGCCTCGCAGGCCCGGCACCCGAGGCAGGTGTCGAGGTAGTCGGCCAGCACCGGCGACAGGCGGGCCGTGTCGTCGCCCAGCTCCCGGGCCGCGGCGATCCGCCCCCGGGGCGAGTAGCCCTCCATGCCGGTGAGCCGGTACGTGGGGCAGGCGGTGAGGCACAGGCCGCACCGCACGCAGGTGTCGAGGTCCTTCGGGTCGAGCTTCACGTCACCCCGATGCTATCGCCGGCCTGAAGGACGACCATGCGGGTCGGACGGCCCCCGATGCGCATCGTCCGCGTTCCCTGCCGGGCGAACCCCGCCCGCTCGGCGACCGCCAGCGACGAACGGTTGCCCGGATGGACGTGCGCCTCGAAACGACGCAGATCGAGCCCGGTCCGCCCCCAGGCGGTGAGGAGGGCCACCGAGCGTGCGGCCAGGCCCCGTCCGCGGGCCGGGGCCAGAAGCAGGTACCAGACCTCCCCGAGGCCGGGCTCGAGGATGCCGAGGCCGGTGTTGCCCACCACCTGGCCGGTGGCCGCCTCGCAGACCGCCAGGTGCAGCGCCTTTCCGTCGGCGCGGTCGCGCTCGCAGGTCGAGATCCAGTAGCGGGCGTCGTCGACCGAGAAGCCCTCGGGGAAGATCCGCCAGCGGCGCGCCTCCCGGTCGCAGGCCATCGCGTGCACCACCGCGGCGTCGTCGCCGTGCCAGGGCCGCAGCGCCACCACCTCGTCGGCCAGCGGCGGATCGGGGAACGGGATGCCGCTCATCGGACGAACCCGGCGTCGGGGAAGACCCCGTCGGGATCGAACAGCGCCTTGAGCCGCGCCATGATCGCGGTTGCCTGCGGGGCGCGGCCCCAGGTGCCGTACCGCAGACGCACCTCTGGTGGTCCCGCGAGGAGCACCGCCGAGCCCCCGCGCGCCTCGCAGAACCCCCGCAACGCGGCCAGGCCCTCGCCGGTGGTCGCCGTCCACGCCACCCCGGAGGCCACGTCGACCACGGCACGCGCGGAGCCGTGGAGCTCGGCCACCAGCGCCGCGGCGTCCCCCGGGGGGACGGCGGCCCGTACGACGATCCCACCGTCTGCGGCCGGCGCGAGCAGCGGCTGGGCCGCGAGGCGCTCGAACATCGACGGGTCCGTCCCGTCGCCCTCCAGGGGATCCAGCAGCGATGCCGCATCGTCCGCCGGACCGGGGGCGAAGGCGTACCCGGTCCAGCGTCCGTCCGTGGATTCCATGACCGCCTCCACGGCCACCGGAGCGTGCAGAACGAGGCGCCGCAGCGCCCCGGCCGTCTCCTCCGGCGGTCCGGTGACCGCCCGAGCGTGCAGGGGGCCGGGAAGCGGATGCACCTTCACGGTCAGCTCGACGAGCACGCCGAGGGTGCCGAACGAACCCGCGAACAGGCGAGGCAGGTCGAACCCGGTGACGTTCTTCACCACCCGGCCCCCGCCCCGGACGAGCTTCCCCTCGCCGGTGACCGCCCGCACCTCCAATACCCGGTCGCGCAGGCGTCCGTACAGGCGCCTGCCGAGTCCGGACCAGCCGGAGGCGACCAGCCCGCCGACCGTGGCGCGGTCGGGATCGGGATGCCACACGGGCAGTGTCTGCCCGCGCTCGGCGAGGACCCGTCGGAGCTCGGCGAGGGTCGTGCCCGCGCCGAGGGTGCAGGTGAGGTCCTCGGGCTCGTAGTCGGTGACGCCGGAGATCCCCGACACCTCGAGTCGTTCGTCGGCGTCCGCGTCGTCCAGCATGCCGAGGCCCGTCCCGCCGCCGACGACCAGCGCGCGACGGCGTCCGGCGCGGAGTCGTTCCACCGCCGCCACGACCTGCTCGGCGGACGTCAGATCCACAGCCCCGACGCCTGCGTCTCGGCCGCGGTCTTCCCGAGCTCCCGGATGTCGCCGCACCGGCTCCCGCGCGGGAACACCTTGTCGGGGTTCGACCGCGCCTCGGGGTCGAAGGCCCGCGGGATCTTCGCCTGGGCGTCGAGGTCGTCTTCGGAGAACAGCAGACCCATATACTCGCGCTTCTCGAGGCCCACGCCGTGCTCGCCGGTCAGGACCCCGCCGGCGGCGACGCACAGCTCGACGATCTCGCGTCCGGCCTCGTCGACGCGCTGCGCGATCCCCTCTTCGTCGAGGTCGAAGACGAGCAGCGGGTGCAGGTTGCCGTCGCCGGCGTGGAAGACGTTCACCACCCGGAGGTCGTGCCGCTCGGCGATCCGGTACACGCCCTCGAGCACCTCGGCCAGACGCGTGCGGGGAACGACGCAGTCGTGCAGGTAGTAGCGGCTCGCGATCCGGCCCACCGCCCCGAACGCCGACTTGCGTCCGCGCCAGAGCTGCGCCCGCTCGGCGTCGTCGGCGGCGCGGCGCACCCGTGTGGCGCCGTGCTCCCGCATCACCGCGCTCACCACCTCGACCCCCTGTGCGACGGCGGCGGGCATCCCGTCGACCTCGCACAGCAGCGCCGACGAGCCGTCCGTCGGGTAGTCCTCGGTGCCCAGGAACGCCGCCACCGCCGTGCACATCGGACCGTCCATCAGCTCGAGGGCGGCGGGGATCACGCCCGCCGCGATCACCCCGGAGGTCGCCCGCGAGGCGGAGATCGCGTCGGGGAACAAGCCGAGCAGCGTCGCCACCGCCGGGGGCCGGGGGGTGAGGCGCACGCAGATGCGCGTGGCGATGCCGCACATCCCCTCCGAGCCGACGAACAGGCCCCGCAGGTCGTAGCCGGCGGTCTCCTCGGCCACGCCGCCGAGCATCACGATGTCGCCGGAGGGCAGCACCACCTCCACGGCGAGCACGTGCGGCGAGGTCGCGCCGTAGAGCAGGCAGTGGGGTCCGCCGGAGTTCTCGGCCACGTTGCCCCCGACGGTGCACACCGTCTGGGAGGAGGGGTCGGGCGCGAAGTGCAGGCCCAGATGCGCCACGGCCCGGGACAGCTCGAGGTTCACCACGCCCGGCTGCACCCATGCGCAGCGGTTGGCCTCGTCGACCTCGAGGATCGCGTCCATGCGCTGGAGCGAGACCACCACCCCGCCGGACAGACCCACGGCGCCGCCGGACAGCCCCGTCCCGGCCCCCCGGGCGGTGAACGGCACGTCGTGGCGGCCGCAGACCCGAACCACCTCCGCCACCTCCACCGTGGTCTGCGGCCACACCACCAGGCCGGGGAGCCGGTGGGCCATGCCGGCGTCGGCGCCGTACAGGGCGAGCTCGGGACCGAACACCCCCACCCGCTCCCAACCCAGCACCCGGGACAGATCCTCGGCGGCGGGACGCATCGCCGCGGGGGCGCCCCGTGCCTTCCGCCGGGCCAACCGCGCTCCCGGCACGATGCGCCTCACCCCCGCACCACCTCGTCGATCGCGCCCAGCAGGGTGAGGACGTTGCGCCGGGTGGCGTTGTGGCCCATCAGCCCGATGCGCCAGCAGGTGCCCTGGAAGGTACCGAGGCCCCCACCGACCTCGATCCCGTAATCCTCGAGGAGCCTGCGGCGTGCCGGCGCCTCGTCGATCCCGTCGGGCAGGCGCACACAGTGCAGCATCGGCAGCCGGTGTCCCGCCGTGGCGACGTAGGAGAACCTCCGTGCCTCCAGCTCCTTGGCCAGGAGCTCACCCATCCGCGCGTGCCGCTCCCAGCGGGCCTCCAGCCCCTCCCCGGCGACCAGCGACAGGCCCGCGTGCAGCGCGGCCGCCATCGCCACGGGTGCCGTGTGGTGGTACACGCGGTCCGACCCCCAATAGCGCTCGAGCATCGTGACGTCGAGGTACCAGCTCTGCACCGGGGTCGAGCGTGCCCGGACCACCTCCAGGGCCCGGTCGGAGAAGGTGATGGGGGCCAGGCCCGGGGGCACGGACAGGCACTTCTGGGTGCCCGAGTAGCAGACGTCCACACCCCAGGCGTCCACCTCCACGGGCATACCTGCCAGCGAGGTGACCGTGTCCACGACGAACAGCGCCGGGTGGTCTTGGACGACGCCGGCCAGGGCCTCCACCGGCTGGGCGACGCCCGTCGAGGTCTCGGCGTGGACCACCGCGACGACCTTCGCCTCCGGGTGCTCCTCGAGCGCGGTGGCCACGTCCTCCGGCGGCACGATCCGCCCCCATGGCGCATCCACGCGCACGACGGCGGCTCCCGCGCGTCCGGCCACGTCGGCCATCCGCTCCCCGAAGACGCCGTTCACGCACACGATCGCCTCATCCCCGGGCTCCAGCACGTTCACGAGCGCCGCCTCCATCCCCGCGCTGCCGGTGCCCGACACCGAGAAGGTCAGGCGGTTGCTCGTGCGGAACGTCTGCCGGAGAAACTCGGCGGTCTCGTCGAGCAGGGCGAGGAAGGACGGATCGAGGTGGCCGACGAGGGGGCTCGACAGCGCCTGGAGTACCTCGGGGGCCGCGTTCGACGGCCCGGGACCCATCAGGAGCCGTTGCGGCGGCATCAGGCCTTGACGCAGAGGACGTGCGACGCCAGAGCCGGACCCACCGCCACGACGTCGCCGTCGCGTTCGACGGTGACCGCTCCCTCGGGATCACGGTCGGAGACCGTCACCTCCGCCCCCGGGAGCAGCTCGTGCTCCTCCAGGTACCGGAGCATGTCCAGGTCGAGCTCGAGGTCCTCCCGGATCCGGTCCACCGTCACCCGCACCCCGAGCGGACATTCGTCCAGCGGGGTGAGATCGAGCTGCTGGCGTGAGGCCGGCGTGCCGGGGATCGGATTGCCGTGGGGGCATCGCTGGACGTCGCCGAGGCTCGCCCGCATCCGCTCCAGGACCGTGTCGGACACGCCGGGCTCCATCTTGCGGACCTCCTCGTCCGCGAGGTGCCAGGGCACCTCCAGCACGTCCACGAGATAGCGCTCGATCAGCCGATGCCGGCCGGCCATCTCGGCTGCCCGCGTCCGGCCCTCGTCGGTGAGCAGGATCGTGCGGTCGGAGTCGAAGTCGATCAAGCGGAGCTTGGCGATGCGGTGCACGACCTCCGAGGTCGCCGGGGGCGAGACGCCGAACCAGCGCGCGAGCCGCGCCTGGGTCACCCGCTCACCGATCTCCTCGAGCTCGAAGACCGCCTCGAGGTAGGACTCGATGGTGCTCGTGATCTCCGCTTGCGCCATGTCTCGCCCACTCCTCGCCGGAAGCCTAGCGCACCGATCCCAGGAGACCGTCCAGACGCTCCGACACGCTGCCGGTCAGCGTCGAGTACCGGATGTCATGGCTGTGCAGCAGCTCCAGGATCCGCCGGTCGATGTCGGCCTGGAAGTCGGGATCATCCGGGCGCAGGCCGTCGGGCACGATCCCGAACTCGATCGGCAGGTAGAAGACCTGCGTGTAGTTGGACCGCAGGTGGTGGCGCGCGATATCGAGGCAGGCGTCCCAGAGCGCGAACTCCTTCCGGCGCTCCTGGTGCTCGAGGACCCAGCTCGCGTAGGCGAGGGCGTCGAGCATCGAGCGGTCGGCCACGAATCCGTCGTGGGTCATCTCGTTGTAGTACTGGCGCATGAAGATCAGCGCCTCCGTCTCGACGGTGGCGTCCTTGTCGAGCTTGAAGCCCAGCGCGGCGATCTCGCGGGCCACCTCCGGCAGCAGCGGCAGGCCGAGCTTGGGGGCCACCGCCTCCGCCAGTGTGGTCTTGCCCGTCGAGAAGGATCCGACGATCGCGATCCGGCTCATGCCTCGAAGACCTCCCTCCACACCGCGATGGCCTCGATGAAGCGCGCGACGCCCGCGCTCGGGAGCACGAGCTCCAGCACTTCGAGGATGTCACCGGAGGTCGCTCCCTCGGCCGACGCCGCCGCGATGTGCGCCCGCAGGTGGTCGCGGGAGGAGCCGATGGCCGCCAGAACCGCCGTGTAGATCATCTCCTTCGACAGCCGGGACAGCCGCCTCGGCCGCAGGTACGCCGCGTCGAGCAACTGCTCGTAGGCCTGCAGGAACTCGAGATCGTGTTCGGCCAGGACCCGGTGGAAGTCGTGGACGTACCCGCGACGGCGGACCATCTCCTCCAGGAACGTCTGTCCCTCGCTCTCCATCGCCTCGTGCCTCCCGCGTCCGTCGACCGACCTCCCTACTCTGCCACCTTCCCTTCCGGCCTGCCCGTCGTGGCATGATGGCATCCGGACCAGGGGACCCCTGATGGGGCCTCGAGGGAAGGAGGTTGTCCCATGCCCGTCACCGTCCACGACCTGCGTGAGCGCCGCTCGCGCGGGGAGCGCTTCGCGATGGTCACCGCGTACGATGCCCTGTCGGCGCGGCTGCTCGACGAAGCCGGCATCCCGGTTCTGCTCGTCGGCGACTCCCTGGGGCAGGTGATGCTCGGTTATCCGAGCACGATCCCCGTGACGATGGACGACATGCTCCATCACGCCCGGGCGGTCGCCCGCGGCGCGCGGGATGCCCTGCTCGTCGGGGACTTGCCTTTCGGCTCCTACCACGCCTCCCACGCGGACGCGATGCGCAACGCCACCGCGTTCCTCCAGGCGGGGATGCACGCCGTGAAGGTCGAGGGGGCCGGACCGGTTGCCGGGATCGTCGCCGAACTCACCGAACGGGGGATCCCCGTGATGGGCCACCTCGGGCTGACACCGCAGTTCGTGAACGCCTTCGGCGGCTACCGGGTCCAGGGACGCGGTGACGACGCCGACCGGGTGCTCGCCGGCGCGCTGGAGCTGCAGGACGCGGGCGCGTTCGCGCTCGTGCTCGAGTGCGTCCCGGCCGAGCTCGGCGCTCGCGTCACCGAGGCCCTCGAGATCCCGACCATCGGGATCGGCGCCGGTCCGGGTACGAGCGGCCAGGTGCTGGTGCTGCACGACCTCCTGGGAATGACGCCCGGGCCCGGCCCCCGCTTCGTGAAGCGGTACGCCGACCTCGCCTCTGAGATCCAGGGGGCCGTGCAGGCGTTCGCCAAGGAGGTTGCCGAGGGCGTCTACCCGGCCCCCGAGCACGGCTACCGGTAGCTCAGGTCTCGGGGTCCTCTGCCCCCAGGGGCCGGACCACGTGGAAGAGCTCCGCATGGTCGTAGCCGTGCTTGCGTCCGTTCTCCCGCGTCCAGCTCCGCACGGCGGTCTCCACGTCCCACTCGCCGATCTGGGAGGCGTGGCAGCGCAGTGCCTCGATCTTGCGGTCGATCGTGGAGGTGATGTCCACCGCGGTCTCACCGCCCGCGGGTCCGCACACCCAGATCTCGCGAAGGCCCCGCCAGGGGGCCAGTCCCTCCTCGCGCAGCTCCGGGAAGTGGCCGGTCGTCGTGCCCGCGGTGACGGTGATGTCGAGGGAGGCCTGCCCGACGGCGCGGTGGTCGGGATGGTTCACGAACCACCCGCCGGGCAGCGGCACGGGATCCATCACGCAGAACCGGTGCGGACGGTGCCGCCGGAACACCCGCGCGATGTCGCGCCGCAGCTCCAGGGTCGGCTCGACGTAGCCGTCCCGGTAGCCGAGGAGCTCGACCTCCTTCACCCCGACGACCCCTGCGGCGCGGAGCGCCTCCTCCCGCCGGACCGCCGCCAGCCGCTCGCCGGCCAGCTCCGGGTCCTCGGTCCCCGTGGAGCCGTCGGTCACGATCGCGTAGACGACCTCGGCGCCCTCACCGGCCCACCGGGCGACCGAGCCGGCGACGGCGAACTCGAGGTCGTCGGGGTGGGCGGAGACGCAGAGGATGCGCATCGGTTCGTCGGCCATCGCACCCGCGAGGATACCGGGGTCGGGGTGGCTGCGGGCACGGGGGCCGGGAGCGCCGGCGTGATCAGCGCGACGAGGCCCCGCCGACGCGCGTCGCCTCACCCGCGATGCACCGCTCGAGGAACGCCACGGTGCGCTCGTGCGCGTCCACGAGCGCCGCTCCCCGCAGCCGCCGGCCCTCCGGATACAGGTGGACCTCGCACACGGTGCCCCTCGCATCCAACGCCGCCCGGAACGCCTCGGCCTGCTCCGCCGGAACCTCGCGGTCGGCCTCGCCGTGCAGCAGGAGAACGGGGGCCCGGATGTCGTCTGCCCGCGACAGAGGGGACCCCTCCTCGAGCATCTGTCCGTAGCGGTCGAGGCGGCCGAACTCCCGCTCCCGCCAGGCCCGGATCTGCGCCGGCGCCGCCGCCACGTAGGACGGGAGGTCGAGGATCGGCGATACCGCCGCCGCGCCGATCCACAGCTCCGGGTAGAACGCAAGGGCACCGAGGGCCAGGAAACCGCCGTAGCCGGAGCCGGTCAGCGCGATCCGCGAGGCGTCCACGCCGTCGAGGCCCTCGAGCCAGGCGTGGAGGTAGGCCACGTCGCCGAAGGCGTGCATCCGCATCCGGTTGTCGTCCAGGTGGTGGTAGCGCTTCCCGTAGCCGGTGGAGCCTCGCACGTTGGGGCACGCCACGGCGATCCCCCGGACCACGAGCGCCTGGATCAACGGATGATAGGCGGCCACGTGCTGGGCGTCCGGGCCGTCGTGCAGCAGAACCACCACGGGCACGGGGGCCGCGGCGTCCGGAGGGCGGTACAGGCGCACGGGGATCCACAGTCCGTCGAAGGACGGGTACCGGTGCACCTCGCTCTCCACGAATGCCGCCGCAGGCCGTTCGCTCGACGTCAGACGACGGGTTTCATCGTGCTCCACGTCGTGGATCCAGACCTCGCCGGGCTCGGTATCGGAGGTGAAGTGGAAGGCGAGCAGCGAGCCGTCCGCTGAGAAGACCGTGAACCCGACCTGGCCGTCGCCCGGCAACGGGATCTTTCGCACCGACGTGCTGCTCGCCGCGTCGACCAGCTCCAGGATCGTCGCGCCATCCCGGTTCACGGCCAGGGCGAGCAGGCGGCCCGTGGGATCCAAACTGCCCCGGAGGTCGAGGTCGCGCTCCACGGCGAACTGCCAGACCCCCGTGGCGATCTCGTAGCGGGCCAGCCCGCGGTACTCGGCTCCCGCATCCGTGGCGAAGTAGAACCCCGACGAGTCCGGGAGCCAGGACGGGGGCCCGTAGTACGCCGCTCCCTCGATCCCCGACACGTAGGTGTGCTCGCCCGTCGAGACGTCCACGAGGGCGAGGATCGTCTCGGCGCTGCGTTCGGTCACGAGACGGACGGCGAGCAGCCGTCCGTCCGGCGAGAAGCTCTCCGGGCTCCAGGAGCCGGGCCCGTGCAGCACACACCGCACCTCGCCGGCGTCCACGTCGCACACGTGCACACTGCTCATCGCCGGGCCGTGCCGGGTCGAGAAGGCGATCGTTCGGCCGTCGGCGGCGAGCGCGCCGAGACGGATCGACGTCCCTGCGTCGGGTGCGACCGGTCGCAGCCGACCGCCCCCCTCATCGAGGAGGAGTTGCGACCGGCCGTCTCCCGACACCTGGACGAGCAACCGCTCGGATCCTGGGAGCCACACGGCCGCCTCCACAGCCGCGTCGAGCAGCAGCTCACGGTCCCCACCGACCAGATCGACGGCGAACGGCCGCGTCGGCCCGTCGCCGTCGGACAGCACCAGCAGGCGCTGTCCGTCCGGCGAGAAGGCGATGGGGGTCGACGCCCCCACCGCCGCCAGCTCCGCGACGCTCGGCTTCATCTCAGCGCAGGCGCCTCATGAAGCCGGCCTCGTTCTGGGCCTTCCGCGCGCCCCGGTACCACGGGTCGCGGTACATCTCCTCGCGCACACCGGCCGACGTGCGAGGACCGTGCACGTCGTTGGTGGCCATCGGGTTCTCACCGTACTCACCGTCGCGCATCTGCGTGAGGTGGTCGCAGGTGATCGCATCCAGCTCGGCGTCCGGATCCACGCGGTACAGCGCCGCGGCGTTGCGTCCGAGGACGCCGTTGCGGATCGTGCGCTCCGGATGGGCCAGCCCGTCGGTGGGCCAGTCGGGGAACCGCGGGTGCGGCGACGCGTAACTCGCCGGATCCATCGCGTCGAGGGACGGGTCATCGACGTCACCCTCGAGTCCGTGCGGCAGACGGTAGAGCTGTTTGATCGCATCGGACATCTGGAAGGCCCGGAAGGTGATGATCTGGTTCTGCGGCGAACCGCCCCACAGGCTGTCGGTTCCCCAGATCACCCGGCGGGGACCGACGTGGTAGATCAGCTTGCCGAGCAGGAAGCTCGCCCGCGTGGGGTCCCGCTGCACCGAACCCCAGACCGAGCCCAGCTCGGCGGAGACGTTGGGGACGTTGGCGTGGATGTTCGGGTCGCCGTCGCCGGCATTCAGGGGAACCCGGGGCGCGCCGCCGGGCGCGAAGTGCCTGGCCGACCAGCCGTTCTCGCGCAGCGCCTTGATGAAGTTGTCCACGCCGCGGTCGATGGAGCGCACCTGGCTCTCGTCCCCGGCGCCGACCTGCCAGGTGCCGTCGGAGGCGATGTCACCCGGGTACGGGCCCTGGGTGCTCGTGCCCTGGTTCAGCGGGCCGCCCAGGCTGATGCCGTCGCCGTCGTACCCCGAGTGGTAGATCATGAAGTGCATGTCGGGGTAGGTCTTCGCCACCACGCCGACGTCGCGCGTTGCGGCCTTCTCCTGGTCGAACGACGGCAGGGCGAAGCCCTTGTGGGCGCAGATCAGCGGCGGGATCCCGTAGGCATGGCTGATGTACAGCGCGTGCTCGATGAAGCGGCGACCCGCCGGGTCGTCCAACCACCAGCCCGAGGCGTTGGGCACGTCGCCCCACGGGCAGTAGATCTTCCAGGCCCGCAGATGCTGACCGAAGTTCTGTGCCGTGTACTCCATCAGGTCGAACTCTTCCTGCATGTACACGGGGTACACCCCGTGGTTGCCGAGGATCGAGTCGCTCTTGTTCCCGAGCGACCCCCGGTTCGGCATCACGAACCGGTGCATCACCGACCGGCGGCTCCCCGCCATCCCGTTGATGATGTCGCAGGTTTCCGCCGCCCGCTCGATCGGGAGCGGCTGCCCGTCCGGCCTGTAAGGAACCGCGGACAGCGCCGTGACGTTCGTCGAGGAGTCGAGGAAGAGCTCCTTCATGTAGTGGTAGCGGCCGAGGCACTCGAGGCGGTCCTCCTCGCCGCAGCTCGACTGCGACCAGACGGCCGCGAAGAAAGCCGCCTGGCCCGGGTTCTGCGTCCGCCATTCGTCGTCCTCGATGTCCACGTGGTGCGTCTGGACGTCCATGATGAACTCGCCCGGCAGGTTGTTCAGCTGGGCCCCCGGATAGTGCAGGTCACCGTTGTCCACGTTGCAGGCCTTGGGGTCGCTGGTCCGGTGGTCGGCGAACGCGTAGTGGCCGCCGGCGGTGCCCATCACCCGGTTGATCGCCGCCATCGTCACGACCGCGGCGGCGCTGGTCTGCAAGAACCGGCGGCGAGGGATCCCGAACCTGCGGGCCATCTCGTCGCAGTCCCGCATCGCCGTCCGGTGGACCTCCAGATCCTTGGCCGACGGCGGGACGGGGAAGAACTCCTCGTTCGCATACGGCAGCACGTTGATGGGCAGCTCGTCCGGCAGCCCCTCCTCGTACATCCTTCTCCAACTCGTCATCGATCTACCTCCTCGTTCCCCATCTGCATCCGACGTTTCATTCCACGACCTTGAACGAGCCCCGCATGAACGGGTGGACACGGCAGTAGTACGTGTAGACCTCGCCGGCCTCGAGGTTCAGGTCGGCGGGGGTAAAGCTGTAGGCGATCCCGTTGTACGCCCACTCCCCGGGGTCCTCACCGGAACCCGGCGGGATCTGGCTGCGCGCGGGTCCGAAGTCGGGGCTGTACCCGAGCTCCGCCGAGTCGTAGGTGACCGGCCCGTCGCCCCCGGGGGCCAGATCCCCCCGTCCCCATCCGAAGTCGGCGATCGGGTAGTCGATGCCGGTCTGCCCGTTGCACGGGTACGCGCACGCCGTGACCGTGTGATACACGTTCGTCGCCGCATCCAGGTTCCAGAACGTGACCGGCTCGTCCCGGCGCACCTGTGGCACGCCCGTCAACGACACCGAGCCCAGGTCACCGGGCAGGTACAGGAACCCGGCGATGGAGATGTCCTGGGTGACTGGGCCGTCGGCCGACTCCCAGGGACGGGCGTTGGCACCGCCCTTGCGGTCCCCGCCCGGCGTCTCGCCACGGGTGATGAGGCCGCGGGTGCACAACCGGTCCGGGTTGGCGGCCAGCGTCGGATGGCACTCCGCGGCCGGGATGTCGTCGACGATCTCCGTTCCCGGGTCGAAGGGATCGAGGCCGTAGAACTCCTCGGCATCCGAGTACGGGTGCACGTAGGCGACGGCGATGCCCATCCCCTCGTACCACGACGCCCGATCGGTTTCGTAGACCGAGTTGATGCGCAGCATCGTCCCCTCGTACATGTTCACCTTCCAAAAGGGGACGCCCGACACCGTCATCCGGAAGTTCCAGGACAGCGGCTCGTTGTCGAAGTACGTGGCGTCGGAGGTGAAGATCCGCTTGTCCTCCTCCGTGCTTCCGTCGGGGCATCGCAGGCCCGCCCAACTCGTGATCGTGTTGCCGGGGCGCACCGGCTCGACCTGGTCGCCCTGTGCGTCCAGACACCTGACCGCGTCGACCTCGACGCGCAAGCCCCCGGGGTGCAGGTGCCCGCCGATGCCGATGAGCGTGCCGGCGAGGTCGGGGGGGACGTAGATGTCGGTGCCCCTCCCGTTGCCCGGCGTTCCCTGGCCGACGTCCTCGCCGCCCCAGGAGTCGAAGGCTCCGCACTCCTGCTTCGGCCAGGTGCATTCGGTGGTGGTGGCCACCTCGCCGGTGTCCGGGTCGGTGTTGATGTCCAGCGTCACCTCGTCGGTGATCGGGTCCCCGTAGCCGCGGTGGGTGTTGTACACGGGGTAGTTGGAGCGCCGTCCGTTCTTCCAGACGTCCAGCCAGAACGGACGGATCGTCTTGATGCCCAGGTCGTCGGCGTCATCGGCGGCGACGTAGTCGATGTCGTAGGTGATCCACACCACCTCGGGCTGCGAACCCGCGTTGTGGACCATGTGGACCATGTACCAGACGTCCGAGCGCTGCACCGGCATCCCGTAGGGGACGGGGAACTCGGCCACCGTCTTCTCCTCACCGGCAGCGAAGAACGGCCCATTGCCGTACGACGGCGACGACAGCCACGTGGCGTGGTGCAGGTGGATCTCGTCGGCCGGCGGCTCGCTGCCGTCGACCCGCACCATGTTCGGCTCGATGCGCACCATGAAGCCGTCGTACCAGGGCTTCTCGATCGCCGTGACGTAGGGATACGTGCTGTTGGCACCGGGCTGCACGACGATCGGCCCCACGGTGAAGCTCAGCCGCGAGCAGCGCTGCCCGTAGGGATCGGACTCTTCACCGGTCTCCCGGTCGACGCGGATGCAGGTACCCGGCTCCCCGCCGGTGGCGAAGCGCAGCTCCGGAAGCGGCGCCTCCGGGACCTGCGCGGAGGCCGCGACCAACGGCGCGCAGAGCGCCAGCGCGACGGACAGCACCATCAGACGGCGCATCGTAGACGACCCCTTCCTATCGTTGGACGAACCGATCATGTGCCGGTCCCCGACTGGCACCAGTACTCCCCCTCGCCCTGGCCTTCGACCCGGCACAGCGCGTCGACGTGGAGGTTCGCCGGGAAGTTCAGGACCTGATCGAGGCCTACCTGCTCCTCGCACTCCACCTCGCCCTCCCCGGTGGCCTCGCAGGAGAGCAACTCGATTCCGGGCTCGATCTCGAGCACCACCCGCACCTCGGCGGCGCCCGGTGCCGCGGCGGTGGCGGCCCACACGGTCTGCGGCGTGCCCCGGAGGATCAGCTCACACGTGTCGGCCTCCTCCCATTCGCCGCCGCAGGATGCCGCCGTCAGGTGCGCGGCCCCGTGCGGCCCCGCCGGAAGCACCGCAGCCACGACCAGGGCCAAGACCCCAGCCCGGATGGATCCTCGTCGCCTCCCGATGATCCTCACCTCCTACAACCCGGTGTCCGCAGGGCGGAACGCGATCACGAAACCGTTGGGCATCTCGGGCCACGGCGGCCACGCACCCACCGAGCTCAGCCCCACACCGACGCTCGCATAGACGGTGCCGCGCGCCACGCTCACCCCGCCCCAGCTGAGCGTCGGCTCGGCCGGGCTCGTGCCGGCCCCCAGACCGAGCGGCCGCTGGAGCAGCACGGCCCCGCTGCCCGCGTCGTAGGCGCCGAGGAACCCCTTCAGATCGACCGTGTACACGATCCTGTTGGCTACCGTGACCGGGTTCCCCCAGTGCACCCCGTCGCCGACCGGGGCGATCCAGCGGAGCATGCCGTCGTCCCGGCGCGTGGACCACAGGTAGCCGCCGAGGGTGTGGGGACCGTAGATCCCGCGCTCATCGACAGCCGTCGACCCGACGATGCCGCCCACCGCCGAGGGAACGCCCACGAGTGCCGTCCAGACGACATCCATCGTCTCTGCGTCGAAGACGTGGTAGACCCCCGACTTCTGTCCCGCGCCCACGAGCGTCCGTCCGTCTGGGCCCTCGAAGATGTTTGGCATGGCACCGAAGTCGAGGTCGAGGTTGCCGCACTCGAAACCGGCTGCGAAGAGGTTGACCTCCTCGACTTCCTCGCAGGATTCCTCGCTGGTTTCCACGAGACCCGGGAAGTACTGCTCGACGTCGCCCTTGTAGGACCCGACGATGTCCCCGAAGGACGGGCGCGCGCGGTCGAGATCGATCTTGAGCACCGCGTTGGTGTGCTCGTGTTCGTCGTCGTAGTTGAAGGGATTGCCGGTGCCGACGTAGCCGTAGCCGGTGTCCTCGTCGATGGCGACGGTGGACCACACGGCCCCACCCGCGAACCCGTCGGCCCACTGCTCCACCGGGATGACCCAGGTCTTGGCCAGGATCCCTCCGGTCTCGGCGTCGAGCAGGGCGTAGTTGCCCTGGAAGCCCAGGCGCTCGCCCTCGTCGCCTTCGGCGGCCGTCCCGGACACCCCGACCCAGACCATCCCGTCGTACGCGACCGGGCTGGACACCGCGTCGGCGCCCACCTGCCGGTCGACGGTGGTCTGCCACAGCTGGTCCCCCGTGGCCTGGTCCAAGGCGACGACGTAGGGGGCGTCGATCCGCGACACGAAGGCGAAGACCCTGCCGCCTTCCACGGCCAGCGTCGCGTAGACCCCGTGGCTGACCTTCGTGCGCCACACGACCTCGCCGGTGTCGGCGTTGAGGGCGAAGATCCACCCCGGCCGGCGGTGGCCCGTGCTGGTGCCCACGTACACGCACCCGCCGGCGATCACCGGGTAGCCGGTGACCTCGCTGGAGCTCGCGTAGGTCCCTTCCTCGGGATCGTAGCTGCTGCGGTTGGCGTCGAACGTCCACGCGGGCTCGAGGGTGGCGGCGGCCGGGGCGTCGATCAGGAACTCCCCCGCCTGGTGTCTGCTACCGCCCAGATCTCCGCCTATCAGCGGCCATTCGCCGCCGGGGGTGTCGCTGCGGGCGCACGAGGCGTGCGCGGCAACCTCCCCGCCGACAGGGAGCCCCGACAAGGCCAGGGCCGCCGCAGCCACGGCAGCGAGGCGGCGCATCCGCATCACGGCAGCGTCACCTCCGCACCCGCAACCGCAACCAGAGGGTAGGCACCGGCGTACCGGGCCTCGAACCGGTAGGTTCCACCCGTCGAGACGAAGGGGGCGATCCCACGGCCCATCGTCCCGGAGGCGGTGGGCATCTCGTAGTCGACCTCGACCGACCCCACCCCGCCCTGCACAGCGGCGTCGATGAGCCCGACCACCAGCGTGCGGTCGGTGCTGAACGAGGCCGCGATCCCCTCGGCCACGCCCGCGCCGGGCACGTGGACCTGCTCGCCGCCCTCGAATCGCGTCTGGTCCAGGTCGAAGGTCTCCCCTTCGCCCACCGGCAGGCACGAGACCTCCGGAGATACCGTGACGCTTCCACCCCACCACTGCGGTCCACCGTCGGTTCCGGTCGTGCCGAACCCGACCACGTAGTAGGAGCCGGGATCGAGGGTGGGAGGCGCGAAACGGGCCCCGTGCCGGAACGGGCCCTCGGGCGCCGGGACCCCCTGCCGGGCCGCCTGGCCGTCGGTGGTCAACGCCACCCTCGGGGGGCCGGTGCCCACGTAGTCCACCTGGTAGCCGGCGAGCTCGAAGGTGTCGACGTCGACGACGAGGACGCCCTGGGCGAGGTGCCACTCCGAGTCGTCACCGTCGTTCACCAACCGGGGGCCCCGCTCGCCGGTGAGCCGGAGAACGAAGGCGTCGGACCCTTCGGGCAGATCGAGGCGCACCGCCCGGTGCCCGGGGGCCGGTCCACCGAACACGCAGGTGGTGACCTCCGCGCGGGCGGGTGCAACCGCCGTGCCGGCGGCAAACAGTCCGATGATCAGCGCCGTTGCTGCGATACGCATGCTCCGAAGGCGCCTCCCCGACGATCCGCTACGAACCGTCCGTCGCGATGATCAGTCCCGTCATATAGGGATGGGTACTGCAGTAGAAGTCGTAGATCGCACCGGCCTCGAGGTTCTCGGTGCCGAGCACGTCCGTGGTGCGCGCAGCCGGGATCAGATCGCTGAACAGCACCGGGCACTTCCCGAGCTCGTACTGGTCGCACCAGGGCTGGTCGCCCGGTCCCGTTTGCACGCTGATCACGTCGTGCCACGCGGGATCGCCGTTGATGAACGTCAGCTCTGCACCCACGGGCACCACGGCGACCGGCGTCGCGTAGGTGCTCAGGTAGGCGCCGGGTGCCGCCACGATCGGCAGTGCCTCCTGGGCGGTCGCGGGCATCGTCACGGAGGTCAGCAGCACAGCTGCGGCAATGAGGGTTGCGATCCTGGTGCGCATGGTTCCTGTCTTCTCCTCTCGGTTCTCACCTGAGCCGGTACGCGATCACGTAGTCGGCCACCGCCACGTAGACCGTGTTGCGGGCGACGGCGATCCCACTGCTGTTCACACCGTCGGTGGCGATCTGACCCGTATCGAGGGTGACGGGCCGCCGCAGGAGCGGGAGCCCGGTCTCGGCGTCGAACGCCAGCAGATTCCCGTAGACGTCCATCGAGTAGACGACCCCGTTCGTGGCGGTCACCGACTGGAAGTGCAGGCCGTCGGCCACCGGGGCCAGCCACTGGTGGCGGCCGTCGTCGCGGTCCAGCGCCCAGATCTGGCTCGGGGGCTGTGCGGGGACGAAGATCCGTTCGGCGTCCACGGCCGTGGAGGACGCGTTCAACGGGAACGCCGGCGCTCCGACCACCGTGCTCCAGGCGAACTGCATCGTGTCCGCCCACACCGCGTAATAGACGCCGGACTTCTGCAACGCTCCGACGACCTTGCGGCCGTTCGAGTCGGTGAACAGGTTCGGACTGGCGCCGAAATCGACGTCGAGCTGCAGGCATGCCAGGCTCCACGCGACGTAGACGAGATCCTCGCCGAGCTCGTCGCACAGCGGCTGCCGGTCGAGGCCGGCGACGTACTGGTCGGGGTTCCCCTTGAAGGCGTGCGTGATCTCCCCGTAGGTCGGGCTCGCCGGATCGCCGTCGATCTTGATCAGCGAGTTGGCGTGCCGGTGTTCGATCTTCTTGCTCGCGGGATTGCCCGTTCCGGCGTAGATCTGGTGCGTCCGCTCGTCCACGGCCGCGGAGGCCCAGATCGACGCACCGCGGTAGCCGTTGGCGTAGTCGTCGTCGGGGATCGTGTAGGCGTGCACGTCCCTGTCACCGGACACTGCATCGAGGATCGCGTAGCCGCCTCGTGCCGTGGGTGTGCCTTCGTTGCCCATGAAGCCCTGGAAGAGCAGCTCTCCGTCGTGGTACAGGACCGGGCTGGCCACGAGCAGTGCGGAGTCGGTCTCGTCGACCACCGTCTCCCACTCGAGGTCCCCCGTGACCTGATCGAGAGCCGCCACGTACGGGCTGCCCCGCCGGCTCACCCCCACGTAGACGAAACCGTTGCCGACCACCGGCGATCCGGTGATCACGCCGCCGATCAGCGAGGAGCTGTGCCCGTCGAGCCGGCGCGCCCAGTTCAGCGTCGCATCGTCGGCGTCCAGCGAGAACACCCATCCCGTGTTGGTCGCCAGGTACACGCAGCCGTCGGCGATCACCGGCGTGTTGTGGAAGCCGCCGGCGCTGCTGGCGAGCGAGCCGGCGGCGACCGCCCATTCCATCTCGAGGTCCGCCACCGTATCCGGCCCGATCTCCTGCTCGGCCCACTGGTGTCGGTCGTTGGACGCCGTCCCGCCGTAGGAGCGCCATTCACCGCCGGGGTGGTCCGCAGGCGCGCATCCCGGGACGCCGCTCTCCGACGACGCCGTCCCCCCCGGCAATCCGGCCGCGACCAGCACACCTACGGTCGCGATCAGCAGCGTCGTGCGTAGCCGATTCACCGAACCACCTCCGTCTCTCGGATCGCAGGTGGCGGGCCCCTCAGGGCCCGCCACCCCACGACGATTCACATCACTCGACCACCTCGAAGGCACCACGCATCCCGGGATGGATCCGGCACCAGAACGTGAAGGTACCGGTCTCGGTGGGCGTGAAGTCCCACTCCACGCGCTGCGCAGGCGCTGCTCCGACCCCAAGCTCAGAGGAGTCGAAGTCCATCGGATCGTTGGGCTCCCCACTGCCGCCGTCGGCCAGGGGCGAGCTGGCGCTCGTCGGCACCGTGCAGGGCTCCTGGCACCTCGTGACCGTGTGCCAGATGTAGGCACCGGCGTCCAGGTTCGTGAACGTGACCGGCTCGTCCACCTTCACCTGCGGGATCCCGGTGGTCCAGATCGTCCCGAAGTCGGCGGGACCGTAGTTGAAGGCCTGGATCGGGATCTCGCTCACCGCCGGGCCCTCGATGTCGGGCAGGTCCGCGCAGCCTTGCGACGGGTGGCACCGCTGATGGTTGTTGCGGGCCTCCTCGCTGGGCCGTGTGATCTGTCCCCGCGCGCAGAGCGTGGTCTCGCTCGGAACGCAGGTGTTCTGGCCCTCGAGACCCGGCGGCATGAGGGCGTCCTCGGGGAACCCGTCGGTGACGATCTCCACGTTCTCGTCGAAGGGATCGATGCCCGAATCGTCGCCGGGGACCACCCAGCTCATCACGATGCCCATCTGCTCGTACCAGGAACCGAGCGAGGTGTCGTAGACACCGTTCAGGCGCAGGATGTCACCGCGCTGCACCTCGACCGCCCATCCGATCGCCTTGCTGTTCCCGGCCGTCGACTGGTCCCAGGACACCGGCGGGGCACCGATACGGGTCGGATCCTGGTGGTCCCAGTACAGGACGTCGGACATGTGGATCAGCCGCTTCTCGCCGTTGCGGACCATCTCCACCTCGGTGCGCACCCCGCCCGGATGCACGTGGCCGCCCATCAGGATCAGGGTTCCCACATCCTCATCTCCGAGAGCCGCGCTGCCGACCGTGTAGTCCTTGCCGTCGACCTCCTGGGACACGTCCTGGCCCTGCTGAGCCGATTCCCGCCCGTAGGGGTTGAACGCCGCGCAGTTGTCGCGGGGGAAGTAGCAGACGTCCAGCCCGATGCCGGTTTCCGGATCGAACCCGTGCTGGCCGGGGTAGCCGAGCTCGTCGGGTTCCCCGAAGCCCTTCTGCACGTTGAAGATCGGGTTCAGCATGAAGGTCTCGGTGTCCTCGTGGAAGCTGCCCCCGCCCACGTCGAGCCAGATCTGCCGCGTGTTCTCGAAGCCCAGCTGCTCGGCGGCCTCGATCGGCACGAAGTCGATCTCGTAGGTGACGTACACGAGGTGGGGGATCGGGGTGGCATTGTGCACCATGTGCAGCAGCAGCCACTGGTCGTCGGGCAGGATCCGCACACCGTAGTTCTCCGGGAAGGGCAGGAGCGTCTTCTCCTCACCGGAGGCCCAGAACGGTCCGCTCCCGTAGTTGCGGGTCAGGTTCAGCCAGGTGCCGTGGTGCAGATGGATGTCCTCGACGTTCGGGACGGCCCCCGTGGCGTCCACCAGGTCCGGCTTGTTGCGGACCATGTAGCCGTCATACCAGGGCTTCTCGAAGGTCACGGGCTGGATCAGCACGTCGTTCTGCCCGGGCTTGGCGAGGATCGGACCGAACACGAACCGCAGACGCGTGCAGTCATCGCCGTAGTAGTCGGGCATGTCGTAGTCGCTGTCGGGGACGCACGTCCCCTCCCCCAACGGAACGGCCCCCAGGAACCGGGGCTCGTAGACCGGGATGTCATCGATGTTCTGCGCCGAGGCGGGGGCGATCAGCGCCGCCGCCGTCGTCATTGCCAACGCCACTCCGAACCAGGAACGCATCTTCCGCATGCCTTCCGGTCACCCCCTTCTCTACCCGCTGCCGTCACCCGGAGCCTCACACTTGACTCACGGGTCTATTCGACCTATTTGGCCGGATTCCTTCCTTCGTTCGCAAGTACGTGCGCGAGGAGCCCACGCGCCATCGCTCCCGACCCGCTGGTAGAATGCGCAACCGGAAGCATCTCCGGGGCCGTAGCTCAGCTGGTAGAGCGCTTGGATGGCATCCAAGAGGTCAGGGGTTCGACCCCCCTCGGCTCCACCCCGGGACTAACCGTCGCCACTGCGATCGGACAACAGGCCGTTGCGAGCCGCCCAGTCCCGGAACCTCTCCGCAGTCCCGCCGATCTGGTCCCACGCGTCACCGAGCTCGTCCTTCCAGCGCTCCCGGATCTCGTCGCGTTCCACCTTCAGCGTCAGGTAGCTCGCCGCTCCCAGGGGGATGGGCAACCAGAAGTTGGCCAGGCGGTAGCCGATCACGCCCAGGATCGCCTCCCCCCGCGGGATGCCGAAGGCCACAAGGACCGTCGTCGCGGCCGCCTCCACCACCCCGAGACCCCCTGGTGACACCGGGATCGTGGCCAGGGCGAAGGCGACCCCGTAGGCGATCACCAGGACGTCCACCGGTACGCCGACCCCGAAACCGGCGAGGAAGACCCAGAGCGACCCGGCGTCCAGGAGCCGGTAGACGAGGGCCCAGCCGGCGGCGCGGGCGACGGTCCCCTTCCTGCGGGTGAGGTCGCCCAGGCGCTCCGCGGCGCGTTCCACGACCCGGTCCGTCCCTTCGGGATCGACGAAGGGTACCCGGCGTCCCACAGCCGACACCACGCGCCGGGAACGCTCCTCGCCACGAGACAGCAGCAGGACGAGT
>CAZLKN010000009.1:0-27204 GCA_964560135.1 uncultured Actinomycetes bacterium | reverse complement strand
TGACTCGCGGCCATGTCCGCGATCTCGATGCGGTACATCACGTGGAATGGGGGCCGGGACCCGGCCGGCACGAGAGAACGGGTGAGTTGGGAGTGGAAAGCGAGGGCCCCGAGCTGCAGCAGCAACCCGAGCCCGAGGAGCCTGAGATCGACGTCCGACACGATCTCCAGGGCCCGGCGGGCCCCCGCGAACTGTGGCAGGACCAGGTAGTTGACGACCAGCCCGAGGACGAGCAGCTTCGCGAGCCGCTTCAGGGACCGGGGGGCACCTGCTCGGTCCCCGTCGGATCCCGTCGCCACCGTGTACCCCCGCTGCTAGCCGGCCGTCCCCCCCGCCTCGACCAGTTCGACGCGGGGCGCGTCCTTCCAGAGCCGCTCGAGGTCGTAGTACCCGCGGATCTCGTCGAGGAACACATGCACGACGAACTCCCCGTAGTCGATCAGAACCCACCCCGCCTCACGCTCGCCTTCTCGACGCAGCGGCGCCCGTCCCATCTCCTTGAGCTCCTTCACGATCTCGTCGGCGATCGTCCGCACCTGCCGTTCGGACGAGCCGGAGCAGATCACGAAGTGGTCGGTGATGACGAGAAGTTCACTTACGTCGAGGACGACGACGTCGTGGGCTTTCTTGTCGTTTGCCGCGCGGACGGCAGCTTCGACGCTTCCCAGGACGGTCACTCGCCTCCCATCGGTCGCTTCCTCAACGGCCCGGGGGCGCGGCCCCCGGTCGGGTGGTCAGGGCTCCGGGATCCCGTGGGCCCGTGCCCAATCCCTCCCGATCACAACGGTAGCATCGAATACCGACTGTGGACGCCGGTACACCCCCAGGCGTCCCGCTCCCAGCAGCTCGGTGATCTCGGCCGCCACCGCGCGCAGGTCGGGGGTGTTTTCGGCGATCACCACCCGGGTCTGGTCATAGGGTTCGCTGGCCGGGCCCGTGAGCACGATGGTGAACCCCGCCTCGACCAGTACCCTGGCCGCAGCCGGGCCCACCGGCCCGTCCGCCCCCACGAGCAACCGGATACGGCGGCCCTCCCGCTCATCCACCGTGCGCACGACGGCCAGAGACTCCTCGATCACGCCAAGGCCCGCGGGATCGATCTCGTACAGGTCGGCGCCGCTCACGCCGACCCTGCGGACCGGCAGGGTGAGGACCGTCAGCTCGCGGACCCCGGCCGCCCGCAACACGATCCCACCCAGCCGGGCGGGATCCGCTTCGGAAGCCCAGGACGCGAACGCATCGGGACGATCGCGGTCGGCCAGGGTCGCGAACAGCGCCCGCCACGCCACCCCCTGGCGGGCCACGCGATCCGGCTCCTGCTGCCCGGGCACCTCGGTGGTGAGGTAGGCGAGGAACGCGTCGCCGCGCATCTCCCGGCGCCCCGCGGCGAAGACCGTCCGGATCCGGTCGCCCTCCTCGATCTCCACCGTCGCCGGGACGTCCACCTCCACCCCGCCGAGCCCTTCCACAAGATCGACGACGTCGGAGGGCGCCCCGACGAGCAGCTCCGGGACACGCGTTCCAAGAGCGTTGGCCACGGCGGTCGCCAGCCCGTCGGGCCCGGTCTCCTCCAGCGCCACGGCCAGGGGCTGCGGGCTCCCCTGCCCCGGCACCTCCACGACCGTCGCCGTCGGGAGCAGTACCACCGTGGACCCCTCCTCGTGGTGGACCAGCAGGAACATCGCCGCTGGATCCCCGCCCCCGCCGTCGGCGACCACCAGGACCGACTCGGGTTCGGCCGGGGCCGGATCGCCGCGGCCCCCGTTGCCGATCGGGAACCGGTCGGACTCGATCAGGAACAGCACACCGGCCCCCGCCCAGAGCACGAACAGGATCCACAAGGTCCGCCGGGTCCGGGTGCCGAAGCGCCGAGGAGGTGACGACTCGGCAGCCTCCGGGTTCCGTGGTTCGGCAGGTGCGCGCGTGGGCCCGCTCACGACGCGTACAACCCCCGCTTCTCGATGTACCGGGAGACGGGATCGGGCACCAGGTACCGGATCGGACGGCCCTCCCGCACGCGCCCCCGGATCTCCGTCGAGGAGATGGCCAGGGCGGGGATCCGCAGCACCTCGACCCGCTCCCGGATCGGATCCGCGAGCTCGTCCATGCGCTCGAGGTCGTGCCCCGGGCGGGTCGCCCCGATGAAGGTGGCGAGCGCCAGCACATCCTCGGGGTCCTTCCAGGTCAGGATCTGCAGGATCGCGTCGGCCCCGGTGATGAAGAACAGTTGGACCTTGCCGCCGTAGTGCTCGTGGAAGGTCGCCAGCGTATCGATGGTGTACGTCCGTCCCTCCCGCTCGATCTCCAGCCGCGACACGTCGAAATAGGGGTTGGTGGCGGTGGCGATCACGGTCATCAGGTAGCGGTCCTCCGGGTCGGAGACGTCGTGGTGCTCCTTCTGCCAGGGCAGCCCGGTGGGGACGAAGACCACCTCGTCGAGATCGAAGGCCAGCCGCGCCTCCTCGGCGGCGATCAGGTGGCCGTGGTGGATGGGGTCGAAGGTGCCGCCCATGATGCCGAGCCGGCTGGGCGTGCCCCGAACGAGGCCCATCCGGAAGGGCCCGTACCGTGTCATACGGACATGCTAGCCGGGCCCCCGGACACCCGCCGGGCACTCACACCACCGAAGCGGGCTCAGGCGACGAGCATCTCGATGAAGCGGCCGAGCTGCTTGAGATTCCGGCACTCCTCGACGCCGTCGCAGTGCTCGGCGTACTGAGAGATCACCGAGTCGCCGGTGTCCCAGTGGCGCCGCGCCTCGGGGTTCAGCCACCACACCCGCTTCGCCTTCTCCCGCAGGTCCTTGAGGACCCACGCCTCGGGGTTGCGGTAGTTGGAGCGCGCATCCCCGAGGACGATCACGTGGCTCCGGTCGCTCAACGTGTGGAGGTACCGGTTGTGGAACTCCTTCAACGAGTGCCCGTAGTCGGAGTGGCCGTCGAGCCACACGACGTTCGCGAGCTGGAGCGCCTTCGGGATCGCATCGGCGGGATCCGAGGTCTTCAGGATCTCCGTGACCTCGTCGACGGTGTCGACGAACAGGAACGACCGGACCCGCGGGAACTGCACCTGCAGGCAGGCCACCAGCAGCAACGTGAACCGGGTGAACGCCGCCACCGAGCCCGAGACGTCGCACAGGAGCACCACATCGGGCCGGGACGGCGAACGAACCTTGAACCGGGGGTCGACCAGCGCGCCCCCGTAGGCCATGGACGCCCGCATGGTCTTGCGCATGTCCAGCCGGCCGCGGGCGCCCCGCTTGCGCAGCTTGGCCATCCGCGTCGACAGCCGCCGGGCCAACCCCACCACGGCGCGGCGCACGTCGGCGATCTCGTCGGAGGTGATCGTGGCGAAGTCCCGCTCCTCCAGCGGGACGCGGAGCACGCGGTTGGCCACGTCCTCCGGCCCCCGCTCCTCCACCATCCGCCGCCGGACCTCCTGCTCGAGGATCTCGCGCAGGCGCTTCAGCCGCGACTTCACCTCGAGCTGCCAGACGGCCTGCTCCCACTCGTCCACGTCCTCGCGCTCCGCGAGCCGCTGCAGCAGCCGGTCCATGTCCAGGAAGCGCACCGAGCGGTACAGGAGGAACCCTCCCGAGGCCTCCGCCGACAGACGGTCGAGGACCTCACGGGCCAGCCGCCGCAGCTCGCCCTCGCGCCCCTCGCGCAGCGCCCGCACCACCGCCTCGATGAGGTCGGTCTCCTCGAGCTCGGTGAGATCCTCCGGCTCGCCCTCCACCTCCAGCTCCACCCCCTGGGGGGCGAAGAACAGATCGAACAGCGTCGAGAAGACCTCGAGGTGCCCGGGGGCCCGGCAGAATGTGGAGGCCAGCGCGGCCTTGAACTCGGCGCGGTCGGAGAAGTCCAGGTGCCGTAGGGCCTGCGCCGTGACCAGCATCTCGTGGTTCGACACGGGGACCCCGGCGTCCCGGAGCTGCGACGCGAAGGACTGCAACCGGTCGAGCATCAGCCTAATTGTGGTGTGGGGACGGTGGGAGCTTGAGCTGCTGAGCCACGCGCTCCAGATCCTGCCGGTACTTCAGGACGATGTTCAGCGTCTCCCGCGTGGTCTCGGCATCGAGACTCTCGACCCCGAGCTCCACCAGCGTGCGGGCCCAGTCGATCGACTCCGAGATGCTCGGACGCTTCTTGAGCTCGATCTGGCGGATGGATCGGAGCAGGCGGACCATCTGTTCGGCCAGCGCCTCGGGCAGGTCGGGCACCCGGGTGAGGATGATCTCCTTCTCGCGCTCCGCTTCCGGGTAGTCCATGAACAGGTACAGGCAGCGACGCTTGAGCGCCTCGGACAACTCCCGGGTGGCGTTGGAGGTCAGGAACACGATCGGCACGTGGCGCGCCTGGATCGTACCCATCTCCGGCAGCGACACCTGGAAGTCCGAAAGCAGCTCGAGCAGGAACGCCTCGAACTCGAACTCGGTGCGGTCGATCTCGTCGATCAGCAGGACCACCGGCTCCGGCGAGCGGATCGCCTTCAGGAGTGGACGCTCGAGCAGGAACGGCTCGTCGAAGATCGACTCCTCGATCTCCTCCCAGTGGTGCTCACGACCCTCGTCGGCCTGGATGCGCAGGAGCTGCTTGCGGTAGTTCCACTCGTAGAGGGCCTTGGATTCGTCCAGGCCTTCGTAGCACTGCAGCCGGACGAGCTCGTAGCCCGTGCTGGCCGCCACCGACTTCGCCAGCTCCGTCTTGCCCACGCCCGCCGGCCCCTCGACCAGCAGCGGCTTGCCGAGCCTGTCCGCCAGGTACACGGCCGTGGCCGCAGGCGTGTCGCAGATGTAGTCCACCTGGCGCAGCCGTGCCACGACCTCTTTCACGGACGAGAAACGCGGATCCTGGGTCAACGTCGTTCGCCTCCATGCGCATACGACAGGGGCCGGACGGTGGTCCTTCAGCCTACAGCACCACCATCTCGTCCCGATGGACGACCTCCCGGGGGGCCGGGATGCCGAGCAGGTTCCCGATCTCCTCCGACCCGAGACCGGCGATCCGGCGCAGCTCGTCCGCGGAGAACCCGGTCAGCCCGCGAGCGAAGACTTCGCCCGCCTCGTCTGCGATCTCCACCACGTCGCCGGGGACGAAAGCGCCCTCGACGTCCTTCACCCCCGCGGCGAGCAGGGAGCGGTTGGCATCCACCAGCGCCCGGCGGGCGCCGTCGTCGACGGCCACCCGTCCCCGCACCACCGAGGCGTAGGCGATCCAGGCCTTCCGCGCCGCCATGCGGGTCCGCGCGGCGTGGAAGAGCGTGCCGCAGGGCTCGCCGGTGAGCACCCGGTCCAGCGCGCCGGGGGCCGACCGGGCGATCACCACCGGCACGCCCGACGACGTGGCGATCCGGGCCGCGGCGATCTTCGATCGCATCCCACCCGACGCCAGGGAGGAGTCGCTGCCGCCGGCCAGCGCGGCGATCTCGGGCGTGATCGCCTCGACCTCGTCGACGACGGGCCCCTCCCGGCCCCGGTGGAGCCCGTCGACGTCGGAGAGCAGCACCAGCACGTCCGCGTGCACGAGGTTGGACACCAACGCCGCCAGCAGGTCGTTCTCCCCGAAGCGGATCTCGTCGGTGGCGATGGTGTCGTTCTCGTTGACCACCGGCACGGCCCCCAACGCCAGCAGCCGGCGGAAGGTATTGAGGGCGTTCACGTACTGCTGGCGGTGGACGAAGTCCTGCCGGGTCAGTAGCACCTGGCCGCACACGTGACCGCGGGACTCGAACCCGCTCGCATACGCGTCCATGAGATGCGACTGGCCGACGGCCGCGGCGGCCTGGAGCGTGGCCATGTCGGCGGGCCGCTTCACGAGTCCCAGGGGTGCCAGCCCCGCCGCGATCGCCCCCGAGCTCACGACCACCAGCTCGTGGTCCCGGTCCAGGAGCGCGCAGATCTCACCGGTGAGGGCGTCCACGCGGGCCGGATCGAGCTGCCCGTCCGACCCGGTCAAGGAGGATGTCCCGACCTTGACCACAACGCGCCGGGCCTCCCGCACCCGGTCGCGGCTCACACGGCCTCCTCGGGGAAGTACTCGAACGCGATCTGGCCGATGCGGACCTCGTCCCCCTCACGGATGCCCGCCCGCACCAGCGCCGCATCCACACCCATCGCCTTCAGGCGCCGCTGCAGATGCCGGATCGCCCGGGGGTTGCCCATCGGTGTCATCCCCACCAGGCGCTCGACGCGCTCGCTGGCGACCCGGAAGGCCTCATCCTCCCGGGTCACCCGGATCCGGTCGGGCTCCACCGGCTGGAACACCGCGAAGGATTCAGGCTCGCCCCGCTCCTCGTGCGCACGGTGGACCTCCGCGATCAGCAGCTCCTTCAGCCCGTCGATCCCATCACCACGGGCCGCGGAGATCTCCGTGAACCGCGCCCCGCGGGCCTGGGCCCATCCGCGAGCCGGTTCGACGTCGGCCCCCTCCAGGTCGATCTTGTTCCCCACCACCACCCGGATCCGCTCGGCCATATGGGGAGCGTAGGACGCCACCTCGTCGGCCACGGTCTGCAGGTCGGCCACCGGATCGGGCGCCGTCAGGTCGACCACGGCGGCAAGCACGGCGCACCGCTCCGCGTGCCGGAGGAACCGCAGACCCAGCCCCCTGCCCTCGGCGGCCCCCTCGATCAACCCCGGCAGATCCGCGCTGACCAGCCGCTCCTCCCCTACTTGCACGACCCCGAGGTAGGGCTCCAGCGTCGTAAAGGGGTAGTCGGCGACCTTCGGCCTCGCCCGCGACAGGCCCCCGAGCAGCGTGGACTTTCCGGCGTTCGGAAGCCCGAGGAGCCCGACGTCGGCCACGAGCCGCAGCTCCAGGGCCAGATCGCGCTCCCGTCCGGGCTCGCCCCGCTCCGCGAAGCTCGGGACGCGGTCCGCGCGGCTGACCAGGCTGGCGTTGCCCCGGCCCCCGCGCCCCCCGCGGGCGGCTACGAACTCCGCCTCGGGGCGTGCCAGGTCCGCGAGGATCTCGCCGGAGGCCGCGTCCTTCACCACCGTTCCGACGGGGACCGGGAGCCGGAGATCGGGCGCGTCGGCCCCCCGCCGGTTGTTCGAGCCCGCCTTCCCCCCGTGGACGGCTCGGAAGGTCTGCCGACGCCGGTACTCGGACAGGGTTCCACGCTCCGGTTCCGCGTAGAGCACGACCGAACCGCCGTGCCCCCCGTCGCCCCCGTCGGGGCCACCCATCGGCTTGTACTTCTCGCGCGCGAACGAGGCCATCCCGTCCGCACCGTCTCCGGCGCGAACGACCACCCGTGCCTCATCGACGAACCCGCTGGCCATGTTCTCTCCCACCGTACGGCGAGCGCCCCGGACGATACGCGCCATCGGGCCGGGAGCCGGACGGCGGGGTGACGACGGTGGGAGCTCGAGCCGCCGTGCGCGAGCGGGCGCTCAGTTCCCGTTCGGCTCGATCGTGACGAACCGGCGGCCGCCGGACGAGTAGAACCGGACCTCGCCCGGCTGCTTCGCGTACAGGGTGTCGTCGCCGCCACGACCGACGTACATCCCCGCGTGAACCCTCGTGCCGCGCTGCCGCACGATGATGCTGCCCGACTTCACGACCTCACCACCGTAGGCCTTCACGCCGAGGAACTTCGGGTTGGAATCCCGCCCGTTGCGGGAGGACCCGCCACCTTTTTTGTGCGCCATCAGCCGATCTCCGTGATCCGCACCGCCGTCAGATCCTGGCGGTGCCCTCTCGCCTTCTTCCAGCCGGTCTTCGCATGGTAGTTGAAGACCCTGATCTTGCGTCCCCGACCGTGTCGGACGACCTCTCCCTTCACGCTCACACCCTCCAACTCCGTGGGTCGGACCCTCACGGATCCGTCGTCCACGACCAGGACGGGTGGGAACGCCACAGCGTCGCCCGGGTCGGCCTCGAGGCGGTTCACCTCGATGACGTCACCCGATGCGACCTTGTACTGTCTTCCTCCGGCACGGATCACTGCGTACATACGCGATAGTCTCCTGAGGTCGGGGCGGATGCCTCGGCCCATGATTCTAGCAGGACCGGGCCGCTGAGGGAGGACGCATGCGCAAGCTCGTACGGGGTGGGGCGGTCGCAGCAGCCGCGGCGGCGATCGCGTTCCTGGCCCCCGTCCGCGTCGCGGTCGCCTGCACCTGCGACACCCAGCTTCCTCCCGGGAACCCCGTCGAGCTCGCCGGACGCCACGATCCGGCCTTCGACGTGGGCTTCATCGCCACGGTCCGTGAGGTCCGGGACCCGGTGACCGTCGGGGAGATGCCCCCGGGCAGCCGTTGGGAGCCGGGGGAGTTCATCCCGGTGGTCGTGGACGTGGAGGTGGCCCTGGCGGGCAGCGCAGGCCCGAGAGCCGTCCTGCTGCAGCCCAGCCTCGCCGAACCGAACGAACGCGCGGAGGACTGTTCCTTCGGGTTCGTGTCCGGGGGGCGCTACCTCGTGGAGGCACGCCCCCACTCCGACGGCATCTTCCTCACCGATGCCTGCACGTTCACCCAGCCCTATGGGGTGCCCACGGCCACCGGGGCAGCCGATCCCGTGGCCGACGGGACGGCGGCGACCGAGGAGCGCGCCGGAAGCTGGATGGGCACGTGGCTGGCAGCCGGCCTGCTGGCGGTCGCGGCCATCGCGGTCCTGGTGATGACCTTCCGGCAACGTCCCCGCGTCTCCACACCCGCGGGTCCCGCGGAACCCGAACCCCCGCAGCCCCCTTCGGACCAGTGGGCCCCCGACGATCCCTGGGACGGAGAGAACCGGTGGGATCCGGAGGATCCCGCTACGCGTTGATCTCCTCGATCACGACGCTGCGACCCTCGCAGGTGGGACACGGGGAGCTGAGCGCCTCGACGAGGCCCTCGCTGACGTTCTTCCTGGTCATCTCGACCAGTCCGAGTGGAGAGATGCCGATGACCTGCGTCTTCGTCTTGTCCCGGCCCAGCTCCCGACGGAAGGCACGCAGGACCTCCTCCCGGTTCTGGAGCATCAGCATGTCGATGAAGTCGATGACGATGATCCCGCCGATGTCCCGCAGCCGCAGCTGCCGGACGACCTCCGCGGTGGCCTCCAGGTTCGTTCGCACGACCGTGTCCTCCAGGGAGGTCCGGCCCACGAACCGGCCCGTGTTGACGTCGATCACGGTGAGCGCCTCGGTCCGGTCGACCACGATGTAGCCGCCGGACGGGAGCCAGACCTTGCGCTCCAGGGCCTTCCGGAGCTGCTCGGTCACATGCATCCTGTCGAACAGACTCAGAGGGCCGGTGTGGAGCTCCACCCGTGCGGACAGGTCGGGATCGACCGCCTCCACGTACCGCGCGATCCGCTCGTGAGCCTCCCCTTCGGCCACGATCAGGCGGTCGAAGTCCTTCGAGAACAGGTCGCGCACAACCCGGATAACCAGGTCGGGTTCCACGTAGATCTCGGTGGGGGCCCGGGCCTGCTTGGCCCGCTTGTCGATCTCCTCCCACAACCGGACCAGGCGCTGCAGGTCCCGCTCGAGTTCGTCGGCCTGCGCACCCTCGGCCGCCGTTCGAACGATCACGCCGAACCCGTCGGGTCGGACCTTCCGGGCGATGTCACGCAGGCGGGCGCGCTCAGCGTCGTCGAGCCGGCGCGAGATCCCGTATCCGGACCCCTTGGGGACGAGGACCAGGTACCGTCCGGCGAGGGAGAGCTCGGTGGTCAACCGGGCACCCTTCGTGCCCATGGGGTCCTTGGTCACCTGCACCAGCACCTGCTGCCCGCTGCTCAGGACCTGCTCGATGCGGGGCTGGGAGTCGCCCTCGACCTCCTCCATAGCCGCGAGCTCGCCCACGTACAGCACGGCGTTCCGGGGCTGGCCGATGTCCACGAAGGCGGCCTCCATACCCGGGAGCACGTTCTGCACCTTGCCGAGGTACACGTTGCCCACCAGGGAGCGCCGGGATTTCTTGGCCACGTAGTGCTCGACGAGAACGCCGTCCTCCAGGACGGCCACGTGGGCGTGCTCCAGCGAGCCGCCGACGAGCATCACCCGCTCGCGAGGAGGCTCAGGGGCCTCCTGCTGCGGGCGTGGCCGGCGTTGGCGCCGTCCGCGCCCTTTCGCCTGCTGTGCGCTCAAACCACTCCTCTTCCCTGAGGCCGGCCTGCCACGCACGTGACCTGGTACCCGGAGCGCTCGATCCGAACCGCGGAGCAATACTCGACGCGGATCGGGCTCGGTTGTCGCTCACACCGCCGTACCGGTAGCGCATGACGCCCACGGTCCGTCGCAGGCGGGCCCTCTCGGAACCGTTCAGAACTCCGCGTAGCATATCATCCGCCACCGTAGCGGAGCCCGGAGCCCGGATCAGGAGAGCGGACGCGCGAACCGGCGCATCCGGACGGACAGCAGGACGCCCACCGCGAGGGCGGAAGACACCAGGGAGGACCCCCCGTAGGAGACGAAGGGTAAGGGTACGCCCGTGATCGGCACCAGCCCCACGGTCATGCCGATGTTCACGAAGACCTGGAAAGCCAGGTATCCCACGATCCCCGTGGCCACGAGTATCCCGAACGAGTCGCGGGCCATCCCCGCACCCCGCAATCCTCGGACGAAGATCACGCCGTACAGGATGAGCATCGTGAGGCTGCCGACGAAGCCGCTCTGCTCCGCGACGACCGTGAACACGAAGTCGGTGTGCTGCTCGCGCACGAAATCCAGGTTCGTCAGGTTGACCTGTTCGCGTTGCGTGAAAAACCCGCGGCCAAACAGCCCGCCGTTGCCGACCGCCTGTCTCGTGAGGCGGTAGTTGTAGCCTTCGGAGAACCTGATGATGTCGTCCTCGGGATCGAGGAACGCCCGTAATCGGTTCTGTTGATAGTCACGGACGATGCCGAGCTGGAACACCCCCACGAGGCCGATGCTGCCGATGGCCAGCAGGACCACCAGGTGGCGCCAATCCGCTCCGCCCACCACCAGCATGATCAGCAGGATCCAGCCGAGCACGAGCATGGTCCCGAAGTCGGGCTGAAGGAAGACGAGCAGCGCCAGCGGGACGGTCAGGCCGAAACACCTCACGACGTCGACGAGATCCAGGGTCCCGCGGCGCTCCGACAGGTAGGCCGCCAGCGCGGCGACCAGGACGGGTTTGGCCAGCTCCGAGGGCTGCAGACTGAAGAGCCCCAACTGGATCCAGCGCTGGGAGCCTTTGACCGTCTCACCCAGAGGCGTCATCACCACAAGGAGCAGGAACAGGCACCCGAGGTACATCACCGCCGCGTACACCTTGAGGTAGCGGTAGTCGAACACGATCGCCGCGAGCAGCGTCAGCCCGGCGATCACACAGAAGATGAGCTGACGGTTGAACAGGACGCTGGGGGCCTGGAGCAGGCCCCCGCGTTCGGGATCGACGGTCGCGGTGAAGACCGACAGCAGGCCCATCACCACGAGCGCTACCACCGCACCCGCGCTCACGAGGTCGAGATGCCGGATGGCCTCCCCGCGGCCCCCCAGGGAGGGCCCGCCACCTCTGGAACCGGTCGCGACAGCCATTTCTAGTCCGCCCTGGCCCCCGCCTCGAAGTTGCCCTCGGGCAGCCCGAAATGCCGCTCCATGACGTGGCGGACGATGGGGGCGGCGATCTGCGACCCGGTCCCGCCTTCCTCCACGAGGGCGACGACGACGATCTCGGGATCGTGCGCCGGCGCGTATGCCGCGTACCACGAGAAGGGCTGGCGGGGCTTCATCTGTGCGGTCCCGGTCTTCCCGGCGACCGGCACACGGTCGAGAGGGAACCCTTCGAAAGCCCTGGCGGCGGTTCCCTCATCGACCTGCGTGCCCACCATCGAGTCCGAGATGAAGTCGAGAGCCGCGGCGGGAACCGGAACACGCCCCAGGACCTTGGGCGACGCCGACTCGGGAACGACGCCTGATCTGCACGCCTCCTCGGGGGACACCGGCCGGGACACGTCCAGCTCGGCCATGCACTTCATGACGCGGGGGCGGTACAAGGTGCCCCCGTTGGCGAACGCCCCGTAGGACACCGCCAGCTGCAGCGGCGTGACCTGGAGGAACCCCTGACCGATCGCCAGGTTGGCCGAGTCGCCGTCGAACCAGCGGCGATCGTAGGGCTGCGCCCACGCGAACCGCTCCTCCTTCCAGGTCGCGTCCGGGACCAGGCCCGACCGCTCACCCAGCAGATCGATCCCGGTGATCTCCCCGTAGCCGAAATGGCGGGCCACCGTCTGCAGGTGCTCACCGATCCGCTCCCGCTCGGCGTTCATCTTCACACCCGCGTCGTAGAACACGATGTCGCAGGACTCGGCCATCCCCCGGCGCAGGCCGACCAGGCCGTGCCCGTCGGGGGTCCAGTCACGGAAGACGCGGTTCCCCACCCGGTAGTGCCCCGGGCAGTGCCAGGTCGTCCCGGGGGCCATGACCGTGGCGTCCCAGGCCGCCGCCGCGGTGATCGGCTTGAACGTCGACCCGGGCGGGACCGCCTCCGCGATCGCCCGGTTCATCATCGGGAAGTGCGAGTCCGGATCGTTCAGGCGTGCGTACTCGTCGGGGGGGATCCGTCCCACGAACATGTTCGGATCGAAGGTCGGGTTGGAGCTCAGCGCCAGGATCTCGCCGTCCCGCGGATCCAGTGCCACCACCGCTCCGGCGGGCGCCTCGTAGAGCTTGCCGGTGTCCGGATCGGTCAGCCGCCTGGCGAGCTGGATCCCTCGCTCCAAACCTTCCTCGGCCGCCCGCTGGACCTCGGCGTCGATGGTCAGCACCGCGTCGAGTCCCCGCTCCGGGGTATGGGTGCCCAGCGACTGCACCCGTTCGCCCCGCACGTTCACGGCGATCTTCTCGATCCCCGAGATGCCACGCAGCCAGTCCTCGTAGACCCGTTCCACGCCGATCTTCCCGATCTGGTCCCCCGAACGGTAAGCCTTCGTGGACTCGTTCCCAACCTCCTCACGCCGGGCCTCCAGCTCCTCGGCGCTGATCTCGCCGATGTGACCGATGACGTGCGCGCCCAGGGACTCGTGTGGGTACTCCCGCACCGGGATCTCGAGGTCGGTGACGCCGGGGAACTTGTCCTGGTGTTCACGGATGTAGATCACCGTGTCCTTGTCGACGTCCACCGCGATGGGCCGGGGCGTGTAGTGACCGATCCGCGGATCGTCCACCACCGCCCGGATGTGCGCCTCGCTGATCCCGAGCACCCTCGCGAGCTCCGGGATCACCTGGTCGCGTTCCGCGGCGGGTAGAAGGGAGACGTCCAACGCCACGGTGAGCGCCGTGCGGTTGCGGACGAGGGCCTCCCCCGTCCGGTCGAAGATGAACCCCCGGGGGGCGGCCTGGTGGATCAGCCGGATGGAGGTCTGCTCGGCCAGGCGTTGTGCCTCGTCGCCCGTGAGGATCTGAAGGAACCACAGCCGGGCCACGAGGGTGGCCAGGAGCGATAGCACCAGCAGGTGCACCACAACCAGACGGGCACGCGACATGTCAGGATTCACAGATAGGTCACCCCCTCGAGCCGGGGTCGGCTGCGACACCCATCCTGCCGGACTTCGAGGACTTCCGCACCCCGCTCTCCGCAGGTCACTCGGCGCCTCCAGCGCCCTCCGCGGGCACGATGCGCCGGAGCAGCGGCATGAGCAGCGGCGCCAGGAGCGCGTTGTACAGGGTGGTGATCACCACGACCCGGGGCAACGGCCCGGGATCGACCTGCGTCCCGAGCAGGATCATCCCCGTCGCGTAGACGACCTGGGAGACGAACGTCGCTCCGGCGATCAGTGCGACGAAGGCCCAGATCCCCCGGGTTGCGCCGACGATGGCCGCCGCGTAGGCGGTGAGGGCGTAGGCGAATGCCGAGATCCCCGTGGGCGTTGTGAGCAGCAGGTCGCGGACGAGCCCTGCGCTGAATCCGGCCACCGCGGCGTTGCGCGGCTGCTCGCCCAGCGCGAATGTGGCGACCACGATGATCAGCAGATCCGGACCGACCCCGAGGATCGGGACGCTCAACGCCAGCTCCGAGGACAGGAGGATGGCGGTGAAGCATGCCACCGCGAAGATGCCGTAGCGCCTCACGGTTCGACGGTGTCGTCCCCGACCACCGGATCGGCTCGAAGGATCACGGACACGATGTCCAGCCGCGACAGACGGGCGTAGGGGGTGACACGGATCGTGTAGGCGGTACCGCGAGACGCCAGCCGCACCTCCTCGACCCGGCCGATCGGGATCCCGGACGGAAAGATCCCTCCCTGATGCCCCGAGGTGAGGACGACATCCCCGCGCTTGACCGCGCCCTGGTCAAGTGCGGATCGGGACACCAGCTCCAGCCGCATATCTCCCCGGCCCGTGCCGGCCACGATGCCTGTCTCGCCCGTCTCTCCGATCTTCACCCCGATCGAGGACTGCGGGTCGGTCACCAGCAGCACCTTGGCCGTCCGGGGGCCGACCCAGATCACCCTCCCCGCGAGTCCCTCGGGAGCCAGGACCCCGGTGTCCGTCACGATCCCGGAACCGCGTCCCTTGTCCAGGAGGGCCGAACGTTCGCTGCCCGACAGCGACGCACCGATGACCCGCGCCCGCACCATCTCCAGGTCCGTGGTGCTCTCGATCTGCAGGAGCTCGCGCATCCGCGCGTTCTGCTCCACGAGATGCTCGACGGCACGGAGCCTGCTTCGCAGCTCCCGGTTCTCGTCGCGCAGGGCGCTGTTCTCCTCACGGAGCCCGCCGAGGTCACGGACGGACTCGGCGGCGACCTCGAACGGGCGCGCAACCGTACGGACCCCCGTCTGGAAGACGCCCACGACCTGCGACGTCACACCGGAGAGCCCGTCAAACAACCCCGTACGGAAGTCCAGGGTCAACACGGTCACGGTGGCCATGAGGAGCAGGCCGATGACAACTCGGTCTCGTGCAGAACGACGCCACACGGCGTCTCACCTCTCGCGTTCTAGTGACGCGCGGACGTGATGAGGACGTTCTTCAAGGATTCGATCTCTTCCAGGCAACGTCCGGCCCCCAGGGCTACTGCATGCAGGGGGCTCTCCGACGCGTGGATCGGCATCCCGGTCTCATGCTTCAGACGCTCATCGAGCCCCCGTAGGAGCGCTCCGCCCCCCGTGAGCACGATGCCGCGGTCCATGATGTCCGCCGCCAGTTCGGGGGGCGTTCGGTCCAGGGTGTTCTTCACGGAGTCGACGATCTGGGAAACCGGTTCCTCGATCGCCCGCCGTACCTCCTCCGCCGAGATGATGATCGTCTTGGGCAGTCCCGTGACGAGATCCCGGCCTCGGATCTCCGCTTGAGGCTCGTCGGGCAGCGGGAACGCCGACCCGATGGCAAGCTTGATCTCCTCCGAGGTGCGCTCCCCCAGCATCAGGGAGTACTCCTTCTTGATGTACTGGATCACGGCCTCGTCCAACTCGTCGCCACCGACCCGGATCGACATCGACGTCACGATGCCGCCGAGGGAGATCACCGCTACTTCGGTGGTGCCACCGCCGATATCCACAACCATGTTTCCCGTCGGTTCGTGGACCGGGAGGCCGGCCCCGATCGCGGCGGCCATCGGTTCCTCGATGATGTGGACCTTCCGTGCACCGGCTTGGTAGCCGGCCTCCTCCACGGCCCGTTGCTCCACGCCCGTGATCCCCGACGGCACGCAGATCACGACGCGCGGCTTCGCCCAGCGGCGCCGGTGCACCTTGTGGATGAAGTACCGGATCATCTTCTCGGTCACGTCGAAGTCGGCGATCACGCCGTCCTTCAGCGGCCGAATCGCCGAGATGTGCCCGGGGGTCCGGCCCACCATGCGCTTGGCCTCGGCCCCCACGGCCAGGATGTGGCCCGTCTTCTGGTTGATCGCCACGACCGACGGCTCGTTGAGGACGATCCCCCGGCCGCGGACGTACACGAGGGTGTTCGCCGTACCGAGGTCGACGGCCATGTCACGGCCCAGGTACTGGAACCAGCTCTCGAACATGCGGGAAGGACCTTTCTGCGGGATCGGTGGAGTAGCGCTTTATTGTCCACCAGGCTTGAGCGGGGGTCAAAGGGCTCCCGGTCGCCGCGAGCGGCTGCGGCACCCATCCGGGGGACGGGACTCCCCGTCGCGACCTGGCCCGTCCGGGCAGTCTACCAGCACGAAGGGGACGAAAGGGGCGCATCCGGCCCAAGTCGCCTCACCCGCACCGGGCAGCGGCCGATACCCGCATCGAGCCGTTTCCCGGATGGAGACAGGCTCGTTGGAAGAGACACGATCACGTCGTCGAACCGCAAAGAAGGGGGAACGCTATGCGAGGGACCACCTCGAGTCTTTCCAAGTTGACCGTCGCCATCGGCATGGCGACCGCGCTCGTGCTCGGCCCCCTGGGTCTACACGCGGGCGCAGATCTGCAGTCGTTCTCGTCGACCGCCACGGGCTTCGCGCTCCGGGTCACGGTCGACCTCAGCGGCCTGCCCGAGGACGTCAAGTCCCAGGTGCAGGACGCGTACGGCACCGTCCGCGACGGCCTCCCCGCCGAGGCGCAGGCCGAGCTGCCGGCGGACTTCCCGTTCGTCGTGGACCAGTACTTCGTCAAGACCACCTCGGACGTCGATGACTCGCTCGCGAGGGCGGTCTCGGTGCTCGGGGAAGGGTTCGTGGACTTCGACCCCGTGACGGCCGAAGGCGCGGGCAACAGCAGCAGCCACACGGTGGAGTCGGTCTCCCTCCCGAGCGCTGATCTGCCGGTGGTCAACGCCGTCGCGGGTCTCCTCGAAGCGAAGGTCACCGACGGCCGGGCCGTGAGCGGCAGCGCCACGCTGGCCGACGTCGGGGCCACGCTGGAGGCCATCGCAGATCTCCTCCCCGCCGACCTCCAGGACGCGTTCGATGTCCTGGTGGCAACGGTCAACGGGGCGATCGACGAAGCCAACACGGCGATCGACGACCTGAGCACCACGGTCGCGACCACGGTGGTCGACAACTGTGATGACGAGGTCCTCGGCACCGTGCTGGGTGAGGCCGGCCTGTGTGAAGGGACCGTCGAAGAAGTCGCGCAGACCCTTGCCGACGGCACCGAGATCCCGAACATCACCAACCCGCTGGCCCTGCCGAGCCTGGCCTCGGTCACGGATCTGGTGAACACGACCAGCGCCGCCAAGACCGAGGACGGTAAGTCGGCGGCGTCAGCGAACTCCCAGATCAAGGCGGTGGACGTCCTCGACGGCTTCCTCAACGTCGGACTCATCGACCTGTCCTCGCACTCCGAGGTCGCAGGATCGCCGGGCTCGGCCGCGAACACCGCTTCCTGCGAGATCGCCGACGTCCGCCTCGGCGGAGACAACGGCGTGGCGCTGGATGGCGAGAACATCTACGTCAACGGCTCGCCCATCCCCGTGGTCGGTGACACCGTCGCCGAGCTCAAGGGACAGGTCGACGCCGTGCTCGGTGAGGTCGGCATCACCGTCGACCTGTGCGACGAGACCCAGGCCACGGCGGCCGAGGACGGCATGTCCGCCTCGCAGTCGGTCTCGGCCTTCCGCATCGAGTTCGCTCCTCCGGCTCCGGACGTCCCGGAGCTGGAAGCACTGGGCATCGCCGCCGGTGAGCCCCTGGTTCGTGTCGTGATCGACCCCACCGTCCAGACCGCTGTGGCCGCACAGCCGCAGGTGTCGGGCGAGGTGGCGCTCCCGCGTACGGGCGCTCCCCTCATGGGTGCCGTGCTGCCGGGCCTCGTGCTCGCGCTCGGTGCCCTGGCGATCCGTCGCAGGATCCGCTAGGCAACGACCTTCAGCGCTTCGGCGACCTGATCAGTCGGGGGCCCCAACCGGGGCCCCCGACCCACGTCCGGGCCCGGGCGCGGCGCTAGCTAGTCGAGGTCCGGGAAGTAGATCTCGAGTTCCCGACGGGCGGACGCAGCAGAATCCGAACCGTGAACCAGGTTCTCGGTGATCGTGATCCCGAAGTCGCCCCGGATCGTTCCCGGGGGGGCGTCCTGGGGGTTGGTGGGCCCCATGAGGGTCCGCACCACCTTCACCGCCTCGGGCCCCTCGACGGTCAGAGCCAGCAGCGGACCCGACGTGATGAACGCGATCAGCTCGCCGAAGAACGGCTTGTCCACGTGCTCCTCGTAGTGGCGCGTGGCGAGCTTCTCGTCGAGCGTGAAGAACCGGCCCGCCACGACCGTCAGGCTCTTGCGTTCGAGGCGGGCGACGATCTCTCCGATGAGCCGTCGTTTCACGGCGTCGGGTTTGATGAGGACCAGGGTTCGTTCCATAGCGGTCAAGCTTGCGGGAGGTGACCCTGCTCGCGCAACCAGGACCTCGCCTGACCTGCCGTGTAGAAGCTCCCGAAGATCAGGACGAGGTCGTCGTCCTGTGCCACTCCCAGGGTCGCGGAGAGCGCCTCGCTGAGGTCTTCGCGCACCTCGATTCGCTCGTCGGCCACCCCGGCCTCCCGCAGGGCGGAGGCGAGCCGCTCAGGTTCAGCGGCCCGGTCGGCCTCGGGCGCGGTCACCACGAACCGGTCGGCCCCGTGGGCCCACAGCGCCAGTACCGGCTCGACGAGCTTGTCGGTGAGCATGCCGACCACGAGGTGGAGACGCCGGTACGTGAAGGACTCCCGAACCGCCTCCAGGACCTGCGCCGCGGCGGCCGGATTGTGGCCCCCGTCGATGACCGCCAGTGGACGGCGTCCGACGACCTCGATCCGACCGGGTACCTGCACCCGACCGAGGGCGGACCGGAGCTCGGCGGAGGACAGCGCCTCGCCGGCGAACGCCTCGCATGCCGCCACGGCCAGCGCCACGTTGGAGGCCTGGAACGCCCCGTGGAGGGGCACGAACAGCTCGTCGTAGTCACCGTGGAGCGATCGCACGCCGACGAGTTGCCCACCCACCGCGATCCGGCGGTCGAGGACGTGGACATCCTCACCGAGGACGGTCACCCGCTCCGCTCCCCGCTCGGCGGCCCTTGCACGCAGGATCTCGAGCAGCTCCGGCTGCTCGACGCCGGTGACGACCCTCGCGCCCGGCTTGATCACGCCCGACTTCTCCCAGGCCGCCTTCTCCAGGCTCCCCTCGAACTCCACGACGTGATCCAGGCTCACGTTGGTCACCACGGCGACCGCGGCATCGGCCACGTTGGTCGCGTCGTACTCGCCGCCGAGCCCGCATTCGAGCACGGCAGCATGCAGAGCGCGGTCCGAGAACCACTCGAGGGCCATGGCGGTGGTGGTCTCGAAGTACGTCAGGTGATCGCCCCGCTGCGCCTCAACCATCTCGATGAACGGCCACAGGTACGCGAGGACCCCCCCGAAGTCCGCTTCGGCGATCGGCTCCCCGGACACCGCGATCCGTTCACGGACCTCCTCGAGGTGCGGCGACGTGTAGGTGCCCACCCGCAGGCCGAGGTCCTCGAGGATCGCCGAGATCATGACCGCCACCGAGTACTTGCCGTTGGTTCCCGCGACGTGGATCGACGGGTAGCCGCGCTGTGGATGATCCAGGACGTCCATCAACGCCGCGATCCGGTCGAGGCCCGGCCGCATCCCCCAGCGGACACGAGCGTCGAGTGAAGCGACGGCGTCGGTGTAGTTCACCGGCTATCCGAGCTCGGCAAGCTGCGAGCGCAGCTTCTCGAGCTTCCCTTCGAGTTCGGCGAGCTGCCGGCGCGTCCGGTCCACGACCTCCCCGGGAGCCCGCTCGACGAAGCTCGGATTCTCGAGCTTCGCCCGCGCTTTACCGGCATGCTCCGCCGCCGCATCGACCTCGCGCGTCAGGCGCGAGCGCTCGGCGTCCACGTCCACGAGGTCGGCCACGGGGAGGTAGATCTCGGCCTGCCCCGCCACCAACCGCGACCATCCCTGCTGCGGCACCTCGTCGACGAGCTCCACCCCCGACAGCGCAGCCAGCGCCCGGAGCATCCCCTCGTGGATCCGGACGAGATCCCCGAAGGCACCGGAGGCCCGGACCCGTGCCTCCATCCGCCGACTCGGCGCGATGCCGTGCTCATGGCGGAAGCGCCGGACCTGGACGACGATCGTCTGGAGGAACGCCATGTCCTCTTCGGCCCCCGCGTCGATCCTGGAGGGGTCACCACCGGGCCAGGCCGAGACCATGATCGATGGCGCGCCTTCGTCCGGTCTGGGCAGCCGCTGCCAGAGCTCCTCGGTGATGAACGGCATGATCGGGTGCAGCAGCCGCAGCGTGGATTCCAGGACGTGATGCAGGACGGCTCGGACGGGGCCGTCCTCCCCTTCCCGCAAGGCGAGCTTCGCGACCTCCAGGTACCAGTCGCAGAACTCCGACCACACGAACTGGTGCAGGCTCCGCGCGGCCTCGGAGAACTCGTAGGCGGCCAGCGATCGGTCCACGACCTCCCGGGTCTGCGCCAAACGGGACAGGATCCAGCGCTCCGGTAGCGACAGATCCTCCGACGGTACTTCTGGGACCTTCCCGTCCAGGTGCTGCAGGACGAACCGGGAGGCGTTCCAGAGCTTGTTGCAGAATCGGCGGTCGCCCTCGATCCACTCCTCGTTCAGGTTCATGTCCTGGCCCGGGATGGCGGCGCGCGTCAGGGTGAACCGCAGCGCGTCGGTGCCGTACCGGTCCACGAGGTCCAACGGATCGACCTGGTTGCCAGCGGACTTGGACATCTTCTTGCCCTCCCAGTCCCGAACGAGACCGGTCAGGACGACATCCCTGAAGGGCACCTCTCCACGGAAGTGGAGCCCGGACATGATCATCCGCGACACCCAGAAGAAGAGGATGTCGTAGCCGGTGACGAGCACGCTCGTCGGATACCAGTACTCGAGGTCCTCACCCTCCTCGGGCCAGCCCAGGGTCGAGAACGGCCACAACCAGGAGGAGAACCAGGTGTCCAGGACGTCCGGGTCCTGCTCGATGGACTTCGTCCCGCACTCCGCGCAGGCATCCGGGTCGGTCATGGAGGCGAACCGGTGCCCGTTCTCGCAGTACCAGACCGGGATACGGTGCCCCCACCACAGCTGCCGCGAGATGCACCAGTCACGGATGTTCTCCATCCAGTCGGTGTAGGTCTTCGTGAAAGGACGCTCGGGCACCAGGCGGACCCGGCCCGAACGGACGGCATCGACCGCCGGAGCCGCCAGCTCCTTCATGTCCACGAACCACTGCTCCGACAGCCACGGCTCCACGGCCGTCTGGCACCGGGAGCAGTGCCCGACGGAATGGGCGTAGGGCCGTTCCTCCCGCTCGACCAGATCGGCGGCCTTGAGCGCTTCCAGCACGGCCTTCCGGGCCGCCGTACGCTCGAGCCCGGCGAAGCGCCCGCCGTGCTCGTTCACCCGGGCGTGTTCGTCGAAGATGTTCAACGCCTCGATGCCGTGACGGGTAGCGATCTCGTGGTCGAGCGGATCGTGAGCCGGCGTCACCTTGACGGCGCCCGTTCCGAACTCCGGGTCCACGCCCGCGTCGGCCACGATGGGGATCTCACGGTCAACGAGGGGCAGTCGCACATTCCGTCCCACGAGCCCGCTGTAGCGGTCGTCCTCGGGATGGACGGCCACGCAGGTGTCCCCCAGCATCGTCTCCACCCGGGTGGTGGCCACCGATATGCCGCCGCTCCCGTCGGCGAGCGGGTACCGCACCGTGATCAGCTCGCCGTCGCGCTCCGCGTACTCCACCTCGATGTCCGACAGGGCCGTTGTGCAACGCGGACACCAGTTGATGATCCGGTTGCCGCGATAGATCAGACCCTCCTCGTAGAGGCGGACGAACACCGTCCGGACGGCCTGGGACAGTCCCTCGTCCATGGTGAAGCGGGTCCGCTCCCAGTCACACGAGCACCCCAGCCGACGGAGCTGTCCGAGGATGCGCTCCTCGTAGGTGTCCTTCCAGGACCAGACGCGCTCGACGAAGGCCTCCCGGCCCAGATCGTGCCGGCTCTTCCCCTCCTCGCCGAGGCGGCGCTCGACCACGTTCTGCGTGGCGATGCCGGCGTGATCGGTGCCGGGCAGCCAGAGCGTCGGTCGCCCCTGCATGCGTGCGCGTCTGACGAGCACGTCCTGGAGCGTGTTGTTGAGCGCGTGGCCCATGTGCAGGATCCCGGTCACGTTCGGAGGCGGGATCACGATGCAGAAGGGATCCCCCGGGCGTCCCAGGGGCCCCCGGAAGTAGCCTTCCTGCTCCCAGTGGGCGTACCAGTGGCCTTCGACGCCCTTCGGGTCGTACGCCTTCGCGAGCTCGTTCATGGCAGCCATCCTAGTCGTCCGCGTTCCAACAAACGCCAGAGACGGCCGGGTGGGACACGCGCGGTCGCATCCGGCCGGGGATCAGCCGGATACTCGGGGGCCCAGGGGGGCCTGTGCGTACCGCACCGCGAAGCTCATGGACCAAGCGTACCAGCGGCACACACCGGGCCGGTAGGCTCTGTCCCATGCGATCCCTGACCGAACAGGCCGAGGCGGTGGCCGCCGGGAAGGTGTCACCCGTCGAGCTCGTGTCCGCGGCCCTCGCCGCCGCCGAGACCGCCCACGAGCTGAACGCGTTCACGCACCTGCTGGCCGACGAGGCTCTGGAGCGGGCGGAGGCGCTGGCGGGCCGGGACCCCGTGGGCCCGCTCCACGGCGTGCCGGTGGCGGTCAAGGACCTCTACGACGTCCGTGGAGTGGTCACGACCGGCTGCTGCGCTGCCTACGCCCAACGCGCACCCGCGAGGCGTGACGCCGCCGTGGTCGAGCGGCTGATCGAAGCCGGTGCGATCGTGATGGGAAAGACGAACCAGCACGAGCTGGCCTTCGGTGGGACCAATCTGATCTCGTCCGCCGGCCCCACGCGCAACCCGCGGGACCAGACGAGGCTCACGGGGGGCTCGTCCGGAGGGTCGGGCGCAGCCGTGGCAGCGGGTGTCGTCGCCGCGGCCATGGGCTCCGACACCGGTGGATCGGTCCGCGTCCCCGCCTCGTTCTGCGGTGTCACGGGGCTGAAACCGACCCACGGGGCGGTCAGCCTCCGCGGTGCCATGCCGCTCGCCCCCTCGCTGGACACACCCGGACCCCTGGCTGCGACGGCCGCCGACTGCCGACTGCTGTTCGACGTGCTCGTTGGCTTCGATCCCGACGACCCGTGGTCCGTCGACGGACGGCCGCTGGATGCGCCCGACGGCGTCGAGCGTCTCCGGGTGGCCGTGCCGCAGTCCTTCCTCCGCCTCGTGCATCCCGAGACCCACGCCGCCGTGGAGGCCGCCGCGCGGGCCCTCGAGGAGATGGGCGTGGTCCTGGACGAGATCGAGGGTCCGGATCCTGACGAGGCGTGGCAAGCGCTCAGCCTCATCACCCCTGCGGAGGCCGCGCACGCCTACCGTGATCTGTGGGACGACGACCGCGTCCATCCCGAGATCTCCGCCCTGCTGCGCTTCGGCGCCGGACTGGCCGCCCCCGACCACGTGCAGGGACGCCAACTCGCCCGCAAGGTGCTGAGGGACTTCGAGTGGGCCCTGACCGCGGCCGACGCCCTGCTCGTCCCCGCCACCCCCTTCCCGGCCCCCGGCGCGGACCAGACCCACATCGAGGTGGAGGGCGGCACCCTCGAGGTGCAGCGGCACGGGATCCTCCGGTTGACGGCTCCGGTGAACATCGCCGGGCTCCCGGCGGTGGCCTTCCCCGCGGGGACGTCGGCCGAGGGGCTTCCCCTGGGGGCCCAGCTGATCGGCCGGCCCTGGTCCGAGGAGGTTCTCCTCACGTTGGTGGACGCCTACCAGCAGGAAACGGACTGGCACACGCGGCGCCCCGGGTGAGGGCGGCGTCTAGGCGGAGCGTTCCTTCTTCTCGCGCCCACGCCCGGTGCCCTTGGTGACGAGCGTCGGCGGGCTCTTCTTGAGGACGGTGTCCTCGGTGACGACGCACTTCTCGATGTCCGGACGCGAGGGGATGTCGTACATGACCTCGAGGAGGACCTCCTCCACGATCGCACGCAGCGCCCGGCATCCGGTCCCCCGCTTGAGGGCTTCACGGGCGATGCCGAAAAGGGCGTCATCGGTCATCTGGAGCTCCACCCCGTCGTACTCCAGGAACTTGCGGTACTGCTTGACGACCGCGTTCCGCGGTTCGGTGAGGATGCGCACGAGCGCCTCCTCGTCGAGGTGGTGCACCCACGTGAGGATCGGGAGGCGGCCGATGAACTCCGGGATCAACCCGTACTTGAGCAGGTCCTCGGGCATCACCTTGCAGAAGATCTCTCCGAGATCCTTCTCGTCGACGCGGCGGATGTCGGCACCGAACCCGATGCCCTTGCGTCCGACGCGGCTCTCGATGATCTTCTCGAGGCCGGCGAACGCGCCGCCGCAGATGAACAGGATGTTCGTGGTGTCGATCTGGATGAACTCCTGGTGCGGGTGCTTGCGGCCTCCCTGGGGCGGCACGCTGGCGACGGTTCCCTCCAGGATCTTCAGGAGCGCCTGCTGGACCCCTTCGCCGGAGACGTCCCGCGTGATCGACGGGTTCTCGCTCTTCCGGGCGATCTTGTCGACCTCGTCGATGTAGATGATGCCGGTCTCGGCGCGCTTCACGTCGTAGTCGGCCGCCTGGATCAGCTTCAGGAGGATGTTCTCGACGTCCTCGCCCACGTAGCCCGCCTCGGTGAGCGCTGTGGCGTCGGCGATCGCGAACGGGACGTTGAGCATCTTCGCGAGGGTCTGCGCGAGGAGGGTCTTCCCGCAACCGGTCGGCCCCAGGATCAGGATGTTGGACTTCTGCAGCTCCACTTCGGCTTCGGTGGGAGAGGGGCCCATGTAGATCCGCTTGTAGTGGTTGTAGACGGCCACCGAGAGGATCTTCTTGGCCTGTTCCTGGCCGATCACGTAGTCGCCGAGGAAATCGTAGATCTCCGAGGGCTTGGGGAGCTCCTCCAGACGCGGCTCGACCGGCTCGGCCAGTTCTTCCTCGATGATCTCGTTACACAGATCGATGCACTCGTCACAGATGTACACGCCCGGACCGGCGATGAGCTTCTTGACCTGCTTCTGGGATTTCCCGCAGAAGGAGCACTTCAGGAGATCCTCACCGAATTTCGCCACCCGCGAGCCCCCTCGGTCTTGAGTCGTGAGCCGTCTACTTCTTCTTGTTGCCGCCGTCGTCCGCGGCTGCGAGGGCCGCGAGCTTCTGGACGGCGATGACCTCGTCCACCATACCGTAGGCCTTGGCTTCCTCGGCGGTCATGATGAAGTCGCGGTCGCTGTCCTTCGACACCTTCTCGATGGACTGGCCGGTGTGCAGCGCGAGGATCTCGTCCAGCCGCTTTCGCAGCCCCAGCACCTCCCGGGCCCAGATCTCGATATCAGCAGCTTGTCCTCCGGCCTGACCACGCGGCTGGTGGATCAGGATCCGCGAGTTCGGAAGCGCGAAGCGCTTGCCCTTCGTGCCCGCCGCGAGGATCACCGCAGCGGCCGACGCCGCCATACCCATCACCGTGGTCTCGACATCGTTGCGGACGTACTGCATCGTGTCGTAGATCGAGAGGAGCGCGTAGATGTCTCCGCCCGGCGAATTGATGTAGATCTTGATGTCCTTGTCCGGATCCTCGGACTCCAGGAACAGCATCTGCGCCATCACGAGGTTCGCGACCTGATCATCGATCGGAGTGCCGAGGAAGATGATGTGGTCACGTAGCAGCCGTGAGTAGATGTCGAAGGCCCGCTCACCGCGGCTCGACTGCTCGACGACCATCGGCACGAGGTAGTTGCTGATTTCACCTGAGCTCATGTGGGTTCGTCCTCCGTCGTGATCTCTGCCCGCTCGACGAGGAGATCGAGGGCCTTGGCCCTGATGATATCACCGTCGACCCGGCCCCAATCCTCGTCCGATGCGACGGCTTCGCGGATCTCGTCGACCTCCCGTCCGAATCGCTCGGCCAGCCGTTCCAATTCCTTGTCACGTTCCTGGGGGGTGGCCTCGAGGCCTTCCCGTTCGGCAAGCGCATCGAGACCAAGGCGCAGAGCGATGTTGCGCTCCGCTTGCTCGTGGAAGCGCTGACGCAGCGCGTCCACGTCGATGTTCTGATGCTCCATGTACTGCTCGATCGTCACGCCCTGGGCGCCGAGCATCCGTGCGAAGGCCTCGATCAACCCGTCGACCTCGAGGTGGATCATCCCTTCGGGGATGTCGATGTCCACACCGTGCTCGATGAACGCCTCGATCACCCGCTCCCGGAGGAGATTGTCGGCCTCGGAGGTCTTCATCTCCTCGAGCTTGGCCCTGAGGTCGGCTTCGAGCTCGGTGAGCGTGTCGAACTCGGACACCGTCTTGGCGAGCTCGTCGTCGAGGGCGGGAAGCTTGCGGGCCTTGGCCTCCTTCACGAGAACCTGCATCCCGACCTGCCATCCGGCCCGCTCCCCGAACCGCTCGGGCAGCGTCGCCGTGACCTTGAGGATGTCGCCCTTCCGCTTGCCCTCCAGCTCCTTGTCGAGTTCGGGGACGATCATCTCCGCCCCGATCTCGACCAGCAGATCCTTGGCGGTCAGTTCGTCGATGTTCTCGTCGTGCCGGTAGGTGGTGAGGTCCACGAGGGCGAAGTCGCCCTCCGCGAGCGGACGCTCCACCACCTCGAGGGTGGCGAAGCGAACACGCAGCTTCTCGATCTGCTCGGAGATCTCCTCGTCGGTGACCTCGGTGGGCGGCCGCGCGACCTCCAGACCCTCCCACCGCTTGAGCTCGGGGGTCGGACGCGTGTCGACGATCGCCTCGAAGGAGAGCGCCTCCTCGAATGACGTGACCTCGAGCTCCGGGGGCGCCACCACGTCGAGATCGACCTCCTCCAGAGCCTGCGCGTAGAGCTCCGGGAGGGCGTCGCGGAGCACCTCACCACGGACGAAGTCACGGCCGAGTCGCTGGTCGATGACCGGACGCGGCGCCTTCCCGGGGCGGAACCCGGGTACGCGGACCTCCTTGGCCAGACGCCGGTAGGTCCGATCGAGATACTTCGCGACGTCGGACGCCGGGACCTCGATCGACAGCTTGTACCGGTTCTGGCTGATCTGCTCGACGGATGCGTTCACCGATGTCTCCATGGCCGGCGCCAGACTATACGAGCGGCGGACGGGATGTGCGCGGACCTGCGCCGTCGGGGCCCGCAGGCCGCGTACGATAGGCAGCGACGGGCCGTAGCGCAGCTTGGTTAGCGCGCGTGGTTTGGGACCACGAGGTCGCGGGTTCGAATCCCGCCGGCCCGACGACTCCGCCACCCGTCGCCACCGTGAGCGGATGGGGGCGGAGCGGGTAGGATAGCCAGCGTCGCGGGAGTA
>CAZLKN010000008.1:36117-79336 GCA_964560135.1 uncultured Actinomycetes bacterium | reverse complement strand
GGAAGTTGCCCTCCTCGAGGGCGGGGACGACGACGTGGTCGAAGGTGAGTCCCTTGGCCTGGTGGACGGTCATGATCTGGACGGCCGGGGCGGCGTCCTCGCGGTCGGCGAGCCAGGTGTCGGGATCGTTGTGGTCGAGGTCGTGGGTGTCGAGGTAGCCGTCGAGGGTGGCCTCGGGGTTGCGGTCGACGAAGCGGACGAGGGTCTGCATCCAGGCGCCGACAGCGCGGGCGCCGTCCACGTCGATGGCGTCGATGGAGGCGAGATCGCGTGCGGCCTCGCCGAGGCGCGCGCAGGCGGGCAGCTTCGACCACAGCAGCCACGTGACGGTGGCGGGATCGGCACCCCTGCGCGCAGCGTTGCGGGCTGCCCCGACGGCGGTGAGCAACGTCTCGAGCTCGTGGTCGGCGTTGTCCTTCGCCCACCCGCGGAGCATCGCCTCGGGCTCGTCCTTGAACCGGGCGCGGCGGAACGCTTCGCGCAGAGCGAGCGGTTCGCCGCCGACGAGCGGCGAGAGGGCGGCGGCCTCCAGGATGGCGGGGACGTCGGCGTCGCGGGTCGCGGAGGAGCTGACGAGGTCGAGGAGGCCGAGCAGGGGGCCGACCCACGGATGGTGGACGGCGGCCCGGCCCCCGCCGGCGATCCGGAAGGGGACGCCGGCGCGCACGAAGGCCGCCTGGAGCGGCGCGCGCAGGGTGCGGAGGCTGCGGCAGAGCACGGCGATGTCGCCCCACGGGGTGTCGGTGCCGAGGGCGCGGACGTGTTCGGCGACCCAGTCGAGCTCGTCGGTGCGGTGGGCGAAGGAGGCCGCGGCGACGCCGCCGGTGGTGTCGGTGCCCTCGAGCGTGCCGCGGTCGGGCAGCCGCGGGTCGGCGTCGACGAGGGCGGTGGAGGCGGCGACGATCGCCCTCGGGCAGCGGTGGCCTTTGGTGAGGTCGACGCTGTGGGCGCCGAGGCGGTCGGTTGCCTGCTCGAGGAGGCGGGGGGAGGCGCCGCGGAACGCGTAGATGGCCTGGAAGGGATCGCCGACCACGACCACGGAGCGGCAGTCGGTGGCGAGGTTGGAGACGAGCGCTTCCTGGGCGAGGTTGGCGTCCTGGTATTCGTCCACGAGCAGATGCCGGACGCCGAGGGCCTGCCGGACGGACGGATCTTCGGTGAGGACCGCGGCGCGGGCGAGGACGCCGGCGTAGTCGACCTTCCCGTCGGTGCGGAGCCGTTCGCGGTAGCGGCGGAGGTAGGCGGAGAAGACGGGATCGGTGGGTTCGGCGAGCTGTTCCTGGGCGCGGAGGACGGCGTCGGCGACGCCGAGGGCGAAGGAGCCGGAGGTACGGATGTCGTCGGTGACGTTCCATCCGTCGTCGTGGTCGCGGAGGAGTTCGCGGATGAGGGCGCGTTGTTCGTCGGAGGGCAGGAGCGAGGGCCGGGAGGCGAAGCCGCCGGTGCGCCAGAAGCGGTCGACGAGGGACAGCGCGAAGGAGTGGAAGGTGGCGATGCGCAGTTCGACGAAGCCGCGGTCGGGGAGGGTCTCGGCGAGACGTTGGCGGAGCTCGGCGGCGGCTTTGCGGTTGAAGACGAGGGTGAGGATCTCGCGGGGGCCGGTGTCGTGGTTCAGGAGGCGGAGCAGGCGGTCGACGAGGAGCCTGGTCTTGCCGGACCCGGGCCCGGCAAGGACCGCGAGGCGGCCTTCATCGAGGTCGACGATCTGCCGGACGGCCTCCTCAGCGGATGCAGCCGCCCGTGTGTGCTTCCCCATCGGGCCTCCCCGGCTCCGAGCGCGGACCTCAAGTCTATGGGGGGCCGACGACACGCACCGGACCACACATCCGTGCGCTCGCGTTCCGGTACCCCGGGCCAGCCGTGGAGCATGCCTGGCCAGTGATCTCGGGGAAGGCTCGTGGGTACCATGGCGGTGCGGACGGCTCTCTGACCATCCGAGTGTCGAGTGTCGCCGATGTCGTATTGCGGGGTGAGCGTGGCTGAGGTCGTCGGCTTGGATGGAACCCGGAAGGGTTGGGTCGCGATTGTCCTCGATGCTGGCCGGTTCGCGCGGGCACACGTGTTCAGGGACTTCGCGGAAGCTCTCGAGGTGTATCCGAGCCCAGCCATCGTCGGTGTGGACATTCCGATCGGGCTCCAGGAAGGCCGGGAATATCGAGGTGCTGACGTGGCGGCGAAGGAGTTCATCGGTGCGCGAAGGTCGAGCGTGTTCTTCACGGCTCCGCGCGAAGTCTTTGAAGCGTCCTCCTACGCGGAGGCTCGCGCCATCTCGCTGGAGCTCACGGGCCGAAGCATCTCGGCTCAGAGCTACGCGCTGCGACGCAAGATCCTGGAGGTGAGCGCGCTCGCAACGGATCGCGTGTACGAGGTTCACCCGGAGGTTTCGTTCGCGGCGCTTGCGGGCCGGGCCTTGTCCCATCCGAAGAAGTCGTGGACGGGCGAGTTGACGCGTCGTGAACTGCTCGAAGGCGCGGGCATCAGGATCCCGATCGAACTCGGCCCGGTCGGGGCGGTTCCGGCCGACGACATCCTCGATGCCGCCGTCACCGCATGGACGGCGAACCGGATCGCGCAGGGAGAAGCCCGGACGCTGCCCGCTGAACCACCGCGAGATCCTGCCGGTCGAGTGGTGGCGATCTGGTACTGACGCCGTTCCCAGAGGTGAGCTGCACTCAGTTCTCGTCTGTGCAGTCCGGGAAGAGTTGCTCGACGACCTCCTCGAGCTCGAGAGCCTCCGACGCGATAGCCAGGAGGTCGGCAAGCTCGAGGTAGACGACCATCAGCTCTCCGCGAGCCGTTCCAGCAGACGCTTGTGCCGCTCGAGATTCCTCCGCAGCATTCGCTGAAACTCAGGGTCCCTGCGTCGCTGATCGACGTGCTCCGCGATGGCTCTGCGCACAACCTCTGAAACAGACTCCTGCTGGACGTCAGCCATCGCCTGCAGGTTCTCGGCGAGATCCTCATCGAGCCTGAGGGTCATGCTCTTCGTCTGCGGAGACTGGCTGTCACGGCCCATCGGTCACCTCCTTCTCCTTGGTATCAAGTATACAAATCCTGGTATCTAGATATCAAGGTTGCATGATCTCTCGATAGCTCGCCCCATCCCCTTGCGTTGAACAGCGCGATTCGCTGGGCAGTCGAAAGGGGATCCTCTCGAAGTTGAGGCGTTCTCTCAAGGGGCCAGCATCAGCGGGGATCGCAATGGAGGCGGCCGCCCCTTCTGAGTCAAACCTTTCGTGCCCGGGTCTTGCGACAGCGGGCCACGACCCGCCGGTCAGCGTAAAGCGCGAGAAGGCCTGCGGGTGCATTGGCGAAGTCTGCATCGAGGGTGGCGAGATGGTGCACGCCTGCGTAGAGGGCGGTTGCGACGTGGACAGCGTCGTATGAGGCCAGGCCGTACCTTCGCATCAGCCCTTCGACACCATCGACGACCGAATCGACCTCGACGCAGCTCCAGCGCACAGCCGACAGGAACTCGCTCCACGCAGATCGTGTCTGTCGAAGGACGGCCGATGCTCGGCGCCTGCTACGGCCGTCGAACCGGTACCTGGCGGGATTCTTGGGATGCCGCTCCTTCAGGCCGATGACGAAAGCGGCTTCCGCAAGCTCCAGCTCGAGCAGCCGACTGAAGACCACGAGCGAGCCAGCCTCCGCGACGCTTTCGAGGAAGCGGACGCAGGTGACGTGCCGCGGCTGGCTAGGGATGAGCGCTTCCACGACGACGCTCGTGTCTAGCACAATGTTCGACGGTGGAACGAGCAGCTCCTCGATGGGGAAGACGGCCCTGGGATGGGCCCGCTGGCCCCTCGCCATGAGGCTATCCGCGGATGGACCGGACGAAGTTGATGCTCGTCCGAGCCTTCACCTTCCTGGCGGCCTTCCGTACGGTTGCGGCCCGTTCGGAAGGCCGCTTCACCTTCGCCGGGACGACCTTCAGCTTCGGGTTGAGGCGGCGCTGATTCTTCTGCTTAGCCATGACACAGCTCCTTCCCGGGGAAGGATCTGAGGGGAAGCTCCTATCACCATAGCGGCAGCTACCGACATCCCTGGGCAGGTCAGGGCTGATGGGGGCCGACTGGGAGCATGATCCCGGTCAGCCCGTCGACCACATGCCGTGTCCCGCCGGGCATGACGATCAGGGCCTCGCGTCCATGGACCTCGATCTCATCTGGGCGCTCCGGCACGGGAACGCGCCTCCACACACGTCCGTTCTTCTCGTAGAACACGAGGCAGCCGGCCGCGAAGGTGCACGTGTACGAGATGTCGCAGCACAGGGGGCAGGCGTCGTCGATCTCGGGAGCGGGGCAAGCAGGTTGCGAGCTTCTGCTCATCGCACTGATCCCCACGCTTCCCTGGTGTTGTCCCAGTCGCCGATCACGGAGCACCACGTGAGGATGTCGTGGATGCGAAGCCGGGCGAGAGATACGCCCTGCCGGTCCCTGGCTTGCTCCTCGAACCAGCGTTCGAGTTCCTCGTAGCCATCCTTGGACGACTGGAGATCGACGAGTGTCTGCTCCCAGGCTCCTCGCCCGTGCTGGGTCAGGGGGGCGAGTGTTCCGTTGTCGATCAGGGGAAATATGTCAGGCCGCTTGTGGTGAAGGATCTTGTGTGTGATGGCGACGTTAATCCCGCTCAGGGACATGAGCAGCCACCATGCTCGCCACATGTGCCATGCGGAGGTCTGCTCCCGTAGCCCAGATCCGGTCTGATCGACTTCTGCGACGTCGAGGTTCCAGAACCTCTCATCGGGCTCGATGCCTGCGAGTGCTTCGGTTACGTCATCCGCCACCGCCATCACCGCTGCGATCCGCTGGACATTGAGGTCGGCGTTGATCCCCTGGGCGACGACGACGTCGCGCAAAGTGAGGTCACCGTCATCGGCTGGGACGCAATCGTAGCTCCTGTACGCCCACCGGAAGGTTTCCAGATCGCGCGGTGGCGGGCCGAGATCCTCGTCGATGATCGGTGACCATGCAGCGACCTGGCTTCCGAAGCAGTACCCGCCTACAACTTCACGGCACTCATCGACGTCGAACGACTTCCCCGCGACCCGGATCTCCATCTCCCCATCCCCTCTTGTCTATCGAGTGGGCCCCAAACCTACTGCCGCATGGTGACGCCGGACCAGGGACCACCGATATCCCTCGATGAAACAGCGCGTTCAGGTCGACTGCAGGGCTGTCCGGGTGACCGAGTAGCATGTCCCACACCATGCAGACATCGAGCACGGCGATGAGCGATCGAGCAGGGGGTGTGTCTCCGAATTGGGTCCTACTCTCTCTGCTCGTGTTCTCGGCCCCCGTCGTGTGGACGCTCGGTCCGCTGGTGTCCTTCATGCTCGTTGTCGTGACGGTGCTGCTGCCGTTCGTGGCGTTCGTCACCGTCCCTCTCGCAAGCTTGGTGGGCACGATGGGAGCGCTGTGGACGACCCTGATGCTCCGTGAGACGAAGGCGGTCAAGGCGTACCTACAGGCTCGGTCCCGCTGATCTGCCTACTAGGCGCCGTAGCCCGCTCTACCGGTTGACCTCTTTTTCGGCAATCATTTGTTCATGTGGCCGCGACTTACCAAGCACCTCATCCAGCTCTCCGAGGACACGGTCTATTCGCTCGAGGACATCGAAGAGATCATCGGTCGCTCTCTTCCACGCTCGGCCAGGGATCACCCTGCCTTCTGGTCCAACTCTGAACAGAATGCATACTCTCGGCACTGGAGGGACGCCGGTTTCCGGGTGAGTCGTCGTGGGCTCGGTCCGAATCGAGTGCGATTCGAGCGGGTGCACCGTCCTCGTGAGGCGGCAGCGAGATCCAGGCCGCGACCGGTCCAGGCTGAGACACCGCCCCCCAAGGCGATAGACGAGTGGTCATGGGAGGGGCGCGTGCAGAGTTCGGTCGTTGCGCATCTGGCCAGGGAGGGCTGGGAGATCCGGCGGGTTGCGGATACCGGGAGCCGGGAGCACGGGGTGGACATCGAGGCTGTCAGGGACGGGGAGCACCTGATTGTAGAGGTGAAGGGTTTTCCGACCCGCATGTACGTCGGCGGTGACCGAATCGGCGAGCAGAAGCGGGTTGCGCTGGGCAGTCAGGCCCGCGCGTACTTCAGCCACGCCACGCTGGCCGGCCTGATCATGCGGGCCGATCGTCCCGACGCAAGGGTGGTGTTGGCGTTCCCGGACGTTCCGACGTTCACGAACCTTGCAAGGCGTGTCGCCGGACCCCTCAACACCGCCTCGATCGAGGTCTGGCTCGTCACGGAGGATGGCCATGTCGATCCTGTCGGCTCCTAGTGCCGCCACGTTCCGGGCTGCGAAGAGCATCCGGCTCGCTTGAAGGAGAGGATCTTCAATGACGCTTGAGATGGCGATCTGGCGGATAACTGAGGCGGGACCGGTTGGGCTCAGCTTCGGGTCACTCGACCTCGAGCGACGCCTGGAAGACATGATCGTCGCGGATCCCTCGCTCACCGGCATGGACTTACTCGTCATCGGACGTCAGGTCCGTACCTCCTTCGGAGGCAACATCGATGTGCTGGCAACCGATGTCGAGGGACGGATCCACGTCCTGGAGCTGAAGCGCGACCGAACTCCGCGGGATGTCGTGGCGCAGATACTCGACTACGGTTCGTGGGTACAGGATCTCGACCTGGAAGCGGTCACCGCCCTGTATGCGGAGCACAACGACGGTGCCGGCTTCGATGACGCGTTCGTGGGCCGGTTCGGTGGTGCCCTGCCGGACGTCTTCAACTCCGACCAGCAACTGACCATCGTGGCTTCCGAACTGGATTCGGCTTCCGACCGCATCGTGTCCTACCTCGCCGAACGCTTCAGCGTGCCCGTGAACGCCGTCTTCTTCCGCCATTTCGTCGACGGTACCTCGGAGTACCTTGCGAGGACGTGGCTGATCCCGCCTGAGGAGGCGGAGACCCGCTCGGCCCGCCCCCGAGGCACCAGTAGGAAGGTCCGGCCTTGGAACGGCCGTGACTTCTACGTCGTCCTGGGCAATCTCGAACAGGGGACGCATCGCTGGGAGGCTGGCCGAAAGTATGGCTTCGTTGGTGCCGGTGGTGGAGGCTGGTACTCGAAGCCGCTTCGAAATCTCACGCCAGGCAAGCGGGTGTTCGCGTACGTGGGCGGCGCCGGCTACGTCGGGGTAGGGGAGGTCATCGGCGAGATGCTGCTGCTTCGAGATCTCCAAGTCGAACGCGACGGCACCACCATCAAGGTGATGGACCAGCCCGAAATCAGCGACATCATGCGCACACGAGCGATGTCCGACGATGACGAGATGACGGAATTCGCTGTTCCGGTTCGGTGGCTCGCCCAGAGACCGGCGACCGATCCCGTGACCGAACAAGGACTGTTCGCCTCACAAGTCACCGTTTGCAAACTGCGCGACGAGCGCACGATAGAGATCGTTACCTCAGCCCTCGGCCTGGACGAGGAAGACGCCTGACCGTTCTTCGCGGGGCGGTTGCCGGCTTCTGCAGGCCAAGCTTCGAGCTGCATGGGGATAGCCCCTACGACGCCCGGAAGACCGTGTCGGAGTGCCATTCGAGGAATTCGCGGCTGGGCTGATCGTCCGGCCGCTTCGGTGTCCAGATCTCCTGGCCGGCCATGCGCTGGTAGTACTCGCCGTTGGCGAAGTCTGTGTGCAGCCGCGAACTGACCTCGAGACGGTAATCGGGACGGATGGTGACGTAGCCGCGGTCGAAGAGCCGATGGACATCCGATCTGAGGAGCAGCCCGTTGTCGATGCGGTGGAAGCCGCCCTCGGTGACGGGTTTGATGTGGGCGGCCTCGAGAACCGGGAGTACCTTCTCGCCAGTGACAGCGCAGCGCCGCTCGTAGGTGTCGGTCACGAGTATGCGGAAGGCGCCCTGGCCGAGCCGCCTCCGGACCATCGCGAGGGCGCCGATGGCTGCCATCTCCTGCCATTCTTCGGGGCGGCTCGACATGAGCCGGAGCTCAACCTCCTCCCACAGCTTGCGTCCCTCGAAGGACGCCGCGTCGTAGGTCTTCCCGCGGACGATGTTGCGCTGGAAGCTGACCGGGGGCTCGATCCAGAGATCGCGGTCGAGGAAGAACGGTTGCTCGAGAATGATGCACCCGACCTGGTATTCGTCGGCGGGGGTGGCGGTGCGCCGGTACTTCTCGATGCGGCGTCGCATGTCCTGGAGGCTGAAGGCGCCGTTCCTTCGCCCGAACGTCTCCCAGGCGAGGCTCACCGGCAGAACGCTGTAGTGCGCAAAGAATCCCCCGCCGACGATGAAGTGCTCGGGGTAGTGGAGTTTGAAGAGGAAGGGCTCGCCCTGCAGCAGGGCTCGAAAGCGTCCGCTCGGGCTCGGCTGCCAGAAGTTGACCTCATCAAGGTCAGGGATCTGGGCGAGGGAGGTGAACCAGTCCCGATCCGTCACCCCGACGAACGCGTTCATCGTGGAGCCTACCCTCCCCCGAGAGCACCATTCGTGCCAAGTCGGGGCGTCGCGCGAACCTGCGAACCGAGTTCCACCTGCCCGGGCACGAAGCTGAGCATTGCCCAGAGTCCGCGAACCAAGTACATATAGGTTGCGCTTGCCTAGCGTGAATTCTGGGGTCTTTGGGGGGAGGGGTTCGGGTGGGTCGCACGAAGACGGTTGAGGAGCGCATCGAGGCATTCGTGACACGGGTCGATCAAAGCCTTCGCGGGCGAGAGTCGGGCAAGGGATCGGCCCGTAGCACAATCCGAAAGAGACTGAAGACCGTCCTTGGAGAATGCGGGTACGAGCGCCGGAGTCGAAGCAACGTCACGATCATCGACGATGCCCTGAGACAGAAGGGCATATTTACTCACCCTCCTATGGTAGACCGTCGGCTGCCGCTTGAGGAGTGGATCATGTTTGACCGCCGTGCGGATGTCGAGGCGCGGTTCTCCCTCTTCAAGAAGGAAGCGGACTTTCAAGAGTTCTTGGTGAAAAACTTTGATCTCATTGAGGAATTCCGCAACCTCAGGCTCGTGCGCCCGCAGTATGTTCTGCCCTCTGGGAGGGCCGTCGATCTGTATTGCCAGGACATGCGCACACAGGACGCAGTTCTCATCGAGATCAAGCATGGCAAGCCGGGGGACGGCATGCTCACCCAGATCATGAGTTACATGGACCACTTCAGGTCGAGGGCCGGAGGAAACGGTGTCCGCGGCATCGTGGTCACGGCAACAGCGGACGAAACCATCAAAGCTGCGCTCGCGTCGGTGAGCGCAGATTACCCCATCACTTGGATGTGTTACCGGGCAGATTTCGCCCTGGAGGAAATCGACCTCAGCGGATAGTGGCCGATTGGGCGTAGCGGCCTGTTGTCAGGTCTTACTCTCACCGATAAGTGGTGGATCCCCCGCTCTGTCGGTATCATCGACGCTTAGGTAGTCGAGTTGGGGTGGGGCATGACAGCGGAGGCCGACGGGGCCGCCCCGCGCCTTCAGGGGGTGGCTGTCTGACGCATGGATGTCTTTCGGCTCCATGAACGCCTGATCGCCGAGTACTCGGCTTTCACCCGGTCCTTCGTCGACATCGAAGACAAGCGCATCGGTGAAGAGGTCGAGGCTGCAATCGAGCAGGGCCTCTTGTGGCCCGATCCGTGGATCCAGCTCAATCCGATGTTCGAGGCTGGGGACTCGACCGACGAGCTCGTCGACCAAGGTGTGCTCCACGACGAGTGCCGGAGGATCTTCGCGATCAAACGGTCGCCGAACGACGAAGGGCGCCCACTCCGCTTCCATCGCCACCAGAGCGAGGCCATCAAGATCGCCCACCAGGACAACAACTATGTCCTGACGACGGGCACCGGATCCGGGAAGTCGCTCGCCTACATTGTCCCGATCGTCGATCGGGTCCTGCGCCAAGGGTCGGGCAACGGCATCAAGGCGATCATCGTCTATCCCATGAACGCCCTGGCCAACAGCCAGGCCGGCGAGCTCGAGAAGTTCTTGAAGTTCGGCTACCCCGAAGGTCGCGGGCCCGTCACCTACGCCCGCTACACGGGACAGGAATCGGACGACCAGAAGGAGTCGATCCTCACCGACCCCCCGGACATCCTCCTCACCAACTACGTGATGCTCGAACTGATCCTCACCCGCCCCCGCGAGCGCAAGAAGCTCGTGCGCTCGGCGAGCGGGCAGCTGAGGTTCCTCGTCCTCGATGAGCTCCACACCTACCGCGGCCGCCAAGGCTCCGACGTCGCCATGCTCGTCCGGCGTGTCCGTGACGCCTGCCGGGCCCCCGACCTCCAGTGCGTCGGCACATCCGCGACGCTCGCCGGAGGTGGATCGGAAGACGAGCAGCGGGCCGAGGTCGCGTCCGTCGCATCACGTCTGTTCGGCGCCGAGGTGAAGCCCGAAGCCGTCGTCGGCGAGACCCTCAGACGCGCGACCACGGAGTACGACCTCGATGACGCCGCGCACAAGAACCGACTCAAGGCCCGCGTCACCCAAGAGCCACCGACCGACCGCGACGCGTTCCTCGACGATCCACTCGCGAGCTGGATCGAATCCGAGTTCGGTCTCGAACGCTCCGCCGAGACCGGGCTACTCGTCCGACGGAAGCCGGCGATGATCGGCGGCCCCCAAGGGGCCGCGAAATCTCTCGCCGAGCTCACCGGCGAACCCAAGACCACCTGCGCGCAGGCGATCAAGAAGACCCTCTACGCGGGCTGGCAGGCACAGTCGGCCGACGCCACCGACGCGCAAGCCCCGACCTTCGCCTTCCGCCTCCACCAGTTCCTCTCCAAGGGAGACACCGTCTACGCCACGCTCGAGACCGAGGACGAGCGCTACCTCTCGACCGAAGGACAGGTGTACTGCCCGACCGATCGCCACAAGCTGCTCTTCCCCCTTGCCTTCTGTCGCGAGTGCGGGCAGGAGTACTACACGGTCATCCGCCACTCGAGCGGCAAGTTCGACCGCCGTGACTTCGGCGACCTCGGCCCGAACAACGAGAAGGGTCAGCAGGCCGGATTCCTCTACATCGACACGGACGAGCCGTGGCCCGCGGAGGACGACGAGATCAAAAGGCAGCTCCCTGAGTCGTGGTTGATCGAGGAAGACGGTCGTGTGCGCATCGACCGCGACCGCCTCAAGGACATGCCCACCCTCATCCATGTGAACGCCGGCGGTACCGAGGACCCCGGGGGACTCGAGATGCTGTGGGTCCCGGCCCCCTTCCGGTTTTGCCTCAGGTGCAAGACCTCCTACGACCCCAGGATCCGATCGGACTACACGAAGATCGCCAAGCTCTCCACCGAGGGACGGAGCTCCGCCACCAGCATCGTCACTCTCGGACTCATCCGGGGTCTACGCAGCGACGAGACCCTCCGCGAGAAGGCGCGGAAGCTCTTGAGCTTCACCGACAACCGCCAGGACGCATCCCTGCAGGCCGGTCACTTCAACGACTTCGTCGACGTCGGACTCCTGAGAGGAGCGCTGCACCGCGCAGCCACCGAGGCCGGAGAGCGCGGTATCGGACACGAGGAACTCCCGCTGAAGGTGTTCGACGCGCTCGCGCTTCCCTTCCACGAGTACGCCGCCGACCCGGACGTGAAGTTCGCGGCCAAGCGCCGAACCGAGGAGTCTCTCAGAGAGGTCATCGCCTACCGGCTCTTCCAGGACCTCAAGCGCGGGTGGCGTGTCACGATGCCCAACCTCGAACAGGTCGGGCTCCTCCAGATCTCCTACGAGGCTCTCGACGAGCTCGCTGCTGCCGAGGAGGAATGGCGCGGCACGCACGTTGCCGTCGCCGACGCAGAACCGAGCGTGCGAGAGCGGGTTGCCCGCGTGCTCCTCGACGACCTGCGTCGCAACCTGGCCATCAACGTCAAGTGGCTCGACTCCCAGTACCAGGAGCAGCTCAAGGAACGATCCAGCCAGCAGCTCAACAACGAGTGGGCCATCGACGAGAACGAGGAGCTGCTGCGCAACGCGATCGTCTTCCCGCGCTCGCGGCGCAAGGGCGACTGGCGCGAAAACTACTTCCTCTCGCCGCGCGGCTCGTTCGGCCGGTGGCTACGGCGCAGCAAGACCTTCCCGCACCTCTCCGGACGGTTCGGGCTCGAGGACACCGCCCAGATCATCGCCGACCTCCTTGAGCGGCTCCGGATCGCCGGGCTCGTCCAGATCGTGGACGAGCCGAAGGACACCGAACAGGTTCCCGGCTACCAGGTGGTCGCCGGCGGCATGCGCTGGACGTCAGGCGAGGGCACGGCCCCCTTCTACGATCCGCTCCGCACCCCCGACCGCGCCGAGACCGGCGGTCGTGCCAACCCATTCTTCGTCGACTACTACAAACGGGTGGCGTCGGAGCTCTCGGGTCTCAGAGCCCGAGAACACACGGCGCAGGTGCAGCCGGACGTCCGGATCGAGCGCGAGGACGCGTTCCGGGAGGCGACCCTTCCCATCCTCTATTGCTCCCCGACGATGGAGCTCGGGATCGATATCGCGGAACTGAACGCCGTGCACCTCCGCAACGTTCCCCCGACCCCGGCCAACTACGCCCAGCGATCCGGACGAGCCGGACGGCAAGGACAGCCGGCGATCGTGACGACGTACTGCGCCGTGGGTAGTCCCCACGACCAGTATTTCTTCCGCCGCTCGCAGGACATGGTCTTCGGTGCCGTCGCACCCCCCCGCCTCGACATGGCGAACGAGGATCTGATCCGCGAGCACGTCCATGCGATCTGGCTGGCCGAGACCGGCCAAGCTCTCGGCCGCTCGATGAACGACATCCTCGACCTGTCCAAGGACGGCTACCCGATCCAGGACGAGGTTTTGGCCAAGGTCGAGGCCCGTGACGCCCTCGAACGTGCACGCGAAGGCGCCGCCCGACTGCTCGACTCGGTGGACGAAGACCTCGACGGAGCGCACTGGTATACGAGCGGCTGGCTGGATGAGGTCTTCACTCACGTCCTCAAGCGATTCGACGAGGCCTGCGACCGCTGGCGGGATCTTCACCGGGCAGCCAAGGCGCAGCAGGACACGTACAACCAGATCGCCGTCGATCACAACGCCGGTCACCGGGAGCGGGACCGGGCCCGGCGCTTGCGACGGGAGGCCGAATCCCAGCTCGACCTCCTCACGGCGGCCTCGAGCGAGCGCGGCGAGTCCGACTTCTATCCGTATCGCTACCTCGCCAGCGAAGGGTTCCTGCCCGGATACAACTTCCCGCGGCTTCCCCTCTCTGCCTACATCCCGGGCCGACGCGGCAAGCAAGGTTTCGATGAATACCTCCAGCGCGCACGGTTCCTCGCCGTCTCCGAGTTCGGTCCCGGCGCCCTCGTGTACCACGAGGGGTCGCGGTACCAGATCCAGCGCGTCCAGCTTCCCACCCGCCGGGCCGAGGACGAGTTCGACCTGCCGTTGCGCAGCGCGAAGCAATGCACGAGCTGCGGCTACATCCATGACTACCAGGGCAACGCCGGCCCGGACGTCTGCGAGCACTGCGGCAAGCAGCTCGACGCCCCGTTCACGAACCTCTTCAGGATGCAGAACGTGGTCACCAGGCGCCGCGAACGCATCAACTCCGACGAGGAGGAGCGACACCGGGTCGGGTTCGAGCTGCGGACGGGAATCCAGTTCGCGACCCACGGTGATCGTCCGGGCCGAGAACGCGCCTCCGTGCAGACGGAAGACGGAGACGACCTGGCCGAGCTCGTCTACGGCGACGCCGCCACGATCTGGCGGATGAACCTCGGCTGGCGTCGTCGGTCCGACGACCACCGCTACGGCTTCGCGCTCGACCTGGAGAGCGGGCGATGGCTCACCGAGCAGGCGCTGCAGCAGGGCGACGACGCGCTCCCGGAGATGAAGGACGAGAAGCGGATGGCCCGTGTTATCCCCTATGTCGAGGACCGCCGAAACTGCCTGATCTTCGAGCCGGGCGAACGCCTCGACGCGAAGGTCCACGCGAGCCTGGGGGCTGCCCTCAAGACAGCGATCCAAGCTGAGTTCCAACTGGAAGACGGAGAGCTCGCCGTCGACCCGCTCCCGACGGAGAAGGAACGACGAGCGTTCCTCCTCTACGAGTCGGCGGAAGGCGGTGCGGGTGTCCTGCGACGTCTCGTCCGCGAGCGTGACGCCTTGGGGAGGGTCGCCCGGCAAGCCCTCGACATCTGCCATTTCGATCCCGACACCGGGGAGGATCGCCGGGGTGTGCCCGGCGCGCGCTACGAGTGCGAGGCCGCGTGCTACGACTGCCTGATGAGCTACCGCAATCAGCGCGACCACGAGCTCCTCGACCGCCAGGCCGTCCGTGACCTGCTCATGACCTTGCGGGATGCGTCTGTGACGGTCGGCCCGAGCGAGGTTCCGAGGGCCGAGCATCTCGAGCTGCTCAAGCGCGCTTGCGACTCCGGCCTCGAGCGAGAGTGGCTGGACCTCCTGCAGCGTCACGACCTGCATCTCCCCACGCACGCCCAGAAGCTCGTCGAGCCGTGCTCGGTGAGACCGGACTTCCTCTACCAGGGCAGCCAGACCGCGATCTTCATCGACGGCCCGGACCACGACTCCGATCGCCAGCGCACGAAGGACAAGGAGGCCGACGACCGTCTGGAGGACGCCGGCTACACCCCGATCCGCTTCCGCTACGACGAGCGCGACCGCTGGCTGGACGTCATCCGCAAGTACCCGTCGGTCTTCGGGGAAGTGCGATGACCACCTTCGCCCCCGGCTCCCTCGTGCGCGCCCGTGGCCGCGAATGGGTCGTGCTCCCGGGTACCAACGATGACCTCGTCATGGTCCGCCCCCTCGGTGGCACCGAGGACGAGGAGACCGGCATCCTCACGCAGCTCGAACAGGTCGGCCCGGCCTCCTTCCCGCTCCCCGATCCCTCCGACGGCGGCGACTTCCGCTCTGGACGCCTCCTCCGCGACGCGCTGCGGCTCGGCTTCCGGTCGTCCGCCGGACCGTTCAGGTCCGCCGGACGCGTCGCCGTCACCCCGCGCCCCTACCAGCTCGTCCCCCTGCTCATGGCCCTCAAGCTCGACCCCGTCCGGCTCCTGATCGCCGACGACGTCGGCGTCGGCAAGACCATCGAGGCGCTGCTGATCGCGCGCGAGATGCTCGACCAGGGCGACGTCCAGCGGCTGGCCGTCCTGTGCTCGCCGCAGCTCGCCGAGCAGTGGCAGCGGGAGATGCGCGACAAGTTCCACCTGGAGGCCGAGCTGGTCCTGCCGTCGACGGTGAAGCGGCTCGAGCGCCGCGTCGGCCCCCGCGACTCGCTCTTCGAGATCTATCCGTTCACCGTTGTGTCCACCGACTTCATCAAGTCCGACCGCCGGCGCCACGAGTTCCTCCGTGCCTGCCCCGAGCTCGTCATCGTGGACGAGGCCCACACCTGCGTGGAGTCCACGGGAGCCGGACGCGCCCGCCACCAGCGCCACGAGCTCCTCAAGGGGCTCGCCGACGACGCAACAAGGCACCTCCTCCTCGTCACCGCGACGCCGCACTCAGGCAAGGAGGAAGCCTTCCGGGCCCTGCTCGGCCTTCTCGACGACCGATTCGAGGATCTCCCCGACGACCTCACACCGCCGGAGCGGAAGAAGCAACGCCAGGAGCTGGCTCAGCACTTCGTACAACGCAGGCGAAAGAACATCCGCGACTACCTCGACGAAGACACACCCTTCCCCGACCGGCAGACCGCCGAGGCCTCGTACCGGCTCAGCGAGCCTTACCGGAAGCTCTTCGACAAGGTGCTCGCCTTCGCCCGGGAGACGGTGACCGCAGAGCTCGGCGACCGCCGCCGGGAGCGCGTCCGCTGGTGGTCGATGCTGTCGCTCCTGCGCTCGATGGCCTCCAGTCCGGCTGCCGCTGCGATGACGCTGCGCAACCGGGCAGCCAGCGCCGACACCGAGACCGCGGACGAAGCCGACGAGGTCGGACGCCGCACGGTCCTCGATCTCGTCGAGGATGACTCGGCCGAGGCCTCCGACGTCCCCCACGGCACCGAGACCGACGACGCCGACAGCGCCCTCAAGCGCCGCCTTCAGGACTACGCCCGGGAGGCCGACAAGCTGGCCGGGCCGGAGCACGACCAGAAGCTCGCTCAGGGCATCAAGATGGTGAAGGCGCTCATCAAGGATGGCTACAACCCGATTCTGTTCTGCCGGTTCATCCCGACGGCCGAGTACGTGGCCGAGCATCTGCGCGTGGCACTGGGCAAGCGCGTTACGGTCGCTGCCGTCACCGGCACTCTGCCCCCGGCCGAACGGGAGGCCCGCATCGGCGAGCTCGGTGCCGTCGAAGGCTCGCGCGTCCTCGTCTGCACCGATTGCCTGTCGGAGGGCATCAACCTCCAGGAGCACTTCGACGCCGTCGTCCACTACGACCTGTCCTGGAACCCCACCCGCCACGAGCAGCGCGAGGGCCGGGCCGACCGCTACGGGCAGCAGAAGCCGGTCGTCCGCACCGTCACCTACTACGGCGTCGACAACAAGATCGACGGCATCGTCCTCGACGTGCTCCTGCGCAAGCACGAAGCCATCCGCACCTCACTGGGGATCTCCGTCCCCGTCCCGGCCGAGAGCGACCGGCTCGTGGAGGCCATCATGGAGGGCCTGCTGCTCCGGGGCGCCGATGCCGAGCAACTCCAGTTCGACGAGGTCGTGGCCGGCACGAAGCTCGAGCTCTTCGGTGAGTGGGACGACGCCGCCGAGCGCGAAAAGCGCTCCCGGACGGTCTTCGCCCAAGAATCCCTGAACCCCGAAGAGGTGGCCCAGGAGCTCGAGGCGATGCGCCAAGCCCTCGGGCGCGACGAGGACGTCGAGCGCTTCGTCCGAGAGGCCGTGCAGGCACTCGGCGGCGTGGCCGCCGACGAAGACGACGCCGTACGCATCGACCTGAGCGAGACTCTTCCGACCGTCCGCGATGCCCTCGGCGGACTCGCCGATCTCACGGCCCGCTTCGCGCTCCCGGTAGCCGAGGGCCAGATGTACCTGTCCCGCACCCACCCGGTGGTCGAGCACCTGGCCCAGCACACCCTCGACACCGCTCTCGACTCCTTGACGGACGGGATCGCCGCCCGTTGCGGCGCCGTCCGGACGACCGGCGTTGACACGCGGACGACGCTGCTGCTCGTACGCTTCCGGTTCACCCTCACCACCGTCGAGGGTGACCAGGAGCGCTCGCAGGTGGCGGAAGACGCCCGTGTCCTGGCCTTCCGCGGCAGCCCGACCAGCGCCGAGTGGCTGCCTCCGGACTCGGCCGACACGCTCCTCGCCCTCACCCCCGACGCCAACATCGGCCCCGACCAGGCCGCCGGCTTCGTCCAGAAGGTGACCGAGGGCTGGGAGGCTCTCCGCCCCCACCTCGACGACGAGGCGCGCAGGCTCCGTGACGAGCTTCTCGACCAGCACCAGCGCGTCCGGGAGGCCGCCCGCCGCAAGGGTGTGCGGTTCCGGGCCGAGCCGCACGTCCCGCCCGATGTCCTCGGCATCTACGTGCTCCTGCCCGCGGAGGCTGGCTAGCGTGCGCGCCCCACGCAACGCCTTCACGACCGTCCAGACCTATGGAGGACTGCTGCCGGCGGATTTCCTGGAGCGGGTGGCGAACCTTGATGCGGAGGGGATGCGTCCGGACGACTACCACCTTGCGAAGGGTGAGACGGTCCGGGAGGCGGTGTCGCGGTCGTGGAACCGGCTGGTGGGGGCCTGGGCGGGGTTCCGCTCGAAGGATCTGACTGGGACGTCCGAGACGCGGGAGCGGTGGCTGCTGATCCTGTTCCAGGAGTTGGGGTTCGGGCGGCTACAGACGACGAAGGCGCTGGAGGCCGGCGGCGAGAACTACCCGGTCTCCCATCGGTGGGGCTCGGTGCCGATCCATCTGCTGGGGTGGGAGATCGATCTGGACACGCAGACGCCTGGGGCGGCCGGGGCGGCCCGGCGGGCGCCGCATTCGATGGTGCAGGAGCTGTTGAACCGGACGGACGAGCATTTGTGGGCGTTCGTGTCGAACGGTCGGGTGCTGCGGGTGTTGCGGGACAACCTGGCCATGACGCGGCAGGCGTACGTGGAGTTCGACCTCGAGTCGATGATGGACGGGGAGGTCTACTCCGACTTTGTGCTGCTGTGGCTGCTGTGTCACCAGTCGCGGGTAGAGGGGGAGCGTCCGCAGGCCTGCTGGCTGGAGCGGTGGGTGGAGCAGGCGCAGCGGGAGGGGACGCGGGCGCTGGAGCGGCTGCGGGACGGTGTGGAGCGGGCGATCGGACGGTTGGGGACGGGGTTCGTGTTGCATCCGGCGAACAACGAGCTGCGGGAGGCACTGCGTTCGGGGGCGTTGGACCGCCAGGACTACTACCGGGAGCTGCTGCGCCTGGTCTACCGGCTGCTGTTCCTGTTCGTGGCCGAGGACCGGGACGCGCTGCTGCTGCCGTTGGGGGACACGAAGCCGGAGCCGCGGGAACGCTACGAGCGGTTCTACTCGACGGCGCGGCTGCGTCGTCTGGCGGCCTCGCATGCCGGAAGCAAGCACGGGGATCTGTGGCAGGGGTTGCGTCTGGTGCAGGAGAAGCTGTGGCGGGACGGGTGCCCGGAGCTGGCATTGCCGGCGTTGGGAAGCTTCCTGTGGTCGCCGCAGGCGATCGAGCACCTGGACGGCTGCGAGGTCCAGAACGCGTATCTGTTGGAGGCGGTGCGGGCGCTGGCGTTCGTGCCGGACGCGAAGGTGCAGCGTCCGATCGACTTCCGGAACCTGGGGGCCGAGGAGCTGGGGAGTGTCTACGAGTCGCTGTTGGAGCTGCACCCGAACGTGGACGTGGCCGGCCACCGGCTCACCCTCGACACGGCCCCCGGCCACGAACGGAAGGTGACGGGCTCCTACTACACGCCGACGAGCCTCATCACCGAGCTGATGAATTCCGCGCTCGATCCGCTCCTCGACGAAGCCCAGAAGGCGGACGACCCCGAGGAGGCGCTCCTGTCTCTCAAGGTCTGCGACCCGGCCTGCGGCTCGGGCCACTTCCTCATCGCCGCGGCGAACCGGATCGCGAAGCGCGTGGCCACAGTGCGGACGGGCGAGGGCGAGCCGTCCCCGGACGAGACCGTCCGGGCCCTGCGCGACGTCATCGGCCGCTGCATCTACGGCATCGACGTCAACGAGATGGCCGTCGAGCTGTGCAAGGTCTCGCTGTGGCTGGAGGCCCTCGAGCCAGGCAAGCCGCTGTCCTTTCTCGACCACCGCATCGCCTGCGGGAACTCGCTCCTCGGCACGACCCCGCGCCTGCTCGACGCCGGCATCCCCGACGACGCCTTCAAGGCCCTGACGGGCGACGAGAAGTCGGTTGTCTCGGAACTGAAGAAGCGCAACAAGGGCGAGCGAGGCGGACAGGCCACCCTGGACCTGCACGCCTCCGCCGCCGACCTCGCCGACCCGCTGGCCGCCGAGATCGAACGCATCGACGAGATCGATGACTCCGACGTGGACGGCGTCCGCGCCAAGGAGGAACGCTGGCGCAAGCTCGTCGAGGGAGCGGAAGCCGCCCACGCGAAGCTGGTGGCCGACGCCTGGTGCGCCGCCTTCGTGGTCCCCAAGCGCAAGGGCGAGCCCGCGGTCACCCAGGACACCGTGGACCGCCTCCGCGGGGGCCCGGACCGGGTCGCCTCCGAAGTCCGCCACGTGATCGAGGAGGCGGCCGAACGGTACCGGTTCCTCCACTGGCACCTCGCCTTCCCCGACGTCTTTCGCCTGAGCGGCGCCGGCGACCCGCACCCGGGGACGAGCTGGCGCGGCGGCTTCGACCTCGTCTGCGGCAACCCACCTTGGGAGAAGGTCCAGCTCGAAGAGCGACAGTTCTTCGCAACCCGCAGCCCGAACATCGCCGCCGCTGCCGGGGCGAAGCGGAAGCGCATGATCGATGCGCTCAGGACCGAAGAGCCTACCCTTCACGAGGCGTACCAGGCTGCACTGCGAGACGCCGACGCAGAGAGCCATTTCCTACGATCCTCCGGGCGGTATCCACTCTGCGGGCAGGGCCGCATCAACCTATACGCCGTGTTCGCCGAAGCGATGCGCCACGGCATCTCACCGACCGGACGCGCGGGGGCCGTACTTCCCTCGGGTATCGCCACCGACGACACGACGAAGTTCTTCTTCCAGGATCTCGTCGAGCACCGCTCGATCGTGAGCCTGTACGACTTCGAGAACCGGGAGCGCCTTTTCCCTGAGGTCGCGCCTCCGCAGAAGTTCTGCCTTCTCACCCTCACCGGATACGGCGCCCCCGCAACCTCGGGGGCTGAGTTCGTGTTCTTCGCCCACTCGACCGCCGACCTCATCGACCCCGAACGCCGTTTCGTGCTCACCCCCGACGACTTCGAGCTGCTCAACCCCAATACCCGCACGTGCCCGATCTTCCGCACCGAACGCGACGCCGAGATCACGAAGAAGATCTACCGCCGCGCCGGTGTCCTCATCGACGAATCGAAGGGCGAGGACGGCAACCCGTGGGGCATCAGCTTCATGCAGGGCCTGTTCAACATGACCAGCGACTCGCACCTGTTCCGCAACCGCGACGAGCTCGAGTGCGACGGCTACACCCTCGGCGGCAACGCCTTCGCACGAGGGGACGAGCGCTGGCTACCGCTGTACGAGGCGAAGATGATCCACCACTACGACCACCGCTACAACACTTTCGCGGGAACCACGGAGGAAGCCAGATATCGAGTCAAGGCATACGCTCCTCCGGCCACTGAGGACCAACACCGTGACCCCACATATGCTCCGCTCCCGCGGTACTGGGTCCCCGCCCGCGAGGTCGACGATCGCCTACGCAACCGCTGGGACAGCGACTGGCTCCTCGGCTGGCGTGACATCACGAACGTGAACACGAACCGCAGAACCGTCATCGCCTCCGCGATCCCAAGAACCGCCGTCGGCAACAAGTACCCACTCATCCTCCCCGCCAGGGGCCCTGCCCACTGCCTCTTGGCCACCCTCTCCTCGTTCGCTCTCGACTATGCATCCCGCCAGAAGATCGGCGGCACGACGTTGAACTTCTTCATCTTCGAGCAGCTCCCTGTTCTCCCCCCGGATACCTTCGAGGCCCCCTGCCCCTGGGAGCCCGCCCAAACCCTGTCCGACTGGATCGCCGAACGCGTCTTGGAACTCGTGTACACGTCCCACGACATGACCCCCTTCGCCCGCGACCTGGGCCACTCCGGCCCCCCCTTCCCCTGGGACCCCACCCGCCGCACCGACCTCCGCGCCGAGCTCGACGCCTGCTTCTTCCACCTCTACAACCTCACCCGCGACGAAGTAGACTACATCATGGACACCTTCCCCATAGTCCGCCGCAAAGACGAAGCCACCCACGACACCTACCGCACGAAAGACCTGATCCTCGACTGCTGCGACGCGATGGCCAATGCCGCCACTCAGGCCTCGGCAACAGACGTCCGACGTGAGTGGAGCTCCCCGACCGCAAACGCGGATGACTCCTAGCCGCCCCGAGAACACGCCTTCGAGGCACTCTCGGGAAAAAGGGTGGGCGCTTGGTCCTCTGATCAAAGTTCTCGATTGGTCTCACGATGGGCGGTGGAACCCTCTCGCGTGCGCAAGGATGCGGGTGGGATCCGGCTGGTACGCGACCCTCTGGCTCCTTCTTCTTGTGGCGTTGTTCATTGTCACAGGTGTCGATCGTCTTCGGCCACCAAGCACAGCTATTCTGTACCCCGCTCTGGCGATACTAAGCGTTCGATTTGCTCACCTCTTCCTCTTCCACATGAGACTGCTCTTGGAGCGAGCTGCCCTTCGCTTTGAGGATCCACGGCGGGCGCTGGCGTTGGAGGTCGTGAACCTCGCTGAACTTGTCGTGATGCTCGCAACCGTCGCTGTGTTGCAGTCTCCGAGACCCCGACCCGCGGCGCTCGCGGCCGCGTTCGACGTGGTCACGCTCCGTACGCAGCTCACAGATACGAACATACTTCGCGTTGCCGATGGGCTAGCCGTCCTGGGAACATTGCTGGTTCTCAGCGGAGCCGTGGGCGTTATCTTGGGCGCTCTATCATCAGAGATCAAAAAAAACCGAGAAGAGTCGTAGCCCGTGTTCGACTCAGGCTGACGTCCGTCCGGCGGTGATCGACATCGGCCCCACGGCTGGGAGACGCCTTGGTGATGACTGACCACGCTTCAGCGCGGAGCAGAGTTCGCTCTGAGCGCTCCGTAGCGGAGACCAGTACGATTCTGGGATGGACTCGGAGACCATCCCAATTCTGCACTCAACGGGACGCTCGGCAGAATTGGAGAGCGTCGGTGTCGGGATGTAGGGTCCTTGTCAAAGTGGGGCCCCGAGGATAGGCGGGGCTGGAGAAAGGAGGTGACAGCATATGGTGACCCGTAGTCGTCTGAGGGTCGTCTGCGTGGAGCACGCACCTGCCAACGCCCACGAGCACATCGTGGCGGTCGGTACGGGTGACAACCCGAACAAAGCTGACTCGCGCTGGACGGTTTCTGACGTGATCCGCGCGATCGACAGCGGCACCCACGAGTTCTACACGATGTCCCCCGCCACAGGGAAGGCGGCATCCGTGATCGTTGTGAGCTGCGGTCGCTGCGGACGCCGGATCATCCGGTCTTCACCGGACAGCGTCGAGGACAACAACCTGGAGAACCTCCGGGCATGTCGCTTCACCCCGTAAGAAGCGCTGAGGTCAGCCGGCGGAATCGTGTGACGTATCCACTCGGTGCACTCTCCGGTAGGGACCTTGGGGCACAGGGTCTAGGTCCACCCGAGGGTGTGAAGCAAACCCGAGCCCGACAGCGATTGCGTCGGCAAGGAACGGAACGACTCGTTCCGCCTCGGCCACGGTGAGCTCCAGCCCGTAGCGTCGGTCGAGTACAAGCCGCACCTCTCCGCCAGGGAGCGAGTGTGCCTCGAGGAACGGCACGCGCCAACCGTCGACGACGACAACGTTCGTCTCGATGGGCCCCACATACTCGACTCGCGACTGCGGGCTGGGAAGCTCTCCGTTCCCCAAACTCATAAGTTAACGGTAGACACTTAAGGCACAGTAGTCACAACACTTGCGGGAGCCCGTTCCGGCAGGCACGTCCAACTTCCTCGATGGCTTCCGGGGGCAATGACGACCGGCACAAGCGCGGCGACAGCGGACTCTCGACCACCAGTCAGGACCCGGAGAGCCCGTTCTCGACGTACGCTCTCTGCCAGGACAACGCTCACTGCCGATCATCGAGGCAAGAAGACTGGAAGGACCCCCAATGGGAGCCCCCGAGTCAGGCGCTGGGGACGACTACCACCTGTGGTGGGCAGCGACGAAGGCGCTCAGGCTCATCGCCCCGGGGACCGACCTGAAGCTGGTCACCCTGGAAGGACTCAGCAGGGTTGACGGGGAGGACGACACATCCCAGGTCGTCGATCTCGCCGAATACTACTGTGGCGACGACCTCGCCAGCGCCGCCGTCGTCGTCGTCTCACAGCTAAAGCACAGCACGAAGCACCCCCAAAAGGCCTGGACCGTCAGTCGCCTGTGCAAGACCAAGACACGCCGAAACACCTCCGGCAAGACCGTGTCACACCGCTCGCTCGCCGCCGATCTCGCCGAGATGTACGCCCGGTTCGTCAAGGCCGGTCACCAGCGCGACATGCTGCTCCACAAGCTGCAGATCCGGCTCGTAAGCAACCAGCCAGCCGACCCCGACCTGCTCGAAGCCGTCGCCGCGGCAGCCCGCCAAGTCCGCAACGCCGACGGGCCAGCTCGCCGGGACGCCCTCCTCAGGGCGCTCAGCCCACCCCATGCGGATGTGATCTCGAAGATCACCGACGCCGTTGGCGGGCGACTTCCGAGTGAGCAGTTCTGCGACTTCCTCGCCGTACTCGACCTCAGCCAGACGGGCGCTCTCGACCGATCAGCGCTCGCTCGTCAAGTGAGGTCGGAGACAGCGACGCTGACTCCGGGCAGCGCCCGAAGCTCGACGCTGGAACTGTACGACCTCGTTCACAAGCAGGCCCTGCCCAGTCCCGCCACCCGAGGGATTCGACGCCACGACGTCCTCGCAGCCCTCGGCGTCGCAACAGAAGAAGACCTCTACCCCGCCCCGAGCGCCCTCCCGGACGTCCCGAACCCCCTACCGGCCCCTGGCGGCCAAGTCATAGCCGAGGAAGTGATCGGACACATGGGCCAGCTCATGGTGGCACACGGCGGAGCTGGCGTCGGGAAGACCACAGCGCTTCAGCAGATCGATGACCACCTCCCTGCGGAGTCCATCGTCGTCATCTTCGACTGTTACGGCGGCGGTCAGTACCTCAGCACCGGAGAGGAACGGCACACGACCCGAAGGTTCGCTGTCCAGGTCATCAACGAGCTAGCCCAATTGTGTGGCATTCCGCTGCTCGTCGAACCGCCCCCTGTCGAGGACGACCTCTGGCGGCGACTTAGACGCACCCTCGAGCAGGCCGCTGAGACGCTCGAAGGCGACGCCGTCCTCGTCATCGCCGTTGACGCGGCTGACAATGCTGTCACCGCAGCAGATCGGCGCAACCAGCCGAGCTTCCTGAGCGGTCTCGTCGACCTGACACCGCCAGAGCGCGTGAGCGTCGTTCTGACTGCCAGGTCCCACCGCCTCGAGTCTCTCGGTGCAGGCGACGCACCTAAGGTCGAGATCGAACCGTTCGACGAGAACACGTCTGTGCAGCACCTTCGCCGCTACCGGCCCGACCCCTCCGGTGAGCTCCTGGAGAAGTTTCACGAACGCACCGGCGGCAACCCTCGCGTGCAGTTCTACGTCCTCTCGGCGGGCGAGAAGGAGGGCTGGGACGACGAGAAGCTACTGGACGAGTGCGTCAAGACCCCCGAGCCGCTGTTCGAAGGGCTCATGCGCTCCGGCCTTGAGGTTAGCCCCACGGGCGCGGGCGGACAACAGTGGCTGTCGCTGCTCGTCGCCCTTGGTCGCCCCATCAACATCCACACCTTCGCTCGGGCAGTCGAAGTGGACGCCGACGCCGTCCGCAGATTCGCCAAGGGCCTCTCGCCCGGCGTGGCACTTGCCGACGACACCGTCGAGTTCCGCGACGAAGACTTCGAGAGGTACGTTCGCGACCAGGTCACCAAAGAAGAGCTGAAGGCCGCTCACTCGAAGCTCGCGACCCTCCTGAAGTCGATGGCCAGCACCGACGCAGACGCCGCAGCCCACGTCGCAGAGCACCTCTTCCACGCAGGCCGACACGACGAACTCGTCCAGCTCGTCCTCGATGAGCCTGTCCCGATCTCTATCCCCGACGGGCTGCGCAGAAGCGAAGTGCAGGGCAAGCGCCTCGACCTCGCCGCCAGCGTCCTCGCTACCAAAGGGAACCCGTCCGATGCGGTCCGGTTCGCCATCCGGACTACCCAGGCGAGCGTCCGGCACGACGCGCTTTCGAGCCTCGCAGACACCAACCTCGAACTCGTCGCCCGCCACGTCGACCTCGATCTGCTCAAGTCGAACCTCATGCGGCCCAGCTACCAGGAGTCGCTCGCCCCACACTGGATGTTGCTCGCCGCAGTCCTCTCCCGTAACCAGGGCCAGCTCTCGGACGCGAAGGATGCGCTCGATCACGCCGACTCGTGGCTGCGGCGGCTCATCGAGCGATCCGAAGCCGGGGAAGAGGATGTCTTCCGCGGCATCCGGGATGACCACGTCGCGGCAGCGGCTGAAGCTCGCTACCGGCTTTTCGGCTTTGCGGACGCCCTGAGAGAGGTCGGCCGTTGGGGGCCAGTCTCCTTCGCATGCAAGGTCGCTGCGCGGCTCGGTCAACGGATCAGGGGAGAGGTAGTGACCGGTACGCTCCAAAAGGAGCTTGACGCTCTCGGCGTCCCTCCAGCACGCCAAGTCGCCCTTCTTACCTACGCGTCGAAGCTCGATCAGCCGCCCTCGAAGGGCTGGCTGAAGGCGACCGTGGGGGCACTCGTCACGGAAGAGGACGTCGATCGCGAGGCCGAGTGGTGGCTACCGTACGCCCAGATCGTCACACGTCATGCGAGCCGGGACGTGGCCACCAAGCTCCTTCAACATCTTCGTCGCGAGCTGCCCATGCGCTGGACGGCCTACAATCACGGGGCCCAGGAAGGGACAATCGAACTGCGGCTTCGAGCACTCAATTCGGCAGTCCGAGGTGAGGAGTTGACCGCTGACAGCCTCGGGCCCCCCGAGCTGCGGACGCCCGAAGAGAAGGGCGAGAACGACCCTCGAGCCAGTGACCGGAGAGCGTGGCAGGAAGCCGTCAACCCGCTGCTTCCCGCGGCCATCGTTGAGGCTCGAGCGGTCGTCGGGGTCGCCGACGCCGGTGACGTGGCCGAGCTGGTCGAGACTGCTCTGACCCAACGGCTCGACCAGGCAGACCACCGCTGGTTCCGGTTCGACAAGACCTTCAGACCATGGGCGGCCATTGCTGTCGATGCTGCCGTCACTGCTGAAGCCTCCCAAGAAGTTCTCGAACAGGTCCGCGACGCCGCTCCCCGACTCCTCGGCTCTGGTGCCGTCAGCCTGTGGCTCGAGATTGCAGCACAGTTGATGCGCCGATCCGCCCACACTGGCTACGTTGCCGACCTGTGCCGACAGGCCTCCCTGCAGATTCCGTCGGCAGACCTTTCCGCCAGGGAGCGTTTGGAGCTTCTCGCCCAGGCCGCCGAGATCGCTGACAGTGTCGAACCCGAGCTCGGCAGGCAGCTGTTCGACGAGGCGGTCGAGACCGCGAGCAGCATCAACGACGAGGCCGCCCGCAGCCTCGATATCTACGCGGACCTCGCTCACAAGATCCCACTCGACCAGGCGCCGCCCGGCCTGGCAGGCAAGCTGGTCGCTGCCGCCGAGGCGGTAGCGCCCCACGTGACCGAGGACGGATTCGTCCCGTACAGAGGTACGCTCCGAGCAGCCGCCCGGCTCGATCTGGACATCTCGTTCGCCGCTGCCAGCCGCTGGGACGACGAGGACCGCATCGGTCTGTACGCCACCGTTCCCGCCGCTGCCCTCGGTGGAGTCGAGTCGCAGGCACTGACAGTCCGTGAAGCGCTCGCGCTCGCCCATCTCGTCGATAGAGACGATGCCCGCCTTCGGTTCCAGCTAACCGTGCTCGAGCAGTCAGCGGCCGGCATCGAAAGGCGACGCGTGATCCGGGAGGGCACCAGCCGTGCCGTGTCGTGGCTACGCAAGCACGTAGCGGCCCGCAACCAACCAGGACTGGCTCGTCAACTGCTCGAGTGGGCGGAGCAGCATGACGCCGACGGCCCAGTTAGGGCCGAGCTCGAGTCCGTAACGCGATTCCCGGATATGTCAGAAAGCCACACCAGTTGGCGCCCGGGCCAAATTGACCACAACACCGAAGAACTTCTCAAAGGTGCAGAGGCTCGGACGTGGCGGAGCCTCGGCGAAGACGCTGCGGGCCTCCGCTCCGCCCACGTCTGGGGCGACCGACTCGGGGGCTTCGTCGACGACGTCATCGACAACACCCCGCCGAGTGAACGCCTCGACGCACTCACTGCCGTCGCTGAGCTAGACATCGAGCCCGATGTCATGGTCAGAGTGCTCGCCCGCCGGCTCAAGGAGTGGCGCCGCTGGCCCGGCGTCGAGGCCTGGGCGCAACAGCAACTACCGAAGCTGCTCAAGCGCCACCTCCATCGGCTCGTCTTGGAACACGACTCCACAAGACTCCTCGAGCAGCTACGTCACTTCTCGGACGATGACGAGATCCGAGCCGCCGTGCTCGACGCCGTACCGACCGTTCGCCCCCACCTGCGCTCGTACGCCACCGTCAACCTCGCATCACTCCTCAGTCACCTGTGCCCGCCTGAGGAGGCAGCCCAAGCGGTCGTACCGCTCCTCGATGAGCTGCTGGACGCCGCCGACGTCACCTTCACCCCGATCGCCCCCGGCAGCAAGGACATGCCGCTGGCGCGGTTGCTGTGGAGCGTCTTCGGTCATCCCAGCCGAGTGATGCGGTGGCGCGCAGCGCACACAACCCGGGAGCTGCTGACGCAGCTGCCCAAACCCGAGGCACAGCAACTCGCGGCGGCTCTCGTCTCACATCTCGACGAGACCAGCCCAGGCAACTACCGCAGCGCCGAACTGCACTTCTATGCGATGTCAGCCGTAGCGGCGCTGCTCGTCGCGCTGCAGCGCGTCGCCCACGAGCGACCCGACATACTCGCCGCCCACGTTGACGCGCTCGTGGCCGCGGCAACGAGCACAGCCAACCCTCACGTCCAGATACGCGAACTCGCCCGGCAGGCAGCACTCGCTCTCGTTGACGATGACACTGGGGTGGCTGAGAAGCTGCGGCTCGCGAACCGTCCCATCGCATGCTCGACTGACCGCTCGATGACGAGAGAGACGAGCCGGCTCGAGCAGAAGGGTCGCTACCGGTTCGACTCCATGGACACGCTGCCCTACTGGTACCGGCCACTTGCCAACATCTTCGGCGTGGAGCTCGACACAGTCACCGACCATGCCGAGGAATGGATCGTCGACAGGTGCGGGTTGGGTGAGCAGGACTGGATGGAGGATGTGCGAGAGCTACGAGACGAACGCTCCTACGACCGGATGGGCCACCGCCAGGGAATTATCCCCGTGGAGGAGAGCCTGCGCCTGTACCTTGAATACCACGCGATGATGATTGCGGCCGGCCGACTTGTCGACGCCGAGACGCCGATGCGCGTCGGATCGTACGACGATGAAGACCCGTGGGGCTACTGGCTCTCCGAACATCTGCCCAGCTCCGAACGCGGGTGGATCGCCGATCTTCGAAGCTCCACACCCACCGAAGGCGGACTGTTCGAGCCACCAGCGGCCGAGCCGTGGCCCCAACCGGAGGACGAAGAGTACGACGCCGCACTCGCCATCACAGGCCGCGAGCTCCCGCAGAATGTTCGCGTCGCTGGCGTCATCCGCCTGGCTGGCAGAGGCGGGTCCAAGACGACCTACATCCGGTCAGCACTCGTCTCCCCCGAAACGTCAACGTCGCTGGCGCGCGCCCTCAGCGCTGCGGAGGAACCCTTCGATTGGAAGCTGCCCAACGAGGACGAGGAGGAGTTCGAGGTCGACGACGGACCATTCGTCCTCCGTGGATGGCTGACCGAACCATCGGACGGCCACGAAGGCCTTGAGGGCCACGACCCCTACGCGCAGGGCATCAGCCTTTCACGACCACTACCCGGCGAGAAATTCTGCACCGCGACCGAAACCCACGCCGACCGCACCACCCTCAACGTCCAGAGGCCCGACGCCACCGTTGTCGCTCGTGTGGAGCAATGGGCCGACCCCGGCGAAACAGAGTTGGGGCTCAGCTCGTCGGGTCACCGGTTGCAGGTGACACGAAATGCACTGCTCAGCTATCTCCAGGCCGCCCGCATGAACTTTATCGTGGAGGTGCAGATTGGCCGATACCGAAGAGACCCCAACAGCACATACGAGCGGCGAAGCAAGCTCTACGTCGTCGATGCCGACGGGAATATCAGCCGCTGGTGACGAGCAGGCGATACGAGAACTCGGTGAGCAGATCCTCGCCGAACTCGATGCTTCACGGACCAACGACACGCTGACCCGCTGGCTCGCCCACCACGTCGCTGACCTCATCAAGCGAGCCGATGCCGCAGCCGCCGAGGGGGGCGCGGATGCGGACCGGCTGGCCCGCGAAACACGGACCGCGATTCTTCGCCTGTGGCAGCACCGCTCGGCGTGGCCCGATGGGTGGCCACCTCGCCGAGCAGCGGAGATGGCTCGGCTACTGGACTCGGTACCGACCATCGGGGAAGAGGCGTGGCACGAGCGCACCATGCTCAGCCAGCTCAACAGCCTGCACCTGCTGATCCTCGCAACGCTCGTCGATCTCGCCTCCGCCAGCCTCGAGTCGCTCGAGGAGGACTGGCTCGTGACATTTGGTAAGCATCTGACCGACGACGAGGTCACCATGCTCCGCAGGGCGGCCGAGACGGCCGATCGGCTCGCTCGATGGGAAGCGGCAGTGCCGGATGCCAGCGAGCCGTCTCCCGAGACAGCCGACGACCATCCCCATCCGTTGACGGACTTGGCGCGTAGGTACCAGGAAGCGGTGAGGGCGGTGGTGGAGCGAGCTCGCGCCAATACAGAGTCATCTTCCTCCCTTGAGTGAATCCCCACGAAATGCGCAGGTCAGAGGCTGTGTCAAACACGGGGGGATTCATCTTGCGCAATCGGGGTCACTGGCTTCAACTTTCTGCGCTCGCCGCGAGCCGCTGTACCAGCCGGATCGAGGCGAGGTAGAGGTGAAAGATCCAATCCCACCAGGCTTCGTGGTCGTAATCACGCCGTTCATGGGGCTTGTTGTGCCGGATCCAGTACTTGTTCGCGAGCTCGTAGAGATTGTCCGAGTCCTTGCTGAACATGTGGCGCTCGATGCTCGCGCGGCTTCGTTCGAGCACATCTGCGAGGTCCCTGACCGCGTCGCGCCGGACAGCAAGATCCCGGCTACGGAACTTCTGCAAGGCTCTCCGAATCGCGTCTTCGTCGCCCTCGGGCAGTGGTGTACCGTCAGATGGAGGCTCAGCGAGGTCAACGTATGTGTCGCCCAAGACCCGTTCAATCGTCCCCTCCTCCGTTAGTTCAAACCCCTCGTCGTACTTGGGGAGGAACTCGTTGACGCGCGACCGGTATTCGCTTTGGCCTCGTTCGGACTCGAACTCACGGAAATGCCAGCCGCATCCCCCGAAGGAATGGTAGCGGCCTGCTTCTTCGATGCCGGCGGACACGTTGCGATACAGATACTCCACCATGTCGAACAACGTATCCTCGTCCCAGATCTGGAAGTGGTTCGAGACAGGCCATACACGGTCGCGACCAGTCTCGAGGAAAATCGCCTCCTCAACGGCTTCACCGAGGTGCCCGGGGACGAACCCGTCGTCGATGCACTCATACCCGAATGCTTCCTGGAACCAGCCGCGCCGCTTGAAGTCGGAAACCACGGCGGCGAAGAAGCGCCGTGCTTGCTCCAGAGACAGCGGGGCCGCCCTTGGCCCCCGCCCTTGGCGCTCAGCCCATAGTGGTGGATCCTGATCGGTCATCTATAGCTCCGTCTGAAGGACCTGTTCTCCCCATTGAGGGTAGGCACAATGGGAGCACGCACGCAGTCCTCTCATTGAGCACCAGGTAGAACACGAAGAAGCTTGTCGCCGGGAGTTCTCGCGGCTTGGACGGAGAGTGCATTGTACTTGAGCACGACGTGGCTTGGCGGCAAGCTCCATCGAACTCGGTCTTCGGCAGTTCTCGATGATCTCGATGAGCGCGGGATCAGCATGGCCCTAGATGAAGACTCGCCCAGATGATCGGTCGGGCCTAGAACTACTCGGTACCGTCCCTCAACGCAGCAGATCGGCAGGTTTCTCACGATCGAGCAACGGGTTTGGGGTGAAGAGCCATTCGTTCGCCGGTTCCGGACGCGAGACCTGCGAGAGCAGGGTCGACGACAGCCAGTACTTCGAGCAGACGCTCACGAGCGAGGGGCCGCGGTCGGACCTCCCCATTGATCCAACGTGATACGGTTCGGGCGCTTGCCCCGACGATTCGGGCGATGTTCGCCTGGTCTAGATCCATGTTGTCGATCAAGGCCCCCAGGCGTTACGTCAGAGTCGCCACGACCGGTGGTCTCCTTCCACGCGATTCTTCGCGTACCCTCACCAAGCGATGCCGGCCTCGGGTGGTAGCTGGTCAACCTCGTCGCGCGAGCACAGATCACGATTCACGCACTCCAGCAGAAGGCTGCGGGTCCGCCGCGGTCGGATGTCGGGGATGAGGACTCTTCCGACGGTCACGGCATCGTTGTCGTCGGTGGCGTATCCCCATCCCCGTGACGCAGCGATGGCCAGCATCGCCGCTTCGCCACGTCCTAGAGGCGCCTTGAGGCCGAACTGGCGTACATGCTCCAAGGTCCGTAGCTGCGCGAACTGACTGAGCTCGGCCCCCGTGAGCGGGACGGCGTGGAGCGAACCATCGGCCGCATGGTCGTCGAGCTTCCGGAAGTGGGGCAGCGCCGCGACCGATCGCTTCCGCCGCTGGTCCGGAATCTTGGTGTCGGCGCTCTGGCGCTGATGAAACTTCAGTCCGCGGCGGAGCTCGCTGAGAGCCTCGTCCGCGAGATCGGTGTCCTCGTCCGGGTCGAAGACTGCAGTGGGGACGTGGACCGCACCCCCCAGGACGCCGGCGAGCAGCTCGAACCGTCCGACGGCCACGAAGTAGTGGACGACGACGGTGTCGCAGATGACCGGAGAGTCATCCCGCGGCTCGCCTGCGGACATTGTCCATCTCTCGAAGCTCGTCGGTGACGTCGGTATCCCCGTCGCCGGGGACGGCGAGAAGCTCGGTGATCTCGTCGAGGGTGAGATCCGTGAGGCCGGCGGCGGAGGCGGGGCTGATGTCTCCTGTGTGCAACGCGGATGCGAGCATGCGGACGAATCGCCGGGGGAATCGCTCGAGCCGGGAGCGATTCGGATCCTGCATCCACTCGTCGTCCTCGACGGGATAGCCCATCTGCGACGCGAGGACGACCGGGCGCGCGGTCTTCAGCTCGTCGTATCCGTCCTTGTCCAGCAGGCGCGTCTGGAGGAGGCGAAGGAGCATCATGCCGTAGGAGACGCCGAAGTGCCGCTGGAGCTGGACGACCTCGGTGGGGTTGGTCACCGTCCGCACGCCGAAGCGTTCGGCGGCGCGTCGTAGTCCCTCGGTGGGGACGAGGAACTCGCCAGCCCACATGTCGGCAAGCCGCTCGTGCTCGTCGTGCCGCGTCCAGTAGCTGACCATGAGCGTTGTCGTGTGGCTGTGGAAGAGGGCATGGGCGAGCTCGTGGGCCATGGTGAAGGTTTGCCGTCCGGGTGTTGTTTCTAGGTTCACGGCGATGCAGAATCCTAGGCGTCCGTGGTTCAGGAAGGCACCGGACACCGACCGCTCGAGGTCGGAGCCGAGAGGAACCCGGTAGAGGGTGACACCGATCTCGTCGAGGAGGCCGGGGAGGTCGCCGACGGGGCCGAGGCCGAGGCGCAGCCAGTCGCGGACCTCCTCGGCCTTGCGGCGGACGTCCTGCTTCGAGGTGAACCCCTTGCGGAGCGAGAAGGGCGTGTGCCGCAGGGCGAAGTCGAAGGCGCCGAAGGATTCGATCAGGTCGGCGTAGCCGTCGAGGAAGTGGACGAAGTCCTGGAGGCCGGCTCGCGCGCGCGCGTCGATCCCGCCCGCGGCGTCGCGGTAGAGGAGCTCGGCGAGATCCTCTGGGGGAAGGGCCGCGTGGGGGTCGAGGAGCGTGGCGAGATCGATCCCGTAGAGCCGGGCCAGCCGCTCGAGAACCTGCTCGCTCGGTCGGCGCTCCCCGCGCTCCCAGTGGGAGACGAGCACGCGACTGACCCCGAGGACGTCGGCGACGTCCTGCTGGGACAGACGCCGGGCCTCCCGGGCCTCGAGCAGCCGGGGGCCGAGATCCTGGGGACGGGGGCCGGGCACGTCGTTGTCATCACCCACACTAAGCCTCCTCATCGGGACGGGGACGGGCTCAGGGCCATTGAAGCGCGGCGGGGGGTTACGGCGCAAAGGACCTGGCGAGATGTTACGATACTATCATGAATAGGTATAGACGCGTAACCACCTTGCGATCTGTCCTGGCGTGTCGTCGGCTGGTGGTAGACACCAGGTGTGGATAACCACTCGAACGCGCAGGTAGAGATGAAGGAGAGGGACATGAGGACGGATCCACGGGTCGGGCAGTCGGAGTGGGCTGGGTTGATGACGGTCGTCACGCTGGAGGCGAACGGCGACGGTCGAGCCTCATCCGGGAAGGTGATGCGGACCGACCGAGGCTACGGGGTTGTCGTGGACGGGTACAAGCTCGACGAGATGAGGCGATTCGAAGCCGCGGTGAGTGCCATGGCCGGTGAGATACAGACTCGTCTCCCACGCGCTGCGGCGGACTGGGGCGTGAGGATCAGCTGCACCACGCCGGGATTCGGGGTCTCTTACGGCAATCTCAGCGGTGGTGGAGGCGGTGGAGGCGGTGGAGGCTCTCCGGGCCCGTGTGTAGAGCAGGCATTGCGCGAGTTCCGGAACCGTTCCCTTGAGGCCGCCATCCGCCATGGAGCGTCCGTGCTGATCCGATGCTGCGGATGCCGGGGCTAGCGGCGAGCGGGGACCTCGGTTCAGTGTGCCAGCCAGCACCGCAAGGACCGGTGATCAACGAATGGCAAAGGTGTTCGTCAGTTCCCTCGTAACGGGGATGGAAGATCTTCGCGACGCGGCCGATGGTGCCGCGCGGACCTTCCGGCATGAGGTCGTTCGCGCTGAGGAGTTTTCGGCGTCCCCTGCGAGTCCCCGGCAGGCGTGTCTGGCCGCCGTCCGGTCGTCGGATGTGGTCGTCGTCATCCTCGGGGCCGGATATGGAGCCCGCCAGGAGTCAGGCCTTTCGGCCACCCATGAGGAGTTCAAGGAGGCCGTGGACAACCAGGTCCCCGTCCTCGCGTTCGTGCAGAGGGGCATCGAGCTGGAGCCTGACCAGAAGGCTTTCGTCCGGGATGTCCGGGACTGGGCGGGTGGGGTGTATACCTACAACTTCACAGGTGTGGACGACCTTCGTACCGAGGTGACCAGGGCCCTCCACGAATGGGAGCTCGCGCAAGCCACCGGCCCGGCGGATGAGGCGGAGATGCTCGCCCGTGCTCGCGAACTTGTTCCGTCCGATCGTGGAGGACTCGGGTTCGGCCCCGATCTCGGCTTGGTCGTCGTTGGTGGCCCGCGGCGTCAGGTGCTCCGTCCCGCCGAGATCGAGAGCGTCGAACTTCAGGAGGCCCTCCAGCAGAGAGCCCTCTTCGACGGGCGCGTCCTCGATCCGCAGGAAGGAACCCAGCCTGCGGTAGAGGGCTCGGCGCTCATCCTCCGGCAAGACCACGCGTCCGTGTTCCTGGACGCGCAGGGGTCATTGAGGATCATCCAGCCTGCCCGGACGGCTGATCCGCGCGACGCCTTGCCCGTGATCCTTCACGAAGAGATCCAGGAGCGCCTTGATCGTGCACTCCGATATGCGGGTTGGGCGTTGGACAAGATCGACGACGCCCGCCGCCTGTCGGACGTCGTGGTCGTGGCGTTCCTCACCGGAGCGAGCCACACTGGCTGGAAGACGCGGGCCGAGCGCCAGCGGGAGCCGAACTCCATGAGTGTGGGCATGTCGGGGAAGGACGTGGCGGTCGTCCACCCCACACCCGCGCGCCGACACAGGGCTGCACTGGCCCTAGAGGCTCCCAAGATCTCCGAGGACCTCGCTGTACTCCTACGCCGGGAGGTGCGGGGATGACTGATTCCCTCCTGGAACGCGAACTTCTCCGGGCGCGCTGGCGCCGAGCGCGGGGGCCGCTGAAGCTGATCGACCCCACGGCCGACGACTTCGCAACCGGGGGCCTGGCCCAGCGCCTGGACTCGGACGCCTTCGTCCGCCTCCTGATCCTGCCCGCCGATCCCGAAGCCACGATCGTCGAGTTCGACGAGGACACGTGGAACTGGTGGTTAGCGGACCGCACCGACCCGATTACAGGTTCGGCCACCCAATGGACCAGGGGCCAACGGCATTCTCCCACCTCCGAAGCGATGGTGCGCTTCGACTGGAATGGAGACCAGACGAGGTGGTCGCGATGCGTAGCCCTTCACCGAAACGGTGGGCTGGAGCTGGGATTGGCCAGCAGCGCCGTGCGGGAGCATGAGGACACGCGCTTCGTCCTTCTGATTCGGATTGTGGGTCATCTTTGGTGGTTGCTCGACCTGCAGCGCCATGTCATTGGACGACTGGGTGAATCGGGGCCGTGGGAAACCACCCTGGCGATGCGGGGGATGCAAGGCGCCCACCTCGCGAACGTCGCAGAAGGCTGGGCCCAGCCTGGCACCCCCGATGGCTACGGTTTCAGCACAAGCGCGGTGGCGGCAGCCATCACGCGCCGGGAGATCGAAGTCTGGCCAGACGAAGAAGGGGTACGGACCTTTGCGTTCGCTCTGGGAGGCTGGATCGAAGATACGTGGGGCCGACGAGAACGCCGCTTTCTTGCTGATCGCGGAGAGCTAGAGGGTGAGTTTGATGTCCGCCGGTTCGAGTGGAGCTGAGCACCAATCAAGGTTTGGTGATCCAGAGTCCTGGCCTGGCGGATGCGATGGAACGAACTCAGATCCTGTCGAGGTTCGGAGAGACGCGGTTCCGTCCGGTCAACTCCTCCCAACTCGGAGGAGTCTCTGTATCGGGGGTCTCGGGGTCGGCGTCCGCGATGATCGCTAGGGGGCCGAGGCGGTCGAGGATGACCTCCTCCCAGATAAGGCCACCTTCAGGAGCTGTCGCGTCACGAAGCTCCCGTCGCGGCGAACCTCGGGGACGCCTTCCTCAGCCCGACGGTCGCTGGGCGTGGCAGTGTAGCGGAGGCAGCGGTCGCACTCGTGGAAGTAGAACCGTGCGATGCGATATGGGCTGAGATTGAACTTCGCCACGTTCCCCCGATCCCCCGTGCGCACGCGGAGCGGCTGCGATGTCGTTACCGCCCGCTATGTTACTTTTCGGCCCATTCTTCCCCGCCTTGAGGGCCTGCGTTGTTCGAGCCTTCCCCGGAAAGGAGCCGGGGATGCGCTACGTCCGACATGTCGAGGACGACCTCGGGAGCCTCGTCGAAGTGCTCTACTACTGCTCGCGGCTCTGCTACGCGGAGGAGCCGAACGGTTCCGTGAGCTCACTGCCCGGTGGCTGGTGGCCATGTCTCGACTCGGAACTCGAGGTGCCCGAACCGTGCCGGGTGTGTGGTCAGCTCATCGGGCCCGGCGACTTCCTTGACGACGCTTCGCCCAAAGTGGCGGCATCCGTCATCGTCCAGTTTGACGTCTATAAGGTTTAGCTTATACCATGCTCTGGCGACTGGAGTACTTCGAGGAAGACAGCGGGGAGCAGCCCGCGGAGGTCTTCGAGGATGCCCTTGATGAGAGCAGCGATCCCGACGAGCGCCGCATCGCCGGGAAGCTGATGAGGATCGCAGAACTGGCAGCAGAACTGGGACCGCACGCCGGAGGAGGCTACGTCGAGAAGTGCGGCTCCTACGCGGTGTGGCAGCTGAAAGCCGATGCGGGCTCGAGACGCGGGCGGGAGTTCTTCGGTTTCGACGCGGACCGGATCGTGCTCCTATCGGGGGTTGTGAAGGGTCCGCGGGAGCCGACGCCCTCGTTCGCGTACGAGGAGGCGCAGCGGCATTGGGAGACGTACCTACGGACGAGACGAGTGAGCCCGGAGGAAACCGATGAGTAGGTTCGAGCAACGGAAGCGGCGACGACTACGCAACGCCGCTGTCCGGAGCGGATACCGGTCGGTCGATGCAGAGCTTCGACTCGTGGCGGCACTCGATGAGGCCCGTCGCGAGATGGGAGTGACCCAGGAAGAACTGGCGAAGCGCCTGGGGCGCAGCCAGGCCGCCGTATCTCAATTCTTCGGGGCCGAGACCGGGATCACGGTAGGCCGGCTCGTGGAGTATCTGGATGCTCTCGGCCTGCAGATGAGGGTCGATCTCGCCAACTCGCGCGATGAGGATCCACCGATCTCCGTTCGGGAAGTCGCAGTGACCTGACCCCTACCGGGCAGAAACCTCGGAGATCGAGAATCGCGCCCCATTGACGACGCGCTGGGGGCCGAGATCAGGCTGGTGGACGTCACCGAAGGCCGCCAGGGTTCCGTTGCGTCCTTCTAGGTAACGGATTCTTGGCTGCGGGCCAGCAACTGGAGGAAGCGGTCTACCTCCTCCGGCGTCCTGAAGTAGCCCGCGTACCCCTGGGAGTCCGGGTCGTCGGTCGCCCATGGGCGCCATGGCCGGGCGTTATCGGGTAGAGCCGAGGCGAGCTCATCGACTGAGATGCCGAGGTAGTCCACCAAAGGGCGGGTGTACAACTGAAACCGGAGTCCCGACTCTTGGTCGCTCTCGCCGGGGACAACCGCCAACATGCTCCTCCGGCCCCTCTCCAAGCGGCCGCCTCCTCCCACCGTGCTGAGCGTCTTGTACTTGTTGAGGCGACCCCAGATGCCGTCGAGGAATTGCCTGTAGAGGTGGCCGACGTGGCGCTCGTCCGCGAGCTGCTCGAGCTCTTCGTAGGAAACGTTCTTCCTCCGCTTTGAGCCGGCGGACGATCTCTTGCGGTCGACCTCTTCTGGCTCGATCAGGAACGTCCGCGCGAGGAACTCGTCCGCCGTGCCCTCCTGAAAGTACGCGAAGGTGGCGACGTTCACGGCAATTCCCCTCTCGGAGAGATAGTGGACGATTCGCTCCGAACTCTCATCGATGATGGAGGCGACGATGATGATGGCGTGCTCCTGGTTGAGTGTCTCGGGCAACTCGACGTCGAACCACTTTCCGAACACCTCCTCGAGGGACTCACCGTGCCTCCTCGTGAGGTACGAGTTGGCCAACTGCACCACTGCGTCGTGGGAGAGGTCACAGATCCACGAGGCATAGTCGAGCGCCTGGGCGACCACCTCTCTGGGGGTGCGGTCTCTCTTGAGCTCGACGACGACGAGATCCCCTTGAGCATCGATGCAGAGGAGGTCGATTACGCCCCCGAAGTCGGTTGTGACCTGACGCCCGATCACGAGTAGGTCCGGGGATAGGACGCTGATGTCCTCTTCGAGCCAGCGCTCCAGCCGTTCCTCGACGTCGAGCGACTTGCGTGCGACCTCGTCGAGAGTGTCCTTGGGGGAGATCCTCCACAGCCTGACCTCTTCGGGCATCTGCAGCTCCTCTCACACAAGCGACTACGTTCGGCTCAGCTCTTGCGGATCTGGTCGACGATCCAGTCCAAGACCCCCAGTACCCCGGCGCCGCCATCCCTCGACAACGAATCCAGAGGGATCCTCGGCATATGCGGTTGAGGATCACTGGGAACGTGGATGCCCTCGAGCTGATTCAGCCTGTCCAGTAGCTCCCGCTCCATGGAGGGATCGCTGAAGGGGGGCTGACGGCGTAGGAAGAGGAGTCTGAGCGTGAGCTGTCCCTTGGTCCGCAAAGCGATCGGCGTATGCTCCCGGCCCCCGTGGTCCACGACGACGATCAGAGTGCCGATCTCGCCTCCGGAGCCGAAGCGGATACGGCATCCGCGCTCGACCGCCCAGTCTCGGATCCGCCGGACCACGCTCACCGCTTCCGCGGAAACGCTTTCTTCCAGTGCCGCGAAGAAGGAATCGTTGTCCCAGCGCTTAGACCTGGACCTCGTCCCCTTCGCCCGCTCCGCGGAGATCGTCTGTCCGATCACCCGGGGGACGAGCGTCCGGGCCCCCGTCCTCGACGTGTACTGCTTCACCTCGACGCCGAAGATCTCCGCGCGTTCCATCTGGCCGTTGAGGAACTCGATGATCGTCCTCAGTTCCCGCGGGATCTCGTCGGCGACGAACACCAGCCGGATCCGTCCGGCGTTCAGGTTGGTCTCGACCGTCTGCCAGAACTGCTCGGGGTCGATGTCGTCGCCGCAGAGCTCCAGCAGCGCGTCCTCGGGCGAGGTGCCGTTGCGGTTGCAGGCCTCTTCGAACAGCGACTGGATCTTTCGGATCGGCCAGTACAGGACGCCGTTGGCGGCGTAGTCGAGCATCTGGCCTACGACCTTGCGGCGGATCTCGGTGTTCGTGCTGCGCTTCACCTCCACGAGCGTCGGGATGCCCTCTTGATCCAGGAATAGGTGGTCGAGGCTCCAGCGACCGTGGGCGTCCGCCTCGCCGGGGACGTCCATCTCGCGGGCGATCAGGATCCACTCCCGCGGATGCGAGGGGTTCATCTGGTCCCCGGCCAGCAGACTCGGATGGCTCTCCAACAGGCTCTGGAGCACGCTCTCCGACGAGTACGGCTCCTCGTGCATGTCCTCGAGTTCGCCGTCCTGCTTCTGGAGGAAGATGCGGTTCGTCATGAGATCGGTCCCTCCTGGGGGCCGGGGCGCGTTTCCGCGGAAACACCGTCCAGCACCGCGTCGAGCACGCCGCCGGCGGCGGCCAGGACGAGCGTGGCCACCCCGTCGTCCACGCCCTCGGCGTCCAAGCGCCGGATGATCTCCCCGTACAACGCCTCGTCCACGTCCCCCCCCCTGTGGTTGCCGGTCCAGCCTACCGGAGAGTGTCCTCGGCGCCCGCTACTATCGAACAGAAGTTCTGCATACGATGAACCTATTCTTCTAAGGCGTATAATCTGTATTCAAGAGACGATCCCGTCTTGGAGGAGTTGGTCATGGGTGCACACGCCGAGGACGTGAGGCGCAAGGCGTTGGAGCGCAGTGGCGTATCGGCTCTCGCGGCAGCCGTTGAGGCAATCCGGACAGCCAACGCTCCGTCGTGGGCGCGCATGTCTGCGGCCTTCGAGCAAGCGATCTCCGAGCAAGACGTGATCGAGGCCGTCTCCCGCCTCGTCGACGCGTATCCGCGTCTCAGGAAGGTCCACGCGGAGATCGAGACGCTGCTCCGCACGGCGCTGGTTCGCGATGTCATCGAGGAGGAGATCGGTGGGGAACCCAGACACGTGCTCGGCCCCGACGAGATCATGGACGCCGACGAGCTTCTGGCAGAGGCCAGAGCCGGGGGAGAGGTACGGCGACACATCCTCCAGGAGGAGATGCTGGACGCGGCGGCCGTCTCGCGGCTCTTGGGCTCCCAGTCGGTGAATCCGCGCCAGTACGCGAACAACCTCCGCCGCCGGGCAGCGCTGATCGGGCTCCGTCATCGCAACCAGTTCCTGTATCCCGCCTTCCAGTTCGACCGTGACCGCGGGCGAGTGGATCCGGTTGTTGCCGAGATCAACCAGCTCCTGGCAGCGGACGACGATCCATGGGGTGTCGCCTCATGGTGGCTGTCGACCAACGATCGGCTCGGTGGACAGGCCCCCAAGGACGCGCTCCAGGATCCCGAGGCCAGGAGCCGGCTGGTGACGATCGCTCAGTCGTTGACCGAACCGCTCGGGTAAGTTGCCCAAGTACCCGCCCCCCGATCGGTGCCCGGGCTCGCCGGTGGTCGTGGCGTTGCCGGTGGGCACGCTCTTGGTCCGTGTCCATTCCAGCCGGTACGAACAAGCCGAGTTCAATCCTGGCGCGTCCGCGACGGCTGATTCAGGTGGTCGCTTCGACTCGCTCGATGGTGACTATTCGCATCTGTACGCGGGTGAGGATCACGCTGTCGCCATCGCCGAGTCGCTGCTCCGACACGTTCCCTTTCCCTCCGATGGGCCGAGACAGTTGCCGAGGAGAGTGCTCGAGGGCCTGGTCTTGTCGGCCTTGAGGACAACCTGTGAGCTCGATGTGGTGAGCCTCCGCGGCGCGCACCTGGGCCAGATCAACCAGGACGTGTGGCTGACGAAATGCGAGGCTGCTGACTACGTCGAGACGAGGCGGTGGGCGGTAGCCATCCGGCGGTGGGTACCGGACGCGTCAGGGTTCGTCTGGCGGTCGAGACGAGACGAGGACCGCCTGGCCTATGTGCTGTTCGGTGACCGGACCCCAGGGGACGCTCTTTCTCCGGACGGAGATCCTCTCCCGATCGACCGGGGGCCGGGGCTCGTTGGGGTGAGGAGGAGCCTCCTACGCCACAACGTCGTGGTTGGCCGGTAAGAGCCGCACCCAGATCAGGCTGTCACACTCACCTGCCTGCAGGAGAGGCTCGTCCACCGGCGAAACTCTTCCAGGAAGGTTCCCGAGGCTGGAGGCGCTCATGACCGGCAACCGTCTGCTCGTTTCGCTGCTGCTTGTTCCGCTCATCGCAGGAAGCCTGATGACCTCAGTTGCTTCGGCCGACACCGGTCCTGCACTCAGCACGCCACCGGCCGACTTGGACAATGCCGTTGCCTGCCCAGCCACGTTCTCGAACCCTCAGCGGCAGCCGGTCCTGCTCGTGCACGGCACGACGGTGACCCCCGAGGAGAACTGGGAGTGGAACTACGCGAAGGTTCTACCCACCCTGGGGTACGACGTGTGCACGGTGCGACTGCCCGGCCGTGCGCTGGGAGACATCCAGGTCTCTGCAGAGTACGTGGTGCACGCCGTCCGGACGATCTCAAGCCGCACGGACGGGAAGGTGGACGTCGTCGGGCTCAGCCAAGGCGGGCTCGTGCCGCGGTGGGCGATCAAGTGGTGGCCCGACGTCCGCGCGCTTGTGGACGACTACGTGGGGATCGTCTCCCCGAATCACGGGACGGTGTTCAGCGACGTGACGTGCCCGTTCGGATGCGCTCCGGCCCTGTGGCAGATGAGCCGTTCCTCAGCCTTCCTCGAGGCGCTGAACCGTGGGGACGAGACCCCCGGCGATGTCGCGTATACGTCGGTGTACTCGGTCACCGACCAGTTCGTGCAGCCTCAGGCGCCGGCGGAGGCGGCGTCGTCTCCCTTGGCCGGCGGGAGCAACATCGCCATCCAGGACGTCTGTCCGGGACGGGTGGTCGACCACGTGAACTCGACCGCAGACGCCGCCGTCTTTGAGGTGGTCATGGACGCCTTGAGGCACGTCGGACCCGCCGACCCGGACCGAGTCAGCCGCCTCGGCTGCTTCCGCACATTCATGCCGGGGGTCCACGCCACCGACGCCGCGGCCGCCAACGGGGCACTGTACGGCGTCATCTTCCCGCAGTATCTGATCCTCGGGGAGACGAGCGACTCCGAGCCGCCGCCGAAGGACTACGCCCGAGAGGGATAGACGCCGCTCGTCTGCGTCCCAATAAAAAGGGGGCCGGGCATCTACACCCGGCCCCCTTCTAGAACAGCCGCGACCGCTACAGCTTCAGCCCCGGTAGGTCGAGGCTCGGCCCCCTGCTGAACAGGCGGCGACGAAAGACGTCCCGCCGCGAGTCTTCGACATCGATGCCGGGCAGGTCCAGGCCCCCGCCGCCACGGCGGATGAACCGCGAGCCCTCGAGCTCGATCCCCGGCAGGTCGAGGCTTCCGCCCCGGCGCAGCAGCCGTCCCTGCTCGAACTGGATCCCGGGCACGTCGACGCTGCCGCCGCGGCGGAACCGCGAGCCGTCGATGTCGATGCCCGGCAGGTCGATGCTGCCGCCGTCCCGGCGGAACCGGGAGTCGTCCACATCGATGCCCGGCAGGTCGATGCTCCCGCCGCCGCGCCGGAACCGGGAGTCGTCGATGTCGATCCCCGGCAGGTCCAGGGACTCCTGGGTCCGGGCCGTCGGACGCCGCACGGGGGCTGACGCCGTGGTCCGCACCGGTGTCGTGGCCGTCGGGGCGACGGCATCGTCCACCCGG
>CAZLKN010000008.1:21153-36017 GCA_964560135.1 uncultured Actinomycetes bacterium | reverse complement strand
CGCCGTGGTCCGCACCGGTGTCGTGGCCGTCGGGGCGACGGCATCGTCCACCCGGTCGGCCCGAGCCTCCAGCCGGTCGGCGACCAGGTCGTCCCGGTCCGTGCGGATGGCCGTCGGCGTCAGCTCCGCCGATCCGGTCGCCGCCGTGCGCAGCTCACGCCGCGCCTCCGCCGCGTCCCGGCGGACGTCCGCGGACGCCGAGCCCGCCACGGCCACCAATCCCACGCCCGCAGCGAGCGCGACGAGAAGTCCGCCGACGATCTTGTGCAGTTGCATGTGCACCTCCTCCTAGATGAGCCCCACTTGTACAGCAGGAACCCGCCGCGGGGAAGAGGCCTTCCGGCGGTTTCCGCGGAAACCTCTCGCTCAGCTCGGCCGCGTGGCCAGAAGCCCGCGCAGCGCGATCAGGGCACCGGCCACGAAGATCGCCGTCGCCAGGTAGATGAGCCCGAGGTGCCCGGCCGTGTCGAAGTTGTTCGGGTAGTGCGCCGGCAGCGCCACCGCCAGACCCAGCACCGGCGTCGTGACCGCGCCGACCCACGCCCACACGTGCCCCCGCCGCACCCCGAAGCCCACGAGGAACAGCACCGCCACGCCCGCGGCGGCGATGAACCCGGACACCGCGATGTGCAGGTGGCTGATGTAGTGGAACAGAGACGGGCTGAAAGCGATGATCTCGTCCTTGCCGACGGTCACCTCGTTCGGTCCGATCCCGAGCTCGAGGAACGAGTCGGTGAAGTTGCGGACCAGGAAGATCACCGCGTACCCCACGAACCCCGCGGCCGCCAGTCCCATGAGCCAGGACCCCGTCCGCAGGGACGCGTCCGGCGCGGCACTCTCCACACGCTCGACGTCCAATGTCGCCATGACGTCCTCCTTAACCTCGACTTCTCCTACCGGGTAAGGACGTCGGTCCGTCCGACCCTATTGCAGTTCCCCCTGGAGGACGACGTGGCACCTTTCCGGGGCTTTGCGCGCCGACGTTGTCCCGTAGGGGGTCTCCAGGACCCCCTGGAGGACGACGTTGGATCGAAGGTCCATGCAACTGCCGCAACGTCGTCCCCCAAGGGGGGCCGGCTCGGCCGGTCGGCGACTGCATGGGCTGCCTGGTGGTGACGGGCCACGCCCACCTCGTCCGGGCCGTGCAGACCGTGGAGGCCGACGGGGGCCCGACGGAGCTGGTCCACGACATCGATCACGCGCTGTGCCATCTCGATCGGGTGATCCTCGTGCTCGAGCCCGAGCGGTTCCGGGCCCGGCTCGAAGACTGCGACGACCCGGAGGACAGGGTCCGGGTCGCCGCCCTCACCGAGCACGTCGAGCTGATGCTGGAAGAGTTCCGGGGGCTGGTGCGACAGCAGGGGGCCCACTGATGGGTGCCTGTGTCCGAGACGAACGAGAGCAGCGGCCTGAGAAGGTTGCTTTCTCGTATCGAGAAGTGGGCGCTCGTTGCTAGAGCGTGTTCACGGATGAGCGTCCTCGAAGTAGGGACAGAAGGAAGGCGACCACGTCCTCCAGCACCGTGAGGGCGCCGGCCGCGTCGATGCGAGGCGGGGCCGGCCACCCGAGGGCAAGGAGGTCGTCGCGGATGTTGTCGATCAGCTCACGAGCTGTGCTGGCCCGGATGTACTCGGTTCGGTTCGTTGACACGTCGGCTTCGAACCAGTCGTCGACGCTCCGAAGTGCCGAGAACAACCGCTCCCAGTCGACGGATCGAGGGATGGCTGCGACCTCGATGTCGAGAAGATCGGCCCACCGTTGCCGATCGATCCACCATTCCCGTCGCCCCGCCTGCCGTGCCCCGGTGATGACGGTGGCCTCGGCCAGGGCGTTGAGAGCCTCCTCCACGTTGCGGCGTGCATAGGCGGCGGATTCGGCTACCTGGCTGGTGGAAGCGCGGGTTCCCATGGTCAGCAGGAAACGGAGGACTTCGGCCCGGGTTCCGATCCCGCACAGGAGGCGGAGCCGGATGGCGAAGTTGGCGGGAAGCAGGGGATCGGGGGGCCGGGACTTTCCGCTGGGCGCGGCATCCGGACGCAGGAGACCGAAGCGCTCGAAGGCCGCGTCCGGCCGTTCGACATGCAGCGGTTCGCCGTCCACGTGAAAGAGGTGTTCCATGGCCGTTGGTTCAAGCCGGTCGTGTTGTCGAGCCCGGAATGGCGCTGCCCCGTGGGTGGCGGCCCACGTGATCGCCGCCCGAGCGATCCGGTCGTCGTCGGCCGTCCTGAGGACGTTTCGTAGTCGCTGGGTGCTCACGACGGATGCGTTGTGGACGAGCCAGTCGAGGATCTCGTCGAACAACCGTGGATCCCGGCGGCATGCGTGCAGGCTGAATGCGAGGAGAGCTTCGGGGTCGATGGCCCAGTCGTCTCGTTCGCCTGCTGTTCCCGACACGCCGAGCTGGGTCCACTGTCTCCAGAGAAAATCAACAAGGCCATTCCGGAAGGCGGCGCTACTCGCGGAGATCGGCTGGGATCTCGTCATCGCTCAATCCGAAATGCTTCAGGACGCGCACTAGAACGATGCGGAACCCTTCCGACGGGTCGTGCGTGCGCGTCCAACCGGTAGCGGCGAGGAGCTCTTCCTTCGTGGGTTGGAGGGCCCGAAGGTCGGTCTCGTGACGCCCGGCCCCCTGATCCACGACGGCGTAGAGCTTCAGGTGGATCTGGTCGTAGCGGTGCGCAACATGGACCACGAGCGCGTCCCCAAAGCGCCGACTGATCAGCCTTTCCGTGAACCCTTCGGGGAGCCCCCAACGCAGGAGGTCGCTGGGTCCCGCATTGAGCCAGCCCTCAGCCAGGCCGTAGTCCGCCGCCACGCGGTTGGCGGCGACCCGGAGCGGTTCGGGGAGGGGGCGAGGATCCAGCAGAGCATCTCCATCCCGGAACGCCACCACGTCCGCGTCACGTGTCGGGCGGTCGATGATGCCCAGCGCCTGGAGCCCGGCGCCGCCGATGAGTACGAGGTCGTACGAGACGCCGAGCTCGGCGACCTGCTCGCCGAGGCTGGTCAGGATGGTGTCGAGTTGTGTTTGGGGAATCATGATATGGATATACTACATCAATAGATAGGATGTTGAACATCCTTATTCAGAACGGTTGCATCAAGAGCGTGGTGTCGCCCTCTCCAGGTAGCCTTGTCGCCTGGAGGGAAGGGACATGGCCGAAAAGGTACGGCTGCGCATCGGCGACGTGGCGAAGGCCGTCCTCATCACCGGACAGGCCTACCAGGACCCCAAGGACGCGCTCAACGAGTTCGTCTCCAACGCCGCCGACGCCTACGCCGAGGCCGGCCGGGCCGGGGGCCGGATCCGCATCGTGCTGCGGCGCAAGGGCAAGCGTCCGGTCATCGTCATCGCCGACGACGGCCGGGGCATGTCCCCCGACCGCCTCCGGGAGGTCGCGCGCAACCTCTTCCGTTCGGTGAAGGCGGACGACCCGCGCACCATCGGTGAGAAGGCCATCGGCCTGCTCGCCTACCAGCAGCTCGCCTCGCGATGCGACGTCTACAGCCGCGCCGAAGGCTCCCCGGACACCTGGGTTCTGCGCCTGCACCGCGGCAAGGCCCAGGCCGAGCTGCGCAAGGCCGAGACGCACCGCCGCCGGGACGCCCCCGGTACCAGCATCCACCTCCACGACGTCGACCCCGACGTGCTGCGGGTCCTCACCCGGCGCAAGGTCGTCGAGTACCTGCGGCGCCGGCGCGGGGCGGCGCTCGCCCGGGGCGAGTACACGATCGAGGTCATCGAGGGACGCTCCTCCGAGCTCGTCACCCCCGACGAGCCCGACGGCGTCCGCCTCGACATCCCGCCGCAGGCCTCACTGTGGGGCAGGATCGACTTCGCGATCTACGTCGCGCCCCATCCCGACCACCGTCGCCGGGTCGCCGTCGTCGGCCGCGGCGGGACGACGATCATCGACGACCTCTCCGAGCTCGACGAGTTCGCCCACGAGCCCTGGGACACCGACCAGGTCTCGGGCATGATCTGCTTCGATGCCCTCCAGCAGACCGCCGGCCGGCGCGCGATCCTCCGCGATCGGGACGCCTTCCCGCTGTTCGTCGACGCCGTCGGCTCCGTGGAGGCGGCCGTCCGGCGTACCCTCGAGCGCGTCACCCGCGAGGTGGACGAGCAGACCGCCGACCGTCTCGCCGACACCGTCCGGCGCATCTTCGGCAAGGTCCTCAAGGAGCTCGAGGACGTCGACAACCCGATGCGGACGCTCGTCGGCTCGGGGGCCGGCGAGGGGGCGCTGCTCGAGGAGGCCACCCCCGAGGCCACCACGACCGACCGCGAGCCGGAGGACGGTGAGCCGACGAGCGTCGACGAGCTCATCCCGCCCGCCGTGGATCCCGGGAAGGTCCAAGAGGAGCCGCCGCCGGCGGCGCCCGACCGCGGCCGGTCGCGGAGCCTCCCGACCCTGCTGCCGGACCCGAACCCCGACGGGGCGCGCAGCCGCTACGACCCCGAGGAGCGGATCGTCTATTACAACGACGAGCACCCCGACTACCTGATCGTGAAGGAGGACGAGCGCTCGCTCCTCGAGTACCTGTCCACGCTCGTGGCCAAGGAGCTCGTCGTCTACAACAACCCGCGGGCCGACCCCGGAGAGCTGGGCGAGGAGCTTATCCGGATGCTCGTGCGCGTCCGGCGTCACATGCCCCGCCGCTGACGGGGCCCCCTTGCCCCGTCAGCGGCGGAGATGATCTCAGACCAGGAGCTCCGCGAGGTGGCAGCTGCTGAGGGCGCACCACGGCAGCACCTCGACGTCTCCCTCCACGGAGTCACCGAGCACGACCGGGCCCCCGGGGCTGCCCCAGTAGTTGCCGCGGGCGTCCAGCGTGCCCACACCCTCGTTGGCCGCACCGACCGTGTTGCTGGCGATGTAGTTGCCGCGCAGCGTGATGCCGCTGGCGTCGGGCTGTCCGAGGCTCGGGTGGTCCTGCACCAGGATCCCGACCTCGTTGTCCGAGATCGTGTTGCCCGCGCCGAACTCGCCGATCTGGATGTCGGTGTACTTGTCCGCGCCCTCGTACTGGAAGTAGATCGCGGCGGTCTCGTGGTCGGACAGGCTCGAGCCGACGATGCTCACGTCGCTCACGGCCTCCGTCCCGGGAGCGTAGAACGCGATCCCGCCCCAGGCGTTGCCGCTCACATCAGCGCCGTCGACCAGGACCCCGGATGCGTTGCGGATCGACAGGCCGTTGCCGCCGTTGTCCTTGGCGACGAGCCCTGCGACCTCGACGTCCTTGACGGTATTGAGGTCGACGCCCGAGCTGCCGTTCCCCGTGGCCTGCACGTCAGTGACCTGCAGGCCCTCGATGAAGGCGAGCTTGAGTCCCCACTTCTGCGAGCCGACGAGGGTGAATCCCTCGAGGCGAAGGTCGCTGCCTCCGGCCGTCGCGCTGTACTCCGCGGTGATGCCCCGGGTCAGGGCTCCATCGGCGTCGATAGTGGTCTGGTCGGCCCCCGAGCCCACCAGGCTCAGGCCCGGCTTGTTCGGGATGTTCAGAGCACCAACGAAGGTGCCGGGCCCGACGAGAACCGTGTCGCCCGCCGAGGCGGCGTTGATCGCGGGCTGGATGTCCGAGAAGGCGAGGACGTAGTCGAGGCCGTCCCAGCGGACGGCGTAGTCGTCGCTGTCGAAGCCCGTCGCCGTGGTCTCGAGGCCGTAGTTGTAGCTGTTCAGGAACACCTCGCGCAGGAACAGGCTCTCCCGGATGAAGGGGTCACTCACATCGATCGCGTGCGTCTTCACGAGGTTGCCGTCGATGCTGAGGCGGTACTCCTGCGCGGCCACGTCGAGGTCGATGCGCAGATCCACCCATTCACCGTAGGTGACCGAGGTGTCGAGGTTCTCCCAGCCCAATCCGGAGACCCAGACGCGCCAGCCCTCGTTATTCTCGACGGTGGCCGGCGATTCCCAGTCGCGTGCCGTGGAGAACTCGATGATCGCGTAGGCGTCCGAGCGTCCACCGGAGGAATCCTCGCCGACGGTCCAGAGCCCGGCCCGGACCGGCTGGTCCGCCCAGGACGGATCCATGAACAGCGACGTCTCCACGGAGACGCCCACGTCGTGGATGGTCTTCAGGCCTTCCGTGCGCCGGAAGGTGCTCGAGTCCGCGCTTGAGTCGTCGATCCTGTACTCGAGCAGGTCGTCGCGTCCATCGAACGACGTCGAATTCCAGCCGGCCGAGGGTGCCTGGCGGTCGGCATGCCAGTTGGTGTCGATCTCGTCCTGGGTCAAGTCGAGGTGCTGCGGCAGCAGCACGGTCCCGGACGGTATCCCGCTGTCCGCGGCGGCCGGAGCGACCGGCACGGCCAGAAGTCCAGCGGTCAAGGCGATGCAGAGCAAAGCTCTCACGTGCATTGTTCCCCCCAGCTTATCGGGGCCCATCCGCTCCACACAGTCCCCGTGAGCGGGCATGGGCCGATCCTTGTCATGGTGATGTTCTGGGTCGAAGGGCAGATTCCTGCTTTCCTCGGAGGCAGGAACGCCGTGGCCCACCGCGAACCACTCACACACGTCGTTCGGATCGCCACAAGGGGAGGCCCCATGCGCAAGCTCGTCGCCGTCGTCGCCGCACTGTTCGTCCTCGCCGGGGGCCCGGCCGGCGCCCAGCCGTCGTCGGCCGCCGTGGGGGTCCCGAATCCGGAGAGCTCCTACTTCGACCCGGGCACCGGGAGCTGGTTCATCTCGAGCATCGGCCTGGCCCCCGACGCCGAAGGCAAGAACGGCGACGGCGCCATCCACCGCCTCGACGCCACCGGCGACCTCATCGCCCTCCCGTGGGTGTCGGGCCTCGACTCACCCAAGGGGATGCGCAGCCACGACGGCGTCCTCTACGTCGCCGACATCGACACCCTCGTGCTCATCGACATCGCCACGGCCACGATCACCGACCGGGTGGTCATGTCCGAGGCCGTGCTCCTCAACGACGTCGCCGTGGACGAGGCCACCGGCGATGTCTACGTCACCGACTGGCTGGGGGAGAAGGTCTTCCGCGTGTCGGACGGCGGCTACGAGGTCTTCCTGGACACGCCCGACCTCGAGGCCCCCAACGGGATCATCGTGGAAGGCGGCGCGCTCGTCCTGGCGGCGTGGGGGACCAACGTCGATCCCGAAGCCGGCTTCGCCACCGACGAGCCCGGTCGCATCCTGCGCGTCGACCTCGGCACGAAGGCCATCACGGCCGTGAGCGGCCGGATCGGCAACCTCGACGGCATCGAGCGCGTGGGCGACCACTATCTCGTCACCGACTGGACGGGTGGACGGCTGCTGCGCGTCGACTCCGACGGGAACGCCGAGACGCTGTGGCAGCTGCTCCCGAGCTCCGCCGATCTCGGCTACGACCCGGAGACGCAGACCGTGGGGATCCCGGTGACCCTCGGCCAGACGGTGGTGTTCGGCCAGATCTAGCGGGCCCGCACGAGGCGTCCTGGCCGGTGGTAGTAGGCTGGTGGTGGTTGGGGGGAACGCCTGCGAAGGAGTGCAGTGGGCGGACCTGCTGGGGTGCTGGGGACCTCGTCCGGTTTCGTCGGACGGGAACGGGAGCTCGACGAGCTCCGCGGCGGGCTGGACGACGTCCTGCGTGGTCGCGGGCGTCTGTGCCTGCTGACCGGTGACGCCGGGATCGGCAAGAGCAGGCTCGCCGAGGAGATCGCGGCCCTCGCATCCGAACGCGGCGCGCGCGTCCTGTGGGGCCGGTGCTGGCATGGATCCGGTGCTACCGCCTACTGGCCGTGGATCCAGATCCTGCGCACCTACGTCCGCGGCTGCTCCGACGACCAGCTGGCGACCCTGGCCGGACCGGGAGCCGCCCATCTCGGCCGGCTGGTCCCCGAGATCGGCGAGCGCCTCGATGTCGATCCCGCCGCGGGATCGCGGGATCCCGAGCTCGCCCGCCTCGAGCTGTTCGAGGCCGTGTCCGCCTTCCTGCGCGCCGCTGCCCCGCTCGTTTTGGTGCTGGACGACCTGCACTGGGCCGACCGGTCGTCGCTGCTGCTGCTGTCCTACCTCGCCCGGGACGTCGCCGACGCCGACATGTTCGTGATCGGCGCCTACCGGGACATCGAAGCGGGCACCGATCCCGACACCAGACGGCTGCTCGCCGAGGCCGCCCGCCACGGCGCTGCGGTTCCCCTCCGGGGACTCGACGAGGCCGACGTGGCAGCGTTCGTCGAGCGGTCCTTCGGCGTCGTCCTGGATCGCCGGTCCGCCGAAGGGATCCACACCCTCACGGGCGGGAACCCCTTCTTTGTCTCCGAGGTGGTCCGGCTGCTGGCCGCCGAGGGCCGGCTGGAGGACATGCCGCCTACGGGTCCCGCCGTCCCCGCCGGGGTGAAGGAGACCGTCCGCCGGCGCCTCGAGCTCTGCGCGCCGGCCACCCGTGACGTGCTGGAGGTGGCCGCCACGATCGGATCGAGCTTCTCCCTCGCCGTCCTGGAGGGGGCCGCGGCGGCCGATCGCCCGGCGATCCTCGTTGCCCTCGATGAGGCCATCTCGCTGCGGATCCTGTCCGGCGGGGCCCTCGACTCCTACGTCTTCGCCCACGCCCTGATCCGCGAGACGATCTATGAGGATCTGTCGCCAGGCGAGCGTGCGCAGCTCCACGGCAGGGTGGGGGAGGCGATCGAGCGCCTGTCCACTACCGGCCGGCGACTCCCCGAGATCGCCCACCACTTCGTCAAAGCGGCACTCGGCGGGCTGGACGTCCCGGCGATCACCTATTCGGTGCGGGCGGGTCGCCGAGCGGTTGGGCTCCTGGCCTACGAGGAGGCGGCCAAGCACTTCGAGCGTGCCCTCGGGATCGCCGAGATCACCGGCGACTCGGGCGAGCAGTGCCGGATCATGGTCGACTACGGCGACGCCCTCTGGCGCGCCGGCGACCCGCGGACCCGGAAGGTGTTCGCGCAGGCGGCGGAGGGAGCCCGGGCGACCGGCTCGGCCGGGCTGCTCGCGGAGGCGGCCCTGGGGTTCGGGCAGGGCCTGGGCGGTCTGGGATTCTCGTACCGGGTCGACCGCGGGCTGATCCGGCTGCTGGAGGACGCCCTGGAGGCCATCGGCCCCGGCGAGGTCGCGCTGCGCGTCCGCCTGCTGTCCCGGCTGGCCGTCGAGCTCTACTGGTCGGGCGAGATCGACCGGCGCCTGGCGCTGGCCGAGGAGGCGGTGACGCTGGCCGAGGATCTCGCCGACCCGGCGCTCCAACTCGTCGCGTTGTACAGCCAGCAGTGGGCGCGGCAAGGCCCGGACACCCTCCCGGCCCGGCTGGAGGCCGCCGACCGCATCGTCGGCCTCGCCGAGCAGGTCGGCGACCACGAGATGAGCTACCGGGGACACGCCGTCCGGTTCACGGCGCTGCTCGAGCTCGGCGACGTCGACGGGGGCCACGCCGCGATGGAGCACTGCGCGGCCCTCGCCGAAGAGCTTCGGATGCCCCTGTACCGGTGGCACATCGCGGCCCTGCGTGCCGGCGAGACCCTCATGGCCGCCCGGCTCGAGGACGCCGAACGGTTGATCGAGGACGCGTTCGAGCTCGGACGGTCCCTGCGGAGCGAGGCTCCTGCGGTGATGTACGCTGCGCAGCTCGGCATCCTTCGGATGCTCCAGGGACGGTTCGCAGAGATCGAGCTCGGCCTGCGCGCCTCGTGTGACGGGTATCCGTGGATCCCGTCCTGGCGTGCCGGGCTGTGCTGGATGGCTCAAGAGAGCAACCCCGGTTGGGACCCCTGCCGGGACCTCGATCGCATCGGGGAGCTCGCCGCGCTTCCCCGGGACGGTGGCTGGCTGGCCACGATCGCAGCCCTGGCGGTGCCGTACGCGACGATCGACGACCGCCGCCGTGCATCGCAGCTCTACGATCTGCTCGTCCCCTACGGCGGACGCCAGATGCTGCTCGACGGCGTGTCGGTGAACTTCGGGCCGGTGGGCACGCCCCTCGGGGTCCTGGCCACCATGCTCGGACGGCCGGACGACGCCGCGCGCCACTTCGAGGAGGCGCTGCGGACGCTCGAGCGTACGGGCAACCTGCTGTTCACCGCCGGGACGCTCCGGGAGTATGCGGCCGCGCTCCTGGAGACCGGGGATCTGCATGGTGCCCGCAAGCACCTCGACGCGGCTGTTGATCTCATGGACCGATCCGGGCTCGAAGGCCTCAGGCCGCGGGCCCTGGCGCTGGACGAGCGTCTCGCGCGCCTCGAGTCGCAGGAGACGGTGTTCCACCGCGACGACGGCGGCTGGATCATGGTCTGGTCGGGGTGCACCGCCCAGTTGCGGGACGCCAAAGGTCTCGGCTATCTCCACCAGCTCTTGCGGTCCCCGGGCCGGGAGGTGCACACCCTCGACCTGATGGTTTCCCCGTCGGCCACCAGCGTGGCGCGGGACCCGGAGGTCGTCGCGGCCCCCGGGGATGCCGGTCCGGTCATCGACGAGGCGGCGAAGAACGCCTACCGCCGTCGCCTCACCGAGTTGGATGCGGAGGTGGAGGAGGCGACGGCGTGGAACGATCCCGTGCGGGCCGAGCGGGGCCGTCGCGAGATCGACGCGCTCACCTCCGAGCTGGCCCGCGGTCTCGGTCTCGGCGGACGGCACCGCCGGGCCGGCTCGACGGCGGAGCGGGCACGGGTGAACGTGACCCGGGCGATCCGCTCGGCGATCGCGCGCATCGCCGAGGTGCATCCGGATGCCGCAGCGCACCTCGAGGCTTCGGTCCGCACGGGGACCTACTGCTCCTACCACCCGGACGGGTCCGTGCGCTGGTCGCTGTAGGCCCGCTCAAGGACCACTGGGTGGCACGGAGCCGTCCCAGTACGCGCACCAGGCGGTGATGCGGCCCCCCGGATCCAACTCGAAGACGTCGACGCCGCCGAACGTCGCCTCGCCGTCCAGGGTCCGCCACCGTCCGGTCCACTGGAGGGCAACCCCCTCCCCGGTCCCGATGGTGAGCTCGTCGGCGATCTCCACCGGCTCGGCGGCCGCGAACACGCAGCGGATCAGTTCCCGGATCGCGGACCGGCCCCGGGCCGCGGCCGGCCGCCCCGGCAGGTGGACCACGGCGTCCTGGGCGAACAGCGCCACGAGGGCTTCCTCGTCCATGGTCGCCAGCGCCGCCACGTAGGCGGTCGCCGTCTCCTCGCCGCTCTGGATGCCGTCTGCGGATCCACGCGTGCCCACGGGCCTCCTCTCCGGTGGAAGAAGGTTCTCACCACGGGAGGCGTTCATCGGAGGTCCACGGTTGTTCAGCCCGGGGCAGGCCGAATGAACAACCGGTGGCGGGAATGAACGCCCTTGGAGTGGAGGACCACACGCCCGCAGCCGTCGCAGGAGGGAGTCCATGATGCGCAATCGCCCACGGAGCAGCCATAACCCGACGCGGACGGTGCCGGGCCGGCTCCGGGCCGCGGCCGCCCTGTCCACGGTGCTCCTGTTGCTGCAGCTCGCCGCATCGCCGCACGCCGGTGCCGACCACGTCGAGGAGCCGGATCCCGTGGCGCAGAACGCGTTCGTCGGTGACGTGCTCCGGGGCGTCGGGCTGGGGGCGCTGGGGGCGCTGTTCGAGCGGGCCGCCGACAGTCCAGAGGGGATGGCCAGCACCACCAAGACGTGGACGATCCTGCTCGCTGTCGAGGCCATCGGCGCCGGCGAAGTGACGGTCGACACGCCGGTCACGATCTCGGCGAACGCCCTGTCGATCAACCAGAAGCACAGCCACGGGTCGATCTGCACCGACGGTGGCACCAGCCCGTCGTGTCCGGGGGCCCAGGCGCTCGAGGTGGGGGACCAGTTCCGGCTCGAGGATGCTCTCCTGATGCTGTTCATCAGGTCACCCGGCGACCTCACCGTCGCCGTCGCCGAGGCGATCGCGGGCAGCGAGGCCGCCTTCGTGCAGCGGATGAACGACCGCGCCGACGCGATCGGCCTCGACCAGACACAGTTCTTCAACCCCTACGGCGGCGACCACGGCCACGACGGCGACGGAGACAGCAGTGGCATCGTGGCGCACGAGAGCACCCCGCGGGAGATGGCCCGCTGGTTCATCCACGCCATGCAGAACCCGTTGTTCCGCGAGATCCTCGGATTCCGTGGCACGCACACCTTCAGCAACCTGGCCGGCACCAAGAGCTACTCGTTCGGTTTCAACCCCGGCTACCCCGGTGCCCAGGCCCGGAAAGGGGGCAGCAACAGCGAGTGCGGTATCTGCCTTCTCATCCAGGCCGAGCGCATCGGACGTGAGATGGTCGTCGCCTTCCAGCGCAGCATCTCGGGCAGCGGCGACGATACGCTCCTGCTCGACTACGGGTTCGCCGACCTCTTCCACCCGCGTGAGATGGCCGTCGCGTCGCCCTGGGGGCCGGTGGATGACGCGTCGGTGTCGTGCCTGTCCCCCGGTCGGACGGCGACCGCCGTGGTGACCCCCGCCGGCGCCCACCGGATGCTCGTCTGGTACCAGAACCTCGACGCGGGCGGCCTCGCCCTGCTGGGCTCCACGCCCGAGCCGACCGGCGACCAGCTTGGCACGGGTACCGCCCGAGGGGTGGAGCAGGCCGACGCGGGTGGTGGCAACGTGATCGTGGCCGTGGACCGCACCGACCGTCAGGTGCTCGTCGCCTACGGGGTAACCCCCCAGGGCCAGCCGTTCGTGCGCGACACCGTGGACGTGGGCACCGGCAGCGACATCGCCGTCGAGGTGCTCGCGCCGAACGTGCTGCTGACGGCGCACCGCAGCCCGGGGGGCACGCTCATGCTCTCCACGTGGGGTTTCGACCCGGCTACCGGCGACATCTCCGACGCGCCGCTCGACTCCGACTCGGTGGTCCCGGTGAGCGAGTTCGCGCTGGCCGGACGGCCCCAGGTCCTGCTCGACATGCACGCCGTGGTGGCCTACCGTCGGACGAACGGGTTCGTGAACGTTCGCGGCTGGTCGGTGGCTCCGAGCGGCGCGCTCACGGATGCGGCCTCCGTCGTCATGGGCCAGGGCGAGCACCTCAGCCTCACCCGCGCCACCGGTTTCGAGCCCGCCGACGACCTGTACGCGCTGGCTTTCCGGTCCGCGCAGAGCGACGCGCAGGTGCGCGTCCTGCGGTTCGGCTTCGACAACAGCCTCGCGGTGGTCGGAACCTCCGGGGGTACCGGGATCGAGGTGGGCTCCCAGGGCGCGACGGCGGTGGCGTCGTACGACGCTCGCGGGGTGCTCGTCGCGTCCAAGGAACACCAGGCGTCGCCCACCACCGACCTGACGAGCTGGTCGATCGATCCCGTCTTCGACGGCACGGAGCCCAACCAGATCAACGCGTGGAACGCGAACCTCGTGGTGCAGGACACCACAGGCCCCGCGGACACCCTGTTCGACATGTGCGCCGTCCCCGACGACCGGGCCGAGGGCGACTTCGTCCTCGCCCAGCAGAACTTCTTCAACTTCGAGCTGCGTCCGGAGGGCTGGCGATCGGGCCCGCGCGCGCCGCAGGAGGCCGACCTCGAGCACATGGGGGTCATGCTGGAGAACCCGCCGGAGACCATCCCCGTGAACACGCCCGTGGAGCTGGTGGTCAAGCACACGCTGCGCAACAACGGCCCGACGGCCCCGGTGCAGGCTCGGCTGGACACGCTCGTCACCGCACCGCCCGACTGCGACGTGCAGTCGCAGCTCACCAACCAGCATCTGTCCGTGCTCGGATCGGGCATCCGCATCGTTGACACCCGCGTGCAGCTCACCTGCTCGCAGCCGAGCTTCCATCCAATCGACGTGCAGGCCTGGGTCGCACCCCTGCCCGGCGTGATCGATCCGGCGCTCGCGGACAACTCTTCGTCCACCTCTGAGACCATCGAGGTGCTCGCCCACGCCGACCTCGCCGTGCCCGATCTCGACCTGCAGACGCTGGACGACGCGGGCCTGGACGATCTGCTCGTGGACAAGCTGTTCGCCTTCCATGCGCCGCTCACCGTGCACAACTTCGGCGACACCGAGGACGGTCTGTACACCGACCCGGTGGACGCCGGGGTCCGCCGGACGATCGAGGTGCCCGAAGGCCTCAGCGCGTTCGTCCGCGTGGTCCCGGAGGAGGCCCCGGCGTCGATCAGGGTCGAGAAGGACGGTTTCCCCGTAGTCGCGATCGACCAGCCCGCCGGCACGGCGACCGAGGTCGAGGGGCCGGTGCGGATCACCGTGGGATTCGGTCTCGCCGACCTCGAGGTCGGCGCCGACCGGGTGCTTCAGGGCATGTTCGGGCTGCGGTGCCTCGCACCCGGCTCCCACGCCGTCCGCTTCCAGGCCCGGATCGCGCCGCTGGACGAACACGTCATCGACCCCGAGCCGGCCAACGACGTCCTGACCACGGGACGCACGATCGAGTGCGTGACGCCGGTGCAGATCAACATCCGGCCCGGGAACGACAACAATTTCGTGAACACGAACGGGAACCAGGCGGTACCCGTCGGGATCCTCACCACCGCGGCGGGCGAGTACGGGCTGCCGCTCGACGTCGACGCCGTCAGCGTGCAGCACGGCACGGTGCGGTTCGGCGTCCTGGAGACACTCGAGGGAGGCGGTGGTGCGTCGCCGTCGCCGGACAAGGCATTCATCAAGGACTCCTTCGAGATGGACGACCAGTCCAAGGACGGCGACCTCGACATGGAGCTGCGTTTCAAGGCCGCCGGCACCGGCATCGACGGCGACGCCACCGAGGCGTGCGTGACCGGGATCTATCTTGGCGAGGGCGACGTCCCCCTGCCATTCTTCGGCTGTGACACCGTGCAGACCCTTCCCTGAGAGGTGGCGCCCGGGCGTCTCGGAGGCCTCCGCGGTTGCGTCCCGACCGTGAGCAGGTGAGGACGAGGGCGAAGGTGTATCCTTCCTTCGCCCTCCCGGGC
>CAZLKN010000008.1:0-21053 GCA_964560135.1 uncultured Actinomycetes bacterium | reverse complement strand
CGCGACCCGGTCGCCGTCGGGGAGACCATCCCCAAGGAGGCGGGGATCGTGCACTCCACCGAGAATCCGATCAGGATCTACGGGCTGTCGGTCGGCGAGCACACCGTCACGGTCGTGCTCGGCGACGGGATGCACACCCGGATCGTCGAGGACGCCGAGGAGACCTTCACCGTGGATGTGAAGGGGCCGTCCGTGCAGGCGACGGCGCCGGCCACGGTGTCCGCCGGTGAGGACGTGACCGTGGAGATCACCTCCGAGGGCGTCGAGATCGTCGCCGCCGACGGCGACACCTCTGGGGACACCGGCCACTTCCATCTCCTCATCGACCCGGAGGAGACCCCGAAGGCCGGCGAGGTGATCCCGGAGGCCGAGGAAGGCAAGATCATCCACACCACCGAGGGCAGCGTGACGCTGTCGGGGCTGGAGTCCGGCGAGCACACCATCTGGGTGGTGCTCGGCGACGGTGTCCATGCCGCGTTCGATCCCCCGGTGATGGCGAAGCTCACCGTGACGGTTCAGGGGTAGGTTCGGTCGCTGTGACGATGTGTGCTTCGGCGGTTGCGGACAGCCACGCCAGCACCTGCGGGATGGTGCCGTCCGGATCGCTGTAGCCGCCGGGGAGCCGGAGCGCCTCGGCCCGCACGCGGGCCGAGTGCGCTACCCCGGTGTCTCCGCAGGCCGCCGCGAGCGAGGCTGCCGACGTCAGACACTCGGAGACCCGCTCGCCGTCGGCCATCGCCGACGATGATCCGAGCGCCTTGGCCAGGAACCGGGCGGACCGGCGGAGCTGACCGCCGGCGCGAAGGACGTCGGAGATCCCGCGCCACGCCCGGGCCATCCCGCGCTCGTCGGCCAGCCGCTCCGACAGCCTGAGGTAGGCCGTGTAGCGCTCCCGTGCTTCGGCGAGCCTCCCGTCCTCCTCCGCGATCGAGGCGAGGTTCGCCACCCCTGCGCCGTACAGCGGCTCGATCCCGAGCTGCTGCGCCACCGCGACGCTCTCCTCGAAGCAGGCGCGGGCCCGCACGAGGTCCTTCTCGGCGTGAGCCAGGTTGCCGAGTGCGCCCAGTGCGGCGCTCTCTGCGGGGCCGTACCCGACCGCCCTGGCCTTGTCGAGGGCCTCCTCGAGCCCCTCGCGGGCGTCGTCGAGGCGCCCCGCCATGCGGTCGATCTCGCCGATGTTGAGCAGCATGGTTACCTCGGCGGCCGCATTGCGCAGGGTCCGGGCGCAGCCGAGTGCCTCCTCGTACATCGCCCGTGCCCCCGCGGGATCGCCCGTGCGGCGGATCACCTGGGCGAGGTTGTTCAGGGAGCGCATGCGCAGGTCATCGTCCCCGGCCTCCAGAGCCACCACGTCGGCCCTCTCCAGCAGCGACCGCGCCTCGGACAGGTCGTTGGCCTGGACGGCAACCGCGCCGAGGTTCACCAGCGCGCGGCACATCCCGTGCCGGTCGCCGGCCGCATCGGCCAGCTCGAGCGCCCGGCGGAGCGGGTCGCGCGCCGATGCGGCGTCGCCTTCCATCAGGCAGGCGGCACCCAGCGCGATCAGGGCCGCGGCGACCTCGGGCGCGCGGCCGTCCACGCCGGCTGCGACCGCCGTCCCGAGCCACCGCCGGGCCTCACTGTGCCGGCTGCGCAACTGCCACCAGGGCGCCAGGGCGACGGCCAGGCCGAGCCCACCCGCGGGGTCTCCGGCCTCCTCCAGCGCCCAGGTCAGCGCCGCACGCAGATTCAGGTCCTCCGCCTCGAGCTCTCCGACGGCGGCGGGGGCTCCCGGCCCCGACACGCGGGCACCGGCGTCGGCGAAGCGCTCCCGCAGGCGGTCGAACATGCGCCGCCGCGCGCCGGCTTCCTCACCGGCGGCCCGCAGCTTCTCCCCGGCGAGTGCCCGCACCGTCTCCAGCATCCGGAACCGCACGCCCTCCGCGGTGGGGACGCGGTCCAGCAGCGACACCGCAACGAGCCGTTCCACGTCGTCGAGGACGCTGCGTCCGCACACCGCCTCGGCGTCGGGCAGCGTGAACCCGCCGGGGAAGACCGAGACCGTGCGGAAGGTGGCCTGCTCACCGTCGGTCAAGGCGTCGTGGCTCCAATCCAGCGCGGCCCCCAGGGATGCGTGATGGGCCACACCGGCGCGGGAGCGCGTGGCGAGGACATCGGTGGCCCGGTCGAGACGCGAGCGCATGTCCTGGGGGCTGAGGACGGTGGACCGGGCCGCGGCGAGTTCGAGGGCCAGCGGCATCCCGTCGAGCCGGCGGCAGACGTCCACGATCGCCTCGGCGTGGTCCTCCGGACGCAGGTCGGCGTCCACGGCACGGGCCCGCTCGCAGAACAGGCGCACCGCGTCGCCGGCCAGGGGGTCGGGATCGCCGGGCGCGGGCAGCGGGAGGGGGCCGATCCGGAGGACGGATTCGCCGGCGACGCCCAGCGGCTCGCGACTGGTGGCGAGCACCCGCAGGCCCGGGCAGGACGCCAGCAGCTCCCGGGCGAGGGTCCCGCAGGCCTCCAGCAGGTGCTCGCAGTTGTCGAGCACGAGCAGGCCGCCGGCCGGGCGGAGGCGGTCGGCGAGCGCGGTGGCGTCGCCGGCGTCGACCACCGTGGCGACGTGGGAGGCCAGCAGGTCCGGCTCGGCGAGGCCGGCGAGCTCCGCCACCCAGGCGTGGTCGCTGCCCGCGGCCACGGCGAGCGCGAGCCGGGTCTTCCCTGCGCCGCCGGCCCCCGTGAGGGTCACGAGCCGGTTGGTCCGCAGCAGCTCGTCGACGTCGGCGAGCTCGCGTCGGCGTCCGATGAAGGACGTGATCGGCTCCGGGACGCGGCTCGGCGGCGGCGGTGCCGCCGGCGGGAGCGGCGGGGTCCAGTCGAGCTCGGGCTTGTGGTGGAGGATCGCCTCCTCCAGCCGCTGGATCTCGGGGGTGGGATCGACACCGAGCTCGGAGGCGAGCAGGGCCCGCAGCTGCGCGGCGCGGTCCAGGGCGTCGGCCTGCCGGCCGGACCGGTAGCAGGCGAGCATGAGCTTGGCCCACAGACCTTCCCGGAAGGGATGTTCGTCCACCAGCGCTTCGAGCTCGCCGGTCAACTCGGCGTGGCGCCCGCAGGCCAGGTCGGCCTCGACGCGGTCCTCGAGGACGCGCAGGCGTACCTCGCCGAGGCGGTCGGCCTCGCGTTCGCAGCCCGCAACACCGGCGACGTCGGCGAACGCCGGCCCGCGCCAGAGCCCCAGCGCCTCGCGCAACACCGCCGCCGCCCGCTCGGGGTCGGCGTCGTCGAGCCGGTCGCGGCCCTCCACGGCGAGGCGCTGGAAGCGGACGGCGTCGATCCCGGCGGCGTCCACGGCCAGCGTGTAGCCCGCCGGGCCGGTGGTGACGGCCGCGCTGCCGAGGGTCCGGCGCAGCCTGGAAACGAACACCTGGAGCGCGTTCGGGCCGGACGGCGGAGGCTCACCGGCCCACAGCTCCTCCAGGAGCACGGGGGCCGAGACGGGGCGTCCGGCGTCCACCGCCAGGCGCGCCAGCAGGGCCCGTTGCCGGCCGGATCCGAGGGTGATCCGGCGCCCGTCGTCGAGCAGGACCTCCAGCGGGCCGAGGACGCGTATCTCCACCCACATGCTCCGTTCAGTGATCTGTAAGCGGGTCCCCCGAACATTCTCCCAGAACCGCGCGAAAGGGGTAAGCCATGAACCGTCCGAACCGTATCGCCGTCCTTGTCGTCGTCCTGCTGGCCGTGCAGACCGTGGTCTGGGCCGGATCCGCGCAGGCCGCGGACCTCGTGGACGTGACCGTCCGCATCCGCTGCGTGCTGCAGGTGGAGAACCCGGATACCGCATCCGGCGACGGCAACTATTTCCCCGAAGTGAAGATCGACGACCATCCCTTCTCGATCCACCCCGATTTCTCCGGGCCCCTCGGCCCCGGCCCCATCCAGGACGACGACTTCTGTCCGGACTGGCGCTTCACCCGGCAGGTGGACCGCACCGGTCCGGTCGACATCGCCATCCGGCTGTGGGACGACGACGGCGGCCTGAACTTCGGCGGCGACCTGATGGACATCAACCCGAAGCCGGGCGAGGTCGAGCTGGGTATCCGCTTCAGCGGACACTCCGGCCGCTGGGCGATCTCCGAATCCGACGTGCAGGGAACCATCGCACGTGGCAACGGCGACCACGGGGTGCCGGAGGCCAACGACGGCCGGATCGCCCAGATCGAGTTCGAGGTCTTCGTGGGCACCGACCCCGACCGCGACGGCGACGGCATCCCCGACGCGATCGAGAACAACGGGGTACGGCGGCCGGACGGGTCGCTCGTGGCCGACCTGGGTTCGAGCCCCTGCCGTCCGAGTGTCGTGGTGTGGATCGACTACATGACGGGCGCGGCGGACACGCACAGCCACAAGCCGAAGCCCGAGGCCATCGCGATGGTGAGGAAGGCATTCGACGAGGCGCCGATCGACAAGGGTGCGTGCCCCTACGGCGGCAACCCCAAGACCACGGGGGCCGACTACGTCCACCTCGAGGGCAAGCCGCTCGCCGAGCAGACGGTCATGACCTTCCGCCGGCGCGACGGCGACACGATCGTGCCCGACAGCGGGTTCCTCGCGGCCAAGCAGGAGAACTTCCCGGGCGAGCTCCGGCCCTACGCGCACTATGCGATCTTCGCCCACGACCACACCGCGGGTAGCTCGTCGAGCGGTCTGTGCTGCGACGACGACGGCGAGAGGAAGGACTTCCTCGTCACCCTCGGCTCGTGGCGCAGCACGTGCGTGACGGCTGAGCCGGACGGCACCCTCGACACCGCACCCCAGGACGACGATGTGAGGATCGGTGAGACGATCGACGTCGGTCCCGACCTGGACTGCGACACGACGGCCACGTCCGGCGACGAGCAGTGGCTCAATGTGGGGACGGGCGCTGCCGATGCGCGGGTGGGCACGGTCCTCGACCAGGCCGGCACGCTCATGCACGAACTCGGGCATGCACTCGGCCTCGGGCACGGTGGCGACGAGAAGGTCAACTACAAGCCCAACCACCTGAGCGTGATGAACTACTCGCTGCAGGGCGGGATCCCGCGGGGCGCGACGCCGCCGGGCGCGGCCACCCCGCCACGGTTCGTGGACTACTCGCGCGACGCGCTGGCGTCCCTCGACAAGGGCAGACTCAAGGAGTCCACGGGGATCGCCTCGGGCCTCACCGACTGGACGCGCTTCGTGGATCCGGCCGGCACCCAGCGCTGGACGAGTGCCGCCGGTGCGATCGACTGGGACTGGAGCGGCGGCATCGACAACGGCTCGGAGCGCTGCAGCGACGGGACCTCGAACTGCGTGGCCGTCGACCTCAACTCCAACAACGACGCAGAGGAGAAGCCCGCGGTCCTGAAAGGGTTCAACGACTGGGCCGGCCTCAAGTACCGGGCGATCGACTCCCCGACCGTGGACGAGTCCAACGCCGCCGGGCACCCGCAGACCCGCGAGCGGAACTTCGTCGAGGCCATGCGGTCGGATCTCGGGTTCTCGGCCTTCTTCGACCCGGACCTCGCCGCCAAGAAGGTGGCCGACAAGACCGTGGCCGAGGGCGGCGACGAGATCACCTACAGCGTCACGTTGCGCAACGTCGGGACGGGTCCCGCCGCCGGCGTTTCGGTGACCGACACCTTCCCGGCGGGGCAGGGCAAGGCGCCGCAGACGCGCGTCCTGGGGACGCTGTACGAAGGCAAGGCCCGCACGGAGACCTTCAAGCTCACGGTGGACTGCGCGACCCCCGACGGCACCGTCCTGGTGAACACCGCGAAGGCGGCGGGCACCGACCTGGGCGGGGGCGCGGAGGCGAAGCTGGGGAACAACACCTCCACCGCGAGCACGACCGTCCGGGCCCCCAGGCTCGAGGTGGGCAAGACCGCCACCGGCAGCGTGCTCGCAGGTGAGGCCATCGCCTACCGCGTGACGGTCGACAACGTCGGCACCGGCGCGGCGACGGACGTGAGGGTCACCGACGTCCTGCCCGCCGACGTCTACTACAGCCCGGCCCTGGACCTGGGGGCCGGTCCGCGTCCCGACTCGGTGGTTCGTGCAGCGGACGGCACCACGGTCCTCGCGTGGGACCTGGGCACCCTCGGGGACGGGGCGTCCACCGCGATCGAGTACACGGCCCGGCCGAGCCTGCTGTTCCTCGAAGGGGAGTCGGTGGACAACGCCGTGGTGGTCGCCTACGGGAACGCGAACGGCTGCGTGTTCGAGCCCGAGCTCGCATCGGCTTCCACCACGATCACGACGGTGGAGCCGTCCCGCGATCCGAAGACGATCGGCTTCTGGCGGAACCACGACGGTCTGTGGCTCGCCGAGACCCTGGCGATGATCCAGGCCACCGACCAGCGCTACGACACCGACGGCGACGGCCTGCTGTCCGCCGACGAGGTGGGGGTGGCGTTTCGGCCCGGCGGCGACGTGGCGCACGTCCTGAACGAGCAGCTGCTGGCGGTCACCTTCAACCTGGCCACACGAAGGATCAACGCCGGAACCCTCATCGATTCGAAGCTCACGCAGAAGCTCGGGCTGGTCAACGTGCGTGACGCGGCGCGGTACGCGCAGGCCACCCTGCTGCTGCCGGCGGACAAGACCAACCGGGACCGCTACAGCGACGCGACGACCGTGCTCGACCAGATCAACAACAACAAGAGCCCCGTCTACTAGGGCTTGCGTGGCAAAGGTCCTTCGAAGCGCATCCTCGTGCCGGGGGTCGTCGGAACGAACCCCCGGCACGAGATCCACTACCCGAAGAGGGCGAAGGCCTGTTGACAGATGGATTCGACGCTGCGTAGCGACGCCATGGCCGAGTATCCGTCGCTATGCGACAGGTAGATCAGTGCGTTCGTGACGCCCTCGAGGCATCCCTTCAGGGTTGCGATTTGGCTCTCCTGGAAGCGAAGTTCATCCGCCTGACGGTTCGTGCGGCCCCGGAGTCCCAACACCTGACTCTCGAGAGCTTCGATCGTCGTCTCGCGGTCGCTGAGCTTCGTGCGCGTCTCGGCGAGGGTCTCCCTCGTCGAGGTCAGGTCGACCTCCATCCGAACTGAGGTCCGCTCGCTCGTCGCGAGGTCGCGACGCGTCTTGGCGAGCGTGTTCGTCTGCATGACTGCAAACACCAGACCGGTAAGCGCGAGCACGGCCAGTACCGCAACAGCGATCTTCCAGGCCGGCGGTGTACCCCTATCCGATCCGGTGCTCCGTGCGGTGAATTCCCGCACGGGCGCCGGTGCCGTCCGTGTGGGAGCAGTGACCGGGGGCGCCTGCCGGAGGACGGCGACCGCGCCTCCCTGTGCGTCCGTCACCACCGTCCCGCAGCTCCCGCAGTGCTCCCATCCATCCTCGATGTGCTTGTCGCAACTCGTGCACAGCATGGCTCACCCCTCCTTGCAAGCACCCGTCCGCGTGCATACGAGGTTCATCCGGACGGCCCCTCCGATACCTTCGATGCCGATCCCAACCGCCTTGAACGTTGCTATCCCGATCACCCGGCCCTCACGGTCCAGCACCGGTCCACCGGAATTCCCCGGGTTCACGGGGGCCGAGATCTGGAGCACCTCCGGCTCTGCCCGTGACACGATCCCCGTCGTGACCGTTCCCTCGATCCCGAGGGGTGCACCGATCACCGCCACGGCGTCGCCCTGGTTCACGACCCCCGTGTGTGCCGGCAGCGCGGGGAACCCTGTACCGACGTGGAGAACGGCCACGTCATCGTCCACGTACACTGCGGTGACCGACGCGGGCCAGCTCAGCTCCTCCTTGACGACGTGGATCTCACCGCGCGCCTGATAGGCGTCGGCCACCACGTGGAAGTTCGTCAACAGCGTGGAGGTGGTGCCGTCGGAAGCCACGACGAACGCCGTCCCGCTGCCGCGTCGCGTCTCCACTTTGAACACCGACGGCATCGCAGCCTTGGAGATCGCCGCCGCGTCCAGGGATAGGCCGAGCTTCCCGCGGATCTCCTCGAGTTCCGTCCGCACGCCCTGGAGGTTCGATTCGAGTGCAAGCACCTGCGTCCGGCTGCTCTGCAGATCGCGCTGTAGCGCGTCCTTCGTCGAGCCGAGGCTCGCGTACGCTGCGACACCCACCGCGATGCCCGTAAGGGCGAGCACGGTGAGCAGGACGAACAGAATCCGGACACGGGATGGCTTGGCCCGTGGTTTCTGCTCGGCCGCGGGCGTACCGCAGCCCGGACAGAACCGGTGACTCGTCTCGCGTCCACAGGAGCTGCACGACCGTGATCGCGTCTGCGGTGTGCCGACATCCCGTGCTTCGATCATCGTGCTCATTCGCGGACCCCCCGTCCCGACGTGTCATGTGCGTCTAGTCCGATGTGTCGGCTACGTCCGGGTATGTCTGCATCCCTCGCTCCCGGGCCCCCGGACGGGGGACGAGGGTCTCGACGTCACGCCGTTCGGGGGGCGAGGATGGTTCCATGAGCCTTCCGGCACGCTGTCCGGTGTGCAACGCGGTCGTGACCGCGTGGCCCGCCCACGGGCGGTGTCCGGTGACCCGTCCCGACCTCGAGGAGTGGGCCCGGTTGCGGACGGGTCTCGTGGCCCGGCTTCTGCGCGACCGTGAGCGTGAGGACGCGGAACTCGACGAGGAGCTGCTCCTGCTCCACGACGACCTCGACGACTGAGCGCCGTTACGCGGACCGGCCCCCGCGGACGCGCTCGCGCAGATCGCCGTCGGGGGCCCGGGCCCCCACGAGCAACAGGATGACCGCCGTGGGGATCACCAGCATGGTGGTGAGCGCGGGCCCGTAGCCCCCGAAGCGCTCGTGGCCCACGGCGAGCAGGTACGGCCCGAGGGCGCTGCCTCCCACCATGACGGCCATCACCGTGCCGCGGATCGAGCCGATGTGCCGGATGCCGAAATAGCGCGGGAATGAGGCAGCCTCCACCGCCCGGGCAGCGCCCCCCGAAGATCCCAACGCGACCACGTACGCCACCACCCGCCAGCCCGGGGCCGCGGTCTGTGCGAGCACGAGCGCCCCGCCGAGCAGGGCCATCGAGGCCATCGCCAGCAGCTTCGGTGAGCCCCGGTCGGCCAGGGTGCCGACGATGAGCGTCGCGACGATCGAGGACGCCGTCATCGCCACGAAGGTCGCGGCGGCCTGTGTCGGCGACAAGCCCTGTTCGGTCAGCAGCGAGATGTGGTGGAACATCATCGCCGTCGCGACCAGTCCCGTGGCAGCCACCGTTCCGGTGAGAGCCCAGAACATCAGCGTGCGCATGGCCTCCGACCGTGTCCAGGCGTCCCGGCCGCGCCGGGCCGTCTCCTCAACGGTCGGCTCCGGGTCCCCGTCGGGGAACTGGCCGACGTGCTCGGGCCGGTCCTTCATCCCGAAGCGGGCCACGGGCAGCACCACCGCCCAGACCGCGAGTCCGGCCAGCATCCACGACGTGCGCCATCCGACGGTGAGGATCAGCGCCGCCAGACCGAGGGGGACGAAGGACATGGCCCCCACCCCCGCGCTGCTCGTGACGGCCATCGCGAGCCCGCGCCGTCGCTCGAACCACAAGGCGACCGCGGTGGTGGAAACGAGTGAAAGCGACCCCTGGCCGAGCATGCGGATCCCGGCGAACCCGGCCATCAGCGCGACGAGGCCACCGACGGCGCTCATCGACGCGAGCGCGATCCCGAAGATCAGACCCACGACGGTCATCACGCGCCGGACGCCGAAGGCGTCGATGAAGCGTCCGACGAAGGGCATCGCGGCACCACCGGCGAGCGTGCCGATCAGGTACGCGCCGGAGACCTGGGACCGGGACATGCCGAGCGTCTCCATCATCGGGTCGATGAACACCGAGACGCCGACGGTCTGTCCGGGCGCCGTCATCGCCATGGTCAGGCTCGCGAACGCGACGATCCGCCACCCGTAGAACGACCGGGTGGACGGCGACGTGCCGGTACTGCGTGCGGTGTCCATGGAAGGCTCTTCTGCGCGGGGGACCTGCGCGCACCACGCTATCGGACCGGGGCGGGCGATGGAGCGGGGAAGGATTCGTCAGGCTCTGTGCCGAACCAGTGGATGTCCAGGAATCTACGAGGGGAGCGTCCCATGAAGCGTGTGGTGTGGCTGGCTGTGCTGGCGTTGGCTTGGACCGTCGTCCCGCCGGCGGCGGCCCAGGAGGCCTATCCGGTGATCGAGGAGCCGGTCCTCAAACCGGATTCCGACTTCGAGGCCACCACGTGGGGGTACAAGAAGAAGGATCTCGACCTGCCCGACGGGTCGTTCGAGCATCCGGCGCTCCTCGTCAAGGAGGGCTACGGCGGCGCCGGAACCCCCAACGCCTATCTGCGCATGGACGACGGCACCCTGATCGCCCTGCGGATCCGCTTCGGGGGCGGCCCCCGTGGCGACTACGCGCTCGTGAACGCCTCCACCCGGGGTACGGAGTGCTCCGGGAGCTCGTTCAACCTCTACGATCGCCGGCACGCCTGGGACGGTCACCACATCATCCAATGGATCGCGGAGCAGCCCTGGTCCAACGGGCGCGTGGGCATGCACGGCTCCTCGTTCTCCGGGCAGACCGCCTACTGGATCGCGGCCACACAGCCGCCGGCGCTGCACGCGGTGAGCTCGAACGCGCTGCACTCCGACATCTACCGCGACATCTTCATGCCCGGCGGTGTCCAGAACTACCTGTTCCCGACGATCTGGACCTACGGCAGCGGCCCCCACCGCCTGCCGACCACCGCCCAGGGCAACGGGACCCTCACGAACGACGAGATCTGCGCGCAGAACCAGGCCACCCGCTACGGGCCCGGCGACCCGATCCAGCCGCAGAACGAGCCGGCGTGGGCGGCGCTTCGCTCGGTGGACGACCAGTGGTACACGGCGCACGCCGCGCTCACCTACGCGCCGGCGATCAAGATCCCCTACTTCCAGCAGAACAACTGGCAGGACGAGCAGACCGGCCCCCGGGCGGCGGTGCTCTTCCACCACATCGACCCGACGCCGCGGACGATCACCGGCGCCGACGGCGAGCCGAAGACGGTGGTCCCGAAGAAGATGGCGCTGTCCACCGGCGACCACGGCTGGGGGCAGTTCCACCGCCGCGACCTCTTCGACTTCCTCGACATCTGGCTCCTCGACATGCCCGACGTCAACGGGATCCACGACGCGCAGGTCGAGCACTACTGGGAGACGCGCGTCGACCAGCCCGGCTCCGAGTACACCTTCCGCAAGACGGGCCAGGCCTGGCCGTTCCCCGACACCGACTGGCAGCGGTTCACGCTCCACGGCGACGGGTCGATCGACCGTTCCGCCCCCGCCGAGGAGGAGGCGTCGGCCACTTACCTGTCGGGCATCGCCCGCCAGAACTGGTTCTGGTACGCGAAGGGCGAGGCCTCGGACGTGACCACCGCCCGGGGCTACCCGGACGCGGTCGCCTACGAGAGCGACCCGCTGGAGGAGGACCTGGTGGTCGCAGGGCCGGTGCTCGCGACGATCAACGCGTCGATCCTCGGACTCGACACGGACTTCTACGTCACGGTGTCCGACATCTACCCGGACGGCAGCGTCTCGCCGATCCAGCGGGGTCTGCTCAAGGCCTCCCACCGCCGGGTGGACCCGCAACGCTCCTACTGCGTCGGTGGCGACGGCCTCCGGGCTCCCTGTACAGAATCGGGGACCGTCCTCACGCAGCCCTACCGGCCGCACACCAACCCGCAGTACGTGATCCCCGGCGAGGTGGAGGAGTACCAGATCGAGGTCTTCCCGATCGGCCACGTCTTCCGTGAGGGACACCGGGTCCTCGTGCAGATCCACACGCCGCCGGTCACCGACGGGCTGTGGGGCTACACCCCGACGCACCACGCGCCGGGCCTGGTGAGCATCCACCACGACGCCGCCAACCCCTCGTGGATCCAGCTGCCGGTGGTGCAGCCGGACGCCGTCCAGCCCGACGACGCTCTGCTGACCGCACCCGAGGGTTGCACCGTGCCGGGCGGCTTCCCCTGCACACCGGCCTCCGCACTGAACCGGTAACCGTTCCGCGGGCGGGCCCTGAAGGGGGCCCGCCCGCAACGGTTTCGGACGGGTGGTCTAGGAGTTGACGGTCAGTTCGGCGAACATCCCGAGCGCGACGTGCGGCGGACCGCCCTCGACGTCGGGCGGACCCTCGGCCCCGGCCATCGCCCCGCGGAATTCGTCCGGGTCGGCCCCCTCGGGGACGAAGCAGGCGAAGATGTACCGGCCGGGCTCGTCCAGCACGAGCGGGCCCTGCGGTGCGGCCGACTCCCCGTCGGGGAAGGTGACCACGACACCGACCATGGTGGCGACGTCCTGCTGCTCCTCCGGCGGGAGCTGGAGCAGCTCGGCCGCCGGCCGGGTCTCCTCGTCGTTCACGCGGAGGGCCACGATCTCGTGGACTTCCGCCTCCGAGGTGTTCGCCAGGGTGAACTCGGTTCCCGCCTCCACGGTAGCCGGGGTGTCCCGGTAGCCGTAATCGAACCCGGTGACCTCCACCGTGCCCGGCTCGTCGTCGGGGAGCCCGACGTCGTCGAGTGCGTCGTCGCCGTTGCTGTTGCCGCACGCACCGAGGGCCAGGGCCCCGAGCACGCACGCGGCGATCAAACGAAGAGATGTCTTCTGCATGAGACCTCCCAAACTCAAACACGGATAGCGAAGCCGAACCCTAGCAGGCGCAGCCCGATGCCGAGAGGATTGTGGCTCGTCAGCCTACGGACACCGAGGTCACGGCGCTGTGTGTCCCGGTGGCGATGGTGATCTGCGCGTCGCCCGTCCCGATGGCTTCGAACCGGCCGCTGGTGGTCATCGTGGACGGATCGAAGGCCGGATCGTCCAGGGGGTCGAGGGGGCCGGGCACCGGTGCCAGTACCGCCGGGTCGTCCGTCGACCACATGTAGGCGACCTCCGGGACGGCTTCCCGCGCGTCGAGCTGCGAACGCTGCACCGGCCGGAGCTCGACGCGGATCGGCTCGTTGGGCATCAGCGAGAAACGTGGCGGCAGCGACGGGTCGTGCGGCTGCACGACGGTGGCTTCGAGCTCGACGGTCTCGCCTGCGTCCACGGGGCCTGACGGGCCGGTCACCTCGATGTTGTCGACCAGCGGCACCACGTAGGTGCGGAAGGCCCACCGGTCGCCGTCGCGGTGGAAGCGCAGGATCCGGAATGCGTAGTGGTAGCCGACGTCGACGCCTGTGGGCTCGATCGTGTAGGGGGTACCGCCGGCGCCCCCGTCCACGAAATACCGCACCGGGCCCACGTTGTAGACGAAGTTGCCGAGGATATGCCCGAGCAGCACACCGTCCACGCCGAGCCCCGCGGCGATCGTGTCGAACACCAGATTGTCGGTGGTGGCGCCCTTGTTCATTGTGTGGTTGTAGGAGATGGGATACGCGGAGGTCTGGTCGCGTGGGTCCTGGGTGGGCTCGTGGAACATCGTGAAGACGAGCAGGCCCCGATCCTTGGCCTCCGCGGCCTTCTCCGCGAAGTAGCGCAGCTGCCCTCCGGGCGCCACGCTCGGGTACTGGTCGGTGTCGGACTGGGTGAAGGAGTGCATCGAGTTGTCGAGCACGATCAGTCGGAAGACCGGCTCGCCCGGTGGGCCGAAGTCGAGATGGTAGTGGGTGCGGGCGCCGGGGCCGTCGTCCGGCGCGCCGACGGGGACCACCACACCCGGGTGGATGCTCGGCGCGTCGCCCCAGGGTTCGGGCATCGCAGCGAACACGTCACGCCAGGGTCCGATCTCCCCGTTGATCACGCCGCCGGGCCCGGCGATCGCGATCCGGTCGTGGTTGCCGGGCGAGTCGTACCAGGGGATCTCGGCATCGAGCAGCGGCGCCATGATGTCGCGGAAGCACTCCATCCGGTCGTAGGTGCCGATGTCGGCCATGTCGCTCGAGAAGGTCACGATCTCGGGAGCATGCGCGATCGTCTCCTGGACGAGGATCGGCATCGTCACCGATCCCTGGCCCTCGTTGTAGTGGGCCTCGCCGAAGTGGGTGACATCGAAGGTGTCGCCGTCCGGGGGCGGAGGCCAGGCGGGTGCAGCGGTCACGGGCTCTGCCGGGCCCGGACAACCTTCCGTTGCGGTGCTCGCACCCGGGGCGAGCCCGGTGATCAGGAGAACGACCGTGAGCAGAGCCAGGTTCACACGCCGCATCGCATACCCTCCTCGCCTCGTCCCTGACCGAAGGGTTCAACGGCCGCTGCGACGATTCCTGCAACGCGAAAGGCCCGCCCCCGGTGCATCGGGGACGGGCCCAACCTCACGGTCCGATCAGTCGCCCTCGAACTTGAAGGACACCTTCACCTTGGCCCGGTAGGCGCGAATCTCGCCCTCCTCGAGCTGCAGGTCGAGCTCGGAGATCTCGGCGATGCGCAGGTTTCGGATCGACTTCGCCGCTTTCTTGACCGCCGCCGCGGCGGCCTTTTCCCACGACTCGCTGCTCGTCCCCACGAGCTCGATCACCTTGTAGACGGACTCGGCCATGTGGCGTTCCCTTTCGCTCGACGCACCCGAAGAGCTACCATCCCGCTCCCGCGGAGCGACTGTCAACGGCGGGCGGGCGCAGTCGGAAGTTGTACCATCGGGTACATGGAACCCGTCCGGAAGCTGGGCGTCGACGAGATCGACCTGTCGGACCTCGAATTCTGGGCCCGGCCCTTCGAGGTGCGGGAGGGCGCCTTCGCGACGCTGCGGGCCGAGCGCCCGATCCCGTTCTTCGAGGAGCCCGACTACGGGATCGAGGCGATCCCGCAGGGGCCCGGCTACTACGTCCTCACGCGCTACCGGGACATCATCGACGCCTCCCGTCAGCCGGAGCTGTTCTGTTCGGGCCGGGGTGCGACCTCGGTCCCCGACCTGCCGCAGGAGATGCGGGAGTTCTACGGGTCGATGATCGAACTCGACGACCCGCGCCACAAGCGCTTACGGGACATCGTGTCCAAGGCGTTCACCGTGCGGCAGGTCCGCCAGATCGAGGAGTACGTCCAGCGCACCACCGACGAGATCATCGACCGCGTCGGACCGAAGGGCGAGTGCGACTTCGTGACCGAGGTCGCGGCGCGGCTCCCGCTGAAGGTGATCTGCGACATGATGGGCGTCCCCGAGTCGCAGTACGACTACGTCTTCGACTGCTCCAACGTGATCCTCGGCGCCGCCGACCCCGAGTACGTCCCGGACGAGGACAAGCGCTTCGAGGCGATCATGAACGCCGGCGCCGGGCTGGCCTCATTAATGAACGACCTGTCGGCAAGGCGTCAGGCCGAGCCCACCGACGATCTCACCACCGCGCTCATCCACGCCGAGGTCGATGGTGAGCGCCTCAGCCACGCCGACCTCGCGTCGTTCTTCATCCTGCTCGTGGTGGCCGGCAACGAGACGACCCGCAACGCGATCTCGTGGGGGATGCTCGCCCTCACCGAGAACCCCGACCAGCGCGAGATCTGGCAGAGCGATTTCGACGCCCACGCGCGCCCGGCGGTCGAGGAGATCGTCCGCTACGCCTCGCCGGTGATGTTCATGCGCCGTACCGTCACCGCCGACGGCGCGCGCCTCGGCGACAAGGAGTTCAAGGACGGCGACAAGCTCCTCCTCTATTACATCTCGGGGAACCGGGACGAGGAGGTGTTCGTCGATCCGTACCGCTTCGACGTCCGCCGGGAGCCGAACAACCACATCGGCTTCGGGGGGCCGGGCCCCCATTTCTGCCTGGGGGCCAACCTCGCCCGCCAGGAGATCAAGGTGATGTTCAAGGAGCTGTTCCAGCGCCTGCCCGACATCGAGGTCTCCGGGGAGCCGGAGCAGCTCCTGTCGAACTTCATCAACGGGATCAAGCATCTCCCGGCCCGCTTCACGCCGATCCGCACCTGATCGTGCCCGGCCGGGTCAGCCCGGCTCGTTGCCGGGCTTCCACTTGATCGAGCAGCCCATGCTCGGCTGCTGCTCGGACGGAACAGGCTCCCCGGCGAGCAGGGCTTCAAGGGCGGCCCGCAGGTCCGCGCCCGTCACCGGCTCGTCGGAGCGGGGACGGCTGGCATCCATGCGGCCCCGGTAGGCGAGCCTGCGGTCGGCGTCCAAGACGAAGAAGTCGGGCGTGCATGCGGCGCCGTAGGCCGTCGCGGCCTCCTGGTCGACGTCCAGAAGGTAGGGGAAGGTGAATCCGGCCCGCTCGGCCTGATCGCGCATCCCGTCGGGACCGTCCTCCGGATGCGACGCGGTGTCGTTGGGCATCACCGCCACGAACGCCGCGCCCTTGGCCTGGTACTCGGCGGCCAGCGCGCCGAGCTCCTTCTCGACGTGCTTCACATACGGACAGTGGTTGCAGATGAACATCACAACGTATGCCGGCCCGCTCGCCACGTCGTCCAGCGAGACGGGCTTCCCGTCGGCGTCGCGCAGGGTGAAGGCAGGGGCCTCGGCCCCCAGCTGCAGCATCGTCGGTGTGGTCACAGATCCACCTCCTCGAGCATCGCGGACACTCCGAGTGTAGACGGGGGCCCGTGGGGCCCGGGCAGGCCCCCGGGGATCCGGGCGATCCCGGACGAACCGGACCGGTACCCAGACCGGGCCCGGAGAATGGATCCACCCTCCCAAGGAAGGCCCGGAGTGTGTACGCTGAGCCTGAGGGTTTCGCTTTACAGATCCATCTGCACTGCGGTTCCCTCCGAATCACCTCAGAAAGGAGGGGATCGCAATGGCTACAGGCACCGTGAAGTGGTTCAAGGACGACAAGGGCTACGGCTTCATCACTGGTGAGGACGGCACGGATGTGTTCGTGCACTTCTCCGCGATCCAGGCCGAAGGCTTCAAGTCGCTGTCCGAGGGCCAGAAGGTCGAGTACGACGTGACCCAGGGCCCCAAGGGCCCCCAGGCGTCGAACGTACGCATCGTCTGATCCTGGAACCAACGATGTGCGCGAGGCCCGCCCGAAAGGGCGGGCCTCCGCAGTTGTGTCGTCAGCGACGGTCGAGGACGAAGACGCGGATGTCGCGTCCGCTGCGCTCCACGTAGGTGTCGTAGGCCGGCCAGATGCGCAGGAACCGCGGCCACAGCGAGGCTTTCTCCGCGGCGTCCACCGGGCGCGCCCGCACCGGGATCGTCTCTCCGTGGATCTCGACGGCCACATCCGGGTCCGCGAGGAGGTTGGTGCTCCAGGCCGGATGGTGTTGTTGTCCCCAGTTCGTGGCCGCCAGCGCGAAGCCGTCCCCGCTTTCGATGAAGGCCAGCGGTGTGTGATACATGCGACCGCTGCGGCGTCCCCGATGGATGAGCACGAGGGTCGGCAGGGCGAGGTCCGCGACATGCCAGCGGCCCCCCGACAGGCGGTGGACGAACCGGTCGACGGGCGGGGCGACGCGGCTGCCCATCCGGGCGAACCACGGTTGGTGGCCGGCTCTGCGCATGAGCCTCCCGATGCGGCTCACGGCCTCACTCGGGCTCGCCGACCCCGCCGTTGCAGGGCGCAGTCGGCTCGGGGGCCTGGCCGCCGCTGCGGAAGGCCTGGATGAACTGGTCCAGGCGGTCGTCGTCCGCGCGGTCGAGTTCGATCTGGGCCCCCCACGCGGAGGCGACGATGTTGGCCTGGAGCCCCTGCCAGGGGGTCACGAGGACCTTGGGCTGGCGGGTGAGTCCCCGGAGCTGATCGAGCTCGTCGTTCGACAGCGAAGGCCGGTAGGTGATCCAGATCACACCGTGCTCGAGCGAGTGGACGGCGTTCTCGGTGCGTACGGGCTCCGAGTAGAAGCCGCAGTTCTGCCACTGGGCCCAATGCGGCCCGCCCACGGGCGGATCCTGTTCGTAGTCCACCGGCTCCTCGACGTGGCTCGCGGAAGCCACATTGAAGGTCTGGGCCCCCTGCGGCGCCGGAACCGGCGTGACCACGGGCCGGTTCGCACGGGAGGCGAAGATCAGCGCACCTCCCCCGAGGAGCAGCACGGTGATCGCGATCGGAAAGGCCAGCGATTGCGTACGCCGGCGCTTCTTCTTGCGGCCGCGGCGCCGCTCCGGCTGCTGCATGGAACGCCCTCGCTTCTGCAGGCTCTCACCCTCACCCATCGCGCCTCCTCGATCCGTGTCCCTCCACGATACGCGGCCGACGGGGGCCGGGCCGCCTGCGGGCGCCTTCCCCCGCCTGGGGTCCCCCGAGCAGATGCGGGAATGCTGACCCATCCGGGCCTTCCGGACGGCGTCCGGAGCGCCGATGCTCGAAGTGACCCGGGAGGGGCCTGCAAATGGATGACAAACGCAAACAGGATCGAGAGAGCCGATTCCGCCTCGGGGCGGATGAGCGTGCCTACGCCGGACGTCTGGCGGCGAAGCTCTTCTGGGCCGCGGGCGCGCTGACGATCGTGAACAACAACATCCCGCCCGTGGAACACCTGAACCTCCCGGTGCTCTACGGCGTGGGGTTCAGCGCTCTGCTGGTGGGGACCGCATGCTGGTTGGCCCCCTGGAGGCGCCTGCCCTCGTTGGTCGCGCTAGCGCTCGGCCCCCTCGCCCTGGCGCACATCGGCGTCGGAAACCTGTTCGGTGGGGTTTCCGCCTACAGCTTCGCCGTCTACTTCGTCGTGGTGTTCGTGTACATCGGGATGACCCAGCCGCCGCTCGTGAGCCTGTTGCTGGCCCCGCCGGCGGCGGTGGCCTACGTCGTCCCGGCGCTGCTGCAACCCGACGCGCCGGCGGTGGCGGCGCTGTCGGCGACCGTCGCGATCCCCGTCTGTGTCCTCGTCGGGGAGGTGATCGCCCGGGCGACGAGCCGCCAGAAGGCGGCACGGGCGGAATCCGACCGCCGGGCGGAACTGCTCGGGACGGTGGCCAGAGCCTCCCGGAGCGTGAACTCGCTCGAGACCAGCGACGTGCTCCGCACGGTCGTGGACGCGGCGGTGAGCCTCGGGTTCCAGGGCGGCGAGATCCGCGTGTTCGACGAGAGCGCCGACGCCCACGCGTCCCTGACGCCGGTGGGTGCCTCCGACGCGTACGCCCCGAAACAGCCCATCGATTCCGGATTGGCCGGAGAGGTCCGGCGCCGCGGCGAGACCGTCGTGGTGGACGACTACTCATCGTGGGCCCAGGCGGTCAGCGGCCTTCGCCCGCTGGGGACCCGCACCGTGATCGGGAGCCCGGTGTGGTCCGAAGGGCGGGTCGTCGCGGCCCTGATCGCGGGAACCCGGCAGCATCGCCACATCTCCTCCGAGGAGATCGAAGCCTTCGAGCTTCTGGCCATCGCCGCGGGCCGGGCGCTGGAGAACGCCCGCCGGTTCGCAACCGAACGGCAGGCCGTGGAGCGCCTGGCCGAACTCGACCAGCTCAAGGGCGACTTCCTGTCGAACGTCTCCCACGAGCTGCGCACGCCGTTGACGGTGATCGAGGGCGTGGGCCGCACGCTTCAGGCCAAGTGGAAGCTGCTCGACGACGACATGCGCGACGATCTCCTGCGGCGGCTCAACCGCAATTCGGCCACGCTGGTCGAGATCATCTCGAACCTGCTGGACTTCTCCCGCCTCGAGGCCGGACGCCTCAAGCTCGACAACCAGCCCGTGGAACTCCGCGCGCTGTGCGAGTCGGTGGTCGGACGGGTCCGTCCCCTGTTCGACGGACGTAACCTGCACGTCGACGTGGCCGCGGCACCGACGGTGATGGGGGACCCGATGCTCCTCGAGCGGGTCATCGAGAACCTGCTGTCGAACGCCGCCCGGCACACCCCGGCGGGCACGACCGTGTGGCTGCAGGTCGAGCGGCGCACCGATGGCGTCACACTCGCGGTCGCCGACGACGGTCCGGGCATCCCCGAGGAGGACGTGGCGCGGTTGGGGGAGCGCTTCTTCCGCAGCGGAGCGACGGGTGGAGCGGTCCGCGGTACCGGCCTGGGGCTCGCCTTCTCCCGGGAGATCCTGAAGCTCCACGGCTCTGCCCTCGAGGTGGAGAATCAGCCGGGGGCCGGTGCCCGCTTCTCGTTCGTTCTCCCCGTCGAGAGCCTCGACGGGGTGCCGAGCGACGGTACCGCGTTCGTGCTCCGCGCGGGCTGAGGCGGGGCGTCCGGCGTGGGCGGGAGGTACCCGTGGTTTCAGTCTTCGACCGCGGTGTACCGGTGTACGAACGCTGCCACCTCTGGGGGTGGATCCGTGAGCCACACGGTCACGCGGCATTCCGGATCGCCGACGGCGATCCGCTCTTCGAGCTGAACCGCGGCCTTGCCCCGGTTGCGAGCGGCGATTCCGCCGAACACGCTCGACGTCATCCTGCACAGGGCTGGCGCGCGCCGGACGGCTTCGCCGAACGGACAGGCCCGGTTCCCGAGGACGATCCGATCCTCGTTGGCTTCGATCACATAGAAGTCGCCCTGGATCGCCCGCTTGAGCCGGACGTAGAGGTCGCCCATCTGATCCGGGTCGAGGCGGCCGACGACCCGCTCCGCCGAGCGCCATGCGTCCTCGATCCTGCTCCCGACGTCCGTCCCAACCTGCGTCACCGCCTCCTCGGCCGCATCCGGGCCCTGCTGTTCTTCCACGGTCTGGGCGAGCTGGACGACCAGCGCCCGGAGGAACGGTTCCCGGGAGAACGTGCCGTCGACGGCCTCCTCCGGAGCCGGGAGTGCGCTCACCCTGCGCCGGGGAGCCTTCACGGTCCGCTCCGTCTCGCGGTGGACGGGCAGGGTTGCGGTCACCGCCGTCCCTCCGGCGCGCTTGCTCGCCACGCGCAGCTCGTCGGTGAGGTGCGAGACGATGAACAGTCCGCGGCCCCCTTCGTCGGTCAGTTCGGGCTCGCTGATCTCCAGCGCGAACCCGGGCCCCAGGTCGTGGACGGTGATGGCAGGCTGGGTCTCCGACCAGTCCAGCGAGATCCACGCTGGGCCCCCCGCGTGACGAAGGGCGTTGGTCACCAGTTCCGCGAAGATCAGGCTGGCGCCGTCCAGGTCCGACCCGGGGACGGCGTGCCGTCGGAGGTAGTCCTCGAAGGTGTGCCTGAGATCCGTGACGTTGCGAGTCGTGGAGGTGTCCAGATACCAGTCCACGCAGGCGCTCCTTGTCTGGCGTCCGGGACCAGTGTAGGGGGTGATGTGATTCT
>CAZLKN010000007.1:6898-81926 GCA_964560135.1 uncultured Actinomycetes bacterium | reverse complement strand
CGCGGAATCCTGCGCGATCGCGGACACCACCCTGACGTGCGACATCGGCGATCTGGCCCCCGGCGCGGACTTCACCGTGGCCGTCGAGGCCTCGACACCGGCCATCGACTGCGGCGTCCTGGCCAACACGGCGACGGCACTGGCATCCAACCACCCCACGGTGGACGACGACGCTCAGATCACCTGCCTCAACCCGGCGATCGCGATCGCCAAGACCGCCGACACGGAGTTCGGGCCCCCGCGGGACGTCACCTTCAGCTACCTGGTCACCAACACCGGCGAGGTGCTGCTGGCACCGGTGGTCGTGACCGACGACATCCTGGGTGAGATCGGCTCGATCCCCTCGCTGGACCCGGGCGAGTCGGCCACCCTCACACGGACGGTCGCCGTCGACGCGCAGTCACCGGTGCGCAACGTCGGGACCGCCTGCGGCACCCCACGGGTCGGGTCTTCGGCGGCGGCACAGGTGTGCGCCGATGACGACGCGACCATCAGCGTCGTGCTGGGAACCAGGATCGTCCTCCCGCGGACGGGCATGGACATCCGCATCCAGATCCTGATGGCCGGGCTGCTGCTGTGGCTCGGGGCGGCGTCCATGACGCTGCATGCTCGGCTCGTCACGCGGCGTCGCCGGTCCCAGAGCTGAATCCGATGAGGACGCTCCGGGCCCTCAAGCTGTTCGCCTTCGCGTCGATGGTGCTGGTGGCCGTCCTCCTGGCGGACCTCGCCCAGGCGGTCGGAGAGACATTGCTCGTCCCGCAGGAGGACCGGATGCACGCGCTCGTGAACGACACTCGGGCACAGGCAGGCCGTCCGGCGCTCGCGAACAACGACGCCCTCCGATGGATGGCCCGCCGTCAGGCACAGACGATGGCCATGAACGGGTACATCCACCACACCCCCGACCTGGCAGCGGAGGCCAACGCATCGGCGCTCCCGTGGCGTTCCCTGGGGGAGAACGTCGGGAAGGGCCCATCGACCGAGGACATCTTCCGGGCCTTCCTGGCGAGCCCGACCCACCGAGACAACGTGACCCACGATGGTTTCAACACCCTCGGTGTGGGCGCGACCGCGGATGCGGAGGCGGCCCTCTACTTCACGCAATCCTTCGCGGCCCTCGAAGCTCCCACTCCGGCACCCACGGCACCGGCACCATCCGAACCCGCACCATCCGAACCCGCACCATCCACACCGGCACCATCCACGCCGGCGCCGGCGACTCCGCCGGCGACCGAGGAGCCCCGACCCGTCGCCGAGGACACCGCTGAGGGAACGACCACGACCGCGGAGCCACGTCCCGACGCCGCACCGGCCCCCGCAACGTCGGCCGTACGGCCCCCTGAACGGCCGTCCTTCTGGCGATTGGTCTCGGCGATGCTCGGACGGTTCATGACCAAGCTGACCTTCTGGAGGTAGGAGCGAAGATGTCGACGCGACTGAGCTACACCAGGGCCCGGATCCTGTTCCTCCTGCTGGGGATCACCGTGGCAGGCAGCCAGGCTGCGTTCGCCTGGGACCGGGGGGCGGCCCCGACCGAGGTCCTCGCGCCACTTCTCTACATCCCCGTGTTCGCAGGAGCCATCATCTGGGCCCTGCCGGGTGGGCTCGTCACGGCAACCGCATCGAGCGCCGTCTACACGGCGCTCCTCGCCGAGCAGAGCGCGGTGATCGGCCTGCGGTCCTTCCTCGTCCTGCTGTCCTTCCGGGTCGGGTTCTACTACCTGTTCGCGGTGATGACCGCCCTCGGGATGCGCTACGTCGAAGCCCGTCTCCACAAGCTCGAGCTCTACGATCAGGTCGACGACCTGACAGGACTCTTCAATCCGGCGTTCCTGCTCCAGGACACCGATCTCGAGAAGAGCCGCGCCGATCGCTACCAGACGCTCTTCTCCCTGGTCACCCTCGAGGTGGACGCCGAAGCCTTCGCGGGCGCCTCTTCCCGCCGCAGGCGCGGCGTTCTCAAGGAGCTCGCCGATCGCCTCGAGGGCGCCGTGCGGAAGGTCGACCGCGTCGCGCGCGTAGACGACGGCACACGCGATCGGTTCATGCACGTCCTCCCGGAGACCAGCCGGGAAGGCGCCCGCGTCTTCGCGGGCCGGCTCCACCGCTCGGCGTCCGGCTTCCTGGCGGAACGCGGCTGCAAGACGAACGGTGCCGTAACCGTCACCGCGCTCACCTACCCGGACGACGGCGCCCAGCTCGAGTCCGTTCGTCGGGAGGTCGCCGTCGTCGAGGCCCGTCGCAGGGTCCTCGAGGACAACGGCTAGCCGCCCGACCCGGACGAACGGCTACCCTTGTTTTCTGTGCTGGAAGCGCGCCATCGAGGCGGAGGAGGGAGGCAACATGCAGGCCCGGAACCTGGACATGGACCAGGTCTTGGATTTCGTCAAGCACGTCTTCGGGTTCATGGGCGGTGCGGTTGTCTCGGGGATGATCTACCTGGGCGACCACCTCGGGCTGTACGCGGCGATGCAGGGGGCCGGTCCGATGACCGCCGCCGACCTCGCGGCGAAGACCGGTCTGCACGACCGATGGGTCCTGGAGTGGCTGCGCAACCAGGGCGCGGCGGGCCTCGTCGACCATCACGGGGACGACCGGTTCGAGCTCACAGATCTCCAGGCGCTCGTGCTCGCCGACGAGGACAACAGCGTCTTCTTCTCCGCCGGTGGATTCGGGGGCCTGCCCGAGCAGTTCGCCGTCCTCGAGAAGCTTCCCGAGTCGTTCCGCACCGGGATCGGACTCCCCTACGACGCCTTCGGTCGCGAAGGGAACCATGGGGTCGCCAGGATGCTCGCGCCCTGGTTCCGGCACATGCTCGTGCCGATGATCCTGCCGTCCCTGGATGGGGTGGTCGGCAAACTGGAGACCGGGGCGAAGGTCGCCGACGTGGGCTGCGGAGCCGGTGTGGCCACCGTGACGATGGCCGAGGCCTACCCGGGCTCGCGGTTCCACGGCTACGACATCTCGAGACACGCCCTGACGCTCGCCGGTGAGAACAAGGACGCCGCCGGCATCGACAACGTCACCTTCCACGACGCGAACGCCGCTGCGCTCCCGGCCGACGGCTCCTTCGATCTCATCACCGCCTTCGACTGCATCCACGACATGCCCAACGCCCGGCGGGTACTCGCGGCGATCCGCGCCGCCCTCAAGCCGGACGGGACGCTGCTCATCGCCGATATCAAGGGCCATCCGACCTACGAGGAGAACGTGGAGGAGAATCCGATGGCGGCCATGATGTACGGCTTCTCTGTGCTGTCGTGCCTGTCGTCGGCCATGTCCGAGCCCGGCGGCGACGGGCTCGGGACCCTGGGGTTCCACGAGGAGGTCGCCCGCCGGCTCCTGGAGGAGGCGGGATTCTCCACGGTGACCACCCACGACTTCGGCAACCCCGTCAACGCCTACTACGAGGTCCGCCCCTAGCCACCGGGACAACACCGATCAGGTCGCGGCGTCGACCTTGGCGTCCATCTCCTCGCCGCAATGCCGTGGCGCCTTGCCCGTCGCGGCGACCTCCAGGCGCAGCCGCGTCCCACACACCGTGCAGACGTAGACAACGTCCACGGGGGTGGCGTCCACCGTGGGCGGCGACGGCGGCGGCGGCGTCGTCAGGGCGCCGAGCATCCGCGCCACGACGAGGATCAGGATCAGGCCGATCCCGAGTGCCACAGACGCACGGACCACGAGCGCTCCGGTCCCCGTCCCCGCGGGCAGGCGCCCGATCAGGATCGCAACGCCGACGCCCAGGACGGCGGTCACCAGCAGCCCCACGAGACGACCTGCCGCCCGTGCACGCGGACGGGGGGCCTCGTGGCCCCCCGTCGTGGTGCGTTCAGATTCGGTCACCTGTCAGGTGATCCGTTCGATGATGGTCGCGTTGGCTTGACCGCCGCCCTCGCACATCGTCTGGAGACCGAACCGGCCCCCACGACGCTCGAGCTCGTGCAGCAGCGTGGTCATCAGCCGCACCCCCGAGGCGCCCAGCGGATGGCCGAGGGCGATCGCCCCGCCGTTGGGATTGACCTTCTGGGTGTCCAGCCCGGTCACCTCGTCGGCGCCGAGCCCCATCTCCCGCTGCCAGGCGACGAGAACGGAGGCGAAGGCCTCGTTGATCTCGACCACGTCCACGTCGTCGAGGGTCAGCTCGGCCCGCTTGAGCACCTTCTGGGTGGCCGGGATCGGCGCGGTGAGCATGATCACCGGGTCGGATCCGGCCAGCGCGAAGCTGTGGAAACGCGCCCGCGGCTTCAGGCCCAGCTGCTCGGCCCGCTCGGGGGTGGTGATGAGGACCGCCGCCGCGCCGTCGGTGATCTGGGAGGAGTTCCCGGCCGTCACCCGGCCGTCCTCAGGCTTGAATGCGGGCTTGAGCCCGGCCATCTTCTCGAGACTCGTGTCCCGGATGCCCTCGTCGGTGGCCATCTCCTCCTTCGTGCCGTCCTCGAGGGTGACCGGCACGGGGACGATCTCCCGCTCGAAGTGTCCCTGGTCGGTGGCGCGCCGTGCGAGGGTCTGGGACCGATAGCCGAGCCGGTCGAGCTCGTCGCGGTCGATCCCCCACTTGTCGTTGATCATCTCCGCCGACAGGCCCTGCGGGATCATGTCGAACCGATCCATCAACGCCTGCGAGAAGGGGAACCCGGGTCCGTTCTGGGCGCTGGACCCCATCGGCACACGGGTCATGTGTTCCACCCCGCACGCGATCACCACGTCGTAGGCGCCGGCCATGACGCCCTGCGCGGCGAAGTGGATCGCCTGCTGGGAGGAGCCGCACTGCCGGTCGACGGTCGTACCAGGGACCTCCACCGGGAAACCCGCCGCCAGCCAAGCGTTGCGGGCGATGTTCAGCGTCTGCTCGCCGACCTGAGAGACGCACCCTGCGATGACGTCGTCGACGTGGAGCGGATCGACGCCCGTGCGTTCGACGGCCGCCTTCAGGGCGTGGGCCAGCAGGTCCACGGGGTGCCAGTCCTTGAGTTTGCCGTTGCGCTTCCCCATAGGGGTCCGAACGGCTTCCACGATCACGGCCTCACGCATGGTGTACCTCCGGCGACGGGACAATGTGACACCTCCACTGTAGTAAACACCGCACCGGAGGGAGGATTCCGGCCCCGGTGCCCTGCTCCGTGGCGACCGACCGGCCGCCGGATGGGTCGCCTATCAGGCGACCACCCTTCGATCGACCGGTTCCGGGGGCGGTGGCACGTCCGTGCTGGCGTGTGCCGCCGTGGCGGCGTCCACACCCCGGACGAGCAGCGTCGCCGAATCCTCCGCCGTCGACCACAGGTACAGGTCGCCGGGGCCCTCGCAGCCTCGCTCCCGCACGAGGAGCATGAGGAGCGCAGCGTCTTCGGCGTCCTGCCCGACCTTGGGGGCGGGGACCCATCCCACGGGCACCGTCGACCGGCCCGCGAACGCATCCCCGACGTCGAAGGTGCGCCCACGGAAGATCCTGCGGGTCGTGGAGGCCCCGGCGCACGGGCCGTCCCGGAACGTGATGTGCCGGGTATCGAAGGGGGCGACGACGAGGCTGGCGAGCTCCTCGCTCGACTCGTGCAGGATCTCGAGCGTCTCCCGGTCGGCATCGGCCTCGTGAACCACGGCGAGCTCGTGCACGTGGTGGACGTCGCCGTGATCGGCGACGAAGAACAGGGACGACCCCCAGCGGTCGAAGGTCAGCTCCCCGATCCCCCGGGCCGTCTCCCCTTCCGCCAGGAGCCTCGCGTCGGTCCCGAGGTTGGTGGCGAGGAAGATCCCGTAGCGGCCCCCGGCATCCTCGCCCACGATCGCGATGTGGGTGCCCGCCGGGTGGTAGGTCACCTCGTCGTGGCGGGCGAGGAAGGAGATGTCCTCAGCGCTCCCACCCCCGGCGGGGCGCTTCCACAGCCGGCCTTCCTCGACCCAGACCAGAGCCCGTCCCGTGGGCCGCGACCAGTTCGCCGACGCCGCCCCCGCCGGCACCGGGTCGCCGGAGCCCGAGGCGAGGAGCACGGCGTCGCCGGCGAGCAGCCGGTCGGCTGCGGCCCCCCAGACGAGCGGTCCCGTCACGCCCTCGGCCAGACAGCGGACCTCGCCGCCGTCCGGAGCGGCAGCGTAGAGGTGTCCGTCGGCACTGAAGGTGACGGCGGCCTCCCCGCCGGGCTCGAAGCTCCCGCACACCCGGGGAAGCTCGGTGATCAGCGCCTCTTCCGGAGCGGCGCGCTCGGCCCCCGGCGTGCATGCCCCAGCGACGATCGCGAGGGCCGCGATCACGGCGATCCGACGAGCGTCCATGTGTCCCCCTCTCTGCGTACCCGTCCTTCGCGCTCCAGCATCTCCAGGTGAGCGAGGACCGACATCTCGGCCATCCGATGCAGCGCCTCCGGGACGTCGCTGTAGATCCGCTCCACCATCGCCGGGATCGCGTCCAGCCCGTCGGCGAGGGCGGACAGCACCTGCCGCTCCCGCTCCCGGCGGTGGGCGGCGTATTCGGCGATCTTCTCCTGGCCGTCCTCGATCACCGGGCCGTGTCCGGGATAGACCCGGCGGACCCCGAGGCCCCGCAGCCGCTCCAGGGTGGTCAGGTAGGCGGCCATGTCGCCGTCCGGCGGCGCGATGACGACGGTGCCGATCCCGGCGATCACGTCCCCGGCGAACAGCGCCTGCTCCTCGACGAGCTCGAAGCACAGGTGGTGGGAGGCGTGCCCGGGCGTGTGGTGGGCACGCAGCGTCACCCCGCCCACCCGGATCTCCTCGCCGTCGGCGATCGGACGGGTCACGAACGGGGCGTCGGCGGCGGCGCCCTCCCACGCCCCCACCTCGCAGCCGAGCTGCGCGGCGAGGATCGCCGCCCCGCCGATATGGTCGGGATGCAGGTGGGTGAGCAGGATCAGTCTCGGCGCGCCGCGGTTGCCGGCCTCGCGGGTGAGCACCTCGATATAGACGGGATCGGGAACGGCGGGATCGATGATCGCCACCTCGCCCCGTCCGACCACCCAGGAGTTCGTGCCGGGCCCGGTGGCCAGCCCCGGATTGGGGGCCAGCACGTGTGAAACTAGCGGCGACACCGCCGCCGCCATGATCTCTCTGACCTGCCGCTCGCCACGGAGGAGCTGCTCGTAGCCGGGCACCTCCGCCAGCCCCTGGAGGATCGCCATGGTGGGGATCGGCACCGCGAGCTGCTCCTCGCCGGCAGCGCGGATGGCCTCCGACGGACCGATCCACCGCACCTCGGACACCTCGTCGCGATCCGGCAGCGGCTCCTGCCCCTCGGGGAAGGGGGCGGCGAAGAAGCGTGCGTCGAAGCGGATCGGCGACATCTCGGGGGTAACGAGCCGGCCGTGGCCGACCAGCAGATCGGTGGCCAGCACAAGATCCTCGGCCCCCAGGAACCGGGCGAAGGACGCGGCGTCGTCGGCGATCTCGTGGCGGCGGGGCGCGTAGCGGTCGCGCACGGCGGCCGGGTCGACCGGCCGGCCGTCGGCGGTGCGGGCCAGCAGCACGCCGACCTCCTCGAAGACCTCCCGCAGCCCGCAGCAGTACAGACCGAGGGCCCGGGCGGGATCGAGGTCCTCACCGAGTCGGTCACGGGCATCCTCACGGCTGAGGGCCGAGCGGACGGCGAGGTCGTCGAGGCTGTCCGCGTCGTCGAGGGCGCCGCCCGGGAAGACGTACATCCCGCCCATGAAGCGCATCGACTCTGGGCGCCGGGTCAGCAGCACCTCGTAGCCGCCGTCCCCGGTGGGCCGGGCCAGGATCACCGTGGCGGCGTCGCGCGGGCCTCCCATGGTCGCCAGTCTGCGCGGCGGGCCCCCCCGCGGCAAACCGGCGCGTTGGTAGGCTCCGGGCCGGGCGAGAGAAGGAGGGAGGCCATGGAGCTTCCTCGGCGCGGCATGGTCCGCGAGGAGCTGCTCGCGCACTTGGAGGAGCTGAAGCGCGGCGACGCGGACTGGCACGGGGGCCGGACCTTCAGCCTCGTCTACCACGCCGGCGACGACGTGGACGCCGTGGTGCGCGACGCTTACGCGACCTACCTGTTCGAGAATGCCCTCAACCCCTTCGCCTTCCCGAGCCTGCGCACCCTCGAGCAGGAGGTCGTGGACATGACGGCCTCGCTCCTCCACGCCCCCGAGGGCGCCCGGGGCTCACTGACCTCCGGGGGCTCGGAGAGCATCCTGATGGCGCTCAAGACCGCCCGCGACCGCGCGGTCGCCGAGCGGGGCGTCACGGAGCCCGAGGTCGTGGCCCCCGTGAGCGCGCACCCGGCCTTCGACAAGGCGGCGCACCTGCTCGGCGTCCGCATGGTGCACACGCCGGTGGGCGACGACCTGCGCGCCGACGTGGCGGCGGTCCGCGAGGCGCTGACCGACCGGACGGTGCTCGTCGTGGGCTCGGCCCCCGGCTACCCCCACGGCGTCCTCGACCCGGTCCCGGAGCTCGCGGGGGCCGCGGACGAACGCGGGGTGGCCTTCCACACCGACGCCTGCCTCGGCGGATTCATGCTGCCCTTCTGGGAGCGCCTCGGCGAGGACGTTCCCCCCTTCGACTTCCGGGTTCCCGGCGTCACGTCGATCACCGCGGACGTCCACAAGTACGGGTACACGGCCAAGGGCGCCTCGGTGCTGCTCCACCGCGACAAGGCCCACGCCCGTCACCAGACCTATGCCTACGGCGACTGGCCGGGGGGCCTGTACGGAACCCGTGGGGTGGCCGGCGCGCGGGGCGGGGGCCCGATCGCCGCCGCCTGGGCCGTGATGCGCTACCTGGGGGAGGACGGGTACCTGCGGCTGGCGCGCACGGTCCGCGACACCACCCGGACCCTGCTCGACGGGATCGCGGCCATCGACGGACTGCGCGTGCTCGGCGAGCCGGACATGAGCGTGTTCGCCTTCACCGCCACCGGGGACGTCTTCGGGATCGGCGACGCGATGCAGGACCGCGGCTGGCGCCTGGACCGCAACCAGCGACCCGACGCCCTCCACATGATGGTGAGCCCGGTCCACGCGGGCGTCGCCGACGCCTTCCTGTCGGATCTCGCCGACGCGGTCGCGGAGAGGCGCGCCTCCTCCGACGGCACGGCCCGCTACGCCGACTGATCCTCTTCATCGATCCGGGATCGCATCGTCTGCAGCGCCCGCATGTGCAGCTGCGAGACACGGGATTCGGTGACACCGAGGATCTTCGCGATGTCCGCCAGCGGCACACCCTGGAAGTAGTACAGGGTGACGATCAGCTTCTCGCGCTCGTTCAGCCGGTTGAGGGCACCCATGAGCTGGCGGCGCAGCTCCGCGTCCATGATCGCCGACCCGGGCTGTTCCACATGCGCATCCGCGAGCATGTCCCCGACCACGTTGCCGTCGCCGTCGGCGCTGCCGCCGACCGTGGAGTCCAGCGCCAGCAGCGTCGCCGGCAGCCGGCTCCGCTTCGTCTGCGTCGCATCCGATCCCACCTGCTCCTCGAGCTCGTCGCGGGACGGAGCCCGTCCGAGCTTGTTCGTGAGGGTCGCCTGCGCCTCGTCGAGGCGCCGCGCGCGGGCCCTGACCTTGCGGGGAACCCAGTCGATCCGGCGGATCGCGTCCACGATCGCCCCGCGCACCCGGGGGACCGCGTAGGCCTCGAAGGGCACTCCACGGTCCGGGTCGAAGCGTTCCCAGGCCTCCACGAGGCCGAGGACGCCGTGCGAGACGAGATCGGCGGCCTCCATCCCGGTGGGCAGGCCATACGTCGAGGCGACGCGGTTGGCCAAGCGCTGGACGAGCCCGTAGTTCTCGAGCACGACCGCGTTGCGCTCTTCGACGTCGTGGCCCGTGAACTGCTCGGATGGTGCGGCTAGTGTGGTCACGGCGAACCCTCCTCGTACGGTGTCCTTACAGGCATTCCCACCGTACGCAGACCTCAGACCTCCGCCCATAGGGTTGCCGGGGGGTTTTGGGGGGTCCAAAAGGACTAGTCGGGCTACCGGGGGACTACGTACACGAAGGCGGACCTCCGCCCGAGGAACACCCGGAGTATCGGCCCATCCGGCGGCCGGTCAAGGGGGCCGGACCACACCCGAAGCGGGTCAATCGATACTGCCCGCGAGCACGACCCATTCACATCGTTGGCCGGTAGCTCGTGAAATCTGGTCGAAGTCGGCGTCGTAGTGAAGAACGATCAGACCGGCCTCCTCGGCGGCTGCCGCGACGAGAAGATCGGGTATCTTCCGTCCGCGCTGGCTCTTCGAGGCGAGCAGCCGTTGCACCTGGCGAGCGCGCCGGACATGCAAGACCGTCGTCTCGATGAGGGCGAAGACCGCGAGCGCCCCGATCAACCGGTCCCACTCACGAGCGTTCCTCGCTGAGAACCCGATCTCCAGATCGGAGATCCCGGCTCGCGCGAGCCGTCCCGTCTCGGCCAACGGCTGCACCACCCCGCGGACCTTCTCGTGCTGCAGCCTGTTGAGGACGCTCGTGTCGACCAGATGGGTCAGCGCCACGCGTCCTCACGATCGGTGATCCGAGCGCTGGAGAGCACGTCGAGCGCGCGCTCGACTTCGGCATCCCGTTCGCGACCCGCCCGCCGGAGCGCCTCGTTGACCGTTTCCTTGATGGTCCGGGTCCCCAGCTCGGCCCGAGCGGCCGCCAGGGCCGCCTCGTCAATCTCGACCAGACGCTTCTTCATGGCGAAAGTATATATCAGCGAAGATGCGTATATACGAGCGCCCGACGGCGACGAGCCGGCCGGGCGCTGGTTCGAATGCTTGCGAACGTGGAGATGAGGGGATTCGAACCCCTGACCTCCGCCTTGCAAAGGCGGCGCTCTACCACCTGAGCTACATCCCCGGAAGGGCGAAGGACGGCTACGAGGCTGCTTCCTCGCCTTCGCTCGTGGCGGGGGGCGGCTCCTCCCAGCGGCCGAGCTCCACGTGCTCCTGCCGCCGGCCCTTGAGGGCCTTCACGGCCAAGCCCACGAGGGTTCCGAGCGCACCCAACAGGAACCACTGCTTCTTCTTCGCCATCCTCTACCTCCCGCCACCTCTCGTGAATCCGGTCACGCCGCTCTGAACGCCGGCCGACCGTTCGGCTCCCAAGATAGCCGACGACCCTGGCCCGTGCGTCGTCGGGGAATCTCCTACCCGACGCCCTCATCTGCTCGCTCGGGCTCGAGGGCGCTGCGATTTCAGTCGACCTGGACGAGCCGGTCGATGCCGGCCAGGATCTGCTCCAGTTCGTGGATCGTCGGATCCGAGTACGACCGGTAGATGATCTGTCCTCCGGTCGGCAGATCCGTTGACCAGAAGATGCTGCGCACGTCATGGTTACCGCATCCTTGCCAGGATTCACGGTCTTCCATCTCCTCGCAGGCCACGTAGCTCTCCCGAAGGTACGCGCGTGTGTCCCCACGCACCATGATCGGCTCGTAGTCGTCGTAGGACGGATACAAGAACTCGCCGCGGGCCGAGCGCGTGTGCATGGCCGACTCGAACACGATGGACCCCTGGCCCACAAGATCCAGGCTCCGGTAGCTGGGAAACTCGGCCGATGGATCTTGCCAGATGGAAGCCGTGTAGCGCACCCGAGGTTTCCCTTCGTCCCATTGCGCCGCCCCGAGGCCCAGCAGCAATACACGGCCGGATCCCGTAGCCTCACACGGATCGTGCACGTAGAACGGTCGGTAGGGCATCCAATCCTGCGCTTGGGTGACCGTTATCGCATCGCGGCTGGAGCCCTTTCCGGCGACTCCCCCGGACGCTTCGGGCCCGCACGCTGGTTGTTCCGAACGGGTCCGGGGCTCGCTCGGGGGCTCTCCTCGACCTTCCGGCTCGTCCTGACCGAGCTCCCGACCTGCACGATCACCCGTCGACGGTGAACCGCCAGGCGTCGGATCGCCGACACGTGTTCTCGTCGCTGCCGGATCTGCCGTCCCTGCGGCGGGTCCATCCGGCTCCCCCGCGCACGCCGCCGCGACACCGATAAGAAGCATCGCGCACAACACCCGGAAGATGAACATCGGTCCTCCCACGTCTATGGGGTGACCACCGGGAGGCTTCCAGGCGGTTTGGGGTCGACGGCAAACCCGCGAGGAATCTCTCTTCCCCTCGGCGCTTGCGTCTCGGAACCCTCGTGGGCCTGGGTGGACTCGAACCACCGACCTCAGCTTTATCAGAGCTGCGCTCTAACCGCCTGAGCTACAGGCCCGGGAGAGCATCCAGTCTACCTGCGCCAGCGGGGTACGCGCTCACCGGTCGCGGGAGACGACCTCGATCCCCCCGACGAGCTCCGCGAGCACGTTGTACAGGGCGGCCCCCACCACCGTCAGCAGCGTGAACAGCAGCGCCCCGGCCAGCCCCAGCAGCAGGGTCAGACCGAGGACCGCCGCGAACCGGAACTGGAAATCGGCCCAGCCGAGGCTCGAGATGAACGACTCCACCCCCGCCAGGGCCCCCGAAGCCGCTCCGAGCAGGTACAGGGCCACGAACCCGACGAGCAGGATCGCCACGAGCGTCATCGAGAAGGCGAAGGCCACGCGGGCGACGGACCCCGTGTCCAGCCTCCGGACGACGCGACGCTCCACGGGCTCTGCGGGTGCGCTCACCTTTTCACCCTTTCACGACGCCGAGGGGCACCAGCCGGGCCACCTGTTTGGACAGACCCACACGCTCGCACACTTCCACGACCTCGGACACGTCCTTGTACGCGTAGGGTCCCTCCTCGGCCAGGAGCTTCAGCTCCTTGGACAGCACGAGGATCCCCTGGTGCTTGAGCTGGTCCCGCAGCTCACGGCCGTGCATGTGCTTCGCGGCCGCCTTCCGAGACATCAGCCGCCCGGCCCCGTGGCACGTCGACCACCAGGCCACATCCCGGCCCTCGGCGGTGCCCACCAGCACGTAGGACGCGGTCCCCATGCTGCCCGGGATCATGACCGGCTGGCCGACGTCCCGGTAGCGCTCGGGCAGCTCCGGGTGGCCGGGCCCGAAAGCCCGGGTGGCGCCCTTGCGGTGCACGCAGAGCTGCCGCTCACGTCCGTCCACCGTGTAGCGCTCGAGCTTCGCCAGGTTGTGGCTGACGTCGTAGACCACGTGCATCCCGAGCGCGCGCGCGTCGCTGCCGAAGGTGCGCGCGAAGGCGTTCCGGACGCCGTCGGTGATCACGTGACGGTTCGCCCGTCCGTAGTTGGCGGCGGCAGCCATCCCACCCAGGTAGCGCCGACCCTGCGGCGAGGACACCGGCACGCAGGCGAGCTGCCGGTCGGGCACCTCGATGCCGTGCTCCCGCATCGTCCGGTCCATCGTGCGCACCTCGTCGGTGCACACCTGGTGTCCCACCCCGCGGGACCCGCAGTGGATCATCACCACGATCTGCCCCTCGGCCAGCCCGAAACGCTCCGCGGCCACCGGCTCGATCACCCGCTCCACCGCCTGGATCTCGAGGAAGTGGTTGCCGCCGCCGAGGGAGCCGAGCTGGGGCGCGCCGCGCTCGATCGCCTTGTCGGACACCACGTCCGGGTCGGCCTCCTCGAGGCGTCCGTGATCCTCGCAGACCTCGACGTCCTCCTCCCAGCCCACCCCGCGGGACAGCGGGAAGCCGATGCCCTCGCGCAGCACCTTCGGCATCTCGCTGCGATCCAGGGGCATCAGACCCTTGCCGCCCACGCCGCGGGGGATCCGTCCGAGCTCGCGCACGAGGTCGGCCATCTTGGGAGCGGCGTCGTCCAGCGTGAGGTCGGTGCGGACCAGCCGCACGCCGCAGGAGATGTCGAAGCCGACGCCGCCGGGGGAGATCACCCCGCCCTCGTCCACGTCGGTGGCGCAGACCCCGCCGATCGGGAACCCGTAGCCCCAGTGGATGTCGGGCATCGCGAACGAGTAACCGACGATGCCGGGCAGGTGGGCGACGTTGGCGACCTGATCCACGGCGCGGTCTTCGGAGGCCTTGTCCATGAGCGCTTCGGAGGCGAAGACGCGACCGGGTACGCGCATGCCCTCGCGGGCCGGGATCTCCCAGATGTCTCTGTCGATGCGCGTCAGCGTGCTCATACGTCTAGGTATACGCGAGCTTCTACCCCGCCCGGCGAGTCGCGAACCTCCAGCGCATGGTAGGTGACGGCCTTCACCTGGGGGCCGTGCTGGCTGAACCCCTCCGCCGCGTCCGGGCCCCGCACCGTCGCGGTGAGCCGCCACGGCTGGCCCGCGGCGATCTTCACTTCCACCTCCCCGGGCGCGACACCGCGCGCCTCGAACAGGAAGAGGATCTCCGAGAGCCAGTCGACCAACAGCGCCTCCCGATCGGGGGCATCCAGGGCGATCTGCTCGCGGTGGACGTACGGTCCGGTCGCCTCGCCCATGACGGCCACGAGCGCCGCCGCCGCCTGCGCGAACAGGGCGTCGAGGTCGGGGGCCCAGATCCTGATTCCGAGGTCGGCCGTGTGCTCGATCACCTCGTATCCCATGGGATCCAGGGAACCACGACCGGCCATCCCCTCGTCGGGGGAATGCGTGTGACCACCCGTCTGCAGGACACGTGTAGTCGGGGACTGGTCCGGGAGACTACCCCCTCCCACACCTCCGGGGGATTTCTCTTCAGCGCCGCCACGACCACGACGAGGAAACGGGTGCCTGCACCACCCGGATCCGACGAGATCCGGAACGTCGCACAGGAACCCGAACCCTTGGAGGGGTGTTGTCATGCGCGCTTGCTTCCGCACGCTCTCAATCGCTCTGCTGTTCGCGCTTTCCGCCACCGTCGGCGTCTCGGTCGCAGCTCCGGCATCCGCCGGAACCTACCTCACCGAGGAGGAGAACAAGATGCTGGCCATGGTCAACGACTACCGGGCGCAGCACGGCCTGCACGCTCTCACGGTCAACGCGGCGCTGCAGGGTGTGGCCCGCAGACACACGAGCCGGATGGCCGCCGAGGAGCACCTGTACCACAACCCGAACCTCGCACGGGACGCGGACGAGGCGATTCCCGGATGGCGCCTGATCGCTGAGAACGTCGGCGTCGGTCCCACCACCGAGGCGGTCCAGGAGGCCTTCTACAAGTCCTCCAAGCACAAGGCCAACATCCTGAAGAGCAACGTGAACATCATCGGGATCGGTGCCGTCCGTGCCGCCGGCGGGCAGCTCTACTTCACGCAGAACTTCGCCGACTGGACACCGCAGCCGACCCCGGCTCCGGCGACCCCGAAGCCGCAGCCCACAGCCGAGCCGGTCGCGCCCGCGCCCGCAACCCCGACGGCGGCGCAGGAAAGCCGTGCCCGTCGGGCCGAATCGGCCCCGCAGCGGCCAGCCGAGCCGAGCCGCGCACAGGAGACACAGGAGACGGAAGCGGTCGAAGAGTCCACCGAGCCGGCTCCCGACACCACACCGAACTCCAGCGACGGCGACGGCGACGGCTCAGAGGGGCCATCGTTCCTCGAAACGCTACTGCTGCTCATGACCAGGCTCGTCAGCAGGCTCGCGTTCTGGGCTTAAGGCGAGGGGGTAAGGGCCTCGTCGTCCTCGGTGCTGAGGACGGGGGCCGCGGAAGCGACGGTCTGACCGGCGTCCACGTTCATCAACCGGACGCCGGTCGCGTCGCGTCCCTGCGAGGAGATCTCGCGCACCTGGATGCGGACGGTCACCCCGCCGGACGAGATCAGGACCACGTCGTCGTCGAGCGCCACCATGAAGGCCGCCACCACGTAACCCTTCTTCTCCGTGAGCTTGATCCCGCGGACCCCCTGCCCGCCCCGGCCCTGCTTGTTGAACCGGTCGAGCTGGGTGCGCTTGCCGTACCCCGCCGAGGTGACGATCAGGATGCTGGCGTCGTCGCGGGCCACGTCGCAGGACACGACCTCGTCGCCCTTGCGCAGCTTCATCCCGCGGACACCCGCGGTGCCGCGACCCATCGGACGAACGTCCTCTTCCGTGAACCGGATCGTCATGCCGAGGCGTGACACCATGAGGATGTCGGCGTCGCCGTCGGTCGGGATGACTCTCACGAGCTCGTCGCCGTCCTTCAGGCTGATCGCGATGAACCCTTCGCGGCGGCTCTTGTCGTACTCCGCGAAGACGGTCTTCTTCACCTGCCCGTGCTTGGTGGCGAAGAACAGGTAGTGGTCCTCCGGGAAGTCGGTGGTCGCGATCACCGCCTGGATGAACTCCTCCGGGCCCAGCGGCAGCAGGTTCACCAACGCCATCCCGCGGGCGGTGCGCTCCTTCATCGGGACCTCGTAGGCGCGCAGGCGGAACACGCGGCCCTGGTTCGAGAAGAACAGCAGATGCGCGTGGGTTGAGGTGTAGATGATGTCGGTGACGAAGTCCTCATCCCGCAGCTTCGCCCCCGCCACGCCGCGGCCCCCGCGACCCTGCCGCTTGAAGGCGTCGGCGGCCACCGTCTTCACGTACCCGGCCTTCGTGCGGACCACGACGACCTCCTCGTCGTCGATCAGGTCCTCGATGTCCATCTCGCCGGGATCGAACGTGAGCTCGGTGCGGCGTTCGTTGCCGTACTTCTCACGGACCTCGGCGAGCTCCTCACGGATCACGGTGCGCAGCTTGTCCTCATCGGCCAGGATCGCCTCGAGCTCGGCGATGGTCTCGCGCAGCTGCGCCATCTCTTCTTCGAGCTGGGAGCGGCCGAGGCGCGTGAGCCGGGCCAGCGTCATGTCCAGGATGTGGTTGGCCTGCACCTCGCTGAAGGAGAAGGGCTCGGCCATGAGTCCCTCGCGGGCCGCCTCGCGGTCGTCGGATCCCCGGATCAGGGCGATGATCGCATCGATCATGTCGAGGGCCTTCAAGAGCCCTTCGATGATGTGGGCTCGGGCCAGGGCCTTCTCCAGCCGGAACTCCGACCGGCGCCGCACCACCACGATCTGGTGGTCGACGTAGGCGGTGACCGCCTGGAGCAGGTTGAGGGTGCGCGGGATCCCGTCGACCAGGGCCACCATGTTCACGCCGAAGGTCGTCTGCAGCGGGGTGTGCTTGTAGAGGTTGTTCAGGACGACGTTGGCGTTCGCGTCGCGCTTCAGCTCGATGACCAGACGCGTGTTCCCGCGGGCCGACTCGTCGTTGACGTTGCGGACGCCGTCGAGCTGTTTGGCGTCCACGAGGTCCTTGATCTTCAGGCCGACGGCGCCCGGGCTCACCTGGTAAGGCAGTTCGCTGACGACGACCACCGGACCCTTGCGGGACTCCTCGATCTCGGCTCGGGCGCGGAGCTTGATCGAGCCCCGGCCCGTCCGGTAGGCGTCGTGGATCCCCTGGCGGCCCAGGATCAGGGCACCGGTGGGGAAGTCGGGACCCTTCACGATCTTCATCAGGTCCTCGACGGCGGCATCGGGGTGGGCCAGCACGTGCTGGCAGGCGTCGATGACCTCGCCGAGGTTGTGGGTGGGGATGTTGGTGGCCATCCCGACGGCGATCCCCTGTCCGCCGTTGACGAGCAGGTTCGGGAAGCGTGCCGGCAGCACCGTGGGTTCCTGGAACTCGCCCGTGTAGTTCTCGGTGAAGTCGACGGTGTTCTCGTCGATCCCGGCGAGCATCTCCATCGCCAGCGTCGCCAGCCGTGCCTCTGTATAGCGCTCCGCAGCCGGTGGATCGTCGGGCGACCCGAAGTTGCCGTGCCCGTCGATCAGCGGGTGCCGAACGGAGAAGTCCTGTGCCAGACGCACCAGCGCGTCGTAGATCGCCTGGCTGCCGTGGGGGTGGTAGCGCCCCATCACGTGACCGGTGATCCGGGCGCACTTCATGTGCGGCCGGTCGGGCCGGGCACCCACATCGAGCATCCCGTAGAGGATCCGCCGGTGGACGGGCTTCAGACCGTCCCGGACGTCGGGTATCGCCCGCCCCTGGAGCATCGACATCGCATAGTCCAGGTAGGACCGCTCCATCTCCTCCTGGATCTCGATGGGCTGGATGAGGCCCATCACCACCGGCCCGTGGCCGTTGCCGCCGGTTGGGGTGTCGCTGCCGTTGCCGTCCGCGCTCATCTCAGATGTCCAGGAAGCGAACGTCCTTGGCGTTCGTGACGATGAACTGCTTGCGGGCCGGGACGTCGTCCCCCATGAGGATGCTGAAGACCTCGTCGGCGAGCGCCGCCTGCTCGACGGTCACCTGGAGCAGCGTGCGTTTCTCGGCATCCATGGTCGTGTCGGCGAGCTCGTCGGGATCCATCTCGCCGAGGCCCTTCAGACGCACGAAGTCGTTCTTGTGGCTGGGGTTCTCCTCGAGGAACGCATCTTTGGCGACGTCGTCCTTGAGATAGATCTTCTGCTTGCCCACCAGCGTCGAGTACAGGGGCGGCTGGGCGATGTAGACGTAGCCCGCCTCGAACAGCGGCTTCATCTGACGGAAGAAGAAGGTCAGGATCAGCGTGCGGATGTGGCTGCCGTCCACGTCGGCGTCGGCCATGATGATGATCCGGTGGTACCGGGCCTTGGCGATGTCGAACTCGTCGCCCACCCCCGAGCCGATCGCCGCGATCAGGGCCTGGATCTCGTTGTTCTTCAGCATCTTGTCGATGCGTGCCTTCTCCACGTTCAGGATCTTCCCGCGGATCGGCAGGATCGCCTGGGTGCGGGGGTCGCGCGCCTTCTTGGCCGAGCCTCCCGCCGAGTCCCCCTCCACGATGAACAGCTCCGCCTCCGCCGGCGGCGTGGCCGAAGAGCAGTCGGCGAGCTTGTCGGGCATGCCCGCACCCTCGAGAGCCGACTTGCGCCGGATCAGATCGCGTGCCTGCCGGGCCGCGGCGCGGGCCCGCGCGGCCTGCAGTGCCTTGGCGACCACCTTGCGGGCCTCCGTGGGGTTCTCCTCGAGCCAGCTCGCGAGCCGCTCGTTGGTCGCCCGCTCCACCAGCGACCGGATCGAGACGTTGCCCAGCTTCGACTTCGTCTGGCCCTCGAACTGCGGGTCGGTGAGCTTCACCGAGATCACCGCCGTCAGCCCTTCCCGGATGTCCTCGCCGGCGAGGTTCGGGTCCTTGTCCTTGAGGACGTTCTTCTCCCGGGCATACCGGTTCACCGCGTTCGTGAGGGCCTTCTTGAAGCCCTCCTCGTGCATCCCGCCCTCGGGCGTCTCGATGCCGTTGGCGAAGGAGTGGATGCCCTCGTTGTAGCCGGTGTTCCATTGGAGGGCGACCTCGACCTCCTGGTCGTCCTCGACCATCTCGTAGTGGCCCACCCGCCGGAACAGCGGCTCCTTGGCGTCATTCAGATGCTTGACGAAGTCCATGATCCCGCCGGCGTACCGGTAGGTGACCTCCTGCTCCCGGTCGGGCCGCTCGTCGCGGAACCGGATCTCGAGGCCTTTGTTCAGGAAGGCGTAGAACTGGAGGTGCTCGAGGATCGTCTGGGCGCGGAACTCGGTGCCCTCGGCCTGGAAGACCTCGGGGTCGGGCCAGAAGGTGACCGTGGTCCCGGTGCGCCCGCGTGGCGCCTTGCCGACGACCTCGAGCCTGCCCGTGGGCTTGCCGCCCTTGGTGAACTCCATCCGGTGGCGATCGCCGTGCTGGTCGACCTCGACCACGACCCGGGTGGACAGTGCGTTGACCACGGACACGCCGACCCCGTGCAGGCCACCGGACACCCGATAGCTACCGCCACCGAACTTCCCTCCGGCGTGGAGCGTCGTCAGCGCGATCTCGACGCCCGACTTCTTCGGGAACCTCGGATGCGCATCCGTCGGGATCCCTCGGCCGTCGTCCACGACCCGGCAGCCTCCGTCGGCGAGCAGGGTCACGTCGATCCGGCTGCAGTGGCCGGCCATCGCTTCGTCCACGGCGTTGTCAACGACCTCCCACACCAGGTGGTGGAGGCCCTTCAGGCCGGTGGAACCGATGTACATGCCGGGGCGCTTGCGGACCGGCTCGAGGCCCTCCAGGACGGTGATGTCCTTGGCGCCGTAGCCGCTGCCGCCCTGCCCGCTCTTCTCGGTCGTCTTTGCCGTTGTGATCACCCTCCAACACGCGCGGTGAGCCACGCGTGGTCTCGCCTGGACACTTGGGAAGCGCACCCGACCTGCGGGATAAAACCGCTGGTCACAGGGTGTGTTTCATACCCGAAAGTATACCACGTGGCAGTGTCACGAGCGGCTGCGGCGCGCACGCCGGACCACGATCTCCGAAACGGCTCCGGCCCCCAGCGCCCGGTTCAGCTTCTCTATCACCACCGCGGACAGGTACCGCAGCTGCGTCCCCCAGGCCTCACTGTCCACGAAAACCTCCAATGTGGTCCCTCTGAGCCGCCCCACCTGGGCGTGGAGGGACACCTCGGCCCCCACCGCCTCGCCCCAGGCTTTGCGCAGCCTGGCCTCCTTCCAGAGGCCCTTGGGGCCGATCCGTTCGATGTTGCCCGCCATGAACTCACCGAGGCGGACGGGGTACCCACCGCGTTCCCGCGCGCCGTCACGCGACATGCAGCTCGCCCCCGTCCACATGCCACCAGGCGTCGACCTTCACTGCGGGTGGCAGGATGTCGCGGTCGGTCGCCGTGACGACGGTCTGCGTCGACCCGGTGACCTCGAACACGCGTCGTCTTCGGTCGGGATCCAACTCCGAGAGGACGTCGTCGAGCAGGAGCACGGCCTCGGGCAGCAGCCGGAGCTCGGCGAGGCGGAACGCGAGGGTCGCGGAGCGCTGCTCCCCCCGCGAGGCGTGGGTACGGGCCGGGCGCCCGTCGATCCCCACCTCCAGATCGTCACGGTGGGGGCCGATGCCGGTGCGTCCGCGTTCGAGGTCCCGCTGCAGGGTCTCGGCGTAGCGCCCGAGCAGATGGTCCACGAGATCGGATCCCACCGACCCCTCGTCCCCCGAGGTGTCCCGGTAGGACAACCCGAGCCGTCCGCGGCCCGCCATCTCGGTGTAGAGCTCCACCGCCACCGGACGGAGCTCCTCCACCACCCGTCTCCGGGACTCCAGGACCTGCGCCCCTGCGGTCGCCAGCGGCATGTCGTACAGGGCGGCATCCTGTTCCCGGCCGTGACGGAGCGCTGCATTGCGCTGGCGCAGGGATCGTTCGAACTCCTGGCGTACGGCGCGGTACCCCGGCCGGAACTGGATCAGGAGGTCGTCCAGGGCCCGCCGCCGGAGCTCCGGCTCCCCCCGTACGAGGTCCAGGTCCTCCGGGGTGAACAGCACCGAGCGGAACCGTCCGAGGAATCCCTTGGCGGCCACACCCACCCCTCCCGCGCGCAGGAGGGTCCGGCCCCCCCGGATCCGCACCTCCAGGAGCATCCCCTCCACGGTCTCCATCCTCGTCCCGCCTTCGGGTTCTCCCTCCCGCACCAGGGCCCCCATGTGACCGGTCCGGGGTGAGGACAACGTCGAGAACAGCGATGCGGCCTCCAGCAGGCTGGTCTTCCCCGAACCGTTCTCCCCGGTCAGCATCGTGGTTCCCGCTGCCGGACGGAACTCGGTTTCCCGGTAGTTCCGCAGGTTCCAGATCCGCAGGAGCGCGATCGACATGCGCCTCTACGACACCCGGATCGGCATCAGCAGGTACACGAACTCCTGCTCCTCGACGCCCCGGATCAGAGCCGGACGCTGCGGATCGGACAACTCGAGTTTCACACGGTCCTGATCGCAGGCGGTCACCCCCGCCTCGAGGTAGCCGGGGTTGAACGCGATCCGCACCTGCTCGCCCGTGTACTGCCCGTCGGCCTCCTCGGCGGCCTCCCCCAGCCCCTGTGCCTGGCAGACCATCCGCACGCGGTCCGGTTCCAGCTCGAGGAACACCGGGGTGGCGTCCTGGGCCAGCACGGCCACACGCCGCAGCGCCTGGATGAAGGGGTCCCGCTCGACCTCGAGCGTATTGGGCAGGTCCTCCGGGAGCAGCTGCCGGTAGGCGGGAAACTCGCCTTCGATCAGCCGACTCTGGACCACCACGTCACCGGCCTGGAAGCTGACCTGGGAGGCCGAGACCTGGATCTCCACGGTCTGACCGGCGGCGATCCGCGCCACCTCCACCACGGCCCGGGCCGGAGCCAGCATCTTCATCCCCGACGCCCCCGCAACGGCCACCTTGCGCACGGCGAGGCGGTAGGAGTCGGTGGCGACGATCCGCAGCCCCTCGCCCTCTCCTTCGAACAGGACCCCCGTCAGCACCGGGCGGGTCTCGTCCCGTGAAGCTGCCGGGGCGACCTGGTTCAGCGCACCGGCCAGCAGGTCGCCTTCGACCTTGAACGTCGTGGTCTCGCCGGTGAGCTCGGTGCGCGGGAAGTCCTCGGCCGCCAGCGAACGCAACCCGAACCGGGCACGGCCTCCGGCGACCTTCACCGTGCCGTCCTCCACCACCAGCTCCACGTCGTCCGACGGCAGATTGCGCACGATCTCCGCAAGCAGCCGGGCGGGGACGACGACCTTGCCCGCCTCTCCGGTGACCGGCACCCGCACCCTCGTCGTCAGCTCGAGGTCGGTGGTCGTGAGCCGCAGGTCCTGGTCGGTGAGCTCAACCAGGACCCCCGACAACGCCGGGATGCCCGCTCTGGCGCCGACGCTACGCAGAACGGTCTGGAGTCCTCGCGACAGTTCTTCACGGGGGCATACGAGCTTCATCGCTTCCCTCCCGGGTCGGTTCTCTGTTCCTTCTCAAATACATCTCTCAGGTAGCAGCAGTAGTAAGTCCTGTGCACGCTGTGGGTAACCACCTCTGTTCCCAGGTCACGTGCCCTCCACCGGCTGGGGACAGTATCGGGACGGCTGGGGACATCTTTGGGCTCCGTGTGCGTAGCCGTGAAGTTGTCCACCATCGTCAGTCCTCCGTCCCCAGCTCGTCCCCAGGCCCTGTGGACCTAGCTTCCCGACCGTTTCCTGATGCGCGCGGTGAGGTCCTGGACCTGGTGATAGACCACGCGCTTCTCCGACATCATGTTCAGGACCTTCTGGTTGGCGTGCAGGACCGTGGTGTGGTCGCGGCCCCCGAACACCTCGCCGATCTTGGGCAGCGACAGATCCGTGAGGTCGCGCACCAGGTACATGCCGATCTGGCGAGCCTGCACGATGGGTCGTGAGCGGTTCTGGGAGCGGAGGTCGTCCACGGTCACCCCGAAGTAGGCGGCCGTCTCCCCGAGGATGGTGTCCACCCGTACGGGCTCGGCGGCGGCGGAAGGGAACAGGTGCCCCAGCACCTCCTCGGCGAGGTCGAGGGTGACCGTCGTCTGATTCAGCGAGGCGTAGGCGATGGCCCTGATCAGGGCTCCTTCCAGCTCCCGGATGTTGGACTCGACCCGCGAGGCGATGTAGTACATGACCTCCTCGGGGACGGTCAGATGGTCCATCTCCGCTTTCTTGCGCAGGATCGCGATGCGGGTCTCGAGGTCAGGGGGCTGGATGTCGGTGATCAGCCCCCACTCGAACCGGGAGCGCAGCCGGTCCTCGAGCGTGGCGATCTTCTTGGGGGGCCGGTCGGACGAGATGATGATCTGCCGGTTGGCGTTGTGCAGCGCGTTGAACGTGTGGAAGAACTCCTCCTGGGTGCGTTCCTTGTTCTCCAGGAACTGGATGTCGTCCACCAGGAGGATGTCGTTCTCCCGGTACTTGCGCTGGAAGGCCTCGCTGCGGTCGTCCTTGATCGCGTTGATGAACTCGTTCATGAACCGCTCCGAGCTCACGTACTTCACGGTCAGGTGCGGGTAGAGGACCTGGCTGTGCCGCCCGATGGAATGCAGGAGGTGGGTCTTGCCGAGCCCCGCTCCCCCGTAGACGAACAGCGGATTGTAGGCGCTGGCGGGGGCCTCGGCCACGGCCATGGCGGCGGCGTGGGCGAAACGGTTCGAGGGACCGATCACGAAGGTCTCGAAGGTGTAGCGGGGGCTGAGGGCAGCCTGGTCCTCCTGCTCCTCGGGGGCCGGGGCCGCGGGGACCGGCGGCGGAGGCATCGCAGGGACCGGCTGGGGCGAACCTCCGTTCTGTGTGACGATTTCGACGCGGAGCTCGCGACCGGCGGCCCTGTTCAGTGTCTCCTGAAGCAGCCCGGCGTAGCGCTGCTCGAGCCATTCCTTGGCGAAGGAGTGGGGTGCGCACAGTGTGATGGCCTCCTGGCTGAGTGAGACCGGTTCGGTCTCCTCGAACCAGGCGCGGGAGGCCGGTGTGGACAACCGTTCCCGTACGGCGGTGAGGCACTGTTCCCAGACGACCTGGGCTTCGGTGGGTGCCATTGGCCCTCCCCCCAGCGTGTTCGCCGACATATCCACAGCTCTCTCCACAGGTGTGGAAACCGCCCTTGAACGCAGAAACGCGGCCCGGAGGCCGCGGCTCCGTCACCCGGAGCGGGTGCATACTACCGCCGTGGGACACGGACTTGTCAATCCCCGGTTGACCAGGGGTTTCGCTGCATGTACCCTGCTAGGACCGCAAGTACGCCGACCCGGGGAAATCGCGTCATGAAGAGGACCTACCAGCCACACAACAGGCGCCGGAGCCGCACCCACGGCTTCCGCAAGCGCATGCGCAAACCAGGCGGGCGGGCCGTCATTCGCCGCCGGCGGGAGAAGGGCCGCCACCGTCTGAGCGCCTGATCCCCCGGGCCCGGTCGTCGCGGTGAGGGCCCGTGAAGCGCGTCCACCGACTCCGCTCGTCGCGTGACTTCAAGCGCGTGATCCACGAGGGGGCCTCGGTGGCCCGTCCCGAACTGGTGCTGTACCATCTGGACCGGGACGTACGGGAACCCCCCAGGATCGGCTTGGCGGTGACCCGCAGGATCGGGGGAGCCGTCGTTCGGAATCGCGTCAAGCGGCTCCTGAGGGAGGCCGTGCGGCCACTGATCCCGCGGTTCGCGCCGGGGGTCGACATGGTCGTCGTGGCTCGCGGACCGGCGGCCGAAGCCGACCTGGTCGAACTTCGACGGGCATTCACGGAAGCAGCGACTCGGGCAGGGCTCACCACACCACAGACGACAGAAGGACACACCTCGACATGAGATACCCGGCTCGGCTGATGGTCGCGGGATTGCGCGGCTATCAGCGCCTGATCTCTCCCCTGCTCGGCTCCCGGTGCCGCTTCCATCCAACCTGCTCCCAGTACGCGATCGAGGCGCTGTCGCGCTTCGGGGCGGTGCGGGGAGCCTACCTGGCCCTCCGGCGGGTTCTGCGCTGCCACCCGTGGCACGACGGAGGGATGGATCCCCTGCCGGCGGACTTCACCTGGCGCCATGAGCGGTCCGACCGGGAGCGCGTCGCGGCGCGGAGCGGCGAATGAGCCCGTTGCAGATCTGGAACGAGTTCGTGGCGCTGTTCGCCACGGGCCTCCAGACCCTGGCCGATGCTTTCTCCTTCCTCGGATCGCACCAGTGGGCGGCGGCGATCGTCGTTCTCACGCTGATCGTGCGGACGTTGGTGCTGCCGCTCGCCGTGAAACAGATCCGATCCATGCAGGCGATGCAGCGGCTCCAGCCGGAGATGAAGCGGCTCCAGCAGAAGTACAAGAAGGACCGCCAGCGGCTGAACCAGGAGATGATGGAGCTCTACAAGCGGGAGGGTGTGAACCCGCTCGGGGGCTGTCTGCCGATGATCGCCCAGGGCCCGATCCTGTTCGCGATGTTCTACGCGATCCGGAACCTGACCCAGGTGCCCGGCGAGATCGCGGAGCGGCTGCAGCCGATCGCCGAGGATACGGGCCGGTCGATCCTCGACCTGGCGCAGCAGCGCGGCCTCGTGCCCGAGATGCCGTTCCTCGGCATCGGCGACCTCGCCCACGGTGCCAGTTCGAGCCCCGCCGGGTGGTTGCTGCTGGCGCTGATGACCGTGACCAGCTTCCTGTCGATGCGGCAGATGCGCACGGGTCAGAACCCGCAACAGCAGAAGATCATGCAGCTCATGCCGTTGTTCTTCGTTTTCATCATGCTCCAGTTCCCCGCCGGTCTGGTGCTGTACTGGGCGACGCAGAACGTCTACCAGTTCGCCCAACAGACGATCATGCTGCGGGGGTCCAAGCTGCCCGAACCTCCCCCGTCCAAGCCGGCGAAGCCGAGCCAGCCCGCGAAGGGCAAGCAGATCAAGGCCCGGGAGCTCAAAGGCAAGCAGACCAAGCCGAACCGCAAGCGCTGAACGCAGGAGACCAGACGATGCCGTGGATCGAGAAGGAAGGCCGGAGCGTGGAAGAGGCCCGGGCGGCGGCGATCGCCGCGGCGAGGCTTCCCGAGTCCGAGCTCGAGGTCGAGGTGTTGCGCGAGGGCGCGAAAGGCCTGTTCGGGCTGGGTGGAGAGCCCGCGCTCGTCCGGGTGCGGCCTCGCAGCGAGGCGGTGGACGTGCGGTCGGCGTTCCGGGACGACCGGCCCCGGCCCGCCCCGGCCCCCGAACAGCCTCCGGCCCCGGAGGAACCCGAGCCGGCGGCCCCCGAACGGCCTCCGCCACCCGAGGAGGCGGAGCCACCGGCTCCGGCCCCAGCTCGGGAGGCCGTGGCTGAGCCTTCCCCCGATCGTGCCGAGCCGGCGGCCGCCGAGCCGCGGGTGCAGGAAACCGAGGACGAGGACCAGCTCTCGCTCGCCGAGCGCCAGGAGCAGGCGATGGAGGTCGGGGGAGAGATGGTGCGCGGCGTACTGCAGCGGATGGGCCTGGACGGCGAGGTCACGACGCGCGCCTCCGGCGGCACCGTGTACGTGGAGATCTTCGGGGATGACATGGGGATCCTGATCGGGCGTGGAGGGGCAACGCTCGAGGCGCTCCAGGAGCTGGTCAGAGCGGGTGTGCAGCGGAAGCTCAGGACCCGGCAGGCGGTGGTGGTCGACGTGGAGGCCTACTGGGAACGGCGCCGCGGCCGGCGCCGGGGGCCCGGGGGCCGGGACCGCCAGGATCGGGAGAACGACGACCGCTCGTGAACTGATTCACAAGCTCCTGGTGATGGCCGTGAGCTTGGAGCTGTTGGTCGACCCACCCCACCGCACGCGAGGCGTCATCCCGAAGGCTCGGGCAGGCCGAGGAAGCGTCCGTAGGTGTCCTTCATGCGGCGGTACCGGGCAGCCGCGTGTTCGTCGAGTTCCGGGGTCAGGTGGGGGTCGATGATCGGGACCAGACGCCTGAGTGCCTGTCCACGGACCGACCACTGGAAGTACTCTCGCCCCGAATGGTTGTAGGGTCCGTACAGGCGGGAGCCCACGACGATGCGTTGCAGTAGATGGAACAGTGCCTCGTGGCGCACGTGCATCCGGACGGTGATCTGGGGCTGGCGACCGTCCCCGCCGAAGCTTCCCTCTCCGACCAGAACCCCGAGAAGGATCCCGAGTTCGAGTTCCGTCGGGCCCGACCGGCCCCTTCCGGCATCCATCGCACGCCTCCCTGTCCTGACCAGCTGGAGTTGTTACACCGTATGGTAGCACGTGAAACAACGGTCCTCCAGGGGCTCCAGAGCCTGGGCCTGGCGCTGGGGGACGCGGCCGAGGACGCAGCCGATCGCCTGGCCCGCTTGGCGGCGTTCCTGGAGGGGCCCGGCGTAGAGCGGGGCATCCTTGGTCCCGCGGAAGGACCCCGGATCCTCACCCGGCACATCCTGGAATCCGCTGCCCTCTTTCCGCTCGTGGGACGCGAAGGCGAGCTCGTGGACGTGGGGTCCGGAGCGGGGCTCCCAGGGCTCGTCCTCGCCGCCCTCGGATGCCGGACCACGCTGGTGGACTCCGAACAGAAGAAGGTTCGCTTCCTCGAAGAGGCCGCGACGTCTGCGGGTCTCGCCGTGGAGGTGGTGTGGGGGCGAGCCGAGGACCTCGGACGCGATCCGGAGCGCCGCGAGCACTTCGGCACAGCCGTTGCCCGGGCCCTCGCTCCCCCACCGGTCGCCCTGGAACTCCTCCTCCCCCTCGTACGGCCCGGCGGGGCCGCGATCCTGGCCGTGGGGCCGGCGGCGGTGACACCGGAGGCGCTCGCTGCCGCTGCCGCGGCCGCGGCTCAGCTCGGAGGAGGCGAGATTCTTCGTGAATCTCTTGCGGTCCCGGGGTTGGACGCGGCAAGATGGGCTGTGATCGTACCGAAGACCGACACCTGCCCCGTACGCTTCCCCAGGCGGGCCGGCGTTCCTGCGCGCCGCCCGTTGTCCTGACGGTCTGAGGCGAGTGCGTTCCAGGGAGATCTACGAGGTCCCGGAGGCGGAAGGGGGATCAGTATGCGGGTGGCCATCGCGAACCAGAAGGGCGGGGTGGGCAAGACGACCACAGCCGTGAACCTCGCGGCGTGCCTCGCGGAGCTCGGACGACGCATCCTGTTGGTGGATCTCGATCCCCAGGCGAACGCGACCACCGGTGTGGGTGTGGACCACAGAGTGGTAGAGGCTTCTGTCTACGATGTGATCGTCGGGAGCCGGGATCCGGCGGAGATCGTGGTGGGGACGCCCTACGAGAACCTGTTCCTGCTTCCGTCCGCGATCGACCTGGCCGGGGCGGAGTTGGAGCTGGTATCTGCGTTCGCGCGGGAGAGCAAGCTGCGCACGGCCCTGGAGACCCTCGACGCCGACTACGACGCGATCCTCGTGGACTGTCCACCCTCTCTTGGGCTGTTGACCGTGAACGCACTGACGGCCGCGGATTGGATGCTCGTCCCGATCCAATGCGAATATTACGCTCTCGAGGGTCTCAGCCAACTCATCAGGAACGTCGAGCTCGTGCGGTCCGGACTCAATCCGAGCCTCGAGATCGGCGGGATCGTCCTGACCATGTACGACGCTCGGACGAAGTTGTCGGAACAAGTGGCAGAGGAGGTCCGCCAACACTTCGGGGAACGGGTGTTCTCCACGGTGATCCCTCGGAGCGTCCGGCTGTCCGAGGCGCCCTCTTACGGGCAGCCGGCTACCGTGTACGACCCCAGTTCGCGGGGATCGATGGCCTACCGGTGGCTGGCGGAGGAATTCGACGGCCGACACCTGAAGGCGCCTCAACCGGAGGCGGCGCAGACGGAGAGCCCGGACGCGCATCTGCCGGCAGATGAACCGCCGGTGGAGAGTCCGCCGGCGGATGGGCCAGGTTCTGATGATGGACCTTCACGTCCCAATCCGGCCGCCTGGGCGGTCTCCAAGGCCCGCGATCTGATCGTGGGCCACCAGCATCTCCCGGAGGGGGCCGAAGGGCATGTTCCCCAAGAGCAGCCACCCACCACGGAGAGTGAGGCGGCAGTGGAAGGCACTCAGAGTGATGTCTCCGACGATATGACCACGGAGCGTGGTCACGAGCCTTCCGGTGGCCCCCCGGACGGAGAGGGGGACGAGCCGGGCGGGCAGGGCGACGAGGTCGGATGGCGGAGTGAGCGGGAGGGTGAGCTATGACGAGGAAGGCGGGTCTGGGCAAGGGTCTGGGGGCTCTGCTCCCGGCGGGTGAGAGCGAGGCGGAGGGCGCACGGATCATCGAGTTGTCCGTTGACGAGATCCATCCGAACCCGCGGCAGCCGCGGACGGACTTCCCGCAGGAGGAGCTCGAGGAGCTGGCTTCGTCAATCCGTGAGCTGGGCGTCCTGCAGCCCGTGGTCGTGCGCACGAGGAAGCAGGGCGGGTACGAGCTGCTCGTGGGCGAGCGTCGGCTGCGAGCCTCCAAGCTCGCCGGAGCGCGACAGGTGCCGGCCATCGTGCGGGAGGCCGACGATCGGGAGGCCCTGGAGCAGGCGCTTGTCGAGAACCTGCAGCGCGCCGACCTGCACGCCCTGGAGGAGGCCCAGGCCTACCGGAACCTGGTGGAGCTGTTCGAGCTCACCCAGGAGGAGGTTGCGCACCGCGTGGGCAAGAGCCGGGTCCACGTGACGAACACCCTGCGCCTGCTGGATCTGCCTGAGGAGGTCAAGCAGCTCGTGGCCCAGGGCCGGCTCGCGGCCGGTCATTGCCGTGCGATCCTGCAGGTCAAGGACACGACGAAGCAGGTCGCCCTCGCGAATCGGGCGGTGGAGGAGCGCTTGACGGTGCGACAGCTCGAGGCGATCGCCAGGGGCGGGGAGACCGAGCGTCCCGCGGTTCGGCCGGCAACCGAGTCCCGCACGCGGGCTTCCCGTTTCCCGGATCTCGAGGAGTCCCTCGCCGACCATCTTGGAACGGAGGTCCGGGTGGAAGCGGGACGTGGGAAGGGGAAAATCGTAGTGACCTTCGGGTCGCGGGACGATCTGCACCGGATCGTCGAGCTATTGCTCGGATACTGAGCGCAGGGTGGGTCAGGCGGGCTTGCCGGCGCCGCGAGCGAAAGCGGCTTCGATCACCGTGCCCACGAAATCGTCGAACGTCCGGCCCGATTCGACCACGGAGAGTGGCAAAAGGCTGCTTTCGGTCAGCCCCGGACAGGGATTGATCTCGAGGATCTGCGGCCCATCGGGGGTGACGATCAGATCCACCCGGGCGAAGTCGCGGATACCGAACGGCTCGCAGGCCTTCACCGCGACCTCCTCGGCGGCACGGATCTGGTCGGGGGGAAGGTCCGCGGGGCACAGGTAGTCCGCTGCGCCGGGACTGACGCGGGCCTGGAAATCGAAGACGCGATGGGTGGTGCGGATCTCGACGGGGGGAAGAGCCTCCAGGGGCTGCCCCAGGACGCTGACCGCGAGCTCGCAGCCGTCGACGAAACGCTCGAGCAGCACGCGGTCACCGTGGTTGAAGGCGGTCATCACGGCCGAAGAGAGCTCCTCGGCCTCGTCCACCACCACCAGCCCCAGGGCACTGCCCTGGGCGGCGGGTTTCACGACGATCGGATAGCCGATCCGGTCGGCGGCCACCCGGACGGCCACCCCCGCGCCCATGCGGCGCACGGCCTCGGCAGAGATCACGAAGGAGTCGGGGGTCGGGATACCCGCCCTGCGCAGGAGCCCTTTGGCGAACGCCTTGTCGAAACACAGGTGACAGGCCAGGGGCCCGGACCCTGTGTAGGGCACGCCGAGCGCGTGCAGGATCGCCTGGATCGTCCCGTCCTCGCCGTCGCGGCCGTGCAGGGCGACGAAGGCGGCATCGCAACGCTCCAGCGCATGGCCCAACCGTTCGTCGACATCGAGCTCTTCGACGTCGTGCCCGAGGCTGCGGAGCGCGGCTGCGACGTGATGCCCCGAACGAAGCGAGATCTCACGCTCCAGCGAACGCCCGCCGCGGACCACGGCCACCGCGGCCATCTACAGCTCCAGGGTGCGGGCCAGCTCGAGCTCGTCGGTGACGACGGCGCCGAGGCGGCGGATCCCTTCCTCGATGTCCGCGAGGGAGGGATAGGAGAAGTTGAGGCGCATGGAGCGGCGTCCGTCGCGCTTGCGGGGATAGAAGGCCGTGCCCGGGACATAGGCCGCCCCTTCCTCGAGGGCCCGGGCGAGCATGGCCTTGGTGTCCAGGGGGGCGGGCAGGGTCACCCACAGGAAGAGGCCACCCTCGGGCAGACGGTAGCGGGCCGCGTCCGGGAAGTGGGTGGCGATCGCGTCGGTCATCGCGTCGCGACGCTCGCGATAGACCTTGCGGATGAGCTGCAGGTCCTCCTCGAGATGGCTGGATCCGAGGTACTCCTCGGCGACGAGCTGGGTGAACGGCGAGGTGCAGAGGTCGGCGGCCTCCTTGGCCAGGACCAGCCGCTCTCGCACAGGCTCGGGGGCCAGTACCCAGCCGACGCGCATTCCGGGCGAGAAGACCTTCGAAAGGGTGCCCAGGTAGATCACGCCCTCCGACGACATCGCGCGCATCGGTGGGACATGCTCACCCTCGAAGCGGACCTGGGTGTAGGGGTCGTCCTCGATCACCAGCAGGTCGGCGGCACGGCAGATCTCGAGGATCCGCTCCCGCCGCGAGCCGAGAAGGGTCACCCCGCTGGGGTTTTGGAAGGTGGGGACCAGGTACAGGAACTTGGCCCGGCGCCCCTCGGAGTCGAGGCGTCGGAGGGTCTCCTCGAGGGCCTCGGGGACCAGGCCGTCGTCGTCCATCTCCACCGAGCGCATGTCCGCCTGGTACGAGGAGAAGGCTCCGAGCGCACCGACGTAGGTGGGTGCCTCCGTCAGGACGATGTCGCCTGGATCCAGGAAGATCTTGCCCAACAGCTCGAGCGCCTGCTGGGCGCCGTCGGTGATCAGGACGTGGTGGGGGTCGGCCTCGATGCCCTGGGAGGCCATGAGCTCGGCCAGACGGCGACGGAGGACGGCGAGCCCGCCGGCGGGACCGTAGCGGAGCGCCTCGTCGCTGGCCCGGGCCATCACGGACTGTACGCAGTCGGCCACGCGGCCGGCGATCGCCTCCGTGTAGGTATTGCCTCCGGCCAGCGAGATGATCTCGGGAAAGTCGAGGACCGCGAACAGGGCGCGGATCTCCGAGCCCGACATCCCCGCGGCACGGAGCGCGTAACGGTCCCTGAAGGGATCGGTCACGTGCGGCATCCCACTATTGTGCGGCAAAGACGGCCCGGCGGCGAGAGAGGTGGTCGGATCAGGATTCGGCCGTATCGAAGTAGCCCCGGATCCCGGCCGCCACGGCTTCCCCGAGACTGGTCAGATAGGGCTCCTCGGCCAGGATCGGCTCTGAGCCCGGACAAGCGAGATCGACGACCACCGCCGGCATCGCCGTCTGGCGGAGGAACGGCAGGTTGCGCCCGAGGATCTGAGCGCCGCGCCCGATCCGTGGACGCAGCGACTCGCCGACCGCCTCCGCGAGTTCACGGCCCATGCGCGAATGCGTCCGCTCCACCGACCAGAACACGACGGTGGGGCCGGGTTCGGGCCGGCAGGCGAGGTGGAACGACACGGCCAGGTCGCAGGAGGCGCCGTTGGCGGTCTCGCAGCGCCGTTCGATGTCGGGTCCCTGCTGGATAGCGCGGGACAGTACGGGATTCGCTCCGAGCTGACGCAGGTGCTCGGCCGCGGCCTCGGCAACCCGGTAGACGACGTAGGACTCGGGGATCCCGGGAGAGGTGAGCATCCCCGTGTCCGGGCCCCCGTGTCCCGGGTCGAGGAAGACCGTTTTCCCGGCGAGCCCTTCGGCCAGCTCGCGGGCGATCCGCTCGCGCAGCTGAGCCTTGGACCCGGCCCCGATGCGGCGCCGCAACCGGTTGAGCTCGTCCACGGTCGCGCGACCCACGATGCCGTCGGCGGGCAGGCCGGCGTTGCGCTGGAAGTCGATCACCGCCTCGAGGGTGGCGCGACCGAAGATCCCGTCGTCCTTGCCCGCGTCGAAGCCGAGGGCGTTCAACCGCGACTGGAGATCGCGGACGTCGTCTCCGCGCATCGGGGGGCGCCGCAGGTACAGCATGCGGCCGCCCAGCGTCCAACCGGCCTCCACGAGCTCGCGCCATGTGTACTGTTCGACGCTGCCGTCCGGATTGAGCCCCCGGCGCACCTGAAAGGCCTTCACGGCCGACTCGGTCTGGGGGCCGAAGGTCCCGCGCTCTTCGGGCGCCACGCCGTAGCCGAGGGCGGAGAGCTTGGCCTGGACGTCCAGAACGGCGCCGCCCGAATCACCGAGCTGGAGGCGGGGAAGCAGGTTTTCGGCCACGTGAGGCGTCTCAGCCGAGGTGGGGCTCGAGCTCCTTGAGGAGTTGTTCCTTCGCCCGGGCCCCCACCATGCGGGCTTTCTCCTCACCCTTCGCGAACAGCATCAAGGTCGGGATGCTCATGATCCCGAAGCGTTGCGGGATGTCGGGATGTTCGTCGACATTCAGCTTCGCGATCCGCAGACGATCCGATTCCTCGGTGGCGATCTCTTCGAGGATCGGTGCGACGGCCCGGCAGGGCGCGCACCACTCGGCCCAGAAATCGACGAGCACGGGTGTGTCGCCGCTGATCGAGTCCTCGAAGGTGCCGGTGGTCAGTTCGGTGATTTCGGCCATGGTCGTATCCTCCGGACGTGGTCGTCGTGTCCCTCGATTCTAGCCGGGACCGTCCTCTCCTCGTGCGTTCAGTGGATCGGCGTACCGTTCGCCTCCACGCGCCCCCAATCGATGTCGATACCCAGTCCCGGCCTCTGTGGAACACCGATGGTCCCGTCCTCGTCCACTTCGAGGGGGGCGGTGAGCATCGCGTCGCGAACCTCCGGGATCCAGGACCCGGGCTCGAACGGGAATTCGCAATAGGAGGCGTTGGGCGCCGCGCCCATGCAGTGAAGGTTGGCGGCCAGGCCGATGCCGTTGGTCCACGTGTGCGGTGCATACTCGGCTCCGAAGGCCTCCGCCAGCACGGAGATCTTCCGGGACATCCAGATCCCGCCGGACAGGGCGGCGTCGGGCTGCACGAGGTCGAGGCCGCCGCGCTGCAGATGCTCGCGGAAGGGGTGCAGCTCGCACAGCATCTCGCCGCCTGCGATCCGCACGTCGGTCTGGGCCCGCAGCGCGGCGTACCCCTCGTAGTCGTGCTGGTAGAGCGGCTCTTCGAGCCAGTGAACATCGAGATCCTCGCATTCGCGGGCGAAGTTCACGGCGCGCTTGAAATCCCACTCGGGGTACGGACCGAGACCGTGGACGCGCCAACCCTGGTTGGCGTCCACCATGATCGTGAGGTCCCCGAACTCCTCCCGCACCGCCTCCACCACGGCAACGTCCTCGGCGATGGTCGGGTGGCGGACGCGCAGCTTGATGGCGGAGAAACCGAGCTCCTTGAGCTGCTGGCAGGTTTCGACGTGGCGCTCGGGTGTCTTCAGCTCGCCGGTGGACGCGTAGGCGGTGAGCCGGTCGCGGGCTCCGCCGAGCAACTTGTACACCGGCAGTCCGGCGGCCTTCCCGATGATGTCCCACAGCGCCATCTCGATGTGCCATCCCCGGTAGCCCAGGATCTGGTGGGCCGACCGCAGGGTCTTGAGGATGTCTTCGACGCTCGTGACCTCACGCCCCGTGAGATACACCTGGAGCAGCGGGAGGTAGCCCTTGGCCTCCTCGAACACCGCGATGCCTCCGGCGACCCCTTCGAGGCCGTCGTCGGTGCGTACCCGGTAGACCACGCAGGAGTTCGCCTCCGACGGCGCGCCCGGGACCCATGACGGGCTGAAGGGCCTCGGCAGGGGGAAGTGACACACCCATGCCTCGATGCTCTCGATCTTCATGCCGCCGACTGTACCCGGACGGTCCCGGAGCGGACGAATCGGGCGCTTCCCGGCGGCTACTGGTCCTGGGATTCGAGCCAGCGCTCGGCGTCGATTGCCGCCATGCAGCCCATGCCGGCGGCCGTGACGGCCTGCCGGTAGACGTGATCCACGCAGTCGCCGCCGGCGAACACACCCTCCACCGAGGTTCGAGACGCCTGCGACTGCACCCGGATGTAGCCTTCGTCGTCCATGTCGAGCTGGCCCTCGAAGATCTTCGTGGCGGGATCGTGGCCGATGGCGATGAACACGCCGTCGGCGGCCATGAACGACTCCTCGCCCGTCTTCGTGTTCTTCAGCTGCAGGCCGGTGAGCCGGCCCTCCTCGCCGACGACCGAGGTCGCGGTCGTGTCCCAGACGAAGGAGACCTTGTCGTTGGCGAAGGCCCGCTCCTGCATGATCTTCGAGGCACGCAGCTCGTCCCGGCGGTGGATGACGGTGACCTTGCGTCCGAAGCGTGTCAGGAACATGGCCTCCTCCATCGCGGTGTCGCCACCGCCGATCACGGCGATGTCCTTGTCGCGGAAGAAGAAGCCGTCACAGGTGGCGCAGTAGGAGAGTCCGTGTCCCGTGTACTCCCGTTCCCCGGGGATCCCGAGCGTTCGTGCGACCGCACCCGTGCTGACGATGACCGAGCTGGCCAGGTGGAGGTCGTCGCCGACGAAGACCTTGAAGGGCCGCGTGGACAGGTCGACCCGGGTCACGTGAGCGGTGACGATCTCGGCGCCGAACCGCTGCGCCTGCTTGCGGAACAGTTCCATCATGTCCGGGCCCTGGATGCCGTCGGGGAACCCGGGGTAGTTCTCGACATCGGTGGTGATCATGAGCTGTCCGCCCCACTCGGCCCCCTCGAACATGAGGGGTTCGAGGTCGGCGCGCGCGGCGTACAGGGCCGCGGTGAACCCGGCCGGGCCGGAACCGATGATGATCACCTTGCGGACGGGGCGATCACCCGAGCCGGCTGTGGGCGTGGTCTGCTCGTCGTTCATCACATTCCTCCGAACGCATGGCCGTGGTCTCGTATTCCCAACCTGAGACTATGCGCCGCCGGGCCGCCCGCGCGCGTTCGGTCACGGTGCGTAGAGGTCGACCTCGGCGACGGCGCAGGCGAAGGCGCCCCTGGCCCCCGGGACGCTCTCCGTCAGTCCGGTGATCCACAGCAGCCACCATCTGGATTCCGCGGCGGGGAACTCGATGCCGCTGGTGGCAGAGGTGTCGGCGGCCGAGGCCGCCGTCTCCCAGTCCTCCACCCTGCGGGACCGTGAAGTGGAGTACCGGATCTCGTAGGAGCACCCCGGGGTGGCGAACAGGATCTGGGCCTTTCCGACCTCGCTCGGCTCGCCGAGATCGAAGATCACCCCCACGCCCTCCTTCAAGCCCGAGAAGTCGGGGGAGGCGCGGTAGCGCTCCGTTGACCAGAAGGTCTGCGGATCACCGTCGTAGATCGTCTCCACCGTGGCCCGGTTCTCGCGTTCGTCGCCCAGGGGATCGAAGTCCTGCACCGTGGCGATCGTCAGCGGAGTTCCGATGATGCGCGTGCCCGGGGACGGAGCGGGAGGATTCCCCGGACGGTCTCCCAGACGGGTCGCGCCGAACACGACGACGGCGAGGAGCACGACGACGACGCCCGCGAGGATGGGCACCACGCGCGGTCGGGACTCGTCGGTCTCACGGGGGCCGAGGGCGCGCAGCTCCGAGCGGACGTGGACAGCCGCCGGATAGGCGCCCTCGCGAAGCTTGTGCACGATCGCGGCCAGCCCGCGCGGCCGGTCCGGCAGGGGGCGGGATCCGGAACCCGTCAGGACCAGGTAGAGGAGTCGACCCAGATCTCGGAGATCCTGCGGCATGGCGGGAAGGCCGTCGAGGCTGCGGCCGGCCAGAGAGAAGTCCGAGACCTTCACGCCCTGTTCGGAGAGCAGGACGTTGCCCGGATGCAGTCCGCCGTGCGCGATCCCGCGCTGATGAGCGTGCTCGAGGGCTTCGGCGATCTGGTCGGCGATCCTGGCCGCTTCGTCGGGTTCCAGGGGGAGCCGGGCCCAGGCGAGGGATCCAGGCAGGAGCTCGCTGACGGTGTAGAAGTGCCCGGCTTCGACGCCGGAATCGAAGATGCGCACGACGCGCGGATGCGTGAGGGACGCGGCGAGCCCCGTGCGGTCCTCGAGGAGTGAGCGGTCGAGTTCGGGGTCGTAGAGCCTGACCGCGACGCGCCGCTCCAGGCGGTCGTCGAAGGCTCTCCAGACCGTGCTGACCGACCCCTGGCCGAGCTCCGCCTCGAGCAGGTACCGCCCGCCGACCCGGTAACCCTGGGCCAGGTGGCCCGGCATCAGGCTTTCGTGATGAACGCGACCCCTACCACGCCGGGGCCCGCATGGGCTCCGACCACGGGGCCGAGTGTCCAGACGTCGTCGGAAGCCAGCTCGACCACGCCCCGAACCAGATCGAGGAACGCGTCGATGTCGGGGGCGTTGCCGTTCACGACGACGAGGCGTTCGATGTGGTCGCCGGCCTGGCGGAGGATGCCGGCCAGATGTTCGAGGGCCTTGGCGCGGGTGCGGACGCGGCCGACCGGTTCCACCACGCCGTCCTGGAGGCTGATCACCGGCTTCACCTTGAGCATCGTTCCGAGCAGCGCCTGAGCGCCGCCGATCCGGCCCCCCCGGCGCAGGTACTCGAGCGTGTCGATGACGGCATACAGCCCGGTCCGGCCTCGCAGATCCGTGAGTTGGGCGGCGATGTCCGCGGCGCCGGATCCCGTGTCTGCGAGGTCGGCCGCGGCGAGGGCCGCCAGCCCGGTGGCGGCGGACACCCCGAGGGTGTCCACGACCTCGACGGGGATCGGCGCCTCCTTCGCCGCCACCGTCGCGGACTGGTAGGTGGCGGACAGCTTGGAGGACAGGTGCACCGACACGATTCCCTGGGCCCCCTCGTCGGCGAGGCGCCGGTACAACTCCTCGAACGTACCGGCGCTGGGGGCGGCGGTGGCGGGACCCTCCGCCGAGGTGGTCATCCGTTCCCAGAAGGCGTCCGGGGTCAGGTCGACGCCGCTCAGGAAGCTCTCCTGACCGAACCGGATCGTGAGGGGGACCACACTGATCCCGCGGGAGGCCGCCAGATCGGCGGGCAGGTCCGCCGCCGAGTCGGTCACGATCCTGACGTTCGCCACGTGCATCCCTCCGTCTCTCGTCGACTTCCGGTACCGACCACCGGCGCGTACCCATAGCAGCCTACCGGGCGGTGTCCCGGCGTCTATTCCCGCATGGGGGCCCGTTCGGTGACCTCGGCTTCCGTCAGGCCGGCGGTTTGTTCGAACCGGTGCAGCAGCCGGGTGTTCGCGGTCTTGGTGACCGTGACCGCAACCTCCCGGTCTGCCTGGTCGACCGCCAGCCCGACGAACTCGGCGCCGAGTTGCTCGACGATATCGGTCGCCCGGCGGGTGGCGGCGTCCACATCGCCCCTGTTCGAGTAGACGAACCCGGCTTCGCTGGCGGCCCGGCCCGCGGCATCCTGAGCCTGGATCCGGTTGATCACCACCGCGCCCCCTTCCAGGAGCGCGAATCCGACCACGCCGACCACGATGATCAGCTTGATCAGCCAGGAGGAGACCTGGCCGTCCTCGGTGCGGATCCGCTCACGCATCGACGTGTGGTCTATCCTTCCTTCTCCGCGCGAGCCCGTCCCCCGCCGCTCCGGAACCACCCCAGCAGGATCCTCCGTTCGGGGATGCCCGCGACCTGCGAGAACGCAAGATAGAGTATAGCTCCCGCCCCCACGGAGCCCAGGACGGTGACCCACGTGATCGCCGGCAGGACGAGGGTCACAACCCAGACCCCGGCCCCCATGAGCGCGGCTGCGGCGGCGATGCGGGTCAGCGGCGCGCCGAGTGCGCCGAGCGCGAGGCCACCGCCGATACGCCGGTCCAATGCCCGGAGCAGGAGCAGCGCGCCGGCCGTGTACGCGGCGGCGTGCCCGAGGGCCAGGCCCGGGACCCCGAGGAGGAAGAACAGCGGGAGGTTCAACGTGATGTTCAGCCCTACCGCAACCGCGTTGAGGCTCGTCGGGGTCCGGGTGTCCTGGAGAGCGTAGAAGCACCGGGTGAGGAGCTGGAAGAGGGAGAAGGGAACGAGGCCCAGCGCGAACAACCGAAGCACGCGCGCGACGGCGTCGGCGTCGTCGAAGCCCGCCACACCGCGAGCCAGGAGCAGCCGGGTGATCGGTTCGGCGAGCAACACGTATCCGATGGCCGCCGGGAGCAGCAGGAAGGCCACGCCGCGCACGCCCGAGGAGAACCACCTCCGGTAGGCATCCCAGTCCCTGCGGCCGGCGGCGGAGGAGAGATCCGGGAACAGTGCCGTGATCAGACTGACGGCGAACAGGCCGTGCGGGAGCTGGAAGAAGATGAACGCATACTGGTAGGAACTCAGCCCCCCGCGAACGCCGTTGGCGAGGGTGAGGACCACCCAGAGGCCGATCTGGTTGATCACCACGTACCCGAGGACGTAGACGGACATCCGCAGCGCACGGGCCACGGCCGGATCGCGGATGTCGGGGCGGAACGAGATCCGCTCACCGCGCAGGAAGGGCAGCAGCGCAACGGCCTGGACGACCACGCCCGCGGTGGTCCCCGCACCGAGCAGGATCCGGGCCCCCAGGCTGATGTCGAGTCCCTGCTCGGCGAAGGCCCGTGCGTAGACGAGGAAGGTCCCGCCCCAGATCAGGTTGTTGAGCACCGGTGTGAACATCGGAGGGCCGAAGCGCCGCCGGACGTTGAGCAGCGCGCCGGCCATCGCCGATACGCCGTAGAAGAAGATCTGGGGGGCGAACCAGCGGAACAGGAAGGTCGCGAGTTCGTGCTGGGCGGCACGCAACGCCGGGTCGGCGATGCGGAAGGTGTAGACGTGCATCAGCACCGGGGCCCCCACCGCCGCCAGGACCGACACGGCCGCCAGGGCGAGCAGCGACACGGTGACCAGGGCGGAGTTGTCTCTGTTGCCTTCCCGCAGCTCGACCAGGATCGGCACGAAGACGGCGGTGAACACGCCGCCGAGGAACAGCTCGTAGATCATGTTCGGCTGGGTGTTGGCCAGGTTGTAGGTGTCGGCCAGGCGCGTCTGCGTGACGCCGAGGGCGTAGACCATGGCCGCCAGGCGCATGATCCCCGTCAGGCGCGACAGCGCCGTCCCGACGCTCATCAGCGCCGTTGCGCGGTAGATGCGCCCCTCGTCCATCTACGGAGACCGGGACGGGTCGTGGCGTCCGGGCAGCAGGCGCCGCCCGTACCAGGCCACCAGGAATCCCGCGGCCCCGAGCGTGAGGACGAGAGCGACCACGTTGGCGGCGGTGGATCGCACGAGGAGCTCCTCCTCGGATACGAGTATCCGGCCGTCTGCGCTCCACACGCGGATCGTGAGGGGGAACGTGCCCGTGGCGTCGGCCAGCGCGGGGAAGGCCACGGTCTCGCCCGGGGGCTCGAGGGGGTCGACGACGCGGCTGGCGCCCTCCGGGAAGCGCAGCTTCGCCGAGGTCAGCTCGATCCGGACCCGAAGCGGGTACGGGGCCCCATTGATCACCGTCACGGGCACTTCGCCGCGCCTCGAGGTGAAGGTGACGGCTGCTCCGCCGACGCCGACGTGCTCCCGCTGACGGTCCACTTCTTCCACGATGCCGTTGGCGTAGCGGCGGGCACCCGGCCAGCCGTCCACCCACCAGGACGTGGATCTGGCAACGGCCAACGCCGTCCCGAGCCGCCGGCGGACGGGATTGTCCTCGAAGGTGAAGGCCCGGAGTCCGTGGAGGGCGGAGGCCGCCCGCTCCACGGCTGCGCGGTAGGTCCGCGGCGTTCCGGGGGCCCGTCCGGGTCGGATCGTCCGGGTGCGGGCGTCCATGTGTGCAACCTCTGCTGGGGACAGGCCTCGCACCCAGGGGGCGTCGCGCAGCCCGATGAGGAAGCGCGCGGCACGTCCGGAGTCCCAGTCGATCACCGCGGCGATCGTCCGTTCCCGGCCGGGGCTCTCGAAGAACAGCATCGCCGTCTGCGCGATGGTCCGGGTGGTGGCGTGGTCGTCGTCCGGGTCGTCGAGCGTGTCCCGCAGTCCGGCGTCGACGGGGACGAGCGTCACATCGCCGGCGGTGACGGGGTCGGCGGGCGACAGGACGGTGTCCCCGAACAGGCTGCCCGGGACGAGGGCGGCGGTGACCCCGGCTTCCGGCAGCCCCTCCAGGGCCGCCTCGTCGACGGCGAGGTTCGGGGGGAGGATCAGTGGGGTGGGGGCCGCACCCAGATGGGCCTGCACCACCTCACGTCCCGCCTCGATCTCCGGGGTGAGGTCGCCGGTCCGGACGAGATGCGGCAGCTCGGCGCGGACCCGGGGGACCGACAACAGCATCGCGCCACGGGCCACACGGCGCACCGCGGCCAGGGCCGCCACCGCCTCCTCCGCGAGTGGGGTGGCGGTCATGTGCTCAAGCTCCTCGAGGAGCAGGGGACTCACGGACAGGCCGAGGGGGACCCCCTGGACCGGGAGGCCCTCCAGCGTCCGGTGGAGCAACGCGAGGCGGCGCCCGGCGTCCGGAGCCGGCGAGCCGTCCGGGCGGAGCAGGGGGCCGGGGGCCAGGTCGATGACGGGCAGCACCGACAGCGGGACCGGAGAGGGCTCGGTGAACAGCGACACGGCCGTGACCACCTCGTCGGTGGTGGGCTCGCTCGATCGCCGGACGGTCACGACCAGTGGATATAGGCCGTCGGGGACGGCGTCGAAGACCGGCAGGTCATCGAAGGTCTGCTCGATCCGGAGGACCTGGCTCCCGCGGGCGGGAACCGGATCCACGCGGACGGTGGCCGCCTCCAACGGCGAGCGCGGCAGGCGTCCGGCGAAGACGCGTTCCAGTTCGGTGCGGCTGCGGACACGCTGGTAGAGCGCGACCCCGACGCGGAGGTCACCCAGGGTCGTCTGGTCGTCGTTGTGGACCTCCACCTCGATCACCAGAGGGGCGTCCGGGCCGAACCACGGACGCACCAGATCCACCTGCAGCCGCACCTCGGGTTCTGCGGGCTGCGCGACCGCCGGAAGGGCGCCGGTTCCGAGGATCACCAGCACGGCGGTCGCGGACAGGACTCTCATCCCCAGGACTCTCATCTGAGGAGCTCGCGGACCTCTCCGAGCCCGAACGCTAGGGCGAGGACGGCCATTCCGAGGCCCACCAGCAGGCGCAGTTTGGTGTCCTCGGCGGCCACGGCGAGCTTCGAGCCGATCCTGGCCCCCGGGACCACGCCGATGAACAGCCCCCCGGCGATCCTCCAGTCGATGTTGCCGAGCGTGCTGTGGACCACCGTGCCGGGGATGGCCTGGGCGGCCACGACGGCGAGCGAGGTGCCGAGTGCCGTCTTCACGGGCAGCCGGAACAACACGGTGAACGCGGGCACGAGGATCAGCCCTCCACCCAGCCCGAGCAGTCCGGACAAGAACCCGGAGACGGCGCCGACGGCGAGGTACACCGGCACGGTCTGGGGAATGCGGGGCGGCTTCAAACTCGGCTTCGCCGGGAGCATGCGAAGTGCCAGGACGAAGATCAGCCCCGCCGTGAGGATCAGCAGCAGCTCTCCCTCGAGGTACTCGGTCGTGTAAGCGCCGAGCACCGCGGACACCCCACCTGCGGCCGCGGCGACGGCGGCGAGCTTGAACCGCACGTGACCGCCGCGGATGTAGGCCATCAGTCCCACCATCGCGGTGGGCACGATGACCGGGAGGGTCGTTCCGACCGCGGTCATCGCCGGGGTCGCCAGTAGCACCCTGATCCCCGGAGTGGACAGCAGCGCGCCGCCGATGCCGAATGCCCCCGAAGCGACGCCTGAGCCGAACCCGATGAGTGCGGCGAGCAGGGTCCTCACGATGTGGCGGTCCGCTCGGCGGCACTCTCTCCCACCTCGTCGTCGTGGCGGCACCGATCCCGGCCGGGGATGCGGAGCTTGTCCGGGCGCGTCCTCCGCCCGTGGTGCATGGCGCCCACGGACCGGGCACGGGCCGGGTCGTGGGGGCGGTCGGCGGGGGGGAGGGGCGCCATGGCGGAGCCCAGTATGCCACCCGGGGGGGAGGGCTCTCAGCGCTCTTGCGGGTAAGCTCGCTGGCGGTCGAGGACAGGAGGAAGATTGCGGGTCGGCGCCATCACCCATCCATGCGGGGTCGCCCACGAGGCTTGGCCCGGGCATCCCGAACGTCCCGACCGGCTCCGGTCGATCCTCGATCATCTCGCGCGCGTGGGCCTATGGGAGGGTCTGGAGCACCGGGAGCCGGCACCCGCCGAGCGTGAGACCCTCGAGCTCGTGCACGACCCCGGCCACCTGGACGTCCTGGAGCGGCTGGACGGCCAAGGCGGCGGCCGCCTGGACCGGGACACCGGCATGGGCCCCGTGAGTCTCGAGGCGGCCCAGCGTGGATCGCAGGCCGCCGTGGACGCCGCCGCCCTGGTGCTGGACGGCACCTGGGATGCCGGTATCGCGCTCATGCGCCCACCCGGCCATCACGCCACCCGCGACCGCCCCATGGGCTTCTGCCTCACCAACCACGTCGCTGTGGCGGCGCGCTGGGCGATCCGATCGGGCGGGGCGTCCCGGGTCCTGATCCTGGACTGGGATGCCCATCACGGCAACGGGACGCAGGACATCTTCTGGCAGGACGGCGACGTCCTGTACGTATCGCTGCACCAGTACCCCTGGTACCCGGGAACCGGCGATGTCACGGAGACCGGTGAGGGCGCCGGAGGCGGGACGACGATGAACGTAGCCCTGCCTGCAGGAACCGGCGAGGACACCTACCGCCGGGCCCTCGAGGATCTCGTCCTGCCGGAAGCGGAACGCTTCTCCCCGGACCTCGTCTGCGTGTCCGCCGGATACGACGCCCACGAGCGCGATCCGCTATGCATGATGCGTCTCCGGGCGGGCGCGTTCTTCCGCTTCACGCGGATGATCGGCGCCCTCGGGCGCGGTCCGGTCGTCGTCCTCGAGGGTGGCTACGACCTCGACGCGCTCCGCTGGTCGGCTGCGGCGACGGTATCGGCGCTGATCGGCGAGTCCGCACCCGTGGGTGTTCCGGATGAGGAGCTGGAGGTTACGATCGGCTCAGCCGATGCGGACCGGTGGGTGGAGCGCGCAGCCACGGTTCGCGCCGAGCTCGGATGATCCGGCGACGTCTTTCCTCATCCCCTTCAGCGGGGCACCATGGGAGCCGATAGGAAGGAGCGATGCCAGACCTCAGTGATTTCCTCAAAGAACTCGTCGACCGGCGAGGCTCCGACCTTCATCTGAAGGTCAACCAGCCGCCGGTGATGAGGCTCGACGGTGAGCTCGTCCCGACCGAGCACCCCAAGCTCATGCCCGAGGACACCGAGCGGATCGCCTCCGAGATCGTTCCGGAGAAGCTGGTCGGCGAGCTGGAATCCTCCGGGGGCGCCGACTTCGCACACTCGGTCTCCGGGATGGGCCGGTTCCGCGTGAACGTCTTCCGTCAGCGCGGATCGCTCGGGATGGTCTTCCGGCGGGTGCTTCCGGCGCCGCCGGTGCTCGACGCACTCCACCTGCCCGAGATCGTGAAGCGCCTGGCCGAAGAACCGCGGGGGCTCGTCCTGGTCACCGGTCCGACGGGATCGGGGAAGACGACGACCTGCGCGGCGATGATCAACCACGTGAACGCCACGCGCCGGTGCAGCATCGTCACCCTGGAGGATCCCATCGAGATCCTCCACGCCGACAAGCAGGCCCTGGTGAACCAGCGGGAGGTCGGTACCGACACCGAATCCTTCTCGCAGGGCCTGCGTCACGCTATGCGTCAGGATCCCGACGTGATCTTCGTCGGTGAGATGCGGGACCCGGAGACGGTCTGGGCCGCCCTCTCGGCCTCGGAGACCGGCCACTTCGTGATCTCGACGCTTCACACGGTGGACGCCATGGAAACCGTCAACCGGATCATCGAGTTCTTCCCGCCCAACCAGCAGATGCAGATCCGCCATTCGCTGGCGGGAGCGTTGCGTGGCATCGTCTCCCAGCGCCTGCTGCCCCGGAAGGACGGCAAGGGTCGGATCCCCGGCATCGAGGTCCTGGTCAACACCGGCCGGGTCCACGAATGCATCGTCGATCCGGCAGAGACACGGATGATCACCGACATCGTCTCCGAAGGAGAGTTCTACGGGATGCAGACCTTCGACCAGGCCCTCATGAAGCTGTACGTCGACGGCATGATCTCGATGGAGGAAGCGCTGCACGCGGCTACCAGCCCGCACGACTTCCGCGTTTCCCTGAAGAAGGCCGGCGTGGCCTGAATCCACCGCCGACCGCCTCCGTCTCCACCCCCGTAGGCTAGGGGCATGAGCGAGGCCCCCCGCATCCCAGAGCTCGTTCCCGAGGGTTCACTGGCCCGCGAGGTCGGCCAACGGCTGGCGGACGCCGGCCACGAGACGTGGCTGGTCGGCGGGACCGTCCGCGACTTCCTGATGCAGAAGGGCTCCCCCGATCTCGATTTCGCGACCAACGCCAAGCCGACGGAGGTCATCGAGATCCTGCGGGGGTGGGCACACCACATCTGGCTCCAGGGGGTGCGCTTCGGCACTGTGGGTGCCGCTGTCGGCGATCAGCGCGTCGAGATCACCACGTACCGTGAGGAATGGTACCCGCCGGACTCCCGGAAGCCGGAGGTCCACTTCGCCAGGGACATCGAGACCGACCTCTCACGCCGGGACTTCACGGTCAACGCCATCGCCCTGCGAACCCCCACGGCAGAGGTCTTCGACCCGTTCGCGGGAATCCGGGATCTCTCGCGGCGCGTCCTGCGTACGCCCCGCTCCCCCGAACAGGCGTTCACCGACGATCCCCTGAGGATGCTGCGAGCGTGCCGGTTCGCGTCGGTCCTGGACTTCGAGGTGGCCGAGGAGGTCATCGAGGCGATCCACGGGATGCGCGACCGGCTCGCGATCGTCTCCAAGGAGCGCATCCGCGACGAGCTGACCAAACTGCTGGTGGGCGTGCGTCCGTCCCGGGGGCTCGAGCTGCTCGTGTCCACCGGCCTGACCGAGCATGTGGTCCCCGAGTTGCCCCAGCTGGCGATGGAGCAGGACAGCATCCACCGGCACAAGGACGTCCTCCAGCACACCTTCGCGGTCATCGAGGGCGTGCCCCCGGACCCGGTCCTGCGGCTCGGGGCCCTTTTCCACGACATCGGCAAGCCCGCCACGCGCGCCTTCGGCCCCGACGGGGTCACCTTCCACCACCACGAGGTCGTCGGGGCGAGGATGACCACCAAGCGGATGAGGGAGTTGCGGTACCCCAACGACGTCGTCGACGACGTGAGCAGGCTCGTGTTCCTGCATCTGCGATTCCACACCTACCGCAGCGGTTGGACCGACTCGGCCGTGCGACGGTACGTGCGCGACGCCGGCGAGCTCCTGGACAAACTCAACGCCCTGGTCCGAGCGGACTGCACCACACGCAACCGGGCCAAGGCGCGGCGCCTGCAGGAGCGGATGGACGAACTCGAGGAGCGCATCGCCGATCTCGCCGAGCGTGAGGAGCTGTCCAAGATCAAGCCGCCGCTCGACGGCCACGACGTGATGGCGTTCTACGACCTCAAGCCCTCCCGGATCGTTGGGGAGGCTCTGACGTTCCTGCTGGATCTCCGGCTGGAGCAGGGCCCCATGGGGCGCAAGGAGGCCTACGCCGAGCTCGAGCGGTGGGGACGCGCCCGTGGACTGGAGCCCGCCCGCACCGTGGAGGAGGCGATCCGGCTCTCGGACGACGCTCGGGCGGCCGAGGACGAGGACGGCTGATTCAGTCGTCGTAGACGCGGACCGGCCGCACACCGACCGCGGCCTGGTCGGCGAGCGACCGCGGATAGGTGGTCACGCCGGGGTGGCCGTCGGACACGAACCGGCGTGCCTGATCGGCATCCATCCAGTCGGTCCACTTCCGGAACTCGGGCGGGTAGGCCTGGACGCGCATCACCTGCATCGGGTCGAAGTCCGAATGGGTGGGCGGCAGCGTGGGCATGTCCCCGACGAGCAGCACGATCTCATGCCGGTACCGCGTGCCCTGCCACTCTCCCTCCCGTGCGAGCTCCCGGCGATCGGGCCACATCCCGAACGGGAGGGCGAAGCTGCGCATCCGGTAGCCCGGAACGACCTCGGCCACCCGGGCCTGCAACGACCCGAGTGATCGACGGACCTCCTGGTCGGTCATGATCCTGAGGTCGTCGTGGTTGTAGCTGTGGTTGCCGAGCTCGTACCCGTTGCGCACCAGCCAGCGGAGCTTGTGTTCCACGAGTCCGCGCTCCCGGAAGGGGCGAGGCCAGAAGATGTAGAACGCGGCGGTGGCGCGCCAGTCGGGGTGGCGGCGCGAGAAATCCTCGAGGATGCCGACGGCGGAGTCGGGATGAGGGTCACCCCGCTCGTCGAAGAACAGATGGGAGCGGAACGAGTCGTCGAAGGTGAGGATCACCGGCGTCGTCCCCGCGGGGATCGGGAAGGTTCCCTCGATGAACTCCGCTACGGTCACCGGACGGTATCCGCGCCGGTAGAGCTCCTCCAGCTGGCGGCGGAAGCTGTCCCGTGAGAGGCTCCATCGGCCGTCGGAGTCCGTGAGGTCATGCCACTCCATGACGATCACCCGGCCCAGCTCGTTGGCACCGGACCGCCGCAACTGTTCGTCGGTCCGTGGAGCCGGTGTGCTCACGGTGCCGCCGCCGGACCCGGCGACGGCGGGGGACGATTCGTCCACGGGGGTTGGTAGCAGGCCGGAGGCCATCGCCGCCACCAGGGCGGTGACGACGAGCAGACGCTTCGACCCGGGCCGCCACACCCTGACGATGCTAGCGCCCACCAGCCTCCGTGGGTGGGCCTGTTCTAGCGGAGCCGCTCTGAGGCGCTCTGGAGGACCGGGGCCTCGGCTTCGATGAAGTCCTCGATCATGCGGCGGGCGAGGTCATCGGGATACTGCACCGGCGGCGACTTCATGAAATAGGCGCTGGGTCCGATGAGGGCACCGCCGACACCGCGATCCAGCGCGAGCTTGCAGCACCGGACGGCGTCGACGACGACCCCGGCGGAGTTCGGGGAGTCCCAGACCTCCAGCTTCAGTTCCACAGACATGGGGGCCCCGCCGAACCCGTGGCCCTCGAGGCGGATGTGGGCCCACTTGCGGTCGGCCAGCCAGGGCACGTGATCCGACGGTCCGATGTGGATGTCGTCGTCGCTGAGCTCCTGGCTGATGTTGGACCGGACGGCGTTGGTCTTCGACAGCTTCTTGGACGCGAGGCGCTCGCGCTCGAGCATGTTCTTGAAATCCATGTTGCCGCCGAAGTTCAGCTGGTACGTGCTGTCGATGTGGATGCCGCGGTCCTCGAAGAGCTTCGCGAGCTGCCGGTGGACGATCGTAGACCCGACCTGGGACTTGATGTCGTCCCCGATGATGGGAACGTTGGCCTCCTTGAAACGGCGTTCCCATTCGGGGTCCTGGGCGATGAAGACGGGGATGCAGTTCACGAAGCCGACTTCGGCCGCCAGTGCCTGTTCCGCGTAGAACCGGGTGGCCAGCTCGGACCCGACGGGCAGATAGGACACCAGGACGTCGACCTTCTCGGCCCGGAGCACTTCGGCGACGTCGACGGTCTGTTCGGAGGATTCGGTGATCTCATCCCGGTAGAACTGGCCCAAACCGTCGAAGGTGTGACCCCGCATCACGCGGACGCCGGACGGGGACAGATCGGCGAACCGCAGCGTGTTGTTCGGGTTGGTGAAGACGGCCTCGTTGAGATCGCGTCCGACCTTGTTCGCATCCACGTCGAAGGCGCAGACGAATTCGATGTCGCCCACGGCGTAGCCGCCGAGGACGGTATGCATGAGGCCGGGGATCACCTCGTCGTCCGCCGCGTCACGGTAATGCTCCACCCCCTGGACGAAGGCGGATGCGCAGTTGCCCACACCGATGATGCCTACTCGTACCTTGGTCATCTAGCCGTGTCCTCCTCTACCCGCGGCCCGCACCGGCCGCGCGTTCCTGGTCGATCAGCTTCTCGAGCCATCGGATGTCCTGTTCGACGGTCTCCATCCCGTGCTCGGTGAGCGAACGGGTATAGGCGTCGATCCTCTCCTTGGTGGCTTGGAGGGAATCTTTGAATTCTTCGAGCTTCTCCTGCAGGTACGCCTTGCGGCGCTCCATCAGGCCGATCCGCGACTCCCGCGGCAGGTAGCGAAAGAACGCCAGCCGCAGCTTGAAGCGGTCGGTGTCGTAGACGGCGCCCTGTTCGAGCTGGTCGAAGAAGAACTCCTCGCCCTCGGGCGTGATCTCGTACACCTTGCGCGCTCGGCGGCTCTTGCCGGGCTTCGGGTCCCCGTCGGGGCGGCGGCGCCGGCGCCGGGGCGAGGCTTCGGCCTCGATCTCCCGCAGCATCCCGGCCTTCTTCAGGCGCTTCAAACCCGGATACAACGATCCGAACGACACCACGTACAGGGGGCCGAGGGTCGTGCTGAGCCGCTTGCGCAGCTCGTAGCCGTGCATGGGGCCCTCCTTCAGGAGGCCCAGGATCGCCAGCTCGAGCGAAGAAGCCGTCATCGTGCCCTTCCGGGATATGGTTCCACCGATATATCGCGCCAGATATATCGAATCGATATATCGATAAGACTACCCCGGACGCCGCGAAGTCAAGCGCCTCCAGAACCGAAGCAGGATTTCGGTCCCCAGGCGGAGAAGGATGCTGCCAGGTTACCGGTACCACCCGCCCGGTGGACGCGGTGGGAACCGGGAGCCGGAGCGACGACTGAGGGGTTGCGCTCGCACCGTGGACGGGCCATCTGGGGTGGCCTGCTCACGACCCTCTCGGACGACGTGCCGGCGCCGGTTTCCACGTGACCGGACGAACACCCGAGAGGGGGAGCAGATGCAGCAAACATCACAGCACAAGCGCTACCCGCGTCTCGCGGTTGCACTGATCCTGGCGCTCGCTTCCGGCGTTCTGGCAGCGAGTCCAGCTCATGCGGCCGTCCCGCCGGCGCCGACGGTCGAGATCGCCGATGGCGGCGACGGGTTCCTGAACGCCTCGGAGATCGCGGCCGGGGTCATGGTGACCGGCACCTACGACACCGGCGCAGGCGTCACCAAGGTGACCGGACGGTTCGTCGCCGAGGAGAACTGCGACATCGACGCGCCATTGAAGACCGATCCGCAGGAGGCCACGATCAACCCCGACGGGACCTTCGACCTCGGTCCCTTCGACTTGTCCGCGTTCCCCGAAGGCCAGATCGTCTGCGCCCAGGCGCGCGCACACAACCCCGACGGGATGAGCGACCGTGGGTTCTCGGTCAGCCGACCCGAGATCGACACCACGCCGCCTCCGGCGGTGATCGACGTTCTCGACGACGACGGGGACATCGGATCGGACCTCGCAGCCGCGGGGGTCGAGGTTCTCTACCACGTCGAGGAGGACGGTCCGGATGCCACGCTGACGGTCGCGAACACGGGCGAGGCGGCGCCGGTGGAATGTACGTTCGCCGACCTGCCGCGGGGCCCCGAGTCGGTGTTCGTGGGTCCGGGCTGCTTCGACGTCCTGACCGACGGTGCGATCGACTTCACCGTCGCCGGCGAGGACCTCGCCGGCAACGTGGGCGCGGCCTCAGCGGGATCGGTCCTCGACCGCATCCTGTCGATCTCGGTGCTGGCAGGCACGCAGCACGCCAACGCGACCGACACCGAGGACGGGACGGCGCTCAAGGTGCTGTTCGACTTCCCGGAGCTGGGTGACGCCGAAGCCAGCGCGGTCGTGACGGTGACGGACGAGGACGGCGATTCGGCGGTCTCCGACCCCAAGGACATGGCGGGGACGTCGTCTGAGGAGACGCGTACGGTCGCTGTGGACGTCTCGGCCCTGGCCGACGGCCCGGTGACCATCGACGGTGTCATCACTACGGATACCTCGACACACGCTGCTTCGACATCGACGGTGCTGGATGTGACCGCTCCGATCACCCAATGGACCACGGCCGACGGGTCTACGTACTTCCGTATCCAGGTCCCGTTGATCTTCAGGACCGGGACCGCGGACCTCCAGGGGACCGTGACCGATCCCGGCCAGACCTCCCCGATCCAGTTGGTATACATCTCGGGGTTCAATGCGGACCGGAACATCCGGTTCGAGCGGACGGCGAAACTGGAGAACAAGCCCGCGGCCGATACGACATGGTCGCTGGACGCTCCGCTGGAGCCCGGCGAGTGGGAGTTGACCGCCTACGCCCAGGACGAGGCGGGCAACCTCGGCGCCCCCGACCAGATCGAACTGACGGTCATCGGAGCTCTCTAGCCGGTACCGCGATCGGACATCGCGACGGCCCCCGATCCGGGGGCCGTCGCCGTCTTTGGGGATCATGCCAGTAGCGGGGAGGATTTCGACGCAACGATGTCGAAGGCTGTTGCGACGTAGCCGGTAGTCCGAACCCGTCCTGGGAGACGGGTTCCGGGGTCCGGAGCGCCGCGAGGGGTGTGCGCTCAAGAGGTGGTTGCCTGCCTTTCCCCCCCGGCGGGTGCTTCGTGGTCCCGGTCGAGATGGTGACCTCCGGCAGGATGGCAAGGGGGGAAAGACCATGCAGCACGCATCGCGGCCGGTTCATCTGGCCTCTTTCGTGGTGCTCGCGGTTGTGGGCGGGATGCTGGCCCTCGCGAGCCCCGCGCACGCGGCCGTCCCCGAGCCGACGGTCCACATCGAGGACGGGGGGGACGGTTTCCTCAACGCCCAGGAGATCACCGACGGCGTGATGCTGTCCGGTACCTACGACACGGGGGCCGGCATCACGTCGATCACGGCACGGGTCACCAAGGAGCCCTGCCTGTCGACCACGGCAGGCACGCCGACGCAGGGCGCGACCCTGAATCCGGACGGCGCCTGGGAGGCGGGTCCCTTCGACCTGTCGGACACCGGCACCTTCCCCGAGGGCACGGAGACCTGCGCCCGTGCCGTCGCCACCGACGGCGGAACCAACAGCGACGTCGCGGTCTCCGACAACCGTTCCGTGATCGACCGGATCGCGCCCGACCCGGGCACGCTGACCATCGACGACGGCGACGGCTTCATCAACGCCGACGACGTGGCCTCGGGTGTCCCGGTCCAGATCGAGGCCGATCCGCTGTCGGATGCGGTGTCGGCCACCGTGTGGTTCGAGGACTCCGCGGCCAACATCCCGTCCGGCTGCGGTCCCTTTACCGGAGCTGCGACGCGGACCGGCTCCCTGAACCCGACGTGCGCGGGCAACCTGCCCGACGGCACGGTCTTGTTCGCGGGCACCTGGGCGGACGAGGCGGGCAACATGTCCTCTGAGGCCGGCGACACCACGGTCAAAGACACCGTCGCGCCGACGTGGACCGTCCAGTTCCGCGACGGCGTCATCATCGATGGTGTCCGGCACATCGCCGAGCCCCACATCGACGCCGGGGTCCGGCTCCGCTGGCTCGCCGACGAGGACGGCGGCACGGTCGAAGCGTCCCTCGCCAACACCGGGTCGGAGGCACCGGCGGAGTGCGTGTTCACCGGCCGCCCCCGCGGGTACCCGACGCAGCGCACCGAGCGGCTCTTCCACGCCTCCTGCTTCGACGAGCTGCTGGACGGCGAGCTCACGGCGACCGTCGCCGGTGGGGACCTCGCCGGCAACGCCGGTTCGGGGTCGGTGATCGGGATCCTGGACCGCGAAGGTCCCGCGATCGACATCACCGAGGTCACCGACCCGATCAACGCCGCGGCCCAGACATCCACCGACGCGTCGGGCACGACCGATCCTGGTGCCACGGTGGACGTGTCGGCGACGGACGGCGCCCTGGACCTCGGCCCCTTCCCCGCCACCGTCGACGGTGACGGCAACTGGTCGGTGTCCGGTATCGATGTCTCCACGCTGGCGGACGGCACCGTCACCTACGTGGCCGTGGCCACGAATGCGCTCGGCAACGCCTCGCAGGCGTCGGTCGACGCGCTGAAGAAGACCACGATCCCGGCAGCAGGCACGGCGGCCATCGACGACGGCGACGGCTTCGTCAACGCGGCCGATGCCGCCAGCGGTGTGCCGGTTTCCTGGACCGAGGATCCGGGCGCGGACGTGGCGGGGGCCGAGGTGTGGTTCCAGTGGAGCAACTCCTCGATCCGGCGTGACAACCGGATCCCGGACGGCTGTGGCCCGTTCATCTTCGGGCCGTCGGGGACGGACTCCTTGAACCCGGACTGCGCGGCGAACCTGCCGGAGGGCACCTTCCGGTTCTTCGTGCAATGGTTCGACGACGTGGACAACCGGTCTTCGCTGCGCAGCGTGGCTTCGGTCAAGGACACGATCCCGCCGGCCGTGAGCATCTCGATGCTCGATGGTGACGGGATCGTGACCGCTGCGGAGGCCTCCTCCGGCGTCACGATCGACTGGGATGTCGACGAGACCGGGCCCGATGTCGAGGTCGGTGTGGCCAACGTGGGCGCCGCGGCTCCCGCCGAATGCCTCCTGACGGACCAGCCACGTGTCGGCTCTGAGGTCTTCGACATGGACTGCTTCGGGGAGCTCGACGAGGGCCCGATCGTGGCCACGGTCACCGGCGTGGACCTGGCCGGCAACAGCGCCTCGGCCACCGACGATTCGAATCTGCACGTGACCGCGGGGGTCTTCTCCTTCGATCTGCCGCAGTTCATCAACGCCGAGCGCACCAGCGGGGACAGCTCGCCCATCGGCACGGAGACGATCAACCTCGACAGGGACGCCTCCACGGTGGTTTCGCCGGTCAGCGCGACGATGACCGCGACCGACGAGGAGGGGAACACCGCCTCGGACGGGCCCAAGCTGCTGGGCGACGGTTCGAGCGAGGAGGATTGGGCCTTCCAGATCGATCTCAGCGATCTGGTCGAGGGCGAGGTGACGTTCGTCGCCGAGATGACCGACTCCTTCGGGCAGACGACCACGGTGACGAGAACGTCCATCCTGGACCTGACCACACCCGTGTCGACGTGGACCACGGAGTCCGGCGCGCAGTTCTTCCGCCTCTCGGTGCCGTTCACACCGTTGCGGTTCAGCACCGTGAGCCTCGAGGGCGAGACGGTGGAGAGCCCCGCGACGTCGGATATCCAGTTGGTCTATCTCATCGGGACGAGGGTCGACGGCGGGGGGTACTTCGCCCAGCCGGCGGCCAAGTCCCACCCCAACGCCAGCGAGGTGACCTGGCAGCTCAACACGAGCAGTCTGGGGCCCGGCACATGGCGCTTCCAGGTGCAGTCCCAGGACTACGCAGGGAACCTCGAGACCGACGGACCGACGATCGAGGTCACGGTCTACGGCGCGGTCTGAGACGACGAGCGGCTTGTTTTTGCGGGAGGGCCCCGGCGGGGGCCCTCCTCCGCTTCTTGCCGCCTCCCCGGTGGTTTGGGACCATAGCCGGACCATGCACCCGACGGTGGACTACTCGCTCGCCCGGAAGGCTCTCCTCCGGGCCGTCCAAGCCGGACACGTGTCGCGGGCTGAGGTCTGTGACGCGCATCCTGATCTGCTCCGCGCTGCCAACTACTGCGGTGAGCAGACGGAGCAGGCCTGCCCGGTGTGCAGCACGGGGAGGCTCGTGCTGGTCTCCTACGTGTTCTCCGATGAGTTGTCGAAACGCGAGAACGGGCGTGTGTGGCCGCGCGACGACCTCGCACCCCTGTTGAAGCTCCGGGAGGTGCGGCTCTACACCGTCGAGGTGTGCACCGACTGCTCGTGGAACCATCTGCGCTCGCAGCTCGGGCTCGGTCGTGAGGATGGCGGCCGGGGACGGGAGGCGTCGAAGTAGCCACCGACCTGCAGCCCCGTACCGTCCGCGGAGCCCTCGTCGGTGCGGGTGTGGCCGCGGTGGCCGTGGGCGCATTCGGGTCCGACGGAGGCATCGTCTGGATCGTCGCGGGTCTCTGGACCATCCGCTGGGCTCTGGGGTCTTCCCCCGATGTCGCGTGGGGGATCGCGTGTCTGGGGGCGGGCCTGCGCTGGGGCACCACCACGCTGGCCGACGTCCAAGCCGCCACGCGGCTCCTCGGTCCGACGGTGGCCACGGGCTCACCGCTGCTCGTGGTGGGCTCCGTGCTGTTGTTGGCAGCAGCGCTGCTCGAGCTGTCCCGCCGGCCGCTGCGGACGGCTCCGCCGGTGGCCCGGGCGGCGACGGTGGCGGCGCTGGTGGTGCTGATCCCGATGTACTGCGCCCCGGGGCCCGGTGGGGCCGATCCGTGGGTGGTGCTCGGTTGGTGGACGGGAGCAGGCATCGGTCTGGCTCTCGCCGCCCTGCTCCTCCGCCCGCTCGCGGCCCGGCTGCCCGCCGCGTCGTTGGTGGCGCTGGCCGCGGCGGGGATCCTCGTGACCGGCTTCGCGCGATGACTCTCGCGTGGTTCGCGGCGGCGGCGCTTGCGTCCCTCCTGGGGACCCGGGGCGCCGCCGTGGTGTGGCTGGGTGCCGCCGTGGCGGCGGCCGCGACCGGCGGGCCGGTGGCGGTGATCGGGGCCTGGACGGCGGTCACTGCCGGCGGGTTGACGCTTGTGGGCCCCCAGCCGCGCCGGGTGGCGGTCCCCGCGGTGGGCGCCGCCGGGATCCTCGTGGCCGGTGCGGCACCGAACGCAGCGGCCTTCCTGGCGGCGTGGATGATCGGGGTGCTGGCGGTCCGGGTGGAGCCCTCGCACGACGTCGAGAGCCGGCGACGCTGGCTGGCGGGGACGCTGGCCTGCGATGTGCCCGTCGTGGCCGCGGTGGTGTGGTCGGTATGGGCCCGCGGGTTCGTGACCTGGCCGGGGGATCTCGGGACGGGCCCGGCGCTCCTGCTGGTAGCGGCGGCCCTCGGGCGGGTGGCGCTGAGCGCGGGTCCGCTGGAGCGGCTGCCCTCCAGCGGTCTCCTGGTCGTCCGCACGCAGGCGGTTGTCCTGCTGATGCTCGGGGCGGGTGCTGCCGATGTGGCAGCCACCGTGGCCGTGTTCGCCGGTGCGGTCGTGTTCGCCGGCGCCACGACGGCGGCGCGGCCCGGCGTGCGTGACGGGGCGGGGGAGATCGGTCTCGCGGCGGTGGCGATCGGCGGTGCGGTGACCGGTGCGGTTCCGCCGGGGTGGTTGTGGGGGGTGCTCGGGGCGGGCACGATCCTGCATCTCGTCCGGCTGGCCGGCTCCCGGCCTGCATGGATCCGGATCACAGCCGCGGCGGTTCGCGGCGGCGGGTTCCCGTCGCCGCTGGTCGCGGTGGTGGTGGCCGTCTCGGCGGGCGCCACGGCGTCGGGCGGATCGCAGGGGGCGGTGGTGCTCCTGGCTCTCATGCTCGGTCTCGCCGGGCGGACGGCCGTCGCCACCAGCCGCCCGAAAGGCCGGGTAGGCCCCCTGGCAGGGGTGTGGCTCGCAGGACTGCTCGGTGTCGGTGCGCTCCTGGCGGTCTGGGCCCCCGCGGCGACGATCCCGGGGAGGCTGGCCGGTGCGCCGATCCCCCAGCCCCCGGTCTGGGCCCTCGGCGCGGTCCTCATCGGGGCTGCTGCCGGAGCCCGGTGGGCCGCGGTGCTCATCCCCGGCCGAATCCCGCGTGCGCCGGTCGGCCTGTCCGGCCGGTTCCCTCGGGTGATCCCGGAGGTCGGCGCCCGGCTGTCCGGCCGGATCGCCTCGGTCCTGCTGGTCGTGTTCGCCTTCGCCGCGGTCGGCGTCTTCGTGGCCGGCTGGGCGCGAGGGTTCCTGTGACCGGAGCTTCAGAACCTGTTGTAGGGGGCCGATGACTCTTTATAGAGTGAAGCAGCCCCGCGAGCTCCACGTGGCGCGGGGTTTTCTTGACGAGAGGCACGATCGAGATGGGTGGACGCTGGGAAAGGACGGGGACGATCGCCGCTGCCGTGGCGCTCCTGCTCACGCTCCTTCCGGCCGGCGGTCCGGGCGCGGGGGCCGAGACGCCCGCCGGCTCGTACGCTCCCGATCGCATCGTGGTCGGTTTTCAGCCCCGGACCAGCGGCGTGGACCGCGCACGTACCCACCGCGACCGCGGGGGCGACCGGGTGGAGCGGCGGATCGAACCTCTGCACGTGGAGGTGGTGCGGCTCGCGTCGGGCGCTGACCTCGACAAACGTCTCCGTGCCTACCGGTCGGACCGGCGGGTCCGCTTCGCGGAACCCGATTTCCTGGCCGAACCGTTCGCCGTCGTCCCCAATGACCCGAATTTCGGCGTGCAGTGGGGCCTCGAGAACACCGGACAGTCCGGCGGCACGCCGGGTGCCGACATCTCCGCCACCGATGCGTGGACGGTGACGAAAGGCTCCTCGGCGGTCTCGGTCGCCGTGATCGACACGGGCCTCCAGGAGACACACGAGGACCTGAGTCCGAACTACCTGACCAGGCTCTTCCAGGGGAATTGCCCGTTCTCCTCGTCCTCCTGCAGGCACGGATCGCATGTCGCGGGCATCGCGGGGGCCCGGGGGAACAACAGCCTCGGAGTCTCGGGGGTCAACTGGGAGGTCGGGCTCGTCGACGTCCCCTTCGACTTCTCCTCCAGCGGTGGCGCCCAGGCGATCCGGATGGTCGCCGACCACGCCTCCTCCACGGGGCGCAAGACCGTGATGAACGCATCCTGGGGCGGCTCCGGAAGCTGCCCGTCGGTGATCTTCGACGCCCTCGAGTACGCGAAGGCCAGGGGCGTGCTGTTCGTGGCCGCTGCCGGCAACGACGGGCGCAACAACGACACGCGGGCCACGTGGCCCGCCACTTGCTCCAACGCCAACGTCGTGACCGTGGCATCCACCGACCGGTACGACAACCTGTCGTCCTTCTCCAGCTACGGCCCGACCACCGTCCACATCGGGGCCCCCGGCTCGTCGATCTACTCGACCGTGCCCGGCGGCTACATGTACATGAGTGGGACCTCGATGTCGGCTCCCGCGGTGGCGGGGGCGGCGGCGCTGGTCTGGGCCGCCAACCCGGGGTGGAGCTACACCTCGGTACGCGACCGGCTGCTGTCCAGCGTGGACAAGATCCCGGCGTTGGCCGGGAAGGTGTCGAGTGAGGGCCGTCTGAACCTCGCCCGCGCCGTGGGTGCCTCCGAGAGCGACCCGAGCCCGACACCGACCGCGAGTCCCACCCCCACGCCGACGCCGGAACCCGACGGCGTGTGGACCCGCACCGAGGACAACTCCTCGAGCCCGTCGTACTCGGGGTACTGGCGGACCAGGAGTTCCTCGCTCGTGAGCGGGGGGACGTACACGTACTCTCGCTACACGGGTGATTCGGTCACCTTCTCCTTCGACGGCACGGCGGCGCGCTGGATCGGTATCCGTTCGTCGGACGCCGGGATCACGGAGGTCAGGGTCGACGGCGCGTTCGTCGGGCGTATCGACGGCTACGCCTCGACCACCGAGTACCAGAAGGTCATATACGAGGTCTCGGGACTGACGGCCGGACCGCACACGATCGAGCTGGTCGTGACGGGGGACAAGCACCCCGACTCCCGGTATGGCTTCACCTACGTGGACGCCTTCGAGGCCTCGTCCGGTGGCGCCTCGAGCGACCCCGACCCGACGCCGACCCCCACCCCGACACCGACCGCCAGCCCGACGCCCACACCGACACCGACGCCCACGCCCACCCCGACCCCGACGACGGCCCCCGGGACCTGGCAGCGGACCGAGGACGGCTCGTCGGCGATCGTCTACGACGGTGGCTGGCGCACGCGGTCGGATTCGTCGGCCAGCGGCGGCGGCTACAGCCGGGCCCTGCGGACCGGGGACAGCGCGGCCTTCACCTTCACGGGCACCGACATCCGGTGGATCGGGATGCGCGACCCCGACGGGGGCATCACCGAGGTCCGGATCGACGGCAGCGTGGTTGACCGGGTCGACAGTTACTCGTCCGCCACCAGCCACCGGGTGGTGCTCTTCGAGGCCACCGGTCTCGGTGTCGGCTCCCACACGATCGAGGTGGTCGTGACCGGGGACAAGAACCCCAGCTCCCGCTACGGGTTCACCTTCGTGGACGCCTTCGACGTCCGCTGAGGCGGACACGTCGAATGTCCGTTTCTTCCTGTGGCCCGGTGACGAATAGTGTTGCTTGGGTGTCTTAGCGTGATGTATTGGACAACCGCTTTGCGGATGCGCTGAACAGGAGTAACGTGTTGTCCCCGGTGGCGACGGTCGCCGGGGTGCAGTCATGACGGCGGACCCCCACCGGGCCAGGGGGATCCACCGCCTGAAAGGGAGGTGAACCAGGAGGGCCCGAAGTCATGAGGTGAGCCTCTTGCGCCGGCTTCGGCCGGCGTCGGACGAACCTAGGGAGGTAATATGCAGCGACCCAGACTGGCCTACGGGCTGGTTATCGGGGCGCTGGCGGGATTCGGACTGTTGATCGGTGCGGGTAGCGCTTCGGCGCAGGAACCCACGCCGACGCCGGAAGCTTCTCCGGAAGCTTCTCCGGCGGCAGCCGACTCCACCACGGTTCAGGGCTCGAACTCCTCCACCGATTCGACGGCGGTTTCGTCGACGGCGGACGCGAGCAACAACGCGACCGTCGGCGCCGGACCTGCCGCGACGGGCGGAGGAGCTCAGTCGTCCCAGATCGGAGACAACTCGGTCACCGTGGACCAGTCAGCGGAAGCCCAGTCGGGCGATGCGGTGGCGGGTTCACAGGTGAGCGGGAGCGTGGGCGGAGGCACCATCCAGCAGACGAACACGTCTACGGGTGCCACCGCAGTATCCGGTGACGCAACGGCGTCGAACAACGCCGATGTGACCGCTGGCCCAGAAGCCACGGCCACGGGCACCGGAGACGCAAACGCATCCCAGGTCGGGGACAACAGCGTGAGGGTTGATCAGGAGAGTGTCGCCGGGACAGGGTCGGCAGTCGCCGGCTCCCAGGTGGCAGGGATCGTGGGCGGCGATGGCGTCGTCCAGGGCACGAACTCGAGTACCGACGCGGTCGGTATCTCAGGTGACGCAGACGCGTTCAACGACGCGTTCGTGGCCGCCGGTCCCTTCTCCGACACCGTAGACGGCACGGCCAACGCAGCTCAGGTCGGCGACAACGACGCCGTTCTGAGGCAGTCCAGCGAGGCCGCGTCGGGTGACGCCGTTGCCGGTAGCCAGGTAACGGGCTATGTCGGCAACGGTGATGCCACGATCCAGAACCAGAATGCATCCACGGATCCGGTCGCGATATCCGGGAACGCCTTCGCGGAGAATTTCTCCGCGGTACTGGCGGGCCCGGCCGCGTTCTCGGTGACGGGTACGGCCCAGTCCAGCCAGGTCGGCGACAACGACGTCCTGGTTGATCAGGAAGCTGTGTCCACATCGGGTGACGCCGTGGCGGGTTCGCAGGTGACTGGTCTGGTATCGGCGCAGCGAGGACACCTCACGGTCCAGAACCAGCAGTCCAGCGAAGACCCGGTAGCCATTTCGGGTAATGCCGATTCGGTGAACGACGTGCTGGTCATCGCCGGTCCGGAAGCTTTCACGGACGGCGCGATCGCACAAGCTACTCAGAACGGAGACAACGACGTGACGGTGGTACAGACGGCAGAGGCAACGAGCGGTGACGCTGTGGCGGGCTCGCAAATTACGGGCTCGGTCGGCGGCAGCGACGTGACGGTGCAGGGCCAGAACGTGGCCGATGCTCCGTTCGCCTTCTCCGGTGATGCGGAGGCCTTCAACGACGGCCTCGTGCTCGCCGGGCCTTCTGCCGCCTCCGGTGCGGATGGAAGCGCTTCAGCCGCCCAGCTGGGCGACAACGACGCGCTGCTCGTCCAGGATGCGTCGGCCACCAGCGGCGATGCTGTCGCCGGTGGGACCGTGGTCGGGATCGTGGACACCCGGGATGCCGTCGTGCAGTCCGGGAACAACACGGTCGACGCCACGGCGTTCTCCGGTAACGCCACGGCCTTTAACGCAGGGCTCGTGGAAGCCGGACCGGTCGCCAGCACCTCGGGGACCGGCACGGCGTCCGCAGTTCAGAACGGTGACAACTCGGCAGGCCTCGCGCAGCTCGCGGAGGCCGAGTCGGGTGACGCCGTGGCCGGTGGACAGGTGTTCGGGATCGTCGCTTCCCGCGACGTGACCGTGCAGGCCCAGAACAACGCCGACGCGCCGTTCGCCTTCTCGGGCGACGCGCTCGCGGTGAACCTGGGCGACGTGTTCGCCGGACCCTCGGCAGTAACGGACGATGGCACAGCCACCGCCACCCAGTTCGGCGACAACGACACGTTCGTCGCGCAGGAGGCCCTCGCGGTCTCCGGCGACGCCGTGGCGGGGTCGCAGGTACTCGGTGTGGTTGGCGGCCGTGACGTCGTGGCCCAGCTCACCAACACCAGCACCGATGCGTTGGCGATCTCCGGATTCGCGGAGGCGTTCAACGACGCGATCGTGCTGGCAGGACCCGAGGCCATCGCTTCCGGCGCGGGTACCGCCAGTGCGAACCAGATCGGGGACAACTCGATCGACCTCGACCAGATCGCCACCGCCCACAGCGGGGACGCCGTAGCAGGCGGCCAGGTTGTGGGTGTGGCGGGAGCTCGGGACGCGACCGTCCAGCACGTGAACAACGCCACTGCACCGTTCGCCCTGACCCTCGACGCCTTCGCCACGAACCTTGCGGCGGGCTCGGTGGGTCCGGTGGCGAACCCCGGTACCGTCTCCCAGGTCGGTGACAACTCCGTCACCGCGGGGCAGGCGACCGACGCCATTACGGGCGATGCGGTGTCCGGTGGAACGGTGATCGGGATCGTGTAAACGATCCGGTCGTCTGTAGTTCGGAGAGGGGCCCCGACGGGGGCCCCTCTCCTTTTCCCAGGTCAGAGGCCACCCTCGACCTCAACATGAACCGGGTTGAGGCCCTTCCGGGGCTACGGCCCCCAGTGGCGGTTGACCGCGGCACCGCGGGCCTCTGATATGCTGACCACTCGCCGCTGCGAGCTGTTCGTAGCGAGCCCTGGTGTGGTGGGCGCCGACCTCGGACCGGTCGGTGCTCGGCCTCGAGGAGGTGACCTCCGGAAGGTCCAGCTTCGTTCGTTGTTTGTTGTCGCGTGCACGCTGCACGTGATCGATCAGGAGGCACGATGAACGCGAGATCGATAGCGAGATTGCTCGCCGTCCTCGCGCTCGCGTGCGCAGGTTCTGTTCTGTGGCTCGGGGGTTCGGCCTCCGCGCAGGACGGGACCGTGGTTCAGAACGGGAACGAGTCGACCGACTCGACCGCCACGTCCGCTCCGGTGGCCGCAGGGAACTCGACGACTCTTCAGTCGGGCCCCGCGGCGCAGGACGGCGCGAGCGCGTCGATGGTGGGCGATACGGACACCACCGTCGGTCAGAACTCGTCGGCGTCGAGCGGACCGGCCTCGGCCGGCTCGCAGACATCGACACCGGAGGCGGGATCCACGGAGCAGAACAACAACAGCTCCGTCGGAGCCACCGCCGAGTCGGGTCCCGTCACCTCGTTCAATTCCGTCGACGCCCACAACGGGCCCTACGCCACAGGCGAGGGCGCGAACGCGTCGATGGTCGGTGACGGGAACCTGGACATCTCACAGGACGCGATCGGAGAGAGCGGCCCAGCCCGCGCCGGATCACAGTTCACCGCCTCGGACGGCGCGATCGTCCAGAACACCAATGAATGCGGGAACGCTGTGACCGACTGCGGCTTTGCCTTCTCCGGCGCCGTCGACGTGCTCAACGTGTTCGGTGATTCGACCGATCCGACCTTCCCCGCACCGTCGGGGACCGGTCCGGTCGCGATCTCCGGATCCGGGGAGCCGGTCGACGCGAGCCTGATCGGGGACGCCGATGCGGTCATCACGCAGTCGGCGGACGGGCTGTCCGGCGGTGCCACACTCGGCACCCAGGACACGACCGCATCCGATGGGATCGTCCAGAACGACAACACGGCAGCCGGCGGGCTCGCCGAGTCAGGCCCGGTACTCGCGGCCAACCTCGGCATCGCCTTCGTCGGGCCCTTCGCCCACGGAGCTTCGTCCGCCGGCGCGTCGCAGGTCGGGAACGCCTCAGGCGCTCTCGACATGGACGCGACGGGGACCTCCGGGGATGCCGTGACGGGTTCCCAGACGACCGCGGCCACGGGTGACCGTGCCGGGGCGTTGACCGTTCAGAATCGCAGCGCGAGTGAGGATGACGAAGCAGTAACTGGAGCAGCAAACGCAGTGAGCGTTGTGGAGGCGTTCGCCGGACCGGTGGCTTTGGCCTTCGGAGCCGGCGCGGATGCCGACGCATCGCAGGTGGGGGACGCTTCGTTCGACATCGCCACGGTGGCCGACGCCGCCAGCGGGGATGCCTGGGCGGGAGTCCAGAACACCGATGCCCGCGGACAGGCCGTCGTCCAGAACGACAACCTGTCCGAGCTCAACCAGGCCCTTTCGGGGGACTCGGTGAGTGACAACTTCCTGACGTCAGTGTCCGGCCCAGCGGCCATCGCCATCTTCGAGTCGGCGTCCGCCGGCCAGGTGGGGGACACGGACGTGCGCGTCGACCTCGACGCGACCTCCAGATCCGGGGACGCCATCGTCGGCTCCCAGGACACGGACGCTCGCGACTCGTCGACGGTGCAGAACGTGAACACCTCGGTCCTCGACCTCGTCGTGAGCGGGTTCGCCGGAGCGGCCAATGAGGCCCAGCTCTTCGCGGGCCCGGTCGCGTTCGGGATCTTCGGACCGGCCACGGCCGACCAGGTAGGAGACGATGAGGCCCGGCTGAACGGAGAGGCGACCGCGGTCAGCAGCGACGCCACCGGCGGGTCACAGACGACCACCGCCCGGGACTCCGCCGTGGTGCAGAACGACAACGACTCGTTCTTCAACGACGCCCTGTCCGGCGATGCTCTGGCCGACAACCTCGTCTTCGGGGTGGCCGGTCCGTTCGCCGGAGCGACGGACGCGAACGCGTCGCAGGTGGGGGACAACACCCTCCGCCTCGACGTGGTGGCCGAAGCCTTCTCGGGCGACGCCACCGCCGCCTCCCAGGAGGCCGACGCACGCGACCGCTCGATCGTGCAGGACCTCAACCTCGTCGACTTCGGAAGCGCCACCAGTGCTCTGGCGTGCGCCTCCGTGCTCTGCGACGGGGAGATCACCGACGAGTTCGGGACGACCGTCCTCGTGCCGGGTGGCAACCAGGTGGAGATCTTCGCTGGGCCCGTTGCGGCCGGCGAGGGCGACGCCAGCGCCGACCTGGTGGGCGACACCGACGCGCGTTTCGGCCAGCGTGCCACCGCCACCAGCGGTGACGCCGCGGCCGGGCTGCAGTCGACGACCGCCTCGGGTACCTCCGAGGTCCAGAACTTCAACGACGCTTTGGCCCCCATCGCCGGGTGCGACTGCCCTGTGGTGGCCGGGAACGCCGCTCAGGTGTTCGTCGGTCCGCTCGCCTTCGCAGAGGCGGGCTTCGAGGCCACCGCGGAGCAGATCGGCGACTCCACGCTGCGCGCGAACCGTGCGCAGACCTCGGAGGCGACGGGTGGCTCCACCTTCGCGGGCTCCCAGATCACCGACGCCCGGGACTCCACGGTCCAGAACGACAACATCAGCGAGGACGCCCTCGCCGAGGCCGGTCCGGCCACGGCGTTCAGCGGCCTCGGGGTGGATCCGTTCAACCCCGGAGACCCGGAGGTCGTCCTGGTGGTCGGAGCGACCGCGCTGGCGCTCACGGCGGACGCGTCTGCGACGCTCGCCGGCGACGCCGACCTCCGACTGCGGATCGACGTCACCGCGACGTCCGGCGATGCGTTCGCCGGCGTCCAGGAGACGCTGGTCCGCGGGGCCACGGTCCAGGAGGTCAACGACCACATCGCCCCCATCGCCACCAGTGGTGAGGCTTCGGCTTTCGCCCTGGTGGACGGTGTCGTGGGGCCGCGTGGTCAGGACGCCAGTGCCGCGATGATCGAGGACGCCTCCGCCAGCGTGACGCAGGTGACGACGGCCTCCTCGGGCGACGCGGACGCCGGGTTCCAGCAGGTCACGATCCTGGGAGTCTTCACGACCGGGGTCGCGGGTTTCGGTCCGCTGGCATTGTCGGCGGGCGACAGCTTCGGTTCCGAGGGTGTCCAGGACGGACTCCGCTGGGTGACCGGCGGGTTCGTCGGAGACGCCGTCGGGGGCGAGGCGCTGTAGGGATTTGGTTCGGCTACCGGGGGCGGGCCTCGTGCCCGCCCCCGCGCCGGCCCCGGTTGATGTGACGGATGGGCGGAAGACGGTAGGATGACGCGAGCGATGAGCAAGCGCCGGGTAGGCGGACACAGGGACGATGCGCCCTGTGTCTCCCTGCCCGACAAGAGTGATGCGCTTGCGCGCGCTCGGATCGGGAAGTCCGGCCCCGTTGGCCGGGCACCGGTGCTCCGCAGCGGGCCCGTAGGGCACGCCAAGGACGCCGGGTCGTACGTAGGACTCCTAGACAGGAGGAAGCACATGGAGCGCAGGACAGTAGCCAGGTGGCTGCTCGTCTCCGCGCTCGCTTGCTTCGGTTTCCTGTTCGCGGCGAATGCCGCGAACGCGGAGACCACGGTCCAGGGGACGCAGACCTCGACGGATTCCGAGGCTGAGACGGGTACCGCGAGCGGCGAGAACAACGCCGATTTCGCGGGGGGCCCTGCAGCCACGGGAGACACGGGGGCTTCGTCCCAGCAGCTGGGCGACAACACCGCGAACGTGTCGCAGTCCGGGACCGCCGAGAGTGGCGATCCCGTGGCTGGGGCGCAGGTGACCGGTGTTGTGGCGGATGACGCCACGGTGCAGAACACGAACAACGCGACCAATCCGGTTGCGGTGTCCGGGGATGCAGACGTGGTGAACGACGCCAACGTCACGACGGGCCCTTCGGCCTCCACCGATGACGGTACCGCCCAGACGAGCCAGGTTGGTTCGAACGACACTGCTGTTTCCCAGTTCGGTGCCGCTGCTACCGGTGACGCTGTCGCCGGTGGGCAGATCACGGGCATCGTGGGTGACGGCGAGCACGTCGTTCAGAACACAAACAACGCCACCGACGCGTTCGCCGAATCCGGCGACGCCGAAGTGGTGAACCTCGGGCTCGCAGCTGCTGGACCGACCGCCTTTTCGACCGACGGCGTCGCTCAGACCGGCCAGATCGGGGACAACGATGCGGTACTTACGCAGTCCTCGGAGGCCGAATCGGGCGACGCAGTGGCCTCGTCACAGGTGACGGGGATCGTCGGCGGATCGGCGACCGTTCAGAACCAGGGCTCGTCTGAGGACGGGTTCGCGGCCAGTGGAGACACGTTGGCTCTCAACGTCGGCTTCGCCACTGCCGCTCCTAACGCAGCTAGCATCTTCGGTACCAGTGCTTCGGCGAGCCAGACCGGCGACAACACCGCCGACGTTGCGCAGGATGCGCAGTCGTCGACCGGTGATGCGCTGGCAGGCTCCCAGGTGACCGGTGCCGTGGGTGACCAGGGTGGGTTCCTGACGGTTCAGAACCAGCAAGCGAGTGATGGTGACTTCGCAGTCAGCGGTGACGCTGAGGCAGTGAACATCGGGTTCGGCCTTGCCGGCCCGAACGCATTTGCAGAAGACGGAGATGCGACGGTTTCGCAGATCGGAGACAATGACGTGGCGGTTGCTCAGGTCGCAGACGGCACCACCGGGGACGCCCTCGCGGGCGGCCAGGTGGTGGGTGCTGTGGGCCACGGCGACGTCACGGTTCAGCAGCAGCTCTCCGCTGTGCTCCCGTTCGCCGTCTCCGGCAGCGTCGACACCGTGAACTTCGGATTTGCGCTTTCGGGTCCCTCTGCGGACTCGTTCTTCGGTGATGCCTCCGCCTCGCAGGTGGGGGACAACACCGCGGCCGTGGCGCAGGAGATCACGGGCGAGACCGGTGACGCCGTCGCTGGCGGTCAGGTCACCGGTATCGTCGCCACGGGCGATGTTGTCGTGCAGAACACGGCCAACACGGAGGTCGCATTCGCGGTCTCCGGTGAGCTGTTCGCCGACAACCTCGCCTTCGTCGAGGCCGGCCCGAGCGCCATCGCTGATGGCGATGCAACGGTCAGCCAGACGGGCGACAACGCCGCCGCGCTGGCGCAGGTGATCGATGTCGCTTCTGGCGACGCGGTTGCCGGCGGCCAGGTGACGGGAGTGGTGGCCGACGGTGACGTCACGGTGCAGAACACCAACGTCGCCGACTTCGCCTTCTCCGTCAGCGGTGAGGTCGATGCCGTGAACGACGGCATCTTGGAGGCAGGCCCGACTGCGGTCTCCTTCTTCGACACCGCGTCTGCTTCGCAGATCGGTGACAACGACGCCTCTGCCGACCAGGTGATCGCCGCTGACAGCGGTGACGCCGTCGCCGGCAGCCAGGTGACCGGTGTTGTCGCCGGTGGCGAAGCTGTGGTGCAGAACACGAACACATCCGAGGACACGTTCGCGTTCTCGGGTGATGTGTTCGCAGACAACCTGCTCGACGCCAATCTTGGCCCGAGTGCGGATGCTGACGGCGTGGCTTCGGCCTCGCAGGTCGGAGACAACTTCCTTGACTTCGGTCAGGACGTGTCGGTTGGCACGGGAGACGCAGTTGCGGGCTCCCAGGTCACCGGCGTCGTGGCGCCGGAGGCGACGATCCAGGTCAGCAACAACGACTTCGGTTCGTTCGCGCTCTCCGGTAACGGGTTCGCCAACAACGCGGCAGCGGGTTCGCTGACCGCGGAGGCGTTCTCCGCTACTGCGACGGCTTCGGCCAGCACCGTCGGTGACACCGGGTTCGTCGCTTCGCAGACCCTGTCTTCGGACTCGGGTGATGCGGTGGCCGGCGCCCAGGTCACGGGTGATGTCAGCTAGGTAACGCGCTCGTCGCGGCCGAGAGGCTGCCAGAGCTGGTGGAGGGGCCCCCACAAGGGGGCCCCTCCCCTTTTCTCCTGTTCGTTGTGCGCAGTACCCCACTGGGCTACTGTTTGCACTTGAGCAACTTCATGAGCGCAAACAACATCAGTAACAACACCATCGGGGCCGCACGCCGGTGCGTGGCCCCGCGCGCGTCGAAGGAGGTGAGACGGTTCAGCACCGGGAGAAGAACGGATCCGGGCCCCGTCGTGGGGTCCGGACGACAGAGGAGGAAGCATGGAGCGCAGGACACTGGCCAGGTGGCTGGTGTTCGCCGCGCTCGGCTGCTTCGGCTTCCTGGCTTGGGCGGGTAGTGCAACCGCCCAGGAGGCCACTGTGGTGCAAGGACAGAACACATCCACCGACTCGGATGCGACGTCTGATACGGCCACCGCACAGAACGCGCTGACGTTCAATGCGGGGCCGGCTGCGGGTGCCGACGGCGCCCCGGCCCAGGCGGCGCAGAACGGGGACAACGCCGGTACCGTCTCGCAGGACGCGGCCGCCCACTCGGGCGACGCCGCGGCCGGGAGCACGGTTGCCGGCGCGGTGGGCGGCGGAGCGACCGTCCAGGTGCAGAACACCTCGGATGGCGCCATCGCCGAGTCGGGTCCCGCGACCGCCGCCAACGACGGAGCGTACGTGCTCGGTCCGGAGGCGACATCGGTCGACGCGCTCGCTCAGGCGTCGCAGGTCGGGGACAACCGGCTGGATGCGTCCCAGACCGTCGGGGCTGCTACCGGTGACGCGGTCGCCGGTTCGCAGGTCGTCGGCATCGTGTCGAACGGCGACAACGAGGTCCAGAGCCAGAACTCGGCAACGGACCCGGTCGCCGTCTCCGGCGCAGTGGACGCATTCAACCTCGGTGATCTGGCCCTCGGCCCGAACGCCTTCGCCGACCAGGCGGAGGCCTCGGCCAGCCAGATCGGGGACAACGACGCCGTCCTGACGCAGTCCAACGAGGCTTCGTCGGGTGACGCCGTGGCCGGGTCCTTCGTGACCGGCATCGTCGGGAACGGTTCGTCCACCGTCCAGGGGCAGAGCTCCTCGACGGACGCGGCGGCCTTCTCGGGTGATGTCGAGTCCGAGAACCTGGCCCTGGCGGTTGTCGTCGGTCCCACCGCCCGAGCGTTCGACGACCAGGCTCAGTCGAGCCAGGTCGGCGACAACTCGGCGGAGATCGACCAGGACGTCCGTGCGCATTCCGGCGACGCCGTCGCCGGTTCGCAGATCACGGGCCTGGTCACCGAGCAGGCCGGACACCTGTCTGTCCAGAACCAGCAGTCGAGTGAAGGCGACACCGCCTTCAGTGGCACGGTCGGACTCGGCGGGGTCGAGAACCTCGTCGAATTCGTGCAGGTGGGTCCCACCGCGGACGCGATCTTCGCGCCCGCCTCGGCGACCCAGAACGGTGACAACGACCTGGGGATCGCCCAGTCGGCCGACCTCGCCTCCGGCGATGCGGTCGCGGGTTCCCAGGTGACCGGAGCCGTCGGTGCGACGGGCGAGATCCAGCAGCAGAACACCTCCACCGACAGCTTCGCGTTCTCGGGCGACGTGGCCCTCGGCTCGGACACCAATGTGGTGACCGGCGCCGTCGCGGGTCCGTTCGCCCTGGCGATCTTCGAGGCTGCAACGGCCTCGCAGGTCGGAGACAACGAGCTCCTCGCCGATCAGGTTGCCGCGCTCGCTTCCGGCGATGCGGTTGCCGGCGCCCAGATCACGGGTGCCATCGGCGGCGACGTGACGGTGCAGAACCAGAACACCTCCGACAACGCCTTGGCGCTGTCGGGGTTCGTGCTCTTCGGTGGCACCGGTAACGTGAACGCCAACTCGGTCGCGGGTCCCTTCGCCATCGGTGTTTTCGATGAAGCGTCGGCCTCGCAGATCGGCGACAACACCCTGGCCACGGGCCAGTCGGCCGACCTCGCCTCGGGCGATGCGGTCGCGGGTTCGCAGGTCACGGGCGTGATCGCCGGCTCGAGCGTGCTGGTGCAGAACCAGAACGACTCGGTCGACGACTTCGCCTTCACCGGCGATGTGGGCACCTTCTCGACGATCAATCTCGTCGAGGAAGCGCTGGCCGGACCTCTGGCTGTTGGTGAGTTCGGGGCGGCGACGGCCGTTCAGAACGGCTCCAACGGCGTTGCGGTCGACCAGCAGGCTCTGCTCGCCTCCGGCGATGCAGTGGCCGGCTCGCAGGTCACCGGTGCGGTGGCGGACGGCGGGGACGTCTCGATCCAGGGACAGAACTCGTCGGACACCAGCACCTCGGTCTCTGGTGACGTCGCGTTCGACGTCATCGTGAACGAGGTCGACCTGCTCACCGCGGGTCCTGAAGCCCTCGCGTTCGACGAGGACGCATCCGCTTCCCAGATCGGCGACAACGACGCCGTGATCGGGCAGCTCGCGGAGGCGTACTCGGGTGACGCGGTGGCCGGATCCCAGGTGATCGGGACCGCAGGCGGGGACGCCACGGTGCAGACCCAGAACGCAGCCGTTGACGCGGTTGCGGTCACGGGCGACGCCACGGCGACCAACGCCGCGAACGGTATCAACGTCGGGGCGCTCGCTGTCGCCGACGGTGGCGAGGCTACGGCCTCCCAGATCGGCGATAACGCCCTCGCGCTCGGTCAGCACGCGTCGGTCTCTTCCGGCGACGCGGTGGCCGGCTCGCAGGTGATCGGCACCGTCCACGGTGATGTGCTCGCACAGCTGCAGAACTTCGACGACGCGAGCATCGCCGAGACGTTCGAAGCCGACGCCGACAACTTCGCGACAGGCCAGCTCGGTGCCGTGGCAGAGTCCACGGGCGACACGGCCTCGTCGTCGCAGCTCGGTGACTCGATCCTGGATGCCGGCCAGGCCGCGGATGCCCACACGGGCGACGCGGTGGCCGGCTCGCAGGTGATCGGTGTCGCGACCAGCGGGTCCACGGCCCTCTCTACGGGGAGCGGCCTGGCGCCCGCGGCGACCGGCTCCGCATCGAGCTTCGAGCTGTCCGCCATGGCCGCCTCTTAGGCGACCAGGGCCGCTGTACGCAAGGAGGGGCGGGGCGACCCGCCCCTCCTTCGCGTTTCCGGTGCGGATTTGTCAGCGACTGTGCGGATGCGATAGAAAACGTCCGGTCCGCCAACCTGGAAGCTCGTCCTCTTGTGTTGTTCGGGTTAACGAGCGTGCAAGATGGTTGACCGTTTCCATCGCCAGGCATACGATTCGGCCCGTACGGGTATACCCGTGCCGGGTCGCTGACGTTGTTGTGGACCCGAGTGTCGAAGGGGAGCAGGTGTGAGGACCACGGTCCGGACGGTGGGCATCGCGATGGCGCTCGTGGGTGGCGCCCTGCTCCTGGCCGCCGGGCACGCGTCCGCCTCCGTGCCGGAGATGACCGATCCCTACGAGGTCCACTCAAAGACGAAGTTCCCCGCGTCGAATCCGGTGGTCCCCGAGCCTGTGACGACGCCTGCGCCCTCTGAAGGTGAGGAGCCGGGCGCACCGCCGGCCCCCGAGCCCGTCGCGGAGGGGGCCGAGCCCGAGCCGGTGACCGCGGAGGATCCCGCCCCCGCGGACCCGGTCCCAGCGCAGGCGCCGACCTACACCATCCCGATGTCCGCGACCCCCGCCCCCGAACAGGTCATGACGCGCTCGGCCAGGCCGGTGCCCTCTGGGTCGGTCGAGGACGCCGTCCATGCCGGGACCACGGCTCGAGATGAGCGTTCAGAGAAGAGTTTGACGGGTTTCGGCGCGTTCCTCGCCGAAGCGGCCAGCGCCTGCAGGGTCGGTGCGGCTTCGATGTCCGGAGGCCTGGGCCTCGTGGCCGCCCTGCTCGGTTCGGCGTTAGCCCTGACACGGCACCGGATCGTCCCGTTCCGGGCGGTCGCCGACGAGGAGGCGCGTGAGTTCCTTTACGCCTGGGACGTGATTGCACCAGGATAGTCGGGTCCTCTAGAGTCCACTGAACGTGGATTCGACTGGTTAGGTCGTTTTGTTGTCGGAAAGGAGCAATCAGAATGACGAACAAGCTCAAGGCAATGGTCCTCGTGGCCGTGACCGGGGTGTTCCTCGGCATGGGCTCGACGGCCTTCGCCCAACTCGGGCTTCCCGGAGACGGTGTGGCGGATGGCGCCACCGGCGGGGGTCTCGAGGCTGCGGCGATCGGTGAGATGGGTGACACCGACCACGGTCCCTGTGTGGAGGATGTCCTCGATCTGCCGGCGCTCGAGGTCTGCGAGGACGCCGAGGGTCACCTGATCATGGACCTGCCGGGACTCAAGCTGGTCGGTCCGGGTGACGGCGCCGCTGATGCGACGCCTGCCCCGACGGCGAGCCCGGGACCTGCCGGTCCGGACCGTCTGCCCGTCACGGGTGTCAACGTGGGCGACATCTTCGCTCTCGGCATGGCCGCCCTTTCGGGCGGTGGCGTCCTGCTGCGCCGGCTCCGCATGAGCCTGGCGTCCTAGGGACGACCTGCACAGCAGTCTGGAGAGGGCCCCCAGCCGGGGGCCCTCTCCCTTTCTGTCCGGGCGGTGGGGACATCCGGAGTGGCGGGGGGTCCGTCCGAGGGCGTACCCTGCGTACCGGGCTCTTGACACCGATGTGACGATTCTTGACACAGGTAAACGACAGGAGCCGGATGAGGCATCTGATACGTCGGCTGGCCTTCGTGGCCTCCGCGGTGGCGGCCCTGATCCTGACGGGCTCGGTTTCCCATGCCCAGGAGGAGGCCTCTCCACCGCCGGCGAGCGCCACCCCCCAGGTGACGCCCTCTCCGGCACCGACGGCCTCTCCTGCACCGACGGCCACACCGGCACCGACACCGGCTGCCACCCCTGCGCCGACGCCGACCCCCGTCGCCGCGACCCCGTCCCCGACCCCCGCGATCACGCCGTGGCCGTGGCCGTTCCCCTGGATGGACGAGGCGCTCGCCGAGCAGGAGGCCGACGCGACCGCGACCGCGCCTCCGGACCCCGACGGCGCCGAAGCCGATGTCGAAGTGGGGCGCCAGGACGTCTCCGATGCGATTTCGGGAACCGCGAACAGTGCCTCCACGCGCCTGCGCGGCCGCCATGCCGGAGCCCGGGAGGACCACCCGGACGATGCAACAGACGCCGAGGACGCGGATGGAGCAGACCAGGCGACCGACGAACAGCCGCAGGGCCCTGCCCCCGCGGCCCCCGTTTCCCCGTCCGATGAGGCGGTGATCTCGAGCAGCACCACGCCGCAGCAGACCTGCCAGACCAAGGTGTTCGACAACGGATTGACCGGTGACACCGGCTCCATCCTCCAGGTGGCCGTCCAGAACGAGGACTGCACATGGGGTGGGAGCCAGGTCCTGATCTCCTACGACATCCGGGGTCCCCCGGGCCTCGATGTTCTCGTGCAGACCGCAGGGATGAGCATCGTCGTCGACATCGAGGTGTACGTGGCCGAAGAGAGCGTTCGACTCGGGATGGGATACGCGGGACCGGACGGAGTGACCGTCCCGGTGCAGCCGCATGCCCTCGCGCCCCTCGGGGCCGGCGGGCAGACCGGCGACAACCATGTCTTCTTCTCCCAGGATGCGCTCTCGGCGACCGGGGACGCGCTTTCCGGCTCCCAGGACGTGACGATCCGGGTCGAGGGTGACGCACGTTGGGTGCGGCTCCTGGCCCAGAACGGGGCGTCCAACTCGATCGCTCACACCGGCGACGCCATCTCCTCCAACGACGTGGACGCCACCGCCGGCTCTGAGACGCAGAGCACGGGGACCGCCGCCCAGGCGGGCCAGGTGGGCGACAACCACATCGAGGGCGACCAGACGGCGAGTGCCCGTACCGGGGACGCTAAAGCGGGCTCCCAGGACCTGGGGGTGCACGTGAGCGGTTCCGTCGGGGAGCTCGTGATCCTCGGGCAGAACCAGGCGTCCAACAGCCTGGCGACGAGCGGGGACGCCCTGGCCGAGAACACCGCCGGCGCCGCCGCCGGCCCGGGAGCTTCGACGGACACGGGGACCGCCAACGCCGGTCAGATCGGCGACAACGTCGTCGACCTGCGGCAGGATGCGTCCGCTGTATCCGGAGACGCGCTCGCCGGCGTGCAGACGATCGCCGTGACGGTGGGAGGCTCGGTCGGTGAGCTCGCCGTGCTGGCCACCAACGACGCCAGCGACGCCACCGCACGGTCGGGTGACGCGCTGGCCCTGAACGACGCCGAAGCGCACGCGGGTCCGTGGGCGACCACGCTCGACGGCACCGCGCTCGCCGGCCAGGTCGGAGACAACACGGTGCGCATCGGCCAGTCGGCCGACGCGGTCACCGGGCGCGCCGTCGCAGGTGCGCAGCTCGTCTCGATCACGGTCGGGGGCACGGTGGGCCGGGCGACGGTCCAGCCCGTGAACCTCGCGGACGGTGTGGAGGCGACGTCGGGCGACGCGCTGGCCCTGAACCTCGCCGGCGGTGCGGTCGGCCCCCGGGCGGAGTCCGCCACGGGGAACGCCGCGACCCAGCAGAGCGGGGACAACCACCTCGACCTCACCCAGGACGTGGACGCCGTGACCGGCGACGCGGCCTCGGGCAGCCAGGTCGTGGGGGTTGTGACCGGAGCCGGTTCCGCGGCGACGGGGACGGTAGCAGCCGCTCCCGCGCCCGTGCGGGCCCTGGAGGTGGACGCGAAGCTCGTCTAGCGGATCTCACGAACGCAAGGTACGGAGGGGGCCCACGGGCCCCCTCCGTTCTTGTCGGGGGCGGGTGCTAGCGTGAGGTCGCGCGAGAGAACGAGGCGTCCAGGCAGGACGTGCCTTCCCCCTCGTTCCCGGTATGTACGACAAGGGGGTATCCATATGGCCAACAGCAACCAGGTGGTGCTCGTCGGGAACCTCACCGACGACCCCGAGCTCAGGTACACACCCAGCGGCACTCCGGTGGCCTCGTTCACGGTCGCGATCAACCGGCGGTTCCGTGACCAGGCCACCGGCGAATGGAAGGACGGGGACACGTCTTTCTTCCGGTGCAACGTCTGGCGGCAGCAGGCCGAGAACGCCGCGGAGTCCCTGTCCAAGGGCACGCGTGCGATCGTGGCCGGCCGGCTGAAGACCCGCTCCTGGGAGACGCCCGACGGCCAGAAGCGCACCGTCACCGAGATCGAGGTCGACTCGGTCGGCCCGTCCCTCGAGTGGGCGACGGCGCAGGTCACGAAGTCCAGCCGCAGCGAATCCGTGCCCGCGTGGTCGGGCGGCGGCAGCTCGGACAACGGATCGGACAACGGATCGGACAACGGGACGACGGACGAGGAACCACCCTTCTAGACTC
>CAZLKN010000007.1:0-6798 GCA_964560135.1 uncultured Actinomycetes bacterium | reverse complement strand
TCGGACAACGGATCGGACAACGGGACGACGGACGAGGAACCACCCTTCTAGACTCCTATCCTCCCGGGCGCCGGCGGCCGCGTGCGATGCGGCCGCCGGCCCACGTTCTGCGGTAGACTGTCCGCCGTTGTCACTTCCTGCTCCCGGTAGGAGTCCGGGGGCCCCGACAGACCATAGGAGGTGAGCGGACGTTGCGTCCGTACGAAACCATGCTGTTGCTCGACCCGCGCCAGGAGGACAGCGCGATCGAGCAGACCATCGAACGGTTCTCCGGTGCCGTCAGCGAACGCGGCGGCGAGGTCCAGAACGTGGACCGCTGGGGACGCCGGCGGCTGGCCTACGAGATCGACGATCTCCTGGAGGGCTACTACGCCGTCATCACCTACACGCTGGAGCCGGATAAGCGGGGCGAGATCGAGGCGGGGCTGCCGTTCTTCGAAGGCCTGCTCCGCTCCAAGACCATCCGGCCGGAACCACGGATGAGGAGGCCTTAGCGCCATGGCCAAAGGATTCGTCCGTAAACCCCGCGTGCGTTTCTGCTTGTTCTGCAAGGAGAAGATCCCGTACATCGACTACAAGGACACCGCGCTGCTCCGGCGGTTCGTGTCCGACCGGGGCAAGATCAAGGCTCGGCGGGTGTCCGGATGCTGCGCGCGCCATCAGCGCGATGTCGCGCTGGCGGTCAAGAGCGCCCGTGAGATGGCCCTCCTGCCCTACACGGTGCGTTGAGGGAGGTACATCGATGGCACGCATGAAGATCGTCTTGAGGCAGGATGTCGACAATCTGGGCGAGGTCGGCGAGATCGTCGCCGTGGCCGGCGGGTTCGCGCGGAACTTCCTGATCCCCCGTGGGCTGGCCGTCCCGGCAACGAAGGGGAACGTCAAGCAGGCCGAGGACTGGAAGCAGAGCGTCGCCGCCAAGGTCACCCGTGAGCGGGCCCACCACGAGGAGCTGAAGGCGAAGATCGAGTCGGCGCCCCTCGAGGTGGCTGCCCAGGCCGGGCCGGACGGACGCCTGTTCGGGTCGATCACCGCCGCGCAGATCGCCGAGGCGATCGCCGCCAAGCACGGGGTCGAGGTGGACCGCCACAAGATCGAGCTCGCCGAGCCGATCCGGAACCTCGGGTTCCACGAGGTGCAGGTTCGGCTCCACCGGGAGGTCAGCGCCCAGGTCACTGTGGAGGCCGTCGAAGGATAGACGGCGAGCAGGACCGGTTGCGACCGGCCGGCGCCGGTCGTCCCCAGCCCATCCCGAAGGCGCCCTGTGGGCGGCGTTCATCCCGCCGTGCACAGGTCATCCACAGCTCGGAACGCCTGCAACGGCCGGTTATCCACAGCCGACCGTCCGGACGTCCACACGATCGACCGGGGTTTTCCACACCTTTTCCTCTTGCGCGTTCACAGGGTGGGAGCCGTAGGGTGGGCAGCATTGTCCTGACCGGCGGGCATCATGGGGGCCGGGAACTGACGTTCTGATACCGGCCCGGCGCCGGGGGAAGCGAGACGGCGAAACGACGATGAGCACCCTTCGCGAAACCGCCCAGCGGGTACCACCACACAACGTCGAGGCGGAGGAATCCGTCCTCGGGGCCATGCTGTTGAGCGAGACGTCCATATCCGACGTCCTCGAGCGGCTCCGGTCCGACGACTTCTACAGGCCGGCGCACCGGAAGATCTTCGAGGCCGTGGTGTCCCTGTTCGGACGCGGGGAGGCCGTCGACCCGATCACCGTGTCCGAGGAGCTACGACGGCTCAACACCCTCGACGACGTGGGCGGGAAGCTGTACCTCGCCAATCTGGTCAACTCCGTGCCCGCCGCCTCCAACGCGTTCCATTACGCCCGGATCGTGGAGGAGACCTCGCTGCTGCGCCGCCTGATCGAAGCCACCCAGGAGGCTGCCGCCCTCGCCTACGACTCGGGGGACGAGGTCGAGCACATCGTCGACCAGGTCGAACAGATGGTCTTCTCGGTGGCCCAGCGCCGCCTGGGCGACCGGTTCAGTCACATCCGCGATCTGCTCCACGAGCACCTGGAGGAGGTGGAGAGCCTCCAGCTCCGTGGCTCCGCGGTGACGGGCGTGCCCACCGGGTTCGTGGATCTCGACCGGCTGACCAGCGGGCTGCAGCCCTCCAACCTCATCATCGTCGCGGCGCGGCCCAGCTTCGGGAAGACCTCCTTCGCCCTGAACATCGCGCAGAGCGCCGCCACCGATCACCAGGTGCCCGTGGCGGTCTTTTCGCTGGAGATGTCCAAGATGGAGCTCGTGCAGCGTCTCGTGTGCTCGGAGGCTCTCGTGGACGTCCACAAGCTGCGCGTCGGCAACCTGAACGACCAGGACTGGGGGCGGCTGGCCAACGCCGTGGGACGGCTGGCCGAGGCCCCGATCTACATCGACGACACCGAGGCCCTGACGGTGCTCGAGATCAGGGCGAAGGCGCGCCGGCTCAAGCAGAAGTCGGGCCTGGGCCTGGTGATCGTCGACTACCTCCAGCTCATGAGCGGCCCGCGGCGCTCCGAGAATCGCCAGCAGGAGATCTCGGAGATCTCCCGGTCGCTCAAGATCTTGGCGCGCGAGCTGAAGGTGCCGGTCATCGCCGTCTCGCAGCTCTCGCGGGCCGTGGAGCAGCGTCAGGACAAGCGGCCCATGCTGGCCGACCTGCGGGAGTCCGGCGCCATCGAGCAGGACAGCGACGTCGTGATGTTCATCTATCGCGACGAGGTCTACAACAGCGACACCACCGACAAGGGGATGGCGGAGGTGATCGTGGCCAAGCACCGCAATGGCCCCGTGGGCCACCTGAAGCTCACCTTCCTGCCGAACTACACCAAGTTCGCGAACTTCAGCGGGATGTAGAGGTACCGGCCGCTCACAGGGTCGTCCGGGCCAGATGGTCGATGATGCGGGCCGCACGCTCGGCATTGGCGGGGTCGGGGGCCGACTCCACCCCCAGCGGCAGCCGGACACCGCCGGTGATCGCCGCAGCCGGGCACCCCTTCAGGAACGCGGCTCGGGCATCGCTGTGCAGCCGGCGCACGTGCCGCACGTCGATCGGATCGCCGGTGTCGATCGCTGCTCCGGCGATCGCTCGGAGCAGCGCGGACGGCGTCGAGGCCTGCGGGAACCGCCGGCGGACCCGGGACACCACGATCTCGCCGTCCCCGAGGGCGTCGAGCTCCACCACCCAGGCCATCCGCGCCGTTTCGGTGTGGGCCCGCAGGAAGGCCCGCATCCCGAGGCCGTCGGACGTGGCCGCAGCCGTCCCCACGAGCCACACATCGCGGACGGGCGGTTCGTCGGCGGCGAGCTCGGCGGTTCGCAGCAGCGCGAGCAGACCGGAATCGTTGTCGTCTCCGGCTCGGTGGGGCGACAGCTCGCGCCCGGCGAGCCAGGCCAGGGTGACGAGGGCCTCGATCGCCACGAGGATCGCGAGGCGGTCCCACCCCTCCCCCCCGCCGGCCACCCGGGCCGCTGCGGCCCCGAACACCAGCAACCCGGAGATCCCCGCCCCCAGTGCATGCGGCCGGGTCAGCGGGGTACCGCCGCTGGCGTGGGTGTCGAGGTGGGCCACGACGACCAGCGGAGGCGCGTTTCCACCGCTGCCCGGGATGCGCGTCACCACGTTCTCGGCCGTACCTCCGAAGCCCGGGACGAACCGGACCAGCCGTGAGACCGGGGGGATCCCGGTGACCACGGTCACCCCCGCGATCACGAGCGCTGCGACCGGATAGTCGAGGGGGAGGCTCACCGCCGCCACGAGCCGGAGAAGGGCGCGGAGCAGCGGCGCCCATACGGGCCCCGTACTGGCACGGAACGGCTCGAGGTGCGGGCCGAGCTGAAGCGCGGCGAGCCGGTGCGCGATCAGCCGCGCCGCGTTGCGTTCGCCGAGCGAGCAGGGTGGCCGCAGCCTGGGGAGGCGCACGAGATCCACGACGTAACGATACGTGCGGCGGCAGGGTCGACGCCCATCCGGGAAGATGGAGCGATGCAGATCATCCCCGTGGGCGAGGTGATGCGGCAGCTCATCGTGGCGCTCGGTGCGGCCCTGGTCGTGGGCAACGTGGCGGTCATCATCCGCGAGCGTCGGCGGCGACCCGACGACGAGCGGCCGCGACCGAACAGGCTCCTGATCGGCGTGAACATCGCGATCGGGCTCGTGCTGGCAACCTGGGGGGTGGCGTCGCTCGTCGCCGCCTGACGCGGCGTGTCAGGTCTGAGCAGGCGTCGGGATCTCGTTGTCCGGCAACCGGATCATCGCCGCTGCCTGCTTCCGGTAGCCTGCGGTGTCGTTGACGGATTCGGCCCGTTTGAGCTGGCCGTCGAGGCATGGCGAGCAGAGATCCATCACGTGGTAGCGGTTGTTCTCCGTCTGGAAGAGCGCTTCCTTCGCCCGGTCGAGCGACACCCGGCCGCCGCAGAGCCCGCAGTCCACGGTGATCTCTCTCATCGTTGCACCTCCTGTTCGTCGAGCGGGTGAGGGGAATCGAACCCCCGTCTCGAGCTTGGGAAGCTCGCGTTCTGCCGTTGAACTACACCCGCGCCGAGCCACATGATACCGCGCGGCCGCACCGTCCTCCGAACACCGGGGTGTCGGGCGGGTGGGGTAACGTGACTTGCGTGGATCTCACCGGCGTCTACCCCGCCCAGTGGCTCGAGAAGGCCGTGGAGGAAGGGTTCGTCCGGTCCGAGCGGTACCGGCTACCGGACCCGGCGTACCTCCAGCCGGCGTCCCTCGATCTGCGGCTCGGTGAACGGGCCCACCGCCTCCGGTGCTCGTTCCTGCCCGATACCGAAGACGTGGAGTCGAAGCTCGAGCGCTACTCGATGGAGGACATCGACCTGCGCGACGGCGCCATCCTCGAGCGCAACCGTCCCTACCTGATTCCGCTCGTCGAGGAGCTCGCACTTCCGTCGGGTCTCCGGGCACGGACCAATCCCAAGAGCTCGATCGGACGCTTGGACATCTTCACGCGTGTGGTCACGGACCGCAGTCACCGTTTCGACGAGATCGCCGAGGGCTACGAGGGCAAGCTCTGGCTGGAGGTGGTGTCGCGATCGTTCACGATCAAGGTTCGGGCCCTCCAGAGCCTCAACCAGCTCAGGTTGATCGCGGGCCAGCCGAGGGTGTCCGATGCCGCCGTGCTCGCCTACCACCGGGAGGACCCGATCCTGTTCCGCCACGGCGATCCGGTGGCCGCCGCCGACCTGGCCTTCGCCGACGGCCTGTTCCTGAGCCTCGATCTGTCAGGGGAGCGCATCGGCTACCGGGCCCGGAAGAACTCGCGGCTGCTCGACCTGACGGGGGCCGAACGCCACGATCCCGAGGACTTCTGGGAACGGATCGAGAGTGAACGGGGGAACCGTCTCGTGCTCGAGCCCGAGGAGTTCTACCTGCTCATCTCGGCGGAGCACGTGCGCATCCCGCCGGAGTTCGCCGCCGAGATGACCGCCTACGATCCCACCGCCGGGGAGCTGCGCACGCACTACGCCGGCTTCTTCGACCCCGGGTTCGGCCACGATCCGTCCGGTATCGCGCACGGTTCCCGGGCCGTGCTCGAAGTGCGGGCCCACGACGTGCCGTTCATGATCGAGCACGGCCAGAAGGTCTGTAAGCTCGGCTTCGAGCGGATGCTCGAGCCACCGGGCATCCTCTACGGCGAGTCCATCGGCTCGTCCTACCAGGGCCAGGAGGCGCTGCTCTCCAAGTTCTTCCGCACGGACTGAGCCGCACCTTACCTGCGCGCAACCCTTAGGCCGTCGGGGGCTCGTCGACCCCCTCGTGGGGGGGCGCCTCGGTCTCGGCCCCCTCCCGCCCGGTGACGCCGCCGTCGGCGCTCACCTTCGCCGGCACGGGGGCCCCGTCCATCGACCGCAGCAGCAGCTGGGCGATGTCCATGACCTCCACGCCCTCGCCCGTGCCCTTCATCTGGAGATCCTTCACCCCGTCGTCGAGCATCACGAGGCAAAAGGGGCAGGCCGTGCCGACGACGTCCGGGTCGGTCCCCACGGCCTCCTCGATGCGCTCGATGTTGATGCGTTTGCCCTCGGTCTCCTCCATGAAGAACCGGGCGCCTCCGGCGCCGCAGCAGAACGTCTTGCGGCGGCAGCGGTGCATCTCTTCGGAGCGGGCCCCCGTGGCCCGGATCACGAGCCGGGGATCGTCCATCACGCTGTCGTGGCGCGCGAGGTAGCAGGGGTCGTGGTAGGTGACGTTGAGGTCCAGAGGCGTGCGGGGTCGCAGCTTCCCCTCGTCCACGAGCCGTGAGAGCAGCTGCGCGTGGTGGATCACCTCGTAGGTGCCGCCGTAGTCGGGATACTCCTTGCCCATCGTGTTGAAGCAGTGCGGACACTGGGTGATGATCTTGCGCACGCCGGCGCCGTTCAGGGTCTCGACGTTGGCCTTGGCGATCTCCTGGAACAGGAACTCGTTGCCGATGCGCCGGGCCGGGTCGCCGGTGCAGGTCTCGTTGGGGCCGAGCACCGCGAACTTCACGCCGGCCTCCAGCAGCAGGCGGGCGACGGCGCGGGTGGTCTTGATCGCCCGGTCGTCGGACGCGCCGGCGCAGCCCACCCAGAACAGGTACTCCACGTCGTCGGGGATCGATCCGCCGGCGGGGATCACCGGGATCTCGTCATCCATGCCCTTGGCCCACTGCATCCGGGCCTCGCCGGCCACGCCCCAGGGGTTGCCGGAGGACTCGATGTTGTTGAGCATCCCCGTGGCCTCCCGGGGGAACTTGGATTCCATCATCACCTGGTGGCGGCGCATGTCCATGATCATGTCGACGTGCTCGATGTC
>CAZLKN010000006.1:48027-85532 GCA_964560135.1 uncultured Actinomycetes bacterium | reverse complement strand
GCCACCGTGAGCGGATGGGGGCGGAGCGGGTAGGATAGCCAGCGTCGCGGGAGTAGCTCAATGGTAGAGCCCCAGCCTTCCAAGCTGGACATGCGGGTTCGATTCCCGTCTCCCGCTCGAATCGGCCTTTCGCATGCTCGACAGCCGGGCAGCGCTCGCGGGAGGATGGCTGCCGGGCGGTCCGGTGACCGAAGCCGTAGAATGACAATGATGTGATTCGACCTTCGAAGGGAACCGAGTGCGTCGAGCCTTGCCCTGGATCCTAGGTCTCCTCGCCGCCGCTGTGGTGGTGGTGGCGCTCGTCGAGCTCGCGGCACGGGAGGACACCGAGGTCGCCCAGGCGCCGACACCCACACCCGTGGTGACGCCCACCCCGACGCCGGCCGCTCCGGCTACACCCACCCCCATCCAGCCTGCGACTCCTCCCCCCGCGACTCCTCCCACCCAGGCGACACCCAGCCCGGCCGCCCCGGCGTCGCCCAGCCCCACGTCCACCCCGACGCCGACACCCGCCGCCGGGCAGACACCCCCGCCGGGCGATCGGGTTGTGGCTACCGAGCCCACGCCCGTCACCGGGGGCGGAGCCCTCGGCGGTGGGCTCCTCGTCCTGCTGCTCGCAGCGGCGCTTCGCCGCGGCGGACGTTCCTCCTGAGCGCACGCGCGGCATACTGGAGCGATTGCGCTCGTAGCTCAAACGGACAGAGCAGCGGGCTTCTAACCCGCAGGTTCCGGGTTCGAGTCCCGGCGAGCGCGCATGCGCCGTCCGCACCGGGTGCGCGTGTACGATATGAGGGCTTCGCGCGTGTGGACATGGTGGCCGTAGCTCAGCTTGGTTAGAGCGCCTGACTGTGGCTCAGGAGGTCGGGGGTTCAAGTCCCCTCGGCCACCCCAGAACGGACCGGGAGCCCGGACGGCCTTCGTCCGGGCTCCTTTCCGTTTCCTGCTCCTGGGAACCTCCGGCCGGTTCCGGGTACAGTCATCCCATGGAGACACGGACCGGCCCCCACACGCGCCCCCCGGCGGCAACAGCTGTCGGAGTCCTGGCCCTCCTCGGGGCGCTCGGTGCCGCGGTGATGGCCCTGGCCCACCTGGGGGTTCCGCAGTTGGATGCCCTCGGTCCGGGACGGATGCTCCTCCCCGTGGCCATCGGTTTCATCGTCGGCACCGCCCTGTACCTCAGCGTGGCCGTCGGGGCCTTCACCGTGCGCTCGTGGGCCTGGACGGCCGGGCTCGCCGTCAACGCTCTCGCCTTCCTCAGCGCGGCGTTCCCCTACCGCGGTCCGGCGAGTGCCGCAGCCATGGCCATCAGCGGGTTGGCTGTGGCGATCCTCGTGCTTCCGTCCGGCAGGCGCGCGTTCCGGGCTCCCGCGTCCCCTTAGGACGCCTTCCGCCAGGGGATCCGATCCCCCGCGTCCCGGGCCTTGGCCCGGGCCTGTCGCAGGGCCCTCCGGGCCCACGCGTACTCCGTTCCCAGAACCGCCAGCCCCGCCGCAATCCCGAGCAGGCCCGGCCCGGGCAGAAGCAGCATGGCCACGCCGGCGAGCAGCAGGACCACGCCAACGGCCGTCACGGCCATCCGCCGGCTGTTCCTGCCGATCCACAACAGGACCGCAACCGCTTGTTCCATAGCAACATGATACGGCTTGTCCCAAACGGACGATACGCGGGGCTCACCGCGCCGGGGAGACGACCGATACCGTGGAGGATGCAAACGGATGACTCGCGCACGCTCCGCTCGGCAAGTCGGGCGGCCGGGATCGGCCGCCGGGCCCATCCGACCCTGCGTGTGGTCCGACGCCGCCGGTTCGAGCTCCTCGCACTGACCTCCTTCGTCGGTGTCGGATGCGCGACCCTGATGGTCATCCTGGGCCTCGACCCCTCGCCTGTGGAGTCGATCGGGGGCTCGATCACTCTGGTCAGGGCGGGTCTGATCGCCCTGGCCGTCGCCTTCGCCGTGTACGTCGTCGAGAAGGAGCGGTCGCTGCACCGCCTTCATGGGATCCTGCTCAACGAGCGGGTCTTCGGGGCCGCACTCGCCAACCGGCTGGAGGAGATATCGATGGTCGCCCGCGCGGGCCGCGCCGTCATGAGCGGCCAGGACCTGCGCGGCACCCTCGCAGCCGTCCTCCAGGGGGCATCCGACCTGCTCGAGGCCGACGAGGGGTCGATCATGCTCCTGCGGGACCAGAACCTCGTCCTCGCCGCGGGCACGGGCCGTGCCGCCGCCTTCGTCGATCACCATCAGCCGATCGAAGACGGCCTGGCGGGCTACGTGCTGCGCACGCGACAATCCCTCGCGGTCGCCGGTGAGATCGAGATGGACGAGCTTCAGCACATGCTGGGATGCACCACTCGCCCTGCACGCCCCATCCGCTCCGCACTCTCCGTGCCGTTGCTCGCCGGCGACCGTCCGCTGGGCGTGCTGAGTCTGAACATCATCGACGGCGACCGCAGGTACCGGGAGTACGACCTGTGGACGTTGGAGCTCTTCGCGCAGCAAGCGGCCTTCGCGATCCACCGCGCCGAGATCCTCGACCTCGAACGCGACGACCTCCGTGCCAGACTCGGCGAGATGGACAGCGCGCAGTCCCGGTCGCTCGAGAAGATCACGTCGGTCCGACGGCCCGACGCCACCTCGACGGCGCGGCAACGCTCCGACGTGCTCCGCGGCCTGCGTGTGCTGGTCGTGGAGGACGACCCGGCGCTCCTCGGCATGCTGGAAGATGCCCTCGTGTTGTCCGGGTGCCGCGTCCTCCTGGCGTCCGACGGACAGACCGCCATCGACCGGATCCGGACCGAGGAGCCCGACATCGTGCTCCTCGATATCGCGCTGCCGGTGCTCGACGGCTGGGGCGTCCTCGAACACCTGGGAGCCCGTGACGGCCACACCCGCATCATCTGTCTGACCGGACGCAGCTCCTCCCGTGACCGCACGAGGGCATGGAAGCTCGGCGTCGCCGAGTACGTGGCCAAGCCCTTCGACCTCGACCGCCTGATCGGCGTCGTCGAGGATGTCGCGGGACGGAGCGAGGAAGACGAGGTGGGACACCGGGACGAAGCGCTGAGGAAACTCTTCGCGGTCTGAGGCATGCTGGACGGGTGCACACCGAGCCCCTTCCTCGCCGGATGATGACCGGGGTCCGGACCGTTCTCCGGCGCCGGGGCTCACCGGTTGAGATCGTCCTCACCCGCGAGATGCCCGGCCCCCCGCAGGTTGTCTGGGACCTGATCACCGACTGGGAGCGCCAGGACGACTGGATGCTGGAGGCGTCCGATGTCGCGGTCCTGACCCCGTTCCGCGAAGGCGTGGGCGTGGAGGCCGAAGCGACCATCCGGATGGGCGGCATCACCACCCGTGACCGGATACGAGTCGAGACATGGGTGCCGTTGCGGCACCTGGGGATCCAGCACGCGGGTTGGGTCACGGGAAGCGGTGACCTCTACCTCACCGCGCTCCCAGACGGCAGGACCCACGTCGCCTGGCGCGAGGAGCTGCACCCACCTCTCGGAGCCCTGGGCAGCCTGGGGATCCGGATCTTCCGCCCCCTCATGCGGCGGACGTTCTCCCGGGATCTCCGGATCCTCGAGTCGCTCGTGCGAGCGCGCACCTCGCGCTGAGGGATCCCCCATCCGGTTCTCCCCCACCCTGACTACTCCTGTGCGACCCCCTGAAACCATCCTTGTGGCTCATGGGCGGGGAGGCTCGCGGGCCGAAGCATCACCTACGGAAGCCGAACGAGCCAATCGAGGTGGGCGGATGAAGGTCAACGCGGTACGCACGGGTTGCAGTCTCGCCGCCGCGCTGACGCTGCTCCTCGGTTTCGCACCGGTTTCTGCCGCGCTCGCCCAGGTACCGGTGGAGGTGACCGTCCCCTCGGAAAGCCGGGGAGCCGCACCGACGCCGGATCAGATCGCAGAACCGCGCCCAGCACGACCATCGAGTCCGAGTCTGCCTCGTACGGGGGCCAACCTCATTCTCCTGGCCGCGGTCGGCGCGGGATTCCTGCTCCTCGGACGGGTGCTCATCCGTCTCAGCAAGCATCCACAAGGGGGTAACGCATCATGAGATTCCGCAAACCGGGTCCGTTCGTCCTCGCTCTCGTCCTGGTCACGACGTTGTCCGCAGGCTCATCGGCGTTGGCGCAGCCGATCCCGGTTGAAACCAGCGTCGTGAGCGGCACCAGGACACTGACCCTGAAGAGCCTCGTCGGCGACGAGCTGACCGGCGTCAGCATGGGAACCACCGGCACGGCCGGGTTCGTCGCGAACGTCACCGACCTGCAGTACAGCCGGGCCGGCTACCAAGTCACCGCCGCCCTCTCCAACCTGTACCTGCACGACGGCGCCGGCTACGACTGCTCCAAGACCCTCGGTGCTCTGAACTTCTCGCTCGACTTCCTGGTCGATCCCGTCACGGTCGCCGACGTCGAAGCGATCGCTGAGGCCGTCTGGGATCTGACCGGATCACTGCCCGGTGACCTCGCCCTCCTCCTCGGCGTGGCCGGCGGCACGGTCGTGGACGTGACCGGACTCGACGGTGAACAGCTGGGGCGCGATCTCGCGGGTGTGTTGCAGGGGGTCGAGGACTCCCTGCCCATCAAGGTCGCCCCCGGGACGGGCGGTGCGTTCGAGAATCCCGGCCCCCACGCAGACTGCGATCCCACGCCCTCCAGCACGACGACCCTCTCGCTCCAGAACGGCACCGACAGCGACCTCAGCGACCTGTTCACCTGGGTCGGAAGCGAGATCACCGCGGCCGCCGACCCGGACAGCAACGGCGTCATCTCGGCGACCGAGCTGGTCGACAGCGGCGAGGTCAACGCGGATGCGATGGCCGAGGCCGTCCGGCAGGCCCTGAGCGACGCCGGCGTGAACCTGGGGCTCCTGGACTCGCTGATCGACGCCGGAACGCTGTCGATCACCGACATCTACGATGTGCTCGAGGCAACGCTCGAGCCGGTCACGGCGCTGCTGGGCCAGACCGGCACCTACCTTTCGTTGCCGAAGCTGAACGTCTCGGTACCGGCGGGAACCTCGGCAGGTACCTATCGCGGCACGTTGACGGTTACGCTCGTGGACGTGTAGTCGAGCGAAGGAACGTGTGGCGCGCCTGAACGGGATCTCGTGGTACGGGACCCCGGCCCTGATCGGGGCCGGGGTCCGCCTGCTCGTGCTCGGGCTGCTCCTCGTCCTGGCCACACCGCCCGCCCAAGCGGGCGAGAACGAGACCTTCGGTGTCGTCCCTCATCCCACCCGGGTCGACGCCGCCGAACGCCGCACCTTCGAGATCCCTCTCGAGGTGGGCACCACCTTCGAGGACGCCGTGCGCATCTACAACCGCACGGACCGGGTCGTGCGACTTGCGGTCTATTCCGCAGAGGCGGTCGTGGGCGACGACGACGTGATCTCGATCGGTTTCCGAGGTGCCCGGCCCGCGGGCCTCGCCAGCTGGATCACGATCGAGCGGGAGACGGTGGAGCTCCTGCCCCGCGGGGAGGAGATCGTCTCCTTCCGGGTCCGGATCGCGAACCGGGAACCCGACCCGGATCTCGCAGCGATCGTCGTGGAGAACGCCGCCGAGGAGGCCGATGGGGACCTCGACATCGTGCAACGGGTGGCGATCCTCGTCCGTACCGCCCCCGAGGGCACACCCACGGCCGCCGTTCCGACGACTGAGTCGGATAGCCGCCTGTGGTTGCTGGTTCTCGCCGGCGTCGGTGGTGCGATCCTCGTCCTTCTGTGGCTGCGTCGACGCGCATCGTCCAGACGCGACTCCGACGAGGAGGCAACTCTCGTTCCGCCACCGCCCATCAGCGAGAGCGCCTGGCCCCCGCCGGCCCACGAGCCCGAGCCGGTCACACCATCCGAGGCGCCCCCGACCGTCCAGACGGAGCGTGCGGTACCCGACACCCCAGGACCGGAACAGATCGACGAACAGGAGGCCCCGACCGGCCCTGTCGACAAGCCACGCCTCGAGGAGCCTCCCGAACCCCCCGTCTCCCGACCGGAGCAGGAGCAGCCCACACGCCGGAAGACGCCGAAGCGCAACTACATCCCCCTGGACGAGCTCTGACGGACTCCGACGTCACGGCAGCGTCCGTTCGGCCTCCTCCAGCTCCTGCGGGGTGTTGACGTTCCGCAGGGAGATCCCCAGCGGATCGAACGGCATCCACGCCTCCGGCTCCACGTACCGCGTGTGCAGCCGGTCCAGGAGGGCCGACATCTGCAGCGCCGATCGGTCGAGAGCATCCTCGACGGCCGGCAGGCAGGACCGCCGGTAGACAGCGTGCAGCGGTTGCGGCCGTCCTCCGGATCGGGGCACGGTGGCGTCCGCTCCGTCGCTCGCGGCCAGATCGACCAGATAGCGGAGGAGTCTTGGCTGAAGGAACGGGAGGTCGCAGGCCACCACGACGCAGAGTTCGTGTTCGGCCGCCCGAAGTCCGGCGGCCAGGCCCGCCACCGGACCGGCATCGACGACGGCGTCCCGGGCGATGCGTGCAGGCAGCCCGCCGGCCCGGCGGTGGTCGTCGGCCACCACCACCAGATCCGCGACGATCCCACCGAGGGCGTTGCCCACCCGGACGATCATCGGAACGCCACCCACCTCGACGAGCGACTTGGTGCGCCCCATCCGGCTGGACCGTCCCCCGGCGAGGACGACCCCGCTCACCGGGGGGAGGCTCGCTTCACCGCCGCCGGTGGAACCTGACCGCATGCGCGTCGCTCGAGATCGCCAGCGCCCGCGTCTGCCGGAACCCGAGGGGCAGGAGGTTCCGCTTCAGCTCTCCTTCGGTGATGGGAGCCCGCGTATCACGGCCACCCCGCGGGAGAACCACCCAGAGCGCTCCTCCGTCCGCCACGAACTCGGTGAGTTCCCGTATCGCGGGTGTCTGGACCACCGGGACCCAGGCCACGACGGCATCGCCCTTCGCGTCCTCCGGAAGCGCCTCCACGACCTTCACGGCCTTCTTCCGCGTCTTGAGGTCCGGGGGCGGATACTGCACGATGACCGTCCCCTTCGTGCCCACCGCATCGGCCAGCGCTTCCACATAGCCGTCCGCGGGCCCGACGGCGACGACCGTCGCAGCCTCGGCGATGCCGAGTTCGCCGACCGCTTCCTCGGGATCTCTGGGTACGCGCGCCATGGCCCGATGATTCTGGCACAGCGGCCGTCCTCGCGGTATCCCGCTCCCGGCACCGCGCCGGAGGCTCCGATACACTTGCGCGGGGCCGCTAGCTCAACTGGCAGAGCAACGGACTCTTAATCCGTGGGTTCGGGGTTCGAGTCCCTGGCGGCCCACCACGCGCCCGGGACCTCGAGGTCCCGGGCGCTTGCGCTTCCGAACCTCAGCTCGCTTCCCGGACCGCCGCACGGATGATCGACACGCACTCCTCGATGCGGTCGACGTGCGTCCGGTGGCTGAGGATGCAGACTCGGAGCGTGAACCGTCCGGCGATCCGGGTGCTCGACAGGAACACGCGGCCGGAGGCGTTGATCCGCCGCAGGAGTGCCCGGTTGACCCCTTCCCCGGCATCCGCAGGTCCACCGGTACGGTGCCGGAAGCCCACGATGCTCAGATCAGGCTCCCACGGAACCTCGATCCCGGGCGTCGCCACGAGCTCCTCGTACACGTAGCGCGTCAGGTCGAGCTTCTCGTCGAGAGCGGCACGGAAGGCCCCGAGGCCGTGCACCACGACCGGCAGCCACATCCGCAGACCCCGGAAATCACGCGAGAGCTCAGGGGACTGGTGCGTGAGATCGGGGATCTCGCCTTCGGGAGCCAGATCCTGCAGATAGTGCGCCTCGGCGTGGTGGGCGCGTCGCAGCGCCGCGCCGTCGCGCACGATCAACGCTCCGGTGCCGTACGGGAGGAACAATCCCTTGTGGGGGTCGAGGGTGATGGAATCGGCTCCGGTGATCCCTCTGAGGGCGCGGCGGCCCCGGTCGGTGAGCTGGAAGAAGCCGCCGTAGGCGGCATCGACGTGCACCCACATCCGGCGTTCGTGCGCGACCGCCACGATCTCGGGAAGGGGGTCCACCGTTCCCGTGTTCGTGGTCCCGCCGTTCGCCACCACGCAGAAGGGCGTGCTTCCGGCGGCTCGGTCTTCGTCGATCATCCGGTGGAGCGCCGCGACATCCATCCTGAGGTCGGAGGTGCAGGGCACCACCCGCACGTTCCGGGCCGGGAAGCCCGCGATCACGGCGGACTTCACGACCGAGTGGTGGGTGTGCTCGGAGGCATAGAGGGTACCGGCGAGGAAGTCGTCCGGCAGGAGCGCCCGCCGCGCCGTGACGATCGCCGAGAGGTTGGCGAGCGAACCCCCGGAGGTCAGGATCCCCCCCGACTCCGGGGGGAAGTCGAACAGGTCGCACATCCACCTGATCGTGGTCGCCTCGATCTGCGCCAGCACGGGGGCGAACTCCGCCAAGCCCACGACGCGGTTGACCCCGAAGGACAGCAGAGCCGCCACCGACGAGGTGAACAGGCCCCCGCCGGGGATGTACGCCAGATACCCCGGCCCGGCGGTCTCGATCGCCTTCGAGGACGCCTCGACGACCTCCGCCAGCACCTCCGGGAACGGCCGTCCCTCCTCTGGGGCGGCGCCACGGAACCGCCGTGCGAGCTCACCGGCGCCTTCGCGGTCGGCGGCAGGCGCATCCGGCAACCCCTCGACGAACGCCACGAGCGCGTCCAGAGCCGCCCGCCCGATCTCGCGCATCTGCGGAGCATCCGGCTCCAGGGGGTGGGGGTTCTCGCCGACCATCTGCGGGACTCTAACAATGTCCCCGGTTGACCGACCGCCGGAGGCGCACCCGCGCGCTCAGGCCAGCGGGAGCATGCGACCGCCCCGCTGGCCGGCGGCCACCGCAAGCAGACACTCGAGGCCGTCGCTGTGGGGCGCGAAGGCCCGGACGACCTCGTCGTCGTAGAAGGTCAGGCCGGTGGCACCGTGGCCGTAGGCGTGAAATCCAAGGTACATGCTGCCGGCCACGATCCCGCCGAGGAGCTGCGCGTAGCGGTAGCCCCGATCGCCGTAGGCCGCAAGGAACCGGCCGAGATCCGCGAGCAGGAACAGGGTCACCGCTCCCTCGCCACCGAGCCGCTGCTCGAGGCACAGGAAGGCGGCCTCCATCCGCATCTCCCGCTCCGCCAGCACGCGGTAGCCGTCCCCCGTCCACCGGTAGGCTCCAGGCGCGAGCCCACCGACGGCATGGGCGATCAGGAAGGGCTCCACCATTCCGGGTTCCACATCCGCGGCGAGCTTCGACGTGCTGCGCAGAAGCACCGCGGTGAGGTCCTCCACAGGGATCGGCAACGGTCCGAACCGTCGCGCCGACCCCCGGCGCCGGATCACCTGCTCGATGCCGTCCTCCGGCGGGGGCCGTGGACGGATCAAGCGCACGAGACCGTCCTCGTCGGGGGGTGGACCCGCGCCCGGGGCCCCGGACCGCCAGGATGAGACATCCCCTTCCTCCAATGCGCCGGCACGCTGCACCTCGCGGATGGCCTCGTAGGGCACCGGCTCCTCCGGCACGCGCACCGGCGGGGCCGGAGCTGCTCCGGCGCCGGCGGCAGGCTCCGAACGGCCGAGGGCGACGAGGGCGAGCGGGAACTCGGAGGCGCCGTCGATCCCGACGATGCCGGATACCGCGGCGTCATCGAATCCCAGCACCGTCCGGACCGCCACGCCTCCGGATGCCGCCAAGCAGAGGATGTTCGCGAGCATCGTGCCGGCATCCCAGAACAGGTGCCGGTACCCCCGCTCGGTGTATTTCCAGGTGGTCCGCCACGGGACGCCGGTGAGCACCAGCGAGACCGGAGCGTGCACGACAGCGTCCTGCCCGGCGGTGGCCCCCGCGAGAGCTCCCCGCGCATCACCCGCCGCCAAACCTGCGAGCGTCCCGCCTCGGGGATCGAAGTGGTAGACACCGGTCTCCACTCCCGGCATGTCGCGGGTCACCACGTAGATCTCCACCGGATACAGCGCGCCGGCGCTCGCATAGGTGCGGAACAGGATCTCGCCTCCGGCGGACCTTTTCCGTCGCAGCACCCCGGCCCCCAGCAGCAGGATCCGGGCCAGCTCCTCGATGCCGGCCACGGACCCCTCCCCGTCCATCTGGAGGGCATCCATGGCCGGAACCCCGAGGTGCGCCGGCTCGGGCAGATCGATGCGTTCGGCGTCCGGATAGCTCTTGAAGGGGTCCGGCTTCCGGTCCCAGTCGAGAGTGTGGTCCTGCCGGCGCACGCTCTCCGGGGTGTGCTTGGTCGCCTCGTGGTAGGCGCGAGCCTTCCCACCCCCGCTCACGCCGCCCTCTCCTGACACGTCCAGTCCGAACCTCCCGGGTATGCTTCTCGGGGATGCCGTCGTGCGTAGGAGGACAGGATGACAGAGGGCAGGCCGATGGCCGAGGACCCCGAACTCGAGCAGGTCAACATGATCGCGTTGGCTCGCCAGATCCGTGAGGTTCTGCTGAAGGACGGGTCACTCGAGCGGGCCCTCCAAGACGGCCACATCACGACGATGCAGCTGATGCGCCTGCTGAACGCGATCTCCGGCGCGCGCCGCGCCGTGGGGTTCGTCCATCCATCTTCGCTCGACGAACTGCCAGGCGAGGGACGTGTGACGAAGCAGGAAGGGATCTTCATCCCCTCGAAGCTGTCTTAGAAGGCGTCCACCCCGCAGGGGTCGCCCGAGTCGACCGGCGCCCACAGGGAGGCCAGCTGCCTCACCCCGGCGTCATCCAGAGCGAGCCCGATCTGGGTGACCTCGGGCGCGCAGGTCGTGTCGAAGTAGGTGAACGCAGACGGCTCCGAGCCCGTGACCACCAGGTACGCGTCGGTGGTGACGAGCAGCGCGTCGGAGGTGGCCGTTCCGTCCCGCACGGCTTCCCCGTAGACGCGCAGCACCTCGTCCGGGGCGTCCCCGAGGGCGACCCCGTCCACCGTCCGCGCCTCCGGGAGGTGGGCGACGGAGACCGCGACGACCCGTCCCTGCTCCATCAGGGCGATCACGCCGGCCGTGCCGTCCAGGAACCATTGGAGAAGACCGCTGCCGTCCTCGGGCTCGTAGGCGTCCGCCCGGGCGCCGGGAGCAAGCTCGGCAGGGGTGGCGCCCAGCGCGACCTCGGCCCCCGGAGCGATCACGACCGCCGAACCCTCCCGGACCGTCACGGGCAGCGCCGTACCGACCTCCCTGGTCGTCTCCGCGGCGAGGGCGGGGCCGACGATGAGGGCGATGGCACCGAGAAGGGCGATGAGCGTCCGGATCATGGCTCCCTTTTCCAACGAGGCTGCCATGCAACCTTGCCCCCGGATCCCGCCGGACAAACGCGGCGACCGCGACTCAGACGCGGAGGCTGGCGAACACGGCCTCCCGGTAGGCGGACCGCAGCGCCTCGGCGTGTGAGGCCCGGGGGAGGTCCCGGCCGTCCAACGACCGGGCCGGGTAGACCTCCCGCAGCGAGGAGGTGAGGACGACCTCGTCGGCGGCGAACAGGTCCGGCACGCGCAGGACGGCCTCCTCCGCACGCAGGCCGGCACGGGGGGCCACGTCCATCACTGCCCGACGCGTGACGCCCGGCAGCACCCCCGTGGCCAGGGGCGGGGTCACCAGGCGTCCGTCACGCACCACGAACAGGTTCGAGCCGGTGGCCTCCATCACCATCTCGCCGTCGCCCACGAACAGTGCGTCGTCGGCTCCGGCCCGCCGGGCGGCTACACGTCCGGCGACGCTCACGGCGTACGAGGTGGTCTTCAGACCCGCCAGCGGCCGGCCGCCTCCGGGCAGCGAGGCGAGGGTGACGCCGGCCTCGTAGAGCCGGCTGTAGTCGCGCAACGGCCACGCCGTGACGACGACGTTCGGGGGCTCCGTCGGCTCCTCCTGGGGATCAGCGGGACCGGCCCCACCGGTAACCGTCAGTCTCACACCGGCGTCGGTGAGCCCGTTGGCCTCGAGCACCGCCAGCATCGCTGCGTGGGACACCTCGGCCGACGGAATCGGGATCTCGAGTGCGTCGGAGCCGGCCTGCAACCGTTCGTAGTGGGCACCGGACGCCCAGATCCGGCCTCCGTACGCCCGCAGCGTCTCGAAGAGCCCGTAGCCCCACACCACGCCGCGGTCGAGCACGCTGACGCGCGCCTCGGCCTCCGCCACCAGCTCGCCGTTGAACCAGACCAGCACGCCGTCCATGATGCGGGCTCGGGACGCCGGCGCGCATCCCACCGCCGCCCAGCGCTCACGCGAACCGCGATGCGCCTCCCGACCGGCCTCCGGAGGCTTATCCTGTCGGCTCGACGGGTAGACGCCGTTCGGACGACCACGATGCGGAGGCAGCCGGTGCACACCGAGGAACCACACGACGGGTCGGGCGAACGGCATCGCGGAACCGACCACGAGGGGTCCAACCAGCCCCGGCGGCTGCTCGGTGACCGCTACGAACTCGAAGAGCTGATCGGGCTCGGCGGCGTCGCGGAGGTCTGGCGCGCCCACGACGTCCGCCTCCGGCGGGAGGTGGCCGTGAAGATCCTGTCCGGCCCTGCGACCCGCGACCCGGGTCACCGGCGCCGCATCGAGCGGGAGGCCCGGGCCCTCGCCGCGATCGCCCACCCCAACGTGGTCGGCATCTACGACTACGGAGAGCAGCCGGCCGCCGGCGGTGAGCCCATCCCCTATCTGGTGATGGAACTGGCCGATGGCCCCGACCTCGCCCGGCACCTGGCCGCCCGGGGGCCCATCGAACCCTCGGAGGCCGTCCGGCTGATCGCCGGGGTGCTGGCGGGCGTCGAGCAGGCCCATACCATCGGCATCGTCCACGGCGATCTCAAACCGGCGAACATCCTTCTCGCTCCCGACGGGCCGAAGGTCAGCGACTTCGGGGTCGCCCGCATCCTCGCCGAGGAGACGGGCACCACCTCGGTCGCCGCCACGCCGACCTATGCACCTCCGGAGGTCCTCCGCGGGGAACGGCCCTCCCCGGCCTCGGACGTGTACTCCGTGGCATGCGTCGCCGTCGAGATCCTGACCGGGCAGCCGCCGTTCGACGGCTCGACGTTCTGGGAGCTGTCACGGCAGCACCAGGAGGATCCACCACCCGCGCTCCGCCGGCGCCGGCCGGAACTCGCCGCCCACCTCGAGGGCACCGTCCTGGCAGGTCTCGCCAAGGATCCGCGGGACCGTCCGCCGACCGCCGCAGCCTTCGCCGCCCTGCTCACGGACTCTCCAGCCACCGTCCCCACGCCCGCGCCCGCGGCTGCGGTGTCGCCGGCACCCCCCACCGAACCGGTGCGCGTCGATCCCACCCAGCAGCTGCCGGTCCGCACCCGACGGACGCGGGTCCACGCGGCGGTGGGGCTGGCACGGCGCATCCCGCCCGGCGTGGCCATCGCCCTGCTCGGCGTGCTGCTCCTGGTCGCGATGCGGGACGCAGCCACCGCCGCGACCAGCGTCCCGGAACTGCGGCAGATGACCGTCGGCCAGGCCACCGAGCTGGCCACGCAGGCCGGCTTCGAGATCCTGACCTCCGAGGTCGACGCCGGAGGTCTGGCCGGGACGGTGGTGGAGCAGCATCCGTCGCCGGGTACCCTGCGCGCCCGCGGATCCACGATCGAGCTGCAGGTCTCCCTCGGAGCGCCCCAGGTGGCCGTCCCCGACGTGACGGGCCGGTCCGTGGCCGACGCCCGCACGCAGATCGAATCTGCCGGCCTCACCGTCGAGAGCGTCACCTTCCACCCCGACTCCGAAGCTGCGCCGGGCACGGTGGAGCGGACCTTCCCCGCGGCCGGCGAATCCGTGGACGAGGGAACCCCACTGACAATCGTCGCCGCGCCGGTTCCCGCCCCGGCCCCCGACAACGACGATCGCTCCGCTCCGGCCCCCGGCAACGACAAAGATGACGACAAAGATGACGACGATGACGAGCGGGGGTCGAAGAAGCGCCGCGGTCCCCCCGGCCGCGGTCGCGACTGAGCCTCACCTCCGCCGGCGGCGGTGCAGGCCCCGGAGTGGGAACGCCACCAGGGCCGTGGCCGCCGCGGGGAGGGCGACCGCGGCGAAAGCCACCCGGAACCCCAGTCCGGTGGCCAGCGCTCCCGCCACCGCGGGCCCGAGGATCCCCCCGAGGTCGCCGGCCATCTGATGCAGTGCCACCGCCCGGCCGCGGTTGTCCTCGTCGACGACGTCGGCCACGAGCGCCGAGGCCGGGACCCGGGCGTAGCCCTGGACGGCCCCCATCGCCGCGAAGACCACGAGGAACAGTCCCTGCTCGCCGATGAAGCCCAAGCTGGCCACGGCCAGCGACGAGGCCATCAACCCCGGCACGAGAACACCGAACCGGCTCCGGTCGGCCATCCGTCCCGCGTGGGGCAGGATGAGCAGCGAGCACACCGACGCGACGGTGAGGATCATCCCGATCCACCCCTCCGAGGCTCCCAGCTCGGCCTGCGCGTACAGGGGAACGAGGGTGATCCGGCTGCCGCCGAACGTCCACCACAGGACGGCATTGGCCAGCAGGGCCACGAGGAACGCCGGCCGCCTGGGCAGGCCGCGGAGCGACAGGACGGGAACACGCCTTCCCGCTTCCCTGCGCTTGGCCCCCCGCAGGACCCGCCACGCGATCAGGCCGCTCAACGAGCAGAACGCGGCGTAGGCGAAGAACGGCGCCCGCAGGCCGTAGTGCTGTGCCAGGAACCCGCCGGCCACCGGGCCCATCGTGATCCCGGCGGTGAACGATCCCTGATAGACCGACAGGGCGCGCCCGGCCTCCTCCTTCGGGACGAGCCCGATCACGTAGGCCGTCAGGCTGGTGATGAACCATGCCGACCCGATCCCGCCGATGCTGCGGGCGACGAGCAGCGAGGGGAAGTTGGGGGCCAGCCCGGCCGCGAACGACGACCCGCCCACGATCCCGACGCCCAGGACGGCCACGCGGCGCTCGCCCAGCCGGTCGACCAGGCCTCCGCCGAAGGGCTGCGACACGAGGCGCGTGAGTCCGAACCCGGAGATCAGCAGCCCGACGGCTGCGTAGGAAACCCCGAAGGAGCGCGCGAACAGCGGGAGCGCGGGCGCGACCAGACCGAACCCGAGCATCACCACGAAGGTGATCGCGAGAACGGCCCGCAGATCGCTGTTGCGCAGGACGTCGGTGGTCTTCAGCGCCTCGCTCCGTGCTGCCGGTGCGGGCGGGGGGAGTCGAACCCCCACGGGTTTCCCCACGGGATCCTAAATCCCGCGCGTCTGCCGGTTCCGCCACGCCCGCGGTCGAGGATCAGCGTAGCGGACCGATCCTGTAACCTGGACGTCTCCGCGTGCGTCTATCACCGCTTGAGACGGTTTCAGGCCTCCCATCGACCGAAAGGGGACCACGCGTGACGCAGCCCGCCTCCCCGATCCTTGAGCCGGCGACGGTGCCCGAGGCGCTCGACCGGGCCGCCACCACCCGGGCCGGCATCACCGTGATCGACCGTCACCTGGCCGAGCGCCACATCGCCTACCGCGACCTGCGCGACGCCGCCGCCCGCGCCGCGACCGCCCTGCGCTCACTCGGCATCGGGCCCGGGGACCGGGTGTGCCTCCTGTCCCCCACCACCCCGGAGCTCCTCGTGGCCCTGTACGGCACGTGGTGGGCGGGGGCCGTCCCCGTGATCCTTCCCCTCCCCCGACGCCAGAACGAGCTGGAAGCCTTCTTCCAGGACGTGCTCGTACGGACCTCCGCCGCCGACGCCCGGGTGCTGGTCGCCTCCCAGCTGTTCATCGACGCTGCCCCGGGGGCGGTCCCCGGGGTGACGCTCGCGGCGGTCGAGGACGTCGCCACCGGCGACCAGGCCGCGTCCCCGCTGCCCTGCGTCCGTCCGGAGGACCTCGCCTTCCTCCAGTTCACCTCCGGCACGACCGCGCGATCCAGGGCGGTGGCCCTGCACCACGAGCATCTCCTCACGAACATGCAGGCCGCCGGGCGGGCCGCCCAGGTCGACCCGGACCACGACGTGATCGTCTCCTGGCTCCCCCTGTTCCACGACATGGGCCTGATCGGGATGCTGCTCGGTTCCGTGATCTTCTCGATCGACCTCGTCCTCGAGCCGACCGAGGAGTTCCTGGCCCGGCCCGGCTCGTGGGTGGATGCGATCAGCCGGTACCGGGGAACGATCACCGCGGCTCCGAACTTCGGGTACGGCCTGGCCTGCCGGGACCTCGCCGCGAAGCCACGCGCACTCGACCTGAGTTCCTGGCGGCTGGCCGCGAACGGCGCCGAGCCCATCGACGTGGACACCGTGGGCCGTTTCGTCGACCTCGCGAGCCCCTACGGGTTCCGCGAGGAGGCGATGTGCCCGATGTTCGGGCTCGCAGAGGCGACCCTGGCCGTCAGCCTCGCGCGACCCGACGAACCGGTCCAGATCCAGCACGTGTCGAGGGAGCTGCTCGAGAACGCCGGGGAAGCCAAGCCCGCCCCACCCGGCGACCCGGGCACCCGCGCGCTCGTCTCCTGCGGCTGGCCCGTGCCGGGACACGACATCGCGATCCTCTCCCCCGGGGGCGACCCCTTGCCGCCGGGGGGCGTCGGTGAGATCTGCGTCCGGGGGCCGAGCGTGATGGCCGGATACTGGCGGGACGCCGAGGGCACCGCCGAGGCGCTGCGGTGCGGCTGGCTGCACACCGGGGATCTGGGGTTCCTGGGCCCCACGGGACTGGTGGTCTGCGGGCGCCTCAAGGACATGATCATCCTCGGCGGACGCAACCTGTACCCCGAGGACTACGAGTTCTGGACGGAGAGCGTCCCCGGTGTGCGGCGTGGCAACGTGATCGCGTTCTCGATCCCCGACCGCGAACGCATGGTCGTCGTGGCGGAGACCACCGTGTCGCCCGACGAGGCGGAACTCGTGGGCCGACAGACGATCGAGGTGCTCAGGCAGAAACTCCAGCGGGGCCCGGAGGAGGTCGTCCTCGTGTCGCCGGGGACGCTGCCGAAGACCTCATCCGGCAAACGCCAGCGCGGCGCGTGCCGTGACCGGTACACCACCGGTCAGCTCGAACCCGTGGTCGTGGTCCGGCGGACCTGAGAACGCCACCTCGCTCATTCCGGGTGCGTTAGGCTGGCCGGGACGTGGACCCCGCACGATTCCTCCGCACGACCGCCCTCCTGACCGCGCTCGCCCTCTCGGTGGCCGCCTGCGGCGGGGACGACGACGCTCCCTCGCGTGAAGCCCTGGAGACCTACTCGGTGAGCATCACCGAAGGCGACCGTCTCCTGGTCTCCGTGCCTGTGTTGCCCGCCGAGGAGCCCTTCGTGGTCACCGATGTCGCGCCCGTGCGAGACGTCGGCCTGGTGAGCCGCTACCTGGGGTTCGTGACCCGCTGCGCAGGGCTGTGCGGCGTCCGGGCGTGGTCACAGGGCATCGAGGAGCAGATCCGCAACACCGTGGACGGCACCGTCCCCTTCGAGGTCACAGAGCAGAGCGAGGGGACGCACCTGCTGCTGCTCCTCGAGGTCACCGACGACGGCAACGAGATCCTGGACGCCGGCGACTGCCTCATCCTCCGGGGGGTCGACCTGGAACGCGACGACGGCGAGAGCGTCCGGCTGACGCGACGCGGGTTCGCCTTCCTCTGGATCGTCACCGGGCCGGATCGCCGCTGCCTGGAGGAACCCATCCTGCAGATGTAGGTCCTCAGATCCCAGCGGACCGGAGCCGCTCGACGAGCCCGCGCAGGGCCACAGCCCGGTGGGAGACCGCGTTCTTCTCGTCGAACGCGAACTCCGCGGCCGTGCGGTCGGCTCCGGCCGGCACGAACAGTGGGTCGTAGCCGAACCCGCCCTCGCCCCGGGGCCCGGCGATGATGCGGCCCTCGAAGACCCCCTCGGCCCACACCTCGGCCGACGACGGCAGCCGCACCAGCGCGACGGCCCGGTACCGCGCGGTACGCCGATCGTCGGGGATGCTCTCGAGGAGACGGAGCAGCTTGGCGTTGTTCTGGTCGTCGGTGGCCATCGGGCCCGCGAACCGGGCGGACCGGGGGCCGGGGAGACCCGTGAGGGCGTCCACCTCGAGTCCCGCGTCCTCGGCGAGGACTGTGCAGCGCGTCAGCCGCGCGACGGCCGCCGCCTTGGCCCGGGCGTTGTCCAGGTAGGTCAGCCCGGTCTCCTCCTGGCCGATCCACATCGGGCGGACGGCGAGCTCGAGTCCGGACCCCTCGAGGATCGCCCGCGCTTCGCGGAGCTTGCCGGGGTTCTGGGTAGCGAAGACGAGCTGCACCCGCTACGCCTCCTCCAGCACCGCACGCTGCACGGCCACGAGCTCGGTGATCCCCCGCGCCGCCGTGTCCAGCATGGCATCCAGGATCGCCTTGTCGAAGGTGCCCTCCTCGGCCGTCCCCTGCACCTCCACGAATCGGCCCTCGCCCGTCATCACCACGTTCATGTCGACCTCGGCCGTGGAGTCCTCGGCGTAGTCGAGGTCCAGGCAAACCATCCCACCCGCGATACCCACGCTCACCGCCGCGACGTTGTCGCGGATGGCGTTGCCGGAGGCCTGGCCCTCGCCTGCCAGAGCCCGGACGACCTCCGCCAGGGCCACGAAGCCACCCGTGATCGCCGCCGTGCGGGTGCCGCCGTCGGCGACCAGGCAGTCGCAGTCGATCGTGATCGTGCGTTCACCCAACGCGGACAGGTCCACGACGGAGCGCAGGGAACGTCCGATCAGACGCTGGATCTCCTGGGTGCGTCCGGACAGCCTGCCGCGCGCCGCCTCCCGCGGGGAGCGCTCGGGCGTGGAGCGGGGAAGCATCGAGTACTCCGCCGTCACCCATCCCCGTCCCTTCCCCGCGAGCCACTGCGGCGCGCGGTTCTCGACCGACGCGGCGCAGACCACGCGGGTGCGGCCGAATTCGACCAGACACGACGCCTCCGCGAAGTCGAGGAATCCGCGCTGGATGCGCACCGGCCGGAGCTGGTCGGGCGCACGTCCGTCGTGTCGTTGAGATGCTGCCATGCGCGCCAGTGTGGCAGATGGGTACGGCGGCGCGCTCAGAGCTCGTACGTGTCGCCGTCCCGGGCCGCCTCCAGATCTCCATCGAAGCCCCCGGCAGCCTCCTGGACGGCCTGGGACAGATCGTGGGAGGCCCATACGTGTGTGAGCCGGAGTTGCCCGACCTCCGCCTTCGCCGCGATCTCGCCCGCCTCCCGGGCCCAGAGGTGCATCCCGGGGGGCCCCTCCTCGTCCCCGACGAAGGTGGCCTCGCAGATCAGGAGCTCGGCCGAACGGCAGTGGCCCGGGAGTTCCGGGAACCCCGCCGTGTCGGCCGTGTAGACACAGCTCACACCTGCCTCCGAGATGCGCAGGCCGTAGGTCTCCACGGGGTGCACCGTCCGGAAAGCCTCGAAGCGCAGATCCCCCACCTCGAACGCATCGGCGACCGGGCGCCAGGTGAAGACGCGTTCGAAGATGCCGATGGATCCCGATCCCAGCGGCGCCGAAACCACCGACCGGACGTCGGGCGGGGCGTACACCGGCACCGGGGACTCCGTGTCGCCATCGAAGCCGCGCGCGTACATCAGCGGCAGCACGTCGGCGATGTGGTCCGCGTGGGAGTGGGACAGAACGAGGGCGTCCACCTCCCCGTGGGGGATGCGCTCGGTGAGCCGCGAGAAGATGCCGTTCCCGGCATCAACCAGCACGTTCACGCCACCGCCCTCCACGAGGAACCCGGAGCAGGCCCCACCGGGTCGTGGATAGGCCGCTCCGCATCCCAGGACCGTGATCCGCATCGGCATAGCGTATCCGGGCCCCCTCGGGCGGGTGAACCCGCCTCAGCTCCCGCCGACCGGGTGCCGCTTCACCGCAGCGATCTCCGGGCCGAGGAACCGGTGCCCGAGTCGCAGGAACCCCTCCTCCTCCCCGGAGGCCAGGAACTCGTAGGACGGCGGATCGGGGTCCTGCCGGAGCAGGTGGTTGGCCATCAGCACCGTGTAGACGTCCTTGGCGGCTTCCTCCGCCGACGAGACCAGCAGGACGTCGGACCCCATCACGTACTGGATCGTCCCCATCAGCAGCGGGTAGTGGGTGCAGCCGAGCACGAGGGTGTCCACCCCGGCGGTCCGCAGCGGCTCGAGGTAGTCGTGGGCGGCCTCGAGCACCGCCCCGCCGACCGTTTCTCCCCGCTCGACGAACTCCACGAATCTGGGACACACCTGCGAGATCACCTCCACGGTGCGGCGCGTGCGCTCGACGGCCTCCTCGTACATGCGCGACCCCACCGTCGCCGCCGTCCCGATCACCCCGATCCGCCGGTTGCGGGTGAGCCGGACGGCAGTGTGGGCGGGCGGATCGATCACGTCCACGAGCGGCACCGGCACCTCGGGGCGGCCCAACCGACGCAGCGCCGACGACGCCGCGTTGCATCCCACCACGATCAGCTTCACGTCCTGCTCCAGCAGGAAGCTGATGATCTCGCGGGCGTAGCGGTGGATGTGCTCCAGCGGCTGGGGACCGTAGGGCGTGCGGGCGGTGTCACCGTAGTAGATGATCGACTCGTTGGGCAGGTAGTCGATCACCGCCCGGGCCACCGTGAGGCCCCCGAGTCCGGAGTCGAAGATGCCGATCGGCCGGTCGCTCACGGCCGGGAGCCTACCACCAGATCTGGCCCTCCATGGCCTTCTCGACGTGCTCGGGATCCTCGGTGTGCACCCCGGTCGACAGGTACTTCCATCCCCCGTCGGCCAGCAGCACGACCACGACCCGGGCATCCAGGGCGCCGACGGCGCGCAGGGCGCCGTGGAGGGCGGCCCCCGACGAGATCCCAGCGAAGATCCCCTCCTTCTCGAACAACTCACGGGTCATGCGGAAGGAATCGGCCGAGGAGACCATGAACTTCCGGTCGATGACGTTCGGGTCGAGGATCGGGGGGATGTAGCCCTCGTCGAGCGACCGCAGGCCCTGTACGAGGTCGCCTGCGGGCGGCTCCGCGGCCACCACCTTCACCTCCGGGTTGTGCCGCTTCAGCCGGCGGCCGACGCCGGTGAGCGTGCCGCCGGTGCCGAGACCCGCCACGAACATGTCGATCTCCGGCAGGTCCCGGAGGATCTCCTCGGCGGTGCCGAGCTCGTGGGCGGCGGGGTTGGCAGCGTTCTCATACTGGTTGAGCATCAGGTACTTGGGGTTCTGGCGGGCCATCTCCTCCGCGACCCGGATCGCACCGTTCGTACCCTGGTCCCCCGGGGACAGGTGAACCTCGGCCCCGTACATCTCGAGCAGCCGCCGCCGCTCCACGGACACCGACTCGGGCATCACCACGGCCAGCCGGACGCCCTTCAACCGGCAGATCAGCGCCAGCGAGATCCCGGTGTTGCCGGAGGAGGGCTCGAGCAGGACGCGGTCCTCGTCGAGCTGACCGTCGCGATCGGCGGCCTCGAGCATCGCCCGCGCGATCCGATCCTTCACGGAGCCGGTGGGGTTGTGCCCCTCGAGCTTCGCGTAGAGCCGGACGCCTTCGGGGGCCAGCCGCGTCAGGCGGACGAGCGGCGTGTTCCCGATCGCGTCGACGATGGACTCGTAGCGCACCCGATCAGCCTCCTGCTACCGCCGGGAGGATGCTGACGATGTCGCCGTCGGACACCTTGGTGTCGAGGGCGTCGAGGTACCGGACGTCCTCGTCGTTGACGTACAGGTTGATGAACCGGTGCAGCTTGCCGTCCGGGTCCACGACCTGGTCGCGGAACCCGGGGTGGCGGCCGTCGACGTCCTCGAGCACGTCGCGGACGTTGCCGCCACTGCCTTCGATCTGGGACTCACCGGCGGTGTGCTTGCGCAGGACGGTTGGGATGCGGACCTGAACGCTCATTGGCTCCTCACTCCACAGAACTCCTCGTAGTCGATCAGCGACGTGATCTCGGGGGACGGACCACACAACGGGCACCGCGGATCCCGCGTGACACGCACCTGCGAGAACCGCATGTCGAGCGCATCGTACAGGAGCAGTCTCCCGACGAGCGGCTCACCCAGGCCCAGGATCAGCTTGATCGCCTCCGAGGCCTGGATCGTGCCGATGGTGCCGGCCAGCACGCCGAACACCCCAGCCTGGGCGCAGTTGGGGACCGACCCGGGTGGAGGCGGCTGGGAGAAGATGCACCGGTAGCAGGGCGACTCCTCGCGCCGGGGGTCGAGAGTCGTAGCCTGCCCCTCGAACTGGAAGATCGCTCCGTGGACGAGTGGTGTTCCGGTCAGATGGCAGGCGTCGTTGGCCAGGTACCGGGTCGGGAAGTTGTCGCTCCCGTCGACCACCACGTCGTACCGTCCGACCAGCTCGAGCGCGTTGGAGCTCGTCAGGCGCTCGTCGATCGCGATCACGTCGACGTCCGGGTTCAGAGCGCGGATGGTGTCCGCCCCCGACGCGGTCTTCGCCCGTCCGAGATCGGCCGTGGTGTGCAGGATCTGGCGCTGGAGGTTCGTGATGTCCACCTCGTCGAAGTCCGCCAACCCGATGGCGCCGACGCCGGCGGCCGCCAGGTACATCGCCACCGGCGATCCGAGCCCACCTGCGCCCAGCACCAGGACCGCGGCCTCCAGCAGCCTCCGCTGCCCATCGCCGCCCACCTCGGGCAGGATGATGTGCCGGGCGTAGCGTTGCACCTGGGTGTCGGTGAGGTCGGTCATCCGTCCTCGAACTCCAACTCGACCTCCTGCACCTTCCCGTCGACGATGCTGAACCCCCGCAGGTCGGGCTGCCCGGTGTCGGCGAGACTCGCGATCAGGTAGACCGCCTCCGGGTAGTAGGCGAGCGAGACGTCGGTGTTCGAGGGGTAGGCCACCGAGCGGGTGTGGGAGTGGTAGATGCCCACGAGATCCAGGCCCGCCTCCTCGATCTCGTTGAACACCCTGAGCTGCTCCTTGGGCTCCATGCGGTAGATCACCGGGGACCGCTCCGCGTTGGTCATCGGGTAGATCCGGGTGGCCGCGCCGTCCGTCCCAGCGAGCAACCCGCAGGCCTCGTTGGGGTATTCCGCCCTCGACTGGGCGATGATCGCATCCGCGAACTTCTTCGGTAGGCGCAGCATCACATCCGTCCTGCTCGCAAGGGTCGTAGGCGTCCGGCGGGAGGCCCGCAGGGTCTAGATACAACCTGCAGCCATCATAGAGCCCTCACCGCCGCGATGCCCGCCTCATCGCCTGGTGGAACGCCCGGACACCCCCCGGCCCGCCGCGGGGCGGGCCCCGTCAGGGAGCGGGCTCGACCAGCACACCGATGTTGCGTTCTCCCCAGTCGGCGGCGATCCCCACCACCCGCCGACCCTCCCCCAGCTTGCGGGCGGCCGCCCGCGCCGCGATGAGCACCGCGCCGGTCGAAGGGCCCACGAAGAGCCCGACCTGGCGCCCGAGCTCCCGGATGGCCTCGTGCGCCTCCCACCACGGCACCGGGTAGACCTCGTCGGCGAGCTCGCGCCGCAGCAGCGGCGGGACGAATCCCGCCCCGATGCCCGGAATCCGGTGCGGCCCCGGACGGCCCCCGGACAGCACCGCCGACTCCGCGGGCTCCACCGCCACCACACGGCACGCAGCGTCACGCTCCTTGAGCACCGCACCCGCGCCGGTGAGGGTGGCCCCCGTTCCGACACCGGCCACCAGGGCGTCCACGCGGCCCCCGCACTGCTCCCAGATCTCCTCCCCGGTGACCCGGTGGGCCCGGACCGCGGCCTCGTTCGAGAACTGCCGGAGCACGAATGCGCCCTCGCGGGCCAGGCGGTCGGCGCGCTCGATCGCCCCCGTCATCCGTTCGTCGGACGGGGTCAGATCGAGTTCCACGCCGAGGATCTCGAGGTTGGCACGGCGCACCTGCGGGATGTCCTCGGGGGCCACCACGACCACGTGGTATCCCTTGGCCCGCCCGATCACGGCCAGCGCCGTCGCCGTGTTCCCGGCGGAGGCCTCGACGATCGTCCGGCCGGACACCAGCGTGCCGTGCTCCTCGGCGTCCTCGATCATCGCCAGAACGGCGCGGTCCTTGATCGACCCGGAGGGGTTGTCGCCCTCCACCTTCAGACGGATCTCGGCGCATCCCTCCTCGGCCCCCAGGGACACCATCACCGTGTTCCCGACCACGTCCAGGACGCTGGAGACCACGGGAGCCAGGTCGCCGCGATCAGCCGGTCCGCTCACCCACCCACCTCGACGCGACCCGCCGGCCCCTCGACGACCCGTCCGATCACCGCCGCCGCCGGTTCGCCGGACAGGGCCGCGAGCAGGCCCTCCAGCGCCTCCGGGGGGCAGGCGGCGAGGAGCCCCCCCGAGGTCTGCGCGTCGCACAACACGATCCGGTCGACGTCGCCGGTCGCTGCCCAGTCGACGTGGGCGGCCATGGCCTCGAGGTTGCGATGGGTCCCTCCGGGGGCCAGCCCGTCGGCGGCGAGGTCGCGGACGCCCGGAAGCAGGGGCACGGCGTCCACCGAGACCTCTGCGGCGGCTCCGGAGGCCAGGAGCATCCGGTGCAGATGCCCGAGCAGACCGAACCCGGTCACATCCGTGCACGCGCGCACGCCGGCCGCGACCACGGCCGTCGAGGCCACGCCGGACAGGTGGATCATCGAGGCCACCGCCGCCTCGACCGCGTCTGCTGGGGCCTCGTCGCGCTTGATCCCGGTGGTCACGATGCCGGTGCCAACGGGCTTGGTGAGGACGAGGACGTCGCCGGGCCGGGCGGCGTCGAGGGTGAGCAGACGATCGGGTGCCGCGAGGCCGACGACGCACATCCCGTACTTGGGTTCGGGGTCGTCCACCGTGTGCCCTCCCACGATGGCCATGCCGGCACGAGCTGCGGTCTCCAGTCCGCCGCGCAGGACCTCGCCGAGCAGGTCGAGCGGGAGCGTGTCGCGGGGCCACCCGGCGATGTTGAGGGCCACGAGGGGCCGTCCGCCCATCGCGTACACGTCGCTGACGGCGTTCGCCGCTGCGATCCGCCCCCAGGTGTAGGCGTCGTCGACCACGGGCGTGAAGAAGTCCAGGGTGAGGACGAGCGCGTCCGACCCCGACAGGTGGACCACGGCCGCGTCGTCGCGGGCATCGAGCCCGACGAGCACGGCCGGGTCGGTCCCCGTCGCGGGACCGAGACTCCGCAGGACCTCCCCGAGGTCCTCAAGCCCGAGCTTGCACGCTCAACCGGCGCCGTGGGAGTACCGCGTGAGCCGTACCTCCTCCAAGGCGTTCACCCCCTTTCGTTCGCCGTCAGTCTACGCCGAGCGACCGTCCCGTCCTCGGCGTGTCGGTGGCGGCTGCTAGGGTTCTGGTCCCGGTGACCTCCCCGTCACCGACGGCTCCCCCCACGGAGATCTTCCTCGTCTTCCCCGTTCGCCCGGCGGCGGCCTTCGCTCCGGGCTTGGCTGATGAGGAGGTGAGGTGGATGAGATCGACATGGCGCAAGCGCCATCAGGTGGCCGTGCCCGCCGTCGTGTTCGTGGTCCTCGCGGCGTTCGCCTGGCAGACACCGGGTCCGGGAACGGCGATGGCCGTCGACGACGGCCGAGGCGGCGGCATGAACAAGGTGCGCGTCTACCACAACCCGCCGCTGGTCGCGGTCGCCGACCAGCCGGTCGAGGTGGAGTACGACGTGGCCTGCACCGATCCCGAGGGTGAGGTCTGCCCGGCCGAGGGTTCGGTCTACGTGAGGCACGCCACGGGGCTGCTGTGGGAGCGGTTCCCGCTCCGTCGCGGCGACTGGCAGCGCAACTACCGGTACTACGCGCAGGTGCCGGCGCGCCTCGTGCGCCCCGACGCCTTCCAGTACTACGCCCGGATCCAAGCCGGGGGCCGGACCGTCGAGCATCCGAGCGAAGGCTCCGGGTCCCCAAACCGCGTGTGGGTGGTTGCCCTGCCCGGACCCATCGAGTTGCCTGTCGAGTCGCTGAGCACGCTCCGCGAGCCCGACGAGGTCGTGCTGTCCGCCGGGTGGGGTGACGGCCACGGCGAGCTCGGCGTGCACGCGCTCCCCGACCAGGAGGTCTCCGGACCTTCCGCGTTCGACGTCGCCTCCGACGGCACGCTGGTCGTCGCCGACGTGGTGAACGGGCGCATCGTCCGTGCGGGGCGCGACGGCTCGTTCCGGACGGCGTCGGTGGCCATCACCGGCGGCCTCCCGGACATCACCGTCGGCCCCAAGGGCCGTGTGCATCTGCTCGAGAGCCGTCCACCCGACACGGGTCGTCCGCTGCTCAAGACCTTCGACCACCAGGGGAAGGTCCTGCGCTCCGCGCGGATCGCCGAACGCATCCCGGCGATGGTGCGGATGGGCCCCGACGGGCCCTACGTGTACCAGCTGCCGGCGGCGGGATGGATGCCGGTCTACGACGCCCTCGGGAAGGCGCTGTCGCCGGTCGCCCAGCTCTCGCGGATGAAGGCGGGGCTGCCGGTCGCCGGCGGCCTCCAAGTCGTGGTCAAGGCCACAGACGAGGAGATCCGCCTGACCCGGGCCAAGGGGGACGAGACCCAGGCGTCCTGGCGGCTGCTCCGCCCGGGCACCGGCGACGGCCCCAGATTCGGGGAGGTCCAGCTGTTCGGCGAGCGCGGCGACGAGATCGTGCTCGTCGTGGCCGTGTGGACCGAGACCGCGAAGGTCTACCGCGTCCTGCGGCTCGGTCCCGACGGGGTGCGGGAGGACTTCCAGGCCCCCGAGGCCGACTGGGCGGAGACGGGAGCGGTGGGCCGCTTCCGGCTCGGCCCCGACGGTGACCTCTACCAGCTCCGGACGGCGCCATCCGGTGCCCAGATCGTGCGTTACGCACTGGGAGGTGAGACGTCATGACCGCACCCATGCGATCCGTGATCGCCGCGGCCCTCGCGGCGCTGCTCGTCGGTCTCGTCGCCGCACCCGCGGCGGCGGGCCACCGGGCCGAACCGCACTTCCGAGACGAGTGGTGCGCGCCCCTCGACCACTTCGAGGAGGTCGAGGCATTCCCGAAGAGCCGCGAGGGGGCCCGGGCCTACGCGCGGACCGCGGAGGGCGACGGGTACCAGTGGGACGGCGGCTGCTGGAACGCCAACGGCGTCGACGATCAGCCGAACGATCCGCTTAAGGAGCGCTGGACCGGGGGCGAAGGAGGCGATTGCTCCGGCTTCACCTTCAAGTCCTGGTTCCTCCCGATCAAGGGCACGGGGTTCTCGTACTGGCCGCTCCTCCATTACGTCCACGGACCCTACGTGTCGACCAGCTTCAAGTACGCCGAGCCGGCGCAGAGCGTCAACGTGAGCAAGTCCGAGCTCCGGCTCATGGACGCCCTCGCGAAGGACGGCCACATCGGCATGCTCGCAGTACCCGACGCCAGCCCCTTGAACCTGGACCTTATCGTGGAGGCGAAGTCGGAGGCGGACGGGACGGGAGAGTGGCCGCGATCGTACCGGGGGAGCTCGGCCTACAAGGGCGTGCAGCGGACGGGATGGATCGTCCCCGACCCGAACGATCCGTGCGGGGCCCTGTGCATCAAGGAGCCTGACTGAAACCGGGAGCGAAAGGGGGGATCCAGGTGAGCCGGATGGCGGATCGTCGCGTGGGCGCCGCGCTGGTGCTGGCGGTGTGCCTGGTGGGTGTGGGGTGCACGCAGGCCCCCGCCCCGCAGGCCGCGCCCACGCCCACGCCGGCCGGGCCGGCTCCGACCGGTCCGCCGTCGAAGCTTGCCGACGGCAGCACGCCCGGGCCCGTCCCCCTGGACGTGGCTCCGGGGGCCGGCACTCCCGTGATCGGAGCGACGCAGCTCAACGAGAACCACCCGCTCGTCCGGGAGTGCCGGGACGACCACGAGGTTCGCGGCACATTCCTCGTCGGCTACGTCGGTGCCTTCGGCGCCAGCGTGACCTTCGACGCCCGCAGCGGCGACGACGACTCCGCGTCCAGCCGTGTCCTGGCAGGGTGCGACGCCGTCTCCGACGGCGGCGAGCTGGTCATCGGGGGAGAAATGCGCGCACCTTGGGACGACCGGCAGCTCGCGGTTTCAGGAGGCCGCCTCGGTATCGTCCCCGACGGGAGAACCACCATCGGCTTCATCTCCGTACCCGTGCCCGAGGGGGCCACATGGCTCGCACACGACCTCGGCGACTACCGCATCGTGTATCCCGTCGTGGACGGGACTCCGGTGCGGATCGCCGGGCCCCTCGGCTCGGAGGAATCCGATAGCTACGAGACGTCGGTCCGGTTCCTGACCGGCGACGGCACGGTGATGGAGGATCGGGAGGTCCACGGGACCATCGCGGACTGACAGCCGGATGAGACTCGTGGGGGCCGCCATGACGGCGGCCCCCACGATCCTCCCCGATGCGTCGGGGCTACGATGCCCGGCGGTCGTACCAGCGGATCGGGTGGTCTTCGCTGTGGTTCTGCTCGTACTCGTCGATGCACCGCACGTAGTACTCGTTGCCCGTCTTGGTCACGTGGTCGAGGAAGTCCTGGGCGATGCCCGCGACGCGCAGCCGCTTGGTGAGTGAGTGCAGCGAGAAGTCGATGATCTCCCGCGGGTTCACCCGCAGATCCTCGGGGATCAGCTCGGGGTCGCTCAGGGCGAACTTCCGGTCGGGGGCGAAGATCGTCCAGCATGCCGGCTCGAGCAGCTCCGAGATCGTCTCCTCGATCAGCTTCGCATGCCCCTTCAGGACCCCTTCGCGCAGCACGCCGACCCCGTAGTTCACGTGGCGGGACTCGTCGCGCGTCACCGCGGTGAACCCCCCGTAGAAGCCGGGCATCACGTTGACGTTACGGATCGTACGCAGCAGGAACTTCTGTCCGGTCAGTGCGAGCATCCCCTCGACGACGAGGTGGTAGATCGTGATGCCCCGCAGCCACGACTCGTAGTCGGTCGGGTTCTCGCGGACCCGGTCGGTGGCTTCGACGAGCTGGTGGTCGAAGATCTTCCGGAATCCGGCCACGGCGTCGGGGCGCACCGACTCCAGCGCGCCGTGGAGCCCGCCCGAAACCCCGAGGACCTCGTCGAAGAACCGCATGAAGAACACGGTGTGCCGGGCTTCGTCCACGATCTGGGTGGACAGGAAGATCCGGTCCTCCTCGGTGGGGGCCGCGTGGACGATCGGCGCCAGCGTGTCGGTGACCGCCTGCTCCCCGATGAAGAACAGCGTCATCGTCCGTTGGAGCTGCTCGCGGATCGGCTCGAACATGTTCGCCCAGTCGATCTTGTCCTGGGTGAAGTCGAGGTCGGCCACCGCCCACTGCTGCTTCTCCCAGCGGTTGTAGAGATCCAGCGGCGAGGGTCGCGCCTGCAGCATGTGGTCCATCTGCTGATAGACGTCGTCGACGTCGACCTTCACCAGGCCCTTCACGTCAGAGCCTTCGACCTCCCGGACGATGTCCTCGATCGAACGCGCCATCGCCATCCTCCCTTATCTGTACCGGCGGTTTCAGAATTCGATTCTACGCCAGAGCGGAACCCTCTGGTGTTCGTCCGGGCCCCCGGGGCTGTGGTCGAATGGCTGCCATGGACACCCACCGGGCGCCCCTGGTCGACCCCGACGCCCTCACACGCTGGCTGGACCGCCACCTTCCGGACGGCGACGGGCCGGTCGCCGTCCGCCGTCACCAGGCCGGACACTCCTGCGAGACGTTCTTCGTGCACCGGGGGCACGAGCGGCTCGTGCTGCGCCGCCCCCCGCGGCCCCCCTACCTGCCCACCGCCCACGATGTGGTCCGCGAACACCGTGTCCTGAGTGCGCTGGCCGGCACCCCCGTGCGCGCTCCCCGTCCCGTGGCCCTGTGCACCGACGAGAGCGTGATCGGGGCGCCCTTCTATCTCATGGAGGCCGTGGACGGCCGCGTGCTGCGCGCGGAGCTTCCCCCGGACATCACCGAGGAGCACCGTCCGGCGCTCGGCCGCGAGTTGGTGGACGCCCTCGCGGAGATCCACGCCGTCGATCACCGCGCCGCCGGCCTCGAGGGGTTCGGGAAGCCCCACGGGTACGTCGAGAGGCAGGTGGCGCGGTGGACGAAGCAGCTCGCCGGTGCGGCGGAGACCACCCGGCAGGCGCGCGAGGTTCCGGATCTCTGGACGGTCGCCGGACGGCTCGCCGAGCGGATCCCCGAGCCGAGCGGACCGTCGACGATCGTCCACGGCGACTACAAGCTCGACAACGTGATGTACGGCCACGGCGTCCCGCCGCGTCTCGTGGCCGTGTTCGACTGGGAGATGTCGACGCTCGGGGAGCCGCTCGCGGACGTGGGCTGGATGCTCTCCTACTGGCGGGAGCCCGGCGACCCGCCCGCCGAACGGGAGACCGACACCGGGGATCTCACCAGGCTGCCCGGCTTCCCGGCGCGCGCCGAGCTCGCCTCGCGCTACGAGCGGCGTACGGGACGGTCGATGCGGGATCTGCCCTTCTACACGGCACTGGCGACGTGGAAGCTCGCCATCATCCTCGAAGGCTCCTACGCCCGCCACCTGCGGGGCACGACCGACGACCCGATGTTCCCCCAGCTCGAACACGCGGTCCCGGCGATCGCCGCCCGGGCCGTCCGGGCGCTGACGGAGGTGGCGTGAGCGCCGCGCTCTGATCGGCGACCTCGGCGGGTGCCCTCACGACCTCCGAAGCACCACCAACACCCCGCCCGCCGCCAGGACGAGCACCACGACGACCACGACGATCCACGGACGCCGCTCCGCGGTGGGCGCCACCGCGGGCACCCATTCGACGGCGCCGGCCACCTCGAGCGCTCCGCCGCCGAGCTCCATCGGCGTGGTCCACCGCAAGATGATCCTCCGCTCCTCTCCGAGCAGGACGGGTTCCACGTCTTCGGGGGCCCGGGCCCGGTATTCGAGCCACGCCCACAACGGCCGGCCGGACAGCTCCACCCACTCCGGTGGGGCCGCGGCGTCGGCGTCGGGGGGCACGTCCCGGATGCGCTGGGTTCCCGCCAGATAGAAGGACGGCGAGCGCTGGTTGCCCTCGACCCCGTCCGGACCGATGCGCAGGAAGGGCTCCCCCTCCAGACCCGGCACCTCCAGCACCTCACCCGTCTCGTTGCGCACGAACACCGCGGGGATCCGGCCCTCCAGAACCCGGATCTCCAGTCCGTCGATCTCCGGGACCTCCTCCAGGAGGGTGACGAGATGGCCGTGCACCTCCCGACGCTCGATGTGCCCCTCGATGGTCACGGCACGCTCGTCCAGCGCCGCCTCGATCCTCCACTCGTGGACGGATCCCGCCTCGGGATCGACCGCCTGCTCCTCCCGCACGTCGATCCGGATCCGGGGATCGAACCACTGCCACCGGTCCCGCTCGACGGTCCGCCAGCGAGCCTCCGCGTCACCGTCGCCGGGGGGCGCCGGGCGGGGGCCGAACGGACCCGTGGAGGCGGCGTGGGTCGGGGACGCCTCGTTCACCTCGACGCGGTCGGCGTGGATCCGCAGGAACGGCTCGCCGTGCACACCGGGGATGTCGAGCACCCCACCGGTCCGGTTGCGCACCTCGATCACCGGCTGCACGGAGTGCAGGACCCGCACCTCGAGGCCGTCGATCTCCGGCTGGACGCGGTCGAGGATGCTGCGGAAGGGCACTTCGCCCTCGTGGGCGAGGGCGAAGTGCCCGCTCACGAGGGCGAAGGCCGCGGCGGCGGCGCTGCGCGCCGCCGCCGCGCGACAACCTCGCCCCACCCCTACAGGCCCATGGGGGCGTCGGCCTGGCCGACGTCCGGGGTGGAGCCGACCTTCACGACGCGGGCCTTGGACGGCGTCCCGGCGTCGTTCAGGACGAACAGGTAGTAGTAGCCCGGAGGGGCCACGTTGCCGTTCGGGGGCCCCGTCACATCGAGGGTCTTTTGGCCGGTCTGCTCGTACGCGAGCTCCACGGCGCGCATGTCCGCGTCGGTGACGTGGGTGGTGGACGGCAGCCGCATCAGCACCACCCGTTCGATGGCGTCCGCGTCGTCCACCGTCAGCGGGAAGGCCGCCGCGGAGCTCTCCGTCCAGGCGATGCCCTTCTGCGCGAGCTCGATCACCGGCCGGTCCCCGTTCGACAGGTACGGGGGCGTCAGGATCTCGAAGGACGGATCCTTGAAGTTGTTGGCCGTCCCGATCGCATCCCGGAGGCCGTTGTCGCCGGTCGGGCCGTACAGCGTGTTGATCGGCGAGTGGCCCGTCACCAGCACACGGCCGTCGGCGAGCAGTACGGCTGCGTTGTGGTAGGTGCGGTCCCGCGAGCCCTCACCCAGCGGCACCCAGCTCTCACCGTCGAACAGCTCCGCCTGGCGCACCGGAAACTCCGTCCCCGGTGCGATGACCTCGTCGGCGGTGGCACCGTTCACGGCCACCACGCCGCCGTCCGGCAGGAGCACGCCGCTGGAGTACCACCGGTCGTTGTTCAGGTCCGGCCCCCGCTCGACCGAGGACATCCCGTCGTTCACGGTGACGATCTCGGTCAGTGAATTGGACACGTAGGAGCCCGGCGAGGTCCCGAGGGTTCCGCCGCCCACGAGGATCCGCGCCTCGTCATAGGGCGGGGCCAGCGGGAGCATCACCGAAAAGGCGCCGCTGCGGGCCCCATGGCCGCCGAGGCCGGCGATCTCCCAGCTGTTCTCCGCGGGATCGTAGGTCTTGTGGAGGTGCCAGAGCGCTTCGTCCACCGCCTGGCCGAAGGGGCTCCACATCTGGCCCACGCCGCCGTAGAAGACCTTCCCGTCGGGAAGCAGGTGCATCCGTGCGAACAGCGGCAGGGAGGTCTCACCGTCGGAACCGTTGTCGGTCCAGGCCCCCGTCTCCGGATCGAAGATCTCGGTGGCGTGGACGTTGAGCCCCTTGTCGTTGTAGAGCAGCCGCTCGACGCCCGAGGCCACGAAGACCCGGCCGTCGGGCAGGGTGACGAGCGTCGGGTACCAGCGGCCATGGTTCATCTCGTCGGCGGGCGAGAACGTCCCGTGCTCGCCGACCTCGGGGTCGAAGAGCCGGGTCTCGTTGCTCCCGAACAGTTCCGCCGTGCCCCCGGGGCCCTCCGGGCCCGTGACCGGGGTCAGGTCGACCGGGTCGTTGCGGTAGATCGTGCCCCCGGCGACGAGCAGCCTGCCGTCGTGGAGCAGGCGCTGGTCGGCGCAGAACATGTCCGTCTCCCCGCCGAACTCGGGGGTCGGGGTCGACCATGAGGGCGTGCCGTCGCGCAGGTCGAGCACCCGGGCCCGGCTCAGCGTCGCCGAACGGCCGGCGTCCAGCGCCAGTGGCGCCGCCGAATCCTCGAGTCCCTCCAGGCCTCCCCAGTACAGGATCCGCCCGTCGGGCAGCACGGCGACGCTGACCGCCGGCGGCGTGCGCTTCGACTCCTCGATCGTCTCCGGAGCATGACCTTCGCCTTCGCCGTCACCGAAGGCCGGGTCCTCCGCGAAGGGGTGTCCCCATCCGGCCGCGGGGGCCCCGTTTCCGATGGCCGGGCTCGCGCCCGGGAAACCTGTGAGCGTGAGACACAGCGCGATTGCGCCTCCCAGCAGTGCCCTTCTGCGTCGCATGCACCCCTCCTCGGCTTCTTGACCAGTGCGTCAAGTATCTCTCCAGGGATTCGGTGCGAACCCGGACGATTCCTGCCCGGTACGCTCCTTGGAAAAGAAGGGAGGCCGCGATGAAGACGCATACCGAGTACATGCACTTCCAGACCGCCGGACGGCGGGAGTTCGTCCGGATCACCGAGGACGTCAGGAAGGCCGTCCGTGAGGCGGGTGTGCGCGAGGGTATGGTCCTCGTCTCCGCGATGCACATCACCGCAGGGGTCTGGGTCAACGACGACGAGCCGGGGATCCTCGCCGACACCCTGGAGTGGCTCGACAAGATCGCCCCGCCCTCCTGGAAGGATCCCGCCAACGATGTCGCGCAACGGCTCCTGCCCGACCCCGGCGACTACCGCCACCACGCCGGGGGCGAGGACAACGGGGACGCGCACCTGAAGAACCTGCTCGTCCACCACCAGGTCATCGTCCCGGTCACCGACGGCGACCTCGACCTCGGACCGTGGCAGGCGATCTTCTACGCCGAGTTCGACGGACGCCGGCGCAAGCGCCTGGTGATCAAGGTGATGGGCGAGTAGGTCAGCCCCTGGCGTACGCCCAGACCCGGGCCCGCATCACCGCGGTGTTCCCGACCCCGATGGTGCGGGACAGCAGCGTGAGGTCGGGCGCCATCAGGGTGCACGGCGTCACACCCCCCTCGTCGAGCTCGTCGGGGACGCCCTCGACGCAGTTCGCGTAGTGGTGGTGGGCCCCCAGCAGGTGTCCGACCTCATGCGCGAGCACCTTCGCCGACCCGTACAGGGAGAACCACAGGGTCCCGAGCTCGAAGGGCTCGATCGTCTGGCCGATGACGAACGCCCGGCGTGGATCCTCCAGGCCCCCGATGCAGTCGGCGACCCCGGCCACGGAACTGCTCCCGTCCCGGGTGATGTTCTTCCTGGTCATCAGATAGACGATGTCCACGTCGTCGGGGCGACTGCCGCCGACGTGCTCCTTGGCCGCCGCGAACAGGTCGTCCACCTCCGCCGAGGTCGCGTGGATCTCCTCGAAGCGGGCCGTCAGCTCGATGCCCAGCGGGGCGTAGGAAACCGCCGCATCCTCGACGATCTTCCGTCCCGTCTCCTCGTCCAGCGCCGGGGAGGCCGGATGGCCCCGTCGACCCCACTGGTCGAGCAGGACCAGGAGCCGCAACCGCAGGACCGACCCGTCGTCGGTCACGCCCCGCACCCCCGCCATCGGCGGGACCGCCTCCAGACAGTCGTCCTTCGGGTCGGGCATGGTCTCGCTGAGCCGTGCCATCCCCTGGTAGGTAGAGCCGGCCGCCACCGCGTTCGGCTGCACGCGGATCTCGTAGGGCCCCTCCGGGAAGAAGCGGTGATGCGTGAAGTTCACCACCACCGTATCGCCCCATCCCGACGCCGCCACCTGGCGGCCGTCCGGGGCGTGGACGGTGAAGTTGTAGATCTCATCCGGGTCCCCGGCCGCCACCGCCACCTGCACGACGCGGCCCACGGGAGCGTCGACGGTGAGCAGGAAATGGTCGCAGGTGGGGTCGGTCGGGCCGGCGCACACGGCGCGGTTCGACGCCTCGAAGGGCCCGCCCGTCCACGCGACGGGACCAGACTCCGCGGTCAGTGTTCCGCTGGACGGCTCGGTGGCGGCGGAGGTGCCGGGAACCAGCAATCCGGCCACCATGGCCACCACACCGAGCCGCGCGACATGAGCCAGCCTCATCGATCTCCTCTTCCGGATGGGGGTGCGATGCCTCTTGATTCGCCGCGGTCCGCCGGGAATCCTGCCCTACAGGTAGCGCACGATGGCCGCGACGGCCGACAGCGCCGACAAGCCGAGGACCGCAGGCCGGGTGAAGCCCCGGTCGAGGAAGCGCGCCGCCCACCGTGACGCCGCGAATCCCACCACGAGCCCCGGGATGAGGACGAAGGACGCCGTGAGCTCGCCGTGACCGAACTCTCCGACGCCCGCCAGCAGGAGAATCGACATCAGTGCCGTGAGGGTGAAGAACCCGGACAGGGTCGCGCGGAGCTGCGCGCCGGAACGCCGCTGGTAGACCATGGCCATCGGGGGCCCACCGATCGCGGTCACCGTCCCCATCACGCCCGAGAAGGCACCCGCCCCGAACAGGGTCCGGGGGGTGGGTTCGAGCTTCCAGCCTCCGCTGCTCATCGCCACCGCCAGGAGCACGAGCCCGGACAGGGTCAGGGCCAGCCCGCGCTCGGAGAGCGCGGCCACCGCGACGGCGCCGGCGATGCTTCCCGGGATGCGTCCGACGAACGCCCAGCCGAGTCCCCTCCACTCCAGGCCCCCGCGCTCCCGGTAGGCGATCAGGATCGTCAGCAGCAGGGCCGCCACGAGCGCCGGGCCCGGGACGAGGCCGGGGTCGATCTGCACCAGGATCGGGACGGCGATCACGTTCAGGCCGAAACCCACCGAGCCCTGGACGCAGGCGCCCACGGCCATGACGAAGGAAGCGATCGCTACCTGGACGGGTTCCACGGCCCGCCCAGCCTACGTGCCGGGCGGCCGCGGGCGCGGCCTACGAGCCGCCGGACCGGCGCAGCACGGACAGCCTCCCGTTCGACTCGAGGATCGCCAGCTCCACCTCGTCCAGCGAGAACACCCCCCGCTGACGCAGTTTCGAGCGGAGATCGTCGTCGGTCATCTGCGGCGAGTGCATGTTCCGGGAGCGGATTGATCCGCCCTCCACCAGGGTTTGCGGAGTGAAGTCGATCAGGCGTCGGAACAGCGGCCAGCGGCGCCGCACCGCGCCGACACCCAGCTGTAAGACGAGCAGCGTCGCTACGGCTGCGATGCCGCGGAGCGGGCTCTGCTGGGCGACAGCGGTCTGCGCCACCAGGGATCCGATGGCCACGGTAACGACGAAGTCGAACGCGGACATCTCCGCGACCGTGCGTCGTCCGGCCACCCGGATGCCCCCGAGGACCGAGGCGTAGACGGCGACGGTGGCCAGCACCACACGTGCAATCGAAGCGGGATCGACGGCGATCCAATCCATCCGGCAGCCTCCCGGCGTCGACGGGTCCGGAGGGTTCTTGCCCGGTGGCCAGGGGCGCTACACCGGCCGACCGCGTCCCTCAGCCCGTGGACAGCTCCCGCCGGATCCGCAGCACGACCGCCGCGGCACCGCCGGCGGCCACCAGGATCGTGAGCCCCAGGAAGACGATCGAAGACAGGCTCATCCCACCTTCGGCCGGCTGGCTCTGCATGCCCGCCGGGAGAGCGTCCATCGCCCAGGTCGCCGCGTCTCCGTCGGCTCCCGGGAGCGGGATCTCTTCGGGGGCCACGGCGGCCTCGGCGGGCTCGATCGCCCGGGGCGTCTCCACCTCGGGCGCGGGAGGCTCCGCAGGGGTTTCGCGCGCGGGGGCCCGGGTCGGCGCGGCGGGCGGCTCCTCGCCACGGAAGACGTTGATCTCCTCGTGCACCATGGCGCCCTTGAGCGTGTAGCCGCTGTTCACACCGGCGAAGTTCACCACGCCGATCAGGTAGCGCCCGGGCTCCATGTCCGGCATCCCCGTCTCGCCGCCGAGGAGCTCCGGATTGTCGGCGGTGGCGGCGACGTCGACCCGGGTGCCGTCCTCGTCCCACAGGTACAGGTCGAGGTCGTTGGTGCCTGAGGGGTCCGGCCAGTGGAGCTCGATGAACGTCCGGTGCCCGAACTCGCTGTCGGGCAGGAGGTCGATCGAGATCAGGTCGCAGGCGTCGGACATCTCGCACTGCGGGACGGTCACGTAGGTCACGGCGTTCGGGAACATCCCGGGGATCGGGGGATAGGACTTCTCGAACGAGTCACCCGGCTGCAGGCGGTGGTGGTCCATGGCGGCCCCGAGTGCGGGAACGGCCAGAAGAGCCACCAATGCGGCGGCCAGCACGATCACCGGTGAGCGTTTCATCCCTACCCCCTTGTCTCAGCAGCGCACGAGGGCTCTTTCGGAGCTCCCGTACCGTTCAACGTGCGGGGAACGGTGACCCGTCGCCCTTCTTTCTGCCCATTTCGGACGCCGACCCAACCAGAG
>CAZLKN010000006.1:5338-47927 GCA_964560135.1 uncultured Actinomycetes bacterium | reverse complement strand
AACGGTGACCCGTCGCCCTTCTTTCTGCCCATTTCGGACGCCGACCCAACCAGAGAGGCCCGGGAGGCACGCAGCGTGACCGCCCCCAACGAGGGACCCACGCGGGAAGGACAAGGGCCCCCACGGTGTTTGTCCGTGGAGGCCCGGTGGAGGTGGCGGGAATCGAACCCGCGTCCCGTGACGCCGATGCGGGGCTTCTCCGAGCGCAGCCCGTCTTTGATCTCGGCCCCCGCCCGCCGACGGGCGGGCTGACGGGGGCCCAGCCTCGGTGGTATCCCCTCCGGGGTCGAGACACCCCCCGCAGGTTGATCCCGCTGATGACGTCGGACCCGGGAGCGCGGGCTCCCCCGGCCGACGGCTACCTATCTCTAGGCGGCGAGTGCGACAGAGTCGGCACTTATGGTTTTTCCCAGGTGTTTTGCGAGGGTCCCGGGAACCTCGGCTCGCTTCCCCCGCGTCGGTTCTCGTCCCGGTCGAAACCAGTTCACCCCCGACGCAGTTGACCCTTTCAGGATACCCCGTCTGGCCAGCGGCGGGTCATTCTCCCCGAACCCGCCGCCGCACCACCCGCTCCATCTGCCGCTGCGCGTCACGGGCGGCGATGTCCCGCCGCCGGTCGTGGGCCTTCTTCCCGCGGCCCACCCCGAGTTCGATCTTCGCCAGACCGTGGGTGAAGAAGATGCGCAAGGGCACGAGCGTGAGGCCCTTCTGCTGGGTCAGTCCCACCAGGCGGGCGATCTCCCCACGCCGGAGCAGGAGTTTGCGTGACCGCATCGGGTCCACGTCCTCGTGGGTCGAGGCGGCCGAGTACGGGGAGATGTGCATGTTCATCAGGTAGGCCTCGCCGTCCTTCACAACCCCGTAGGCCTCCCGGATCTGGGCCCGGCCCTCGCGGAGCGCCTTCACCTCGCTGCCCTTCAACACGAGGCCCGCCTCGTAGCGCTCCTCGATGTGGAAGTCGTGGAAGGCCTTCCGGTTGCTGACGACCGTCTTCTCGCCGGCTCCCATCCGACTCACCCGCCCACGATCGCGTGCAGGATGCTCCGGGCACGCTCGAGCTGGCGGTCCTGCGGCCCCGACGTCACGCGGACGTCCGGACGGATCCCCGACGCATCCAGACGCCGGCCGGACGGGGTCCGGTAGGACGCCGTGGTGAGCTTGATTGCCGATCCGTCGGAGAGCCGGACCACCCGCTGCACGGTCGCCTTGCCTCTCGTGCGCTCACCGACGACGAGCCCGCGTCCGTGGTCCTGCACCGCTCCGGTGACGAGTTCCGCAGCGCTGGCCGTGTGGCCGTCCACGAGGACCACGAGCGACAGGTCCGCGACGCGCTCCCCGGTACCCACCCGCTCTCCCGTGCCCCCGGCGGCCGTCTCGTACCTAAAGACGACCTCCTCGCCCACGACGGCTCCCGCGAGATCCACAGCGTCCTCCACCAGACCACCCGGGTTCCCGCGCAGGTCGAGGATCACACCCCGGACGCCGAGGCTCCGCAGGCGCTCGAGCTCCGTGCGAGCCAGCATCCCCGCACCGGGGGAGAACAGACCGACCCGCAGGTACCCGATGCCCGCCTCCAGCACCCGGCCGTCGATCCCCGCCGCTTCCGAGAATCCGGATACGTCCAGACCGAGCACGCGCCGCTCGAGATCCTCGTCGCCTTCGGCGTCTTCGCCCGTGGCCACCGGAAGGTACTCGGCGTAGGAGTCCTCCAGGGCCCGGAGCATCCCGGCGATCGCCTCCCGCGACAGCGTGCCGTCCGCGGGGGAGCGGGCGGCGAGATCACGGATGCGCTCGTAGGCCTCACCGACCAGTGCAAGTTCGTGATCGGGCGGGGTCGAACTGCGGCCGGTGCCGAATCCGGCGAGGAAGACCAGGGTCGCCAGAAAGGCGACCCTGATGCGGGGACGGGCGAACCTGCGTGTCGGCATGCCTGGGGTCCGGTCTCTCGGTCAGGGCTCAGTCTACGAGAGCCAGCGCATGGGATTCTGCGGTTCGCCGTTGACCCGAACCTCGAAATGCAGATGGGGGCCGGTGCACGACCCGGTACAGCCCACGGCACCGAGTCGCTGACCCTGCGAGAGAAAAGCCCCGTCGCCCGTACCGAGCGACGACAGGTGCGCGTAGAGCGTGGCCAGGCCCCCGCCGTGGTCGACGATCACCGTGTTCCCGTACCCGCCGCGCCAACCGGTGAAGATCACGGTCCCGGCCGCCCCGGCCACCACCGGGCGGCCGGTGGGGGCCCCGATGTCGATGCCGGAATGGAACCGGCGGGTGCCGTAGATGGGATGGGTGCGCCAGCCGTAGCCCGAGGTCACCGGGCCCGAGGTGGGCCACACCATCTCGCCGGGCTGCGCCGAGGCGGTCCCGCCCCCGCGTCCCCGCAGGAAGGAGGCGATCCGCCGCGACTCCTCCTCGAGCTCCTGCTGCTCCCGGAGGTACCGTTCCTTCTGCTGCTGGACGTCCCCCAGGGCCGCGTACTGGCCCTGCAGCTCGGAGCTGACGTTGCGGCGCCGGGCCTCCACCGAGTTGCGGATCGAGGCCACGCGGTCGCGTTCGGCCTTCACCCCCGCAACCTGCTCGGCGGCCTGCTCCCGCAGCGTCTCGATCTCCTCCCGCTCGGCCTCGACCTGCGCCCGGAGCTGCCGGATGCTCAGGATCCGGGCGTTGTCACTGCGGAACACCCGGCCCACCAGGGTCAGGCGGTTGACGAGATCCCGGTAGTCGCCGGCCCCCAGCACGAAGTCGAGCAAGGAACCGGGACCGTCCATGTACACCCGCACGGCCCGCTCGCGGACCAGGTCGTGGGCCTCCTGAAGCTTCTGGAGGGTGCGCTGGAGCTCCTCGGTCTTGCGGTCGAGCTCATCCTGGATCTTCGCCAGGACCGCTTCGGCGGCGTCGAGTCTGCTCTGGGCGCTCCCCACCAGCGCCTGCAGCTCCTCCATCTCGATCTCGAGAGCCCGCCGCTGCGCGGCGGTGGACGAGATCCGGCTCTGGAGTCCCTGCTCCTTGCGCTCCATCTCGCGCACGAGCCGGCGCGCCTCCGCGAGGCGGTCGACGACGTCCTCGTAGTCCTCCTGGGTCGGAGAACTGTTATGGGCGGCCACCGGGGTGGGGGCCGCGCTCCCGAGGAGCGCGAGGACCAGCAGCCCGGCGGCCCAGCGAACAGACCGTGCCTTCATGCACATCCTCAACAGGAGGCGACTTGTGACGACAGAGCACTCATCCTAGTGCCTCCAGCACCACCGCTCAAGGCACACGGGCGACGGCTATGCTGCAGGGCGTGGGTCACCCTCCGCTGCTCGACGCCACCGCCGACGCCATCCTGGCCGCCCTGCCCCCGGGGGTCGACGCCGTGGCCGTCCGCGACGGCCCGGCCACCGTGGTGGCGATGGGCCCCGGATCCGTGATCCGGGCGGACGGCCACGAGGCCTTCGAGCGCCTGGAGGCCCTGGACGGCGGCTGGTGGGCGGGCTACCTGGCCTACGACCTCGGCCGCGCCGTCGAGCGGGTCCCCGACCGCAATCCTCCCGACCCCGGCCTCCCCGACCTCCTGCTGGCCAGATTCGATGCCCGGCTGGTGCTCCTCCCCGGGGAACCGGCGCGCATCGAAGGCGAGGGACCCGCAAGGAGCGCCCTCGAACAGCTCCTCCGGCGCGCGGCCGGCTCCGCCGCGCCCCCCGCCGGTACCACCCGGTTGACGGGGTGGCGGTCGAGCCTCGACCGCGACGACTACCGCGACCGGGTGCGGAACTGCCTCGAGCACATCGTGGCCGGCGACTGCTACCAGGTGAACCTCACCCGGCGCCTCGAGACCGATGCGGCCCCCGACCCGGTGGCCCTGCACCGGGCGCTCGTCCGCGGCAACCCCGCTCCCCACGCGGCGCTCGTCCGGATCGGTGACGTCGCGGTGGTCTCGGCGTCCCCCGAGCGGTTCCTGCGCCGCGACGGCGACCTCGTGCAGACCCGTCCGATCAAGGGTACGGGCGCGGATCCCGACGCGCTGTCCGCCAGCGCCAAGGACCGGGCCGAGAACGTGATGATCGTGGACCTGGCGCGCAACGACCTGGGCCGGGTGTGCCGGTACGGCAGCGTCCGGGTGCCGGGCTTGTGGGTGGTGGAGGCCCACCCGGGCCTCCACCATCTCGTGAGTACGGTCGAGGGCCGCCTGCGGCCCGGGGTGGACATCGCGGAGCTCGTCCGGGCGATCTTCCCCCCGGCCTCGATCACCGGGGCCCCCAAGCCACGCGTCATGGAGATCATCGAGACCCTGGAACCCGTCCGCCGTGGGGTGTACTGCGGGGCCGTGGGATTCATCGACGCCGACCGCGACGTCATGGACCTCAACGTGGCCATCCGAACCTTCACGGTTGCCGGGGGCCGCACGTCGTTCGGGGTGGGTGGAGGCATCGTGGCCGATTCGGATCCCACCGCGGAATGGGAGGAGACCGAGCTCAAGGCCCGCCGCCTGCTGCGTATCGCCGAAGGCTCGACAGCGTAGCGAAGCGGAGCTGTCGAGATCACCACAGCCCTCGCCGAAGGCACACCATGCCTTGCGCGGGCAGCCGCGGGCTTCGCCCCCGAGTCTAGGTGTCGAGGAAGCGGCGCATCGCGACGGCGGAGCCGATCGCGCCGATGGCCACACCGAGCAGCACGAGCCAGAGGACCTGACCCGGGTCGAAGCCCTGCAGCGTGGAGGTGGGGATCCACACGGGCAGGTTCTGCCGTGCGAGCACCTTCGCGCCGCCCAGCAGCAGCATCGCGATGAGCGCGCCGGCCACCCCGGCCACGATGCCCTCGATCATGAAGGGGACCCGGACGAACCAGTTCGTGGCCCCCACGAGTTTCATGATCTCGATCTGGCGCCGGCGCGCGTAGATCGCCAGCTGGATGGTGTTCGCGATCAGGAGCACCGCCGCCACGAACAGGATCGCCACCATGAACGCCGAGAAGGTGCGCAGGAGCCCGGTGAACCGGACGAGCCGCTCCACGGTCTCCCGCTGGTCGGAGACCTCTTCCACCGCAGGGTTGCCTTCCAGCCTCGAGCGAACGAGGTCCACCCTGGTGGGATCGGACATCTCGACGCGGAAGGACGCCGGCAGCACGTCGGCGTCGACGTTCTCGTAAAGCACCGGCTGGTCCCGGTAGAGCTCCTTGAACTCGTCGAACGCCTCGTCCTTGGAGACGTACCGCACCCGGCGGACGACCTCGAGATCCTGGATGGTCTGGAAGATGTCGCGCTGCTGCTCCTCGGTGATGTCGTCCTGGAGGAACACCGAAACCTCGACGCGCTTTTCGATGTCGCCGGTGATACCCCTGACGAAGTCGCCGAGTGTCAGCGTCCCGCCGAGCAGCACCAGGGAGACCGCGGCCGTGAGCACAGCCGCCAGCGTCATGAGTTGGTTGCGGCGGATGTTGGTGCCCGCCTCCCGGAAGAAATACCCGACCTTGAGCGCCGCCATCTAGCCTCCGACCGGGCCGTACACGCCGCGCGCCTGGTCGCGGACGACGTGGCCGTTCTCGAGCTCGATCACGCGGCGTCGCATCGCATCGACGATGGCGTGGTCGTGGGTGGCCATCAGCACCGTCGTCCCCGTCCGGTTGATGCGGTCCAGCAGCCGGACGATCTCGAGCGACGTCGCCGGGTCGAGGTTCCCCGTCGGCTCGTCGGCGATCAGGATCTGGGGACGGTTCACGAAGGCCCGCGCGATCGACACGCGCTGCTGCTCCCCGCCGGACAGCTCGTGAGGCATCCGTCCACGCTTCTCGCCCAGCCCCACCAGCTCGAGCGTCTGCATGACCAGCGGCTCGATCTTGCTGCGGACGTACCCGATCACCTCGAGCGCGAAGGCGACGTTCTCGTACACCGTCTTGTTGTCCAGCAGCAGGAAGTCCTGGAAGACGACGCCCACCTTCCGGCGCAGATACGGCACCTTCCAGCGCGGCAGCTTGTTCAGGTGCTGCCCCGCCATCCAGATCTCCCCGGTTGTGGGCTCTTCCTTCTTGTAGAGGATCTTGGTCAGCGTGGACTTGCCGGAGCCCGACGGCCCGACGAGAAAGACGAACTCGCCGCCCGTGATCTCGATGGCGACGTGTTCGAGCGCGGGCGTACCGCTCTTGTAGACCTTGGACAGGTTTTCGGTCTTGATCATTCCTGAGACCTCTTCGCCCGTAGTGGACGGGCGCGACGACCAACCCTAGCAGCCACCCCCCGCACCGGCAACGAGCTGAACCGGGATCCTGCGCCGCCGGCTGCGGGACGGTTTGGTTCAGCCACGCTGCGTGGCCAGCGCGATCTCCGCGGGTGATCCGCAGAAGGCGGCGGTGGCTTCCGCCACCCGCTGCGCGGACAGGCCGAAGCGGTCGTAGAGCTCCTCGGGGTCGCCTGACTCGCCGAAACCCTCCACTCCGATCCGGCGCACCGGCGTCGGCCCGGAGGCGGCCAGCGACTCGCAGACCGCGCCGCCGAGACCGCCTACGGGGGTGTGGTCCTCCACGGTCACGATCCGCCCACACCGCTCCGCCACCTCGGCGAGCAGCGTGTCGTCCAAGGGTTGGACGGTGTGGATGTTCACCACCGTCGCCTCCAGGCCCTCGGCCGCGAGCAGCTCCGCGGCCCCCAGCGCCTCGTGGACCGCCGCACCCGAGGCCACGATCGCCACGTCGCCGCCTTCGCGCAGCACGACACCCTTGCCGAACTCGAAAGCGTGGTCGTCGCCGTAGAGCTCGGGAAGCTTCTGGCGGGTGAGCCGGATGTAGGCGGGACCGACGTGCTCGGCCAGGTACTCCACCGCGCCCTCGGCCTCGATGCCCGTGGCGGGCTGGATCACCGCCATGTTCGGCACCGTGCGCATCAGCGAGACGTCCTCCAGACCCATCTGGGAGTGCCCGTCCGGGCCGATGCCGACCCCCACGTGGGTGCCGACCACGCGGACGTTGGCGCGGTTGTAGCCGATCGACATCCGGATCGTCTCGAACCGCCCTGTGACGAAACAGGCGAAGGACGCGCAAAAGGGGATCTTCCCCGCCATCGCCAGGCCCGCGGCCACGCCCACCATGTTCGACTCCGCGATGCCGACCTGGAAGTACCGGTCCGGGAAGCGCTTCCCGAACTCCGCCGTCATGACGCTGGTCGCGACGTCGCCGTCGAGGGCGACGACCTCCGGCCGCCGCTCGCCGATGCGGACGAGCGCGTCCCCGAAGGCCTCTCTGGTCGATCGTGCTCCGCTCATCGTGCCGTGATCTCCTCGATCGCCTGCTGCTTCTGCTCCTCCGACGGTGCCTTGCCGTGCCAGGAATCCGAATTCTCCATGAACGACACGCCCTTGCCCTTCACCGTGTGCGCGACGATCACGGTTGGCTTCCCGGAGGTCGCCGCCGCCTCGTCCAATGCGTCGAGCACCGCCGGCAGGTCGTGCCCGTCGATCTCGATCACGTGCCACGAGAACGAGCGCCACTTGTCGGCGACCGGGTTGAGGGTGTGAAGCATCTGTTCCACCGTGCCGGTCTGCTGGATCTTGTTGAAGTCGACGATCGCGCACAGGTTGTCGAGCTCGAACTTGGGCGCGGACATCGCCGCCTCCCAGACCTGACCCTCCTGGATCTCGCCGTCGCCGAGCATGCAGTAGGTACGCCAGTCCGCCCGGTCGACCTTCGCAGCCAGCGCGAGGCCCATCGCGATCGACAGTCCCTGTCCGAGGGAACCGGTGGCCGCCTCCACGAAAGGAAGCCGCACGGGGTCCGGGTGGCCCTGGAGCCGTGATCCGGTCCGTCGCAGCGTGGCCAGCTCCTCCTCAGGGAGCACCCCGGCCTCGGCGTAGGCGGCGTACAGCACGGGCACGCCGTGGCCCTTCGAGAGGATGAACCGGTCCCGGTCGGGCCTGCCGGCGTCCTGAGGGTCCCAGCTCAGTCGCGAGAAGTGCAGCGCGGTGATGATCTCCACCGACGACAGCGCCGTGGACGGGTGGCCGCTGCCGGCGGCCGCGGACATCTCGATGATGCGGACGCGCAGACGGCGCGCGATCTCCTTCAGCTCTTCGATGCTCACATCCGTGGCCGACCGCATGTGGCTGTCATCCTTTCGTCCCTCGACGCTCCCGCTACCGTACCGAGAGCCGACGACGCCGTGGGGCTACCATTCCTCGAGCCGGGCCCCCCGGCCGTCCCAGTCGGGTTCGAGCACGTGCCAGCCGTCCCGACCCGCGACCGCTTCGCGGAAAGCCTGCGCACTGGCGTCCACGAGCAGGCAGCCCACCGTGGGACCCGCCCCCGAGATGAAAGCCGCCACCCCCGCCGCCCGCAGACCCTCCAGCACCTCTCCCGTCGCCGGCATCAGGGGGGCCCGGTGTGGCTGGTGGAGCCGGTCCTCCGTGCAGGCCAGCAGCCGCTCCGGCGTCGGCTCCACCGTCCCGTTCAGCAGCGCCACGAGTGCCGCCGTCCGGGCCGTGTTGGCCACCGCGTCGGCCATCGGCACCTCGGCGGGCAAGGCCCGGCGTGCCTCGGCCGTGGACAGCGCCTCCCGGGGGACCAGGAACGCGGGCCGCACGGCATCGGTGGGACGGAACCGCATGGTCTCGGCCCCCACGACGAGGGTCAGCCCGCCGTGGAGAGCCGCAGCCAGGTTGTCGGGGTGGCCCTCCATCGGGAGCCCGAGCTCCAGGAGTTGCGCAGGATCGGCCCGGCGTCCCGCCAGCGCACATCCGGCCACCAGACCCGCGGCGATCGCCGCCGCCGAGGATCCGAGCCCCCGTCCGAGCGGGATGTCCGTCTGGACTTCCAGACCCACCTCGACGGCCTCCCCCGCGCCCGCGTGCAGCGCGGCCAGGATCAGATCCGGCGGCGGCATGGCTTCGTCGGTGTCCGGCCCCGCGTACGACCAGCGGCCAGGCGCCGCGTCGTCCACGACGACCCGCAGGTGGACCGAGACCGCGGCCCCCAGGCAGTCGAAACCCGGGCCGAGGTTGGCGGTGGTCGCCGGGGCGATCGCGGTCACACGCACGCTACCAGCCCAGCAGGTGCGCGACGGTGTCGAGGTCGGCGGGCACCTTCTTCGTGGACGGCGCCTCCGCCAGCGCCCGGTCGGGGTCCTTGAGCCCGTGCCCGGTCAGGATCAGCACGCACCGCCGGCCGCGCTCCAGCACACCCTCGTCCACCAGCTTCATGAACCCCGCCGCCGAGGCGCAGGACGCCGGCTCGCAGAACAGCCCCTCCTCGGAGGCGAGCACGTGGTAGGCCTCGAGGATGTCGGCGTCGGAAACGGCCAGGAAGCCACCCGCGGACGACGTCGTCGCCTCCATCGCACCGGCCCAGGAGGCCGGGTTCCCGATGCGGATCGCCGACGCGAGGGTCGAGGGGTCACTGACCGGCGTGCCCTTCACCAGCGGCGCGGCCCCCTCGGCCTGGATGCCGTACATCACCGGCCGTCCGCGTCCGTACTCGACGTAGCCCTTCCACTGGGCGGTGATGTTGCCGGCGTTGCCCACCGGCATCACGTGGTAGTCGGGGGCCTCACCGAGCGCGTCCACGATCTCGAAGGCGCAGGTCTTCTGTCCTTCGATCCGGTAGGGATTCACCGAGTTCACCAGCGTCACCGGATGCCGCTCGGTCAGCTCCCGGGCCACCAGCAGGGCCGTATCGAAGTTCCCCTCCAGCTCGAGGACGTCGGCACCGTGCATCAGCGCCTGGGCCAACTTCCCGAGCGCGATCCCGCCCTGGGGGACGAGGACGATGCACCGCAGCTGCGCCCGGGAGGCATAGGCCGCGGCAGACGCGGACGTGTTCCCCGTGGACGCGCAGCACACCGCACGGGCCCCCTCCTCCATCGCCTTGGCGATCGCCAGGCACATCCCCCGATCCTTGAAGGACCCCGTGGGGTTCGCGCCTTCGTACTTCAGCCAGACGTCCAGGCCCGACCGCGCCGACAGCCCCTCTGCCCGCACCAGCGGCGTCCCACCCTCCTGCAACGTGACCACGGGCGTCTCGGGAGTGACCGGCAACCGCTCCCGGTACTCTTCGATGACCCCCCTCCAAAGAGGACTCATCTCGTTTGGGGGAGGAGGCGCTGCCGCGCCCCTCCCCCAACCCCCCACCCGGGACTCGGGAACTGCTGACGCGAGCTCATCAGGCTTCCTCACCTTCGACACGCAGGACGGAGACCACTTTCGTGACCACGTCGAGGCCGTCGAGTTCCTGGATCGTGGCTTGCAGGTTCGCTTCGCGGCCCCGGTGGGTCACGAGCACCAACTGGGCCTGGTCCCCGAAGCCCTCCTGCCAGACCGAGCGGATCGAGATGTCGTGGGAGCCGAAGCAGTCGGCGACGCTCGCCAGCACGCCCGGCAGATCCTGGACCGACAACAGGACGTAGTACTGGGAGTCCATCTCGTCGATCGGGCGCACACGTTTGGCGAAGTAGCAGGTGCACCCGAGGGCCCGTCCCCCGTGGACGAGGTGCCGGGCGACGGCGACCACGTCCCCCACCACCGCCGAGCCCGTGGGGTCGCCGCCGGCGCCGCGGCCGTAGAACATCAGCTCGCCGACGGTCCCGCCCTCCACAAAGACGGCGTTGAACGACTCGCGCACGGCGGCCAGTGGATGGTCGGCGGGGATCATCGCCGGGTGCACGCGGACCGCGACCTCGCCGTCGGCCTCCTCGGCGATCGCCAGCAGCTTCACGGTGTAGCCGAGCCGGTGCGCGTACTCGATGTCCTGATGGGTGATGTGGGAGATGCCCTCGCGGTACACGTCCCCGGCCACGACCCTGGAACGGAAGGCGATGGAGGCGAGGATCGCCGTCTTCGCCGCGGCGTCGAAACCCTCGATGTCGGCGGTGGGGTCCTGCTCGGCGTACCCCAGCGACTCCGCCTCGGCCAGCGCCTCCGCGAAGGACATCCCCGTGTCGCTCATCCTCGTGAGGATGTAGTTCGTGGTGCCGTTCACGATCCCGAGCACCCGCCGGATCCCCTCGCCGGCCAGGGAGTCCTTGAGGGGGCGCAGCAGGGGGATCCCGCCGGCAACAGCGGCCTCGAAGAGCAGGTCGACCCCCCGCTCGTCGGCGGCCTGGAAGATCTCGGCCCCCAGCGTGGACAGCAGCTCCTTGTTCGCGCTCACCACGGGCTTGCCCGCCTCGATCGCCTGAAGGATGCAGCTCCGCGCGGGCTCGATGCCGCCCATGACCTCGACGACGACGTCGACCCGGGGATCGGCGACGACCTCGCCGGGATCGTGGGTGAAGATCTCCTGGGGCAGCTCGACGTCGCGCTGCTTGGCGGTGTTGCGGACGGCCACCCGCCGGATCTCGACGGGCACACCCACGGCCCGGGACACCGCGTCCGCCTCGGCGAGCAGGTGCCGGGCGGCACCCGATCCGACGATGCCGCAGCCGAGGAACCCCAGGCCGATCCTCTCGCGTGTCATGCCCGGTAGGGTACCGAAGGACCGATGGCGGAGTCGGGATCCGCCCTGCGAGAGACGGGGCGCTTGCGTGATGGAGAAAACGTTGAGGGTGTGCGGACTCGACGCCCGCACACCCTCGCCGTTGTTCAGCCGTTCGTAGAGAACCTGGCAGCCGACCTCGAAACGAGGATCAGCAGGCCACCGAGCATCATCGCCATCAGACCCATGGCTGACATCGATCCGATGTCCGATCCGGTGGCCGGCAGGGAGGACAACTCCGACCCGGACGCAGCAACCTTCGTCTGGGTTCCCGAAGCCGCCTGCGGAAGCCCTGAGGCTCCTGCCGGTGACGCCGAGGACGGGGTCACGAACGCGACGGGCGTGATCGCAGACGGCATGTCGCCATCTGTTCCGCCGCCACCCGTTCCACCCGTGGCGGGTCCCCCGGCTCCAGGACCTCCGGCGACAGGACCACCCTCATCGGGCTCGTCCTCACCGGCACCGCCCTCATCAGGCTCGTCCTCACCGGGACCGTCCTCATCAGGACCGTCCTCATCAGGACCGTCCTCGCCGGGCTCGATGAAGTTGTTCGTCACCGTCACGGTGCAGGTGACCGTGCTACCGCCGCCGTTGGCGGAGTCGTTGCACTGGTCGATGGTCAAAGGCACCGCCGACTCCTCACCCACGACCGAGCACTCCACTCGGCCCGGGGCACCGCCGCCGTTCGCCGAACCGTTGCACTGGTTGACGTCCGCATCGGTGGTGTCCTGGTCGGTGGGGCCGGAGCAGTTCAACGGATCGCCGACGGGGGAGGTCCCTCCCTCGCCCGAGCCGTTGCACTGGTTGACCGTGATCGGCGTCGTCGCCGTGCCCACGGGCACGTTGTTGACCACCGTCACGTCGCAGGTCACGTTGCTGCCGCCGCCGTTGACGATCCCGTTGCACTGATCGACGGATGTGACGAGCTCACCGGAGGTCGTGGTGACGGGCCCGGTGCACCCGGCAGGAGGAAGGACACCCTCGAACGCGAGGCACGTTCGGGTCGTCACCGTCGACGATTCATCCCCCTCTTCCGTGATGGTGTTCACGATCGTGACCTCACAGGTCACCTCGAATCCCGCACCAGTCGGGAACTCATCCGCATTGCACTGGTTGACGTCGTGACCTGACGTGGGTTCCACCGCGGCCATGGTCACGGGCTCGGCTTCCACCTCTGCGGTGGTCAACGAGCTCGACGACTCGGGTTCGGAGCCGCTGAGCGCACGGGGCGATTCGATGCTGCGTCCCGTCCTCAGCTCGGCCTCCGCAATGACCGCGGAGGCCGCCTCCTTCACCGACGAGGCCTCAGAGTCGAGCGACACCACGGGTTCCCGCGTGGGGACCCGTGACGACACATCCGAACGCTCCACGACCGCCGACCGGTCCAACTGTCTGTCCTGCAGCTTGTCGGTCGCCATCTGCCTCGCGGCCGAGGTCGTCGCGTCCCGGGAGGGAACATCGGCGAGTGCCGTGCCTCCGAGAGCTCCGAGCGTCAGCACGACGGAGGCCACGAGCAGGACACCCGTGAAGATGCTCCTCGGCAATCGTGCGACGCTTCCGACCCTGAGCGGATCGCGTGCGGCTTCGCGCACCGGGCTTCCTCGCTGCGGGCTGTCGAACAACAACAACTTGGTCAAAGCCGATCCTTTCGTGAGGGGATCCGGCCAACAGGCCATGTGCGGCCGGGAGACGGAGATCCTGGGAGAACGGTCCGGATGGATCCGCATGTCCACATCTTATCCTAGAAATCATTCACTAGCAACTAGTTTCTGGTAATGTCTAACTATGAACAACGGAGCCGGCTGGCGCTTTCTGACGAACCACGCGCGGGTGCTGCTGTTCATCGCCGTGCAACCCGGAGCTCGCCTGCGCGATATCGCCGGCGAGCTGGATGTGACCGAGCGCACCGCCCACGGCGTCGTGGCCGATCTCACGGAATCCGGCTATCTCGTCAAGGAGAAGGACAGCGACGATGGTCGCCGCAACCGCTATCGCATCGAGTCGCGCCTTCCCTGGCGGGAGACCATCGGGCGGGAACGGACCATCGGCGAGGTGCTCGACCTGCTCGTCCATCCCCCGCCGGGGAAGCAGAAGAAGCGCAGTCGCCGTTGAGCGAGCCTACGGGCTCAGCCGGATGAGGTCCTCGAAGGTTTCCCGGCGCGCCAGCACCGCGGACGTCCCGTCCTCCACGGCCACCACCGCGGGGCGCGGAGTGAGGTTGTAGTTCGAGGCCATCGCGTAGCCGTAGGCACCCGTCACCGCCGTAGCGATCAGCTCCCCGGGCTCGAGCTCGGGCAGGAGCGCGTCCCGCCGGAGAACGTCCCCGGTCTCGCAGAGTTTGCCGGCGATCGCGTAGGCGGTCTCGTGCGGTACCTGCGGGCGCCTCGCCGACAGGAACGTGTACGCCGCCTGGTAGAGCGAGGGCCGGATGTTGTCCGACATCCCACCGTCCACCGAGACGTAGCGGCGGACGCCCGGGATCTCCTTGACCACGCCCGAGGTGTACAGGGTGATCATCGCCGGTCCGACGACGGAGCGTCCGGGCTCCACCTTGATGACCGGCTCGGGCGTACCCAGGCGGTGGGACTCGTCGGCGACGACCTCCTTCAGGAGCCCGGCGAGCTCCTCCACGGAACGCGGCTCGTCCGACGGCTCGTAGGCGATCCCGAGACCCCCGCCGAGGTCGAGCTCGGGCAGATCCAGGCCCGTGTCCGCCCGGGCCTCGGCGAGGAACCGCACCATCACCCGCGCCGCCTCGCCGAAGGGCTCGAGGTCGAAGACCTGCGAGCCGATGTGGGAGTGCAGCCCGATGAGCTCCACGTGCTCGGCCTTCGCCGCAGCGCGGATCGCCTCCATCGCCGGGCCCCCGATCGGCAGACCGAACTTCGTGTCCTCGATACCGGTTTTCAGATATTCGTGGGTGTGCGCCTCGACCCCCGGCGTCACGCGGAGCATCGTCTGCACCGTCACCCCGCGCGCGGCCGCGATCCGCTCGAGGTCGTCCAGCTCCCACAACGAGTCGAGGACGATACGGCCGACCCCCGCATCGACGGCGCGCTCCAGCTCTTCCGGCGTCTTGTTGTTGCCGTGGAGCACGATCCGCTCGGCCGGGAAGCCTCCCGCGAGCGCGACGTACAGCTCGCCTCCGGACGCGCAGTCGAGCCCGACGCCCTCTTCCGCCAGGATCGGGACCAGGGACCTCGTCAGGAACGCCTTCGCCGCGTAGTGGACGTTGGGTCCTCCGAAGCACGACGCGTAGCGCCGGAGCCTGTCGCGCAGATGCCCGACGTCCAGGACGAACAGCGGCGTCCCGTGCTCCCGCGCGACATCGACCATGTCGCATCCGCCCAGCTCCAGGTGTCCCCGTGCGTTCACCGAAGCTGTGGACGGCAACACCTTCCTGATCTCTTCCCAGTTCACGCAGACGCCTCCTCGGGTTCGCGTTCCATCCGGTCGGGGGCGGACACGCCAAGGAGACCGAGTGCGTTCGCGAGCACCTGCTTGCTCGCCCGGCACAGCGCGAGCCGCGCGGTGGTCAGCTGCACGTTGTCGGTGACCACCCGGCAGTCGGTGTAGAAGCGGTGGAACCGGCGCGCCAGCTCCTCCGCATACTTGCCGACGCGGTAGGGGGCGCGCTGCGCCGTCGCCACCTGTATCGTCTCCTCGAATTCCGAGATCGCGCGGAGCAGCTCGATCTCGGAGTCGTGGGCGAGGGCCTCCCACACCACGTCGCCGCCTCCGGCCCCCTGCTCGGAGGCGAGTCGCAGGATCGAGGCGATGCGGGCGTGCGCGTACTGCACGTAGTAGACGGGATTCTCGAGCGACTGCTTCTTCACTTCCTCGATGTCGAAGTACAGCGTGTTCTCCGAGGAGGTGGACAGCAGTCCGTAGCGCGCGGCGTCCGCCCCCACCTCGTCGATCAGCTCCTGAAGGGCGACGAAGGTTCCTGCGCGCTTGGACATCGGTACCGGTTCTCCGGCCCGCAGCACATGCACCCACTGGTAGATGATGACCTCGATCCGATCGGGATCCACCCCGAGAGCCTGCATCCCGGCCCTCAGGCTGGGGGCGTGCCCGTGGTGGTCGGCGCCGAGCACCACGATCATGCGGTCGAAGCCGCGCTCGACCTTGTCGAGGTGGTAGGCGAGGTCTGGGAGGAGATACGTGGGCTCCTTGGCGCCGTGCGAACGGATCACCGGCCGGTCACGGGTGTCTCCGAAGGCGGTCGTTCGCAGCCATTTCGCTCCGCCCTCCTCGTAGACGTAGCCGGCGTCGGTGAGGCGCTGCAGCACCTCGTCCACCCGTCCGGCGGTGTACAGATCGCGCTCCTTGAACCAGACGTCGAAGTGGACGCGGAAGCGCTCCAGCGAATCCTCGAGCCACCGGATCACGATCGGGTAGGCGCGCTCGCGCATCAGCTCACCGAGCTCGTCCAGGGGAAGATCGCCGTGGCGGTCGCCGTCCGTATCGAGGATCTCGCGGGCGAGGTCGACGATGTAGTCACCGTGGTAGCCGTCCCCGGGCAGCTCCGCGTCCCGGCCGAGCAGCTCCAGGTAGCGGGTGGCCACCGACAGGCCGAAGTTCGTCATCTGACTCCCCGCGTCGTTGAAGTAGTACTCGCGGGTGACCGGATGGCCGCCGAACTCCAGCAGCCGCGCGACCGCGTCGCCGATGGCGGCGTTGCGGGCCGAGCCGATGTGCAGGGGGCCGGTGGGGTTGATCGACACGAACTCGACGTTGACCGGCACGCCGGCGCCCTCGGCGCTCGCACCGAAGCGGGGGCCGTCCTGCAGCACCCGGGCCGCGACGTCGTGCAGCCATGTGCCGGACAGATGGAAGTTGATGAACCCCGGGCCCGCCACCTCCACCTTCGCCACCCAGGAACGTTCGGGGAGGTGGCGCACGAGGAGGTCGGCGATCTCGCGCGGGGGCCGGCCCTCGATCTTCTGGAGGGCGAGCGCCGCGTTGGTGGCCCAGTCCCCGTGCTCCCGCTGGCGGGGACGGGTCACCTCGAACGACGGTTGCTCCGTCGCGGTCAGCTCTCCCGCGGCGCGGGCCTGCCGGACGGCCTCCAGCACGAGATCGTGGACGTCACGCTCGATCACCGGTCCTGCTCCGGAGCCTTGCGGCCGGACGACAGGAGCCGCCCGATGACCCCGAGAAGCTCTTCGGGGTCGAAGGGCTTGGTGACGTACTCGTCGGCACCCGCTCCCCGTCCACGCTGGACGTCCAGCTCCTGCGCTTTGGCGCTGAGCATCACGATCGGGAGCGTGTCCCCCACCGGTTCGCGCCGGAGCCTGGAGACGACCTCGAGCCCGTCCATCCCGGGCATCATCACGTCGCACACCATCAGGTCGGGAGGCTGCTCGGCCACCGCCGCCAGGGCTTCGCGGCCGTTCACGGCGGACACGACCTCGTACCCCTCCATCTCGAGGTTGAGCTGGAGGAGCCTGAGGATCATCGGGTCGTCGTCCACGACCAGGATGCGCTGCGGCATGGGATACAGGGTAAATGGTTCGCGGTCCGTTCGATGAGCTCAGTCCCGCACCGAGCTACGCCACGGACTATCCTGAAGAAGTTCGCGCCCGTAGCTCAGGGGACAGAGCACCGGCCTCCGGAGCCGGGTGTCGCAGGTTCGAATCCTGCCGGGCGCGCCAGGGACTCAATATTCAAACCCCGACGGGAAGAACGCCCGTCGGGGTTTGCGTTCTTCTCCATGAGATCGCGGAACCGCTGCGACACCAGGACTCCCCAGGGCTCACGCAGGACAGCGTCGACGACCCTGCCGTCTCGCACGAGGAGCTTCTCGAAGAAGAACTGTTTGGACAGTCGGCGTACCTTTGCACCACCCCGCTTGTAGATCTCGTCGCACCGGCCGATGAGAGTTAGAGCCCGGCTGAGCGTGTCTTCGGTTCGACTGTAGATGACCTCACCGGCCTCCAAGAGACGCTGAACCTCGGCCAGCTCCCGCGCAACGCGTTCCTGCTCCTTCCTGGCGAGATCGCCAGGGACGGAACCGTCCACGACGCCTCGGGCAAGACGGCGGCGCTCGACCTCCAGCTGTTGGATTCGGCGTTGAGCATGAGCCATCTCAGGTGCGGCTTGCTTGCGCTGGCGATCGAGCTCACGCTCGAGACCCGTCTGTATGGTCCGCTGCACCTCTTCGGGCATCTTCACCGTGACGTAGTACTCCTCAACAGCCTTCTCGACACGATCGACGTCCATCGCACGAGTCGAGCCTTGAACTCCTGTGTCAAGTCCAACTGCTGGGCGCTGACCTCACAGACGATCGGCTCAGGCCGCGGGGGTGTGCGCACGAGAGAACTCAGAGGGATCCCAATGTTGCCCGCCACCCCAGCGGAGGCACCAGTGGCTGTGAGCGCATCGGCCATCATGGTGGTGACCGACGACTTACCATTCGTACCGCTAACAGCGATGACCGGCACCGGGAGAAACCCCCTCGCGAACTGCAACTCGCTGATCGCTTCGACCTTAGCTGCACGCGCCGCTTCAATCACAGGATGCCACGTGGGTACGCCCGGGCTCACGACCACGAGGTCATGCCTGGCGACCGCGGCCACGGCAGCAGCCGTGTCAGCAAGGTACCGTTCATCCGCGCCGTATGCCGCGGCGTCAAGTCAATCGTCAACAATGGTCACCCGCGCGGCGTTCGAACGTGCCAGTTCGACCGCAGCCTGACCGCTTGCCGCGGCACCAACAATCATGATCGCGCGGGTCATACAGCGTCTTCCGAGACGAGCGTGCGCACCGTTGCTTCGTCGCTGTACGGGATTTTTGTCTGACCGATAATCTGGTAAGGTTCACTGCCTTTGCCCGCTATGAGAACCAGATCCCCCGGCCCGGCTCCGGCCAACGCCTCCTCGATGGCAAGTACACGATCGGGGATCGTGCGGACACGGTCGGCATGTGCCGTTGCGCCGGCGAGAATGTCGGCGATGATCTGGTCTGGATCCTCGGTGCGTGGGTTGTCGCTCGTGATGATGACTTGATCGGATAGCTGGGCCGCGATCCCACCCATAACCGGTCGCTTGGCGCGGTCCCGGTCGCCGCCGCAGCCGAACACCGTCACGATTCGGCCGCTGACGCGCGGGCGCAGGGTCCGCAGCATCTGGTCCAGTGAGTCCGGGCTATGAGCGTAGTCCACCATGACGCTGTACGGCCGGTCCACCCGTAGGATCTGCATCCGACCCGGCGGCGCGGGCTGAGCGGCGAGGGCTCGGATCGCGTCCTCCAGCGGTGCGTTGAGTTCAAGCGCGACTGCCAGGACCGCCAGCGCATTTGACACGCTGAGCTCGCCGAACCCGCGTACCGACGCCTGCTCCGACCGGCCGCGCACGTGCGCGGTGAACACAGCCCCGTCCGGAGTTTGCTGCAGATCCTTGGCTGTGAGATCCGCGTCTGAGTGCAGCGCGAATGTGCGGGCGTTCCACCCGTGCTGGATGCGGCGACCGACCGGATCATCGACGTTGGCCACCGCCACCTGAGCCAGATCGAAAAGGTGCAGCTTGGCCGCCTCATATGCGGACATCGAGCCGTGAACGTCGAGATGGTCGTGGGTCAGGTTGGTGAAACACCCGACCGCCACGTCGGTGCCGTCTAGCCGCCGGTCGGCCAAGGCAATCGAGGAAGCTTCCATGACCACGTGCGTGGCACCGCAGTCGGCGAACCGGCGTAGGAGATACTGCAGGTCGACCGATTCTGGCGTGGTGGGCGTGCGCCGCTCCACGTCCAGCGTATCTCCGTCCAGCGTGATGCCAATCGTACCGATCTCGCCAACTCGCACGCCAAGCACCCTCAGGACGCCGCCCAAAATGTGGGTGATCGTGCTCTTGCCATTGGTGCCTGTGGTGGCGACCACCGTTACGTCTCGCGCAGGGAATCGGTAGAACGCGCACGCTGCCGCCGCAGCCGCGGCGGCGGGGTCCGTCACGACTATGTCCGCATCTGATCCACGCGGCCCGATCACGGCGATCGCACCACCGGCGCGCGCCTTGGCGATGTGTGCGGCCCGCGCCTCCGCCGTTCGCGCCAGGGAAATGAAGACGGCTCCGGTCATGACGCGCCGAGAGTCCAGTTCCACGCTGGTCACGACGTCGTCGGGAGCGACTGGTCGTACGACAGAGATGTCGCCGCTGATGGCGGCCAGGATTTCCTTCAAGGATGCCATCTCAAGCTCCTCGGTACATGAGCCGTCGGGCGAACAGTTTCGTTCGCGCAGTCCAGGTCGATCAGAGTTGAGGTTGATAGCTCGTTGAAGAGTATCTCACTGGCTCCGATGGCGGCGGCTACGTCCATTTCCGCGCACCGGATCGTCATGTGCGTTGCAGCGCCGCCGTACTTGGTGACCAGGCCGGCAATTTCGCGAGCGAAGAGCCAGTCGGCCTGCGGCCTGGATCATGAGTTAGTGTGGCGCCGGGTCGACGTATCCGATCCGGGCCCTAGCGCGCCGCCACGTGGCCTTTGTGATGAGTTCGCGATAGAGGGAGTACGCGAGGGGTCGCGGATGGTGCCCAATCATCTCGGCCGGGTTCCAATCGGTCATGTCGCTGAGGATCGTCCGGGTTCCGTACAGCGCGCGCTGGGGTCGGATCCGGCGAGTATGTTCGGCCATAGCCCGGCGAACCTCGACTTGTATCCGTCCATCGTCGCCACGTGAGTGGGCGGCTATCGGCCGGACCTGTAAGACATACAGATCACCGTCCTGCCGGGCGAATTCCATCTCAAAGGCATCCGACCCGAAGAGGTTCTCAATCTCTCGACAGAGCGCTATCAGGTCATGCAGCATTGGGGATACCAAGAGATCGTCGATCTGACCGCGTGTTTCACGGTCTGAAAGCGGTCCGACCAGGGACGCCATCTGAGGTGCCGCGACTTCGTGGGGTCATCCTCGCATTCCGGAGGCCTCCGGCGGTATCGCGGAAACAGGCCCGGAAACCGCCTCCGCATCGGCCTTCGGCGTCAAGGTGAGCAGCACACCCACCGCCGTGCCGTAGTCCGGACGCGGATTGTAGTCACCCACAACCGGCGTATCCGGCGTGATCACCAAACCCAGACGCCGATTCTCCGCCACCGCAGCATCCGGATCACCGGGCGGAGGCGGCAGCACCTCCGGCACCGGTGTGCCGTCGGGCCTGAAAAACCGGACCCCGCCCCCGGGGTCGACCTCGATCGTGTACCCCTTCTCATGCACCAGCCGATGATGGAACCGGCACAAACACACCAGATTCCCGTGACGCGTCTCCCCCTCATCCCGCCACCACCACTCGATGTGATGGACATCCACGAACCGCGTCGCCGTGCAGGACGGGAACCGGCAGCCCCCATCACGCGCCAGCACCGCCCGCCGCATCGCCGGCGGCACCGACCGGCTCTTACGACCCACATCCAAAAGCGACCCATCCTCGCCATGCAACACCGGGAACACCGACGCGTCACACAACAGCCGCTTCACCGACTCCACACTCAACTCCGGGCCGTCATCCAACCCGCACCGGTCCCCCGCCCCCGCATCCACCAACGTCGCCGCATCCACATGCACTACCACCTGCGTCCGATCCCCACCAGAACGCGCCGCCGGACCATGCTCCAACACCGTCTCCGCCAACACCCCCAATGCATCCGCCCGCCGCGCCGGCCACAGATTCGCCGCATCATCCGAGTACGCCACCCGCTCCGGCAGACCCCCATACGGCGGATGCACCGACGGCTCCCCGGGCACCGGATCCGGCGCCGGCTCAGCCACCTCGGCCTCTCCAAGCGTCTCCGCCACCTGCTGGATGGCCTGCACCACCAACGCGCCCTCCTCCGCCGGCAAACGCGCCGAGATCAACACACTCCCGTCGTCGTCGTACCGCCACTCGAGGTAGCGCTTCTGGTAGCTCGCGTGGGCCGCCTCCGCATCCTCGATACGCCGCATCCGCCGGAACCCCCGCACGACCCGCTCCAACTGCGCCGCGGTGGCATGCCGCGCCCACTCGACGAGGACCTCCTCGGTCTCCGGCGTCGCCACCCGCGTGATCGCGCGCACCTTCGAATAGGACAGAACCCCGGAAGCGAACAGATCCCGCACCAGCGGCAGACCCTCCAAGGCGTTCGCCACCCGGACGCGCTCCCGCGCCGCCTCCGGACCGATCCCACACGCCCACGACAACCAATGCGCGCACGTCCGACAGCCCTCCTCCGCCCAGCCCCCCAGCCGGTCGAACTCGGCCAGCATCAGCAGCCAACGACACTCCGCAGCCGCCAGGTCCGCGGCCCCCGAACGCAGCCCCTCCGACAACCGCTGCGCAGCCTCCCGATCATGCGGTGGCACCACCGTCTCCATCGACGAACACCTCCCAATACGAACTGATGTTCGCAGTCTAGCGGAGGCCAGTGACACGAAGTATCCTGAGCGTCGCGTCTGGATCGAGGGAGGTCGGAGCTATGGGCATGGTGATGGTCCGTGCGCGGGCGAGGTCCCGTTCGCGCACGCCGGGCTCCGGCCGGTCAGCACGTCCTCGCGGACCGCGCGCTCGCCGCTGACCTCGTCCGCAACGCCGGCGTCACGAGCGCCGACCTGATCCTGGAGATCGGCGCCGGCACGGGGGTGCTCACCGAACCGCTCGCGGCGCGCGCCCGCGCCGTCGTCGCCGTGGAGCTCGACCCCGACCTCGCGGCGCGGCTGAGCAACCGGTTCGCCGGCGAGCCCCGCGTCCGAGTCATGGCCGGCGACGCCCTCCGCGTACCGCTGCCCGCCGAGCCGTACCGCGTCGTGGCCAACCTGCCGTTCGCGATCACCACCGCGATCCTGCACCGGCTGCTGGACGACCCCGCCGGGCCGCTGCTGCGCGCGGACATCATCGTCCAGTGGCACGCGGCCCTCAAGCGCGCGAACCCCCTCCCCGCGACGCTGCTGACCCTGTCCTGGGCCCCCTGGTTCGAGTTCACGGTCACCCGACGGATCCCCGCAGCGAAGTACCGTCCGCCGCCCGCCGTGGACACCGGCGTCCTCACGATCACCCGGCGCCCGGACCCCCTGCTCGATCCGTCCGAGCGCGCGGGCTACCTCGCCCTGCTGCGACGAGGCTTCACCCGCGCGAACGCGCCGCTGCGTCGGGCTCTGCCCGGTGCCGGCGACGCATCCCGGGCCCTCGGAGTGCCCTCGGGGGCCCGTCCAGTGGACCTGGACGCCGCCCAGTGGACCCACATGTACCGGCTCATCCATGACCACCGAGCCTAGTTGTTAGCTACACAGATGACGTCCGCCGGCCGCACATAGACTATCCTCAGACCTCACAGATCCCTCACCTTTGCACCTAGCACATTCGTGAGCATATAAGCGCTTCTACAGCGCCGCTTCTGAATCGAACAAGGGTAACCGGCTCAACCCAACCTTCTATCGTCAGCAACAGGTCGCCCTCTTCAGCGAGATCCAATGTGCCCTCAAGAAGAGTCGGCCCCGCAGCGTCTACGAGGACGGTGCCTCCGTCTGCATCGAACGTCCTGCAGTCTGATATTGGTCCACGAATTATGCATTGAACCGCGATGATCCCTGTTCCGTCGGTGGTGGAGATAACTCGCAAGGTAAGCTCCGCGACAGCACTCATCTCCCAGCGGATAGAAAAGGGATGGGTTCCCGGCTCGAACTGGTGTTGACAGTACTTGGCAGGTGGGTTGCGACCGATCCCGACATGGGTATCGGCCACGTTCACATAGCACAAATAGCCACCCGCCTCATCGGCTGCGGCAAAGGGCCCACCGAACATGCCATGGACGGAAAGCAAGAGGACAAGCGAAATCCGGACGGGCCAAGCCATCGCCGGGACCCTTGACTGTCTCCGCCACGTGAACCATCGCGACAGTGAACTGAAGGAGCATGCCTGGCTAGGCGGCGGAGTCACTACTCCACACCCTCCCCACAGAAAACACTCTCCCCTTCCCTACAAAAACCCACAACGGTCCAACGTCCCGCGGGACCGGTAAGGCTGAGCTTAGCGTTCTCGGTACTCAAGGTCCACCACTCAGCAGTGAGGGAGTATCTGAGAGCCCTGCTCGATGCCGTCCGACCATCAGAGCCCCGAGTGCCGCGGGGGCCCGGCCTGGCCCCCCAAATCAGCGAAGGACCCTCACCTCAGACGCCGAGATCGGAGGCGCTCCGCTCCGACGCCGTGAGCGCGTCGATCCGCCGGTGGGCCTCGTCGTCCAGACGGACGTCCAGTGCCTCGAGGTTCTCGGACAGGTGATCGCGGCTGGACGCCTTCGGGATCGCCGCCACCTTCGGCTGGTCGATCAGCCACCGCAGGGCCACCTGGGCCGCGGTGGCGCCGACGCCGGCGGCGACCGCCTCCAGCTCGTCCTGGCCCGCCACGCCGCTGCGCGCCAGCGGCGAGTAGGCCTGGAAGAGCAGGTCGTGATCCCGGGCGGCGGCGAGTTGGCCGTCCTGCGACCGGAAGGGATGGTACTCGAGCTGGACGGCGAACAGCGGTGCCTCATCGAGGGCGCGCCCGAGCAGGTCGAGGCCGAAGTTGCTCACACCCAGGTGCCGGACGAGGCCCCGCTCCCGGAGCTCCTTCATCGCCGCGAGGGTGTCGGACAGGATCTCGGCCTCCACGGGGTGGTGGATCAGGAGCAGGTCCACGGTGTCGAGCCTCAGGCGCTCGAGGCTCTGCTCGGTGCTGCGGCGGACGTCGTCCGGCCGATGGTTGTCGTTGGCGATCTTCGTGGTGACGAAGAGCTCGCCGTGATCGACGCCGGAGGCCTCGATCGCCGCGCCCACCTCGTCCTCGTTGCCGTACATCTGCGCGGTATCGATGTGCCGGTAGCCGAGCTCCAAGGCCACCTCCACGGCCCGCCGACAGTCGGCACCGGTGAGCCTCCACGTTCCCAGACCGAGGGCCGGTACCCGTTCCCCCTGGACGTCCACGTACTCCATGTCCAGGGTGCTACCCGGATGATCCGGGGAGCATGCACGCCGGTCCCGGCTGTGCATCGTCCTGTACCGCGCTGAGTCGACGGTCCTATGCGAGGCGGCCGAGGACCTCGGTGTCGTAGTCCCCGGAGCAGAACTCGTCGGAGGCGAGCACCCGTTCGTGGGCCGGGAGGTTGTGCTTGATGCCTCCGATCTCAAAAGCCTGCACCGCGCGAACGGCCCGGTGGATCGCCTCGTCGCGCGTCCCGCCCGTGGCGATCAGCTTCGCCAGCAGCGGGTCGTAGAACATCGTGATCTCGTCGCCCTCGCGCACGCCGGTGTCGATGCGGATGCCGTCCCCGGACGGCGGGACGAACCGTTCCAGCGTGCCCGGTGAGGGCATGAACTTGACGGGATCCTCCGCGTACACGCGCAGCTCGATGGAGTGCCCGGCCCGCACGATCGCCTCCTGCGGCTTCGGGAGCCGCTCGCCGGCCGCCACACGGAGCTGCCAGCCCACCAGGTCCTCGCCCGTGGTCTCCTCGGTCACCGGATGCTCGACCTGGAGGCGCGTGTTCATCTCCAAGAAGTAGAAGTCTCCCTGGGAGACCAGGCACTCCACGGTCCCGGCCCCCACGTAGCCGACCCGGCGCGTGAGCGAGAGCGCCGCGGTGGTCATGCCCTCGAGCAGCTCCGGGGTCACCGCCGCGGACGGCGCCTCCTCGATCACCTTCTGGTGGCGACGCTGCACCGAGCATTCCCGCTCGAAGAGGTGCACGCCACCCCCGTGGGCGTCCGCGAAGATCTGGATCTCCACGTGCCGGGGCCGCTCCAGGTAGCGCTCCAGATAGACGTCGGGGCTGGCGAAGAAGCGCTCGGCACGCGTCCGGGCGGTGCCGAAGGCCTTCCGGAGCTCCCCCTCGTCGCGGGCGACACCCATCCCGATGCCACCCCCGCCACCTGCCGCCTTCACCAGCACCGGGTACCCGATGCCCTCGGCCGCGTGGGCGGCGGCGTCCTCGTCGGGAAGCGCACCGGTGCCCGGCACCACCGGCACTCCGGCATCGACGGCCAGCCGCCGGGCCACGACCTTGTCGCCCATCTGCGCGATCGCGTCCGGCGGCGGACCGACCAACACCAAGCCGGCCTCCACGACCTTGCGGGCGAAATCGGCGTTCTCGGCAAGGAAGCCGTACCCGGGGTGGACGGCGTCCGCCCCGGCCTTCGTGGCGGCGGCGACGATGGCGTCGGCGTCCAGGTAGCTCTCCGAAGGCGGCGGGGGGCCGATCGGGTAGGCCTCGTCGGCCATCTCGACGTGCAGGGCCCCGGCGTCGGCCTCGGAGTGGACGGCCACGGTGCGTACGCCGAGGTTCCGGCACGTGCGGATGATGCGGCAGGCGATCTCGCCACGATTGGCGATCAGCAGGGTCTGGAACATCCGGTCAGTCTAGGGACGCCGGCGTCCGGGACGCTATCCCGGGCTATTCGAGGAAGCGGTCGAGCTGGCGCAGGAGCCGTGCCCTCTCGATCTCGGCCTGGCGGCGCTTTTCGAGCTCCTTGGGGTCGAACTCCATGACCTTCCCGATGGCGTTCAGGAGGGTGTCGGGCTCGAAGGGCTTGGCGACGTAGTCGTCGGCGCCCGCGCCGTAGCCGCGGAGGTAGTCCTCCTCCTCGGTGGCGCCCGTCAAGAGCACCACGCGCTGGGCCTCGGCGTTGTCGGCCTGAAGCTTGCGCAGGACGCCGAGACCATCCATCTCCGGCATGTGGACATCGAGGACCAGGACGTCGGGCTTGTGCGCATCGATGACCTCTAGGGCCGCTTTGCCGTCGGGAGCCTCATGGACGGTGTAGCCCTCGCTCTCGAGGAGCACCCGGACCATCTTCCGGACGTTCTGGTCGTCGTCTGCGATGAGCACACTGGGCACGCGAGTCACTCCTGGTCGGGTTCGGAGTCAACTCTACAGATACCCGGCCGGGGGCCGGGAAGACCGCAGGTCACACGGGGGCCCCAGCCTCCATCTCGCGCAGCTCGCGCACGGCTCCGCATTCGGTGAAGATCCGGCGGGCCGCCTCGAAGTGGCCATCAGCCTGGGGGCCGCCGAAGGAGGCGAGGGCCCGCAGGGCCCGCCCCTCCTCGAGTCGCATACCGATCTCCCTCGAAAGGTCGAGCGCCTTCAGCACCAGGTCCCGCCCGGACCCAGGACTCTTCTCATGCCGAACAACCCCCAAGAGGCGCAGGGGGGCCACCCGATCTCCAACCTCTGCCCTTTGTGACCACTTGACTGCCGCTGAAGCGGAGCGCTCTGCTTCCCTCACAAGCCCCGCCTTAGCACACACCTCCACCCGTACTGACTCGCAAAGTACCCTGACATCTGCTCGCGACGTCATCCTTCCTATTCCCACCAGCGCGGACTCCACCAAACACGCCGCCTGGTCGAGCTCCCCTTGCATAACCCTAATCCTTGCAAGGTAAGCCTGACCCTCGACTCGGTGCCTCCGGTTCAAATCATGCTTCACGACCAGTTCTTCCATTTCGGCCAATACCTCTTCGCTCAGCTTCATCAGATCACGCTCAATGAAGATTGACGCGGCATTGTTCAAGACCACTACCCGCCAGAAGGGCGCGACCACCCATGAGGAAGCGTTCTTCGCCAGCGTTTCCCCCCGCTCTAGCTCACCACTCGTGCACATGACGGCCAACAGGTTACCGACCGTTTCCAGTTGCGCTACCACATCTCCCATCCTCACGGCACGTTCGTAAACGCCTTCCAGCCGTTCCTTTCCTTCCCCCAAACGACCCGCCAGGCAATCCAGAATTCCCTGATTACGCTCCATACGGAGCATCAGGTTCTCATCGTCGATCCGCACCGCTACGTCTGACGCTAGACTCTGCCATCTAGCAGCACCTGCAAACTCACCGACCTCAGCCAAGTATCCAGCCCACAATGCGGCAACCTCACACGCAAACGGCGAGCCCAACGGTTCACCCGTCCTGAAAAGCATATCGAGGAGTGTCCGGCACCTTTCAGGCTCGTTCTTTCGAAGGCGCAAGTATGCCTCTGCCAGCAACCCCTCCTGCTTCCTTCCCACTCCTTCCAACACTGGCACGGTGTTCAACAACTCCTCCGCAGCCCCGAAACAACCACCATCTATAAGCAACCGCGCTGCCCTAATACCGCGGTCTGATCGAGCAACACCCTCCACATCCTCATCCAACACAATACTAGCCGCTTGCTCATAGGCGCCTGCCGATGCCAGCAATGCCACATGCTGCTTTCGCAGCGATCGGACATCAACCAGGCTACCTCCAGCCACCTCAGCACACTCAATTGCTGCACCTATATGGCCAAGGGCGCCCTCATTGTCCCCGAACTCGCGACATCGCGTGGCAGCATCCACCAGTGCGCGGATAGTCAAACGTGGATCCCCACTTTCTGCCGCATGACTAAGAAACTCGTCTTGATCGAAGAGCTTCCCCCCATCCAGCTCATCCAACACTCTCGCAATACGACCGTGCAGCGCTCGCTGAACAGCAGGCGGAATCAACGAACATACCGCCTCCTTCATCAACTGATGCTTAAAGCGATACTCCGTTCCATCCCGCCCGTGCTTTTCCCTCAGGAGACCCTTCTGGATCAAGGTCCTAACACTCTCCGCGAAGTGTGGCCTAGGAGCGCAACCTTCGAGCACGGCACGGGGGATTGGACCACGGTAAAGCGCCGCCATCTTGATCAGCAGCTTCTCTTCAGCCCTCAGAGAATCGATCCTGCCCAACAGGATGGCCGCTAGTCGGTCAGGCGGCCTCCAGCGGCCACCTACGTCCAGCGACGGCACTGCGCCCCGTTCCTTGGTGCTTCGTGCCAGTTCGATCGCAAACAAGGGATTCCCATCGGCGAGCCTCGCTATCTCCTCAACCTCACCTTCGACCATCGGCCCTACCTCTTGTCGCCCTTGCACAATTTCCTTGATCGTCTCTGGCGGCAGGGGCTCGAGATGGAGGGCCTGCGCGCGATGTGAATAGTTAGCCAGCACTTTCGCGTACAGATTCCACGCTGCATCATCATTTCCAGGACGCAATACGACAACGAGCAAGATCGGAGCCTCTTCAGTTAGGGCCACGAGGTCTTCAGCCAACCGAACGCTTGCCGGATCGGCTCGGTCGAACTCCTCAAGCACCAGAACCAGCGGATGCTCTGCAGCAACTGCAAGGAGCCAACCTGCAATCGCACGTACTGTCTCGTCGTGGATTTCCCAGGATGACAGATCGGCCATCTGTACGGCCGCGTGGCCCGAGCCCTCCGCGCCAGCCAGCCTCGTCAGAACCAATCGTTGCATTGGTTTCAGTTCGTGGAGATTGGCCAATATACGGCCAACACGCACTTTGGCCGCAATGTCTGGACTTCCTTGCTCTAGCCCGAGCCAATGCCTAAGCAATCCACCAAACGGATGATAGGGCGCGTCCGCATGAGAGTTACCACACTTACTCTCAATCCATAGCGCGCCTTCACTCATCAACTCACACCGAAGACCCGACACCAACGTGGACTTCCCTATCCCCGCCTCACCAACTACAAACAGAACTCGTCCCCGCCCCCCAACCAGATCGCGGTGCGCCTCCCTAATCGCCGTCTTATGAGTATCACGCCCGAGCACCGCCACGGCTTCTTCAGCAAAGCGTGTACTCTTCCTACGAACTAGTCGCCAAGGTGCGACTGGGCGCTTCCTCCCCTTGAGCGCTACCGTGGGGCAAGGCTCCAAAACGAAACTGTTCTGCAGCAGACCCGCCAAGGTCTCTCCTATCAAGACTTCACCGGGAGCGGCTTCGGCTTGAAGACGAGCTGCAACATTCACCGCATCGCCAAGCGCAGTCAGTTGTGGCTTTGCGCTTCCAACTAGTCCCGAAGCTACCCAGCCACGGTTAACTCCTATCCGAATGCTGAACCCGTCGATACTCCAAGCGCGGTGCAGTTCATCACGATAAGCTTCCATTTCGCCCAATAGCGATAGCGCTACCTCAGCTGCCCGCTCTGGATCGTCTTCTCTTACTCTGGGGAGCCCGAAGAAAGCTGCGATTCCATCCCCCATATGGGCAGCCACATATCCGTCACCAGACTCAACTACCTTTGACGCGCGTTGAGAGAACTCTCCGAGCACGATTTTGATTTCATCCGGATTGAGTCTCTCGCCCAACGCCGTTGAACCCACGACATCAGCGAAGAGGGCCACGACTGGCCTCAGCTCATCCGTCGAGCCTTCTTGGGAGTCAAGCACGTCTTGGCTCGGCTCCCCTGCCACAGGTCGACGACCACGTCCGGCGGGCGCCTTCCCAAGCGAGTGCCCCTCGCCTCGAGCGCCTCGACTCCCCAGGTTGCCCCCACGTAGATCCACGGCATCCTCCCGCCCAGAGATTGTCCCTCTACGGGCGGGGCGGTGTCCAAGGCCCTGCTCAGAGGCTCAGCATCAAGACGCATGGAAGGTCTGCATGGCACGTGCCCGCGCCGCCGAAGCGCCTAGCGAGCTCCCGAAGCCGAGACCTCTGCCCGTATCGCCACGAGAACCTCTTCGGGATATCCGTCGGGAGCCCACCCCTGCGGCAGGACGCCCGAAGGCGCCAGGTCCCGAAGGTACCTATCGCTAGCCCCGAGTATGAGCGCTTCCAACGGGGTTGCCTCATTTTCTGGGTGTGCTAGAGCCCGAACGAGGTTCGCCTGGGACGCCAGATACCCAGTCTCCTCCAGTACCCTCGCGCTCGTCTCCAACAAGGAATCGCTTGGGTGGTAGCTCGCCGCATCTGGATCGGCCATTGCTACCAAGCCCACGTCGTACAAGTAACACGTCAAGCGCAGCAACCGTAGGCGTTCGCCTCTTAGATCCAGTCGCCGTCCCACACTCACGGCAAGGTTCGCCACCTGTTCGTGTCGACCTCTGGGCACATAGCCAGCGCGCTCCGTTAGCTCCGCCAGCGCCCTCACCGTCTCCTCGTAGGTCCGGCGCGCTTCTGCGTACTTGGCAAACTCCACCTGCGTCAGAAGGAAGGGAGGGAACACGAACACAAACGCGAGCCAGCCTGCGAGCAGGTACACAAGAACTATGAGGCACGCAGTCGACACCATCGCTGCCTCGTATGGAAGCAGCACACGAAATGTGTCATACGAGTCCCATACTCTGTAAATGCCGCGCCTTGACACTCGCAGAACGTCGACAGCCATATATGACACACTCGCGCCTATCGTCAACGCAAGTAAGACCGGAACACTATCCGTCTCAAGCCGCAATAGTTGGAATGACTCAAGCCATCCCAAGAATACGATGCCGCCCAGACCTAGAACGGCGTTCGCCACGATCCTCGAGAGAGAAACACGCAACGCTACTCGAAGTAGGAACTCCAAACCCAAAGCTGCGGCAACAAACAGGGTTGCCATCGCGCCAAATGAGCCACCCAAGATCACCAGCACAGCTGGCGCCATTGCAGAGCCGGCACTAACCCTTACCCCTTCTCTGATCTCGATTTCTGCAGTAGCTGCAGCTCCATAACCCGCAACCACAACGAGAATGAGGGGCCAGTCCATCACGTATTCGCTGCAGCCGAGGAACCGGTTGCGTCCCTCGACTCGCTCACGGTAGCCGGCAAGCTCATGGGCGTACCACCGTCTCGTACAGCCTGCTCAAGAGCTATCACGACATCCGGGTCAAAGAGCGTACCAGTACCACGCCTAATCTCCTCAAGGGCGTCCTCAACCGCCAGGGCCAACCTGTAGGGACGGTTACTGGTTAGCGCTTCAAAAGTATCGGCAACCCCCAAGATTCGTGCTGCCATAGGAACGGCTTCACCTACCAGACCAAAAGGATATCCACTCCCATCGAGCCGCTCATGATGAAGCAATATCTCTGGTACGCTCTCTACCAAGAAGCCGATTTGCTGAGCGACCTCGGCCCCTACGCTAGGATGTGTCTTGACTAGTTCAAACTCCTCAAAGGTAAGCTTTGACGGCTTACTCAGTATCTCGGCCGAAACAACCACTTTGCCAATATCGTGAAGAAGCGCACCATAGAACCTAGATTGCAACGACCGCTCTTGGACGCCGAGTCGCTTCGACAGTTCAACGACAATCTCTGCTACTCGCTCCGAATGTCGATATGTATAGCGATCCTTAAGCTCCACGGCGCGAGCAAAGGCCCTGAGAGTCGATCGGTGTGCTTGGTCTAGCTCAACCTTTCCTCGTCTCGCATGCCGAACTACTATCAAAGGGGCAAACAAGAAAATAACCGCCATCAATCCATATTGACTCACCAAAAAGGCGACCAATAGAGCGACTATTGCGAAAGCAAGCGAGTGTGGAGCTACCCACAGGAGACGGCGCACTATATCCGCAAGACGCCAGTGCTGGTCCAGAGCTACGGCCATACCAACAAGCGACGTATTCAACACAACACCGACGGATGCGGCGCCCATAGCCGCCAAAGGTGCGGTCCATACGCCAGCACCACTAAGTCCCTCCAGGAATCGAAACGTGATACACACAGCCCCAAAGCAGATAGCCTCTTGCGAAGAGTTGAAGATAATCTTCCGTGGAGGAGGTCGGTGAGCGGATCGAATGTCAAACACCGGCAGAAACGCTGCGAGCATGGCAGAAGAAGGTTCCAGAACAAACGCTGCGGTTAGCAGGATCAAAAATCCGGTCGATAAAGTCAACGTCTGGGGACGCACACTTGTAGAAGGACGCCCGATAGGTACATCCACAGAAGCGGTGAATGCGATGGCATGCAGCGCCCAGAAGAATCCAGCTACCAGAAACGCCGGAACGCCCCACCGAAGCGAAGACAAAAGCAGACCCCCAACTGCGATGCTCGCAATCAGGGCGACATACAGGGATAGCCAAGGGGCTGGATGATCCCCCCTGCCACCGCGCTGGCGAGTACCCATTCGGTTCAAGGGCAGCCCGGACCTGACCCGACACACTTCACCATCTCCAACCGCCGCTAGCCAACGCGACAAGCGACGCCAAGGATGCGACTAGCCCTGAAGTCGTGACGTACAGGCGCCTGAGCATGTTTCGCTTCAAAAATCCCAACTCCCTTCGGCTTCGGATTTCCTCGCTCCGCTAGTCGCGAGGATGCATCCGCTCCGCTGAAGGGCGTTGCGGTGAGCTGCTCAGGTCAGGTTCCGGGCGATCCCCCCTCCTTCGGATCCGATAACGACCATCTGGCGGCCCCCGACGAACCGGGGCCGGTTCGTGTCCAATCGTCCAACGTTCGCAAACCCCAGCATGCGTCCCCCGCTGGAGGAGCAATCTTAGGTCCAACTGTGCGTTCTGTAAAGGACCGGCAACGGCCGTATACGGTTGTCTCCACGAAACGGGCACAGGAAGAGCCTGGGCCAGGCCCCCGGCCCCCGGTATGCTCCTGCCATGGCATCCGACAACGCCGCAGCCATCGCCGACGTCGACGTCCTCCAGAAGGAGCTCGCTGCGCTGCCTGACGTCCGGGCCGTCCGGGTCGTGACGGGATCCTCGGGGCGGCTCACCGAGGTCCACGTCGTCTCCGACGGCGACCGGTCCCCCAAGCAGATCGTCCGCGACGTGCAAACCCTCGCGGCCGCCTCCTTCGACGTCGAGATCGACCACCGCATCGTCAGCGTGGTGAATCTCGGCCGGGACGCCGTCCCCACCCCCGTCCCCCGCCTGTCGATCGTCACTGTGTCGTGGACGACCGACGACAATGGCGCTGCCTGCCGGGTCGCGGTCTCCGACGGCACCGAGACCCACCACGGCGAGGCCTCGGGCTCTGCCACCGCCCGGTCGCGGCTCGCCGCGCAGGCCACCGTGGAAGCCCTCCGGGAACTCGTCCCCGGCCCCCGCTTCGACCTCTCCGAGGTCACCGCCGTCCCGCTCGGCGGGCGCCGCGTGGCGCTCGTCATGCTCGTGGGCTTCGCCGGCGATACCGAGGAGGTCCTGCTGGGCGCGGCGCTGGTCCGGGCCGACGACGCGGAGGCGACGGCGCGCGCCGTCCTGGACGGGTTCAACCGTCGCCGCCCCGGATAGGTGAGCGCCGGCCCCCTCCTCGCCGTCCCCAACATCTCCGAGGGCCGCGACCTGTCACTCGTCCATCGCATCGCCGGGACCGCGAACCTGCTCGATATCCACGCTGACCCCGACCACCATCGCAGCGTCCTCACCTACGCCGGCGACCCGGCAACCCTCGTCCAGACCCTGCTCGAGATGGTCGAGCGCGCGATCCACGCCCTCGACATCCGAGACCACGAGGGCGTCCACCCACGCCGAGGAGTCGTGGACGTCGTCCCGTTCGTCCCCCACCGCTCATCCACAGCCGATGCCGTTCAGGCCGCACGCACCACCAGGAACCGGATCGAAGGCGACCTGGGCGTCCCCGTCCTGCTCTACGGGGACGCCGACCCCGACGGCCGGCCTTTGCCCGCCGTGCGCGCCGGAGATCCCACGACACGACACCCCACCGCCGGAGTCGTGTGCGTCGGCGTCCGCCGCTACCTCGTCGCCTTCAACGTCGACCTGCGCGGGCCCCTCGACCACGCGAAGCGAATCGCCAAAGCCATGAGACAGCCGCGGATCCGCGCCCTCGCCTTCCCGCTCGCCTCTCAGGGCCTGGTCCAGGTCTCCATGAACCTCACCGACCCGCTGCACACCGGCCCCCGCCAGGCCTTCGACCAGGTCGCCGCACTCGCCGCGGCCCGCGACCTCGAGGTCGTGACCGCAGAGGTGGTTGGGCTCGTCCCCGACGAGCTGCTCGACGAGCTCGAGGATCTACCACTCAGAGCGAAGCCGCGAGGGATCGATCAGGCCGCAAAAGCCTAAGCGGCCGACGAGACCGGGATTCGCTCCATCACGAACTCGACCAGATCCCGGAGCGCCTCGCGCTCGGCCCCCTCCGGCAGCCCCGACAGCGCCCCGCGGGCTTCCCCCGCGTAGCGTTCGGCCACCGACCGCGCGTAGAGGAACGAGCCCGTCTCGTGCAGCATCTTCACGAGCCGCGGCAGGTCGCCGTCCTCGCGGACCATCTCGGCGATCTCGGATCGCTCCCCGATCGCGTGGAGCAGCGGCAGCGTGTACACGCCCTCCTTGAGGTCGGTGCCCAGCGGCTTCCCCGTGGTGCGCTCGTCGCCGAGGAAATCCAACAGATCGTCGGCCACCTGGAATGCGATCCCGAAGGACGTCCCGAACCGCGACAGCGAGCGCGCCACCTCCGTCTCGCCGCCCCCGACCTTCACCCCGAGGTACCCGGCTGCGGACAGCAGCCTCGCCGTCTTCCGCTCGATCACCGCCAGGTAGTCGTCCGGGGACCGGTCCATGCGGAACGCGCTCTCGATCTCCCTGATCTGGCCCTCGCACAGCGCCGCGATCGTGTCCGCGAGCACCAGCGGCACCTCGCCGCCCACCTCGGCAGCGAGCTTCGAGGAGATCGCGAACAGGTAGTCGCCGGACAGCACCGCCAGGGTGTTCGTCCAGTTCGCGTTGACCGAGGGGACGCTGCGTCGCACGTCCGCCTCGTCGATGATGTCGTCGTGGTGCAGCGTCGCCAGGTGCGTGAGCTCGATGGCCGCCGCAAGCTTGCGGACATCGGTCTCCCGCGCCGGGTCGCGGTCGCCCAAGCCGGCCCCCAGGAAGGTCAGTGCAACCCTGAGCCGCTTGCCGCCGGCCCGCAGGAGGTGCTGCGCGAGCACCGACACGAACGGGAAGTCGGAGGTCACGACCTCCAGGAGGTAGCCCTCGGTGGACAGGAGCTGCTCCTCGACCGCGCGCAGCGGCGCGGGGGGACCTTCGGAGCGTGGCGGGTGGTCGCTCATGCGGCCTTCAGCCTACGCAGGTGCTCTGATGGGCGGCAACCGATCCGGACATGTGCGGATACCTCGGGGCTGGTAGGATGCCGCGCAGGCGGGGATGATCCTGACCCAGGAGGCGACGACGTGCGCAAGAAGAGCAAGATCGACGTCCTGAAGAACGTGTCGTTGTTCTCGGCGTGCACCAACAAGGAGCTCGGCCAGATCGCGTCGCTCGTGGACGAGATCGACATCGACGAGGGCCGGGTGCTCACCAAAGAGGGCGGCCCGGGGCGCGAGTTCTTCGCGATCGTCGAAGGCCAAGCGAAGGTCACCCTCCGGAAGAAGAAGCTGGCCACGCTCGGGCCCGGACAGTTCTTCGGCGAGATGTCGCTGCTCGACCAGGGACCACGCTCGGCCACCGTCACCGCCGAAACCCCGATGACCGTCTACGTGCTCGACGTCCGGAGCTTCTCGACCATGCTGGACAAGCACCCCGCGGTCGCGCGCAAGATCCTCCGCGGCCTCGCGCAGCGGCTCCGCGAGGTCGAGAAGGCCCCCACCCACTAGACCGCCGCGCGACCCTCGCCGCCGGCGGGCCGGTAGGACGGGTGCGCCCGGACACACCGGGCGATCGCATACAGCTCCTCTCCGATCCCTCTGGACCGGAGACCCCCGTTCGCGCGCAGCCTCGCCAAGTGCAACTCGAGGTCCTCTAGCCGCCCGGCCCGCGCCGCCCTGTAGGCCTCTTCCAACAGTGCGCTCATCTGGTCCACCTCAGCGTTCGTCTCGTTGAACGAGTGGGCTTCCATTCCCTCCACCTCCTACCCCTATGAACGGGTATCGGCACATGAACGGTCTGCCTGGAGGGACGAAACGGACGCAAACCTCCACCGCGCCCTTGGGGCGCGGTATATGCTCGGACCATGATCATCGAGGTCAGCTCCGAGAACCTCCGGGACATCGCCGCCGCGGTCCACGCCGCCCGCAAGCGGGAGCCCGACGCCGAGGTCCTCGGACTCCTCCAGACCAAGGTCCTCGGCGCGATCCAGCGTCGCCAGGAGACCATCGAGATCGAGGAGGACCAGGCCCAGGCGCTGCGCAACGCGCTGCTCCAGCGGGCCTACGACCAGCGCAAGACCTCCGAGGGCATGGACTACTCCGACCTCGCCGAGCGCATCGAGCGGGCGATCGACGCGAGTCCCTCGTCCCTCCAGCGCTCCTTCGACGAGCCCTCCACCGAGCGTCCCGAACGGTAGGAACACCGAAGGGCCGGACCCCGCAGGGGGGCCCGGCCCGGGTGGCGGTGCTCGGCGGGTCCTAGAAGATCCCGGTGATCTGCGAGCCGGAGACCGCGTCGCCCGACTCGGCCTGCGCCTTCTGCTCCAGCCCGGAGTCGTTGTCCCCGATCTGCGACGCCGAGGCGCTGCCGAACAGCGCGTTGGCTTCGGGGCCCTGGTCCACCGAGGCGAAGTTGTGGGCGTTGGCGTTGCCGGAGACCGCGGTCGGGTTGACGGCGTGGTTGTTGTTCTGGACCGTCGTGTCGCCGTCTCCGCCCTTGGCGCCGGTGACCTGGCTGCCGGCCGCCGCGTCGCCCGACTTGGCTTCGGAGTCCTGCTCCACGTCGCTGCTGTTGTTGCCGATCTGCTGGGAGTTGGCGTCGCCTCCCGCGGAGTTCGACTCCGGGCCCTGCTCCACCGTCGTCGAGTTCGAGGAGCTCGCGTCCCCGGACTCGGCGTGGGCGTTCTCGGAGCTGTTGCTGTTCTGCACCGTGGTGTCCGCGAAGGCCACCATCGGGGTTGCGACGAGCCCGGTGCTCATGATGACCACCGCTGCGATCCTCTTCATCCGCTCCATGTCCCTACCTCCTGCGCTCTTGTGGCGTCACCCCGGTGGTGCCGCCGTTCGACACCTGTTCAGACCGGGCAGGCGGGCAGACCTAACAACTTTTTCGCGGAGGATCCTGCGGTTGAGCGTGGCCGGGTCGGGGACGGTACCCTGAATCCCATGGAGATCAACGACCAACCCATCCTCAGCCGGCAGGCCATCGACGCCCTCCACGCCGAGCTGGAGGACCTCAAGACCGAGGGCCGCCGGAAGATGTCCGAGCGGCTCCTGCAGGCCCGGGAACTCGGCGACGTCAGCGACAACGCCGAGTTCGAGTCGGCCAAGCAGGACCAGGCGCTGCTCGAGGGCCGGATCGCAAAGCTCGAGGACCTGCTGCGGAAGGCCATCGTCCGGGACACCCCGGCGGACGCGTCCGCCGTCGGCCCGGGCGTCGTCGTAACGATCCGCGACACCGCCGACCCGGACTTCGAGGACTCCTACATCCTCGCCGAGTCCGAGGAGCGGGTCACGGGGGCCAGGGTGCTCTCGCCCAAGTCGCCGCTGGGCCGGGCACTGCTCGGCAAGGTGATCGGCGACAAGGTCACCTACGAGGCCCCCGGGGGGACCTTCACCTACGAGGTCGTCGCCCTGGAACCCGCGGGGGCCTGAGCGCCCCTTCGAGTCGCCACCCGCAGACTCCCTCGACTACGGTGTCCGTACGGAACACCGGGGCTGTCACAAGGAGGAATGCATGCGGGCCGCCATCCTCGAGGAATACGGCAAGCCGCTCACCGTCGCCGACGTCGACCTCGCCGCACCCCAGGAAGGTGAGGTGCTCGTGGCGATCAAGGCCACCGGGGTCTGCCATTCCGACCTGTCGATCCAGCAGGGCAAGCTCCCCTACCCCACCCCCTGCGTGATCGGCCACGAAGCCGCCGGAGTCGTCGAGGAGGTGGGTGCCGGCGTCCACTCGGTCGCGCCCGGCGACCACGTCGTCGTGATGTGGACGCCGATGTGCGGCCGCTGCTACTTCTGCGTCCGCGGGCAGACCTACCTGTGCGAAGCCGGCCAGGCCCTCGGTCTGATGGACGACGGCACCTCGCGCCTGTCCCGCGACGGCCAGCTCCTCTTCCACGGCGTCAACGCCGCCACCTTCGCCGAGCAGGCGATCCTGCGCGAGTACGCGGTCGTCAAGATCCCCGAGGACATCCCCTTCGATGTCGCGGCCGTGGTCGGCTGCGGCGTCCTCACCGGCGTCGGGGCGGCCCTGCACACCGCCGACGTACAGCCTGGCGAGTCGGTGGTCGTGCTCGGCTGCGGCGGCGTGGGCATCAACGTGATCCAGGGGGCCCGGCTCGTCGGCGCCGACCCGATCATCGCCATCGACACGATGGCCTCCAAGCTCGAGATGGCCAAGCGCTTCGGGGCCACCCACACCGTGGACGCCGGCAGCCAGGACGGCGCCATCGAGGTCCTGAACCTGACCGAGGGACGCGGCGCCGACGCAGCCTTCGAGGTCGTCGGCCACCCGGCCCTCCAGCGCCAGATCTTCGACATGACCCGCCGCGGGGGCCGGGCCGTCATGGTGGGCGTGGCCGCCCTCGGCGACGAGGTGTCGCTGCCGAGCGCCTTCCTGACCCTCGGCGAGAAGCACGTCTTCGGCTGCTACTACGGGTCCTGCGACCCGAAGCGCGACATCCCGCGCTTCCTCAAGCTCTGGCAGGCCGGCAAGCTGGACTTCGAGGGCCTGATCTCCAAGAAGGCCGGCCTGGACGACGTGAACACCGCCTTCGAGGACATGGAGGCGGGCACCGTCATCCGCACGGTCCTCGTGCCGTGACGGCGGTCGGGGTCGTCGGGGCCACCGGCTACACGGGCACGCTCGTCGTCCGGGAGCTGCTGGGGCGCGGCGAGCGCGTCGTCGCCGTCGGACGCAGCCCCGAGAAGCTCGACGCCCTCCCGGAGAGCGCCGAGCGCCGCGTCGCCGACGCCCTCGACTCCGAAGCCGTCCGCAAGGCCATCGACGGCTGCCGGGTCATCGTGTCCTGCGTGGGGCCGTTCGTGGACCTCGGGGAGCCCACGCTGCGCGCGGCCGTCGCCGCCGGCGTCCACTACCTCGACACCACCGGCGAGCAGGCCTTCATGCGGACGGTCTTCGAGCGCTACGACCAGCCGGCACGCGACGCCGGGGTGGCGGTCGTCCCCGCGGTGGGCTTCGACTACGTCCCCGGGGACATGGCCGCCTCGATCGCGGCCCGCGAGCTCGACGGGACGCCTGAGAGCATCGACGTCTACTACACGATCCGCAAGGCGAAGGCCTCCGACGGGACCAAGCGCACCGGCATGCGTGTCGCCGAGCTCCCGTGCCTGCGCTACCGGGACGGCGAGCTCGTCGAGGCGCGGATCGGGGACGACGAGCGCCGGTTCGGCTTCCCGAGCGGCGAGGCATCGGTGGCGCTGTGGCCGGGCGGAGAGCCGATCACCGTCCCCCGGCACACCGGCGCCCGCGAGGTCGCCGTCTACATGCGGATGCCGAAGGCCGCCGCGAAGCTCGTCCAGCGCTCGCAGATGGCCTCCCCGGTGCTGAAGGCCGGACGCAGCGCCCTCGGCGCCCAGACCCGGGGGCCGGACGGAGAGGCCCGCCGCCGCGGGACCTACGAGGTGGTCGCGGTCGCCCGGGGGCCGTCCGGCGAGGTGCGCTGCACGGTCACCGGCCACGACATGTACGGCATGACCGCGGCGGCCTGCGCCGAGGCCGCGAGCCGCACCGTGGACTCCGTCGGTGCCCTCGCGCCGGCCGAGGCCTTCGAGCCGGGAGCCTTCCTGTCGAGCCTCGGCGACTACCTCACCTGGCGCGTCGAGCACTGAGCGGCCGATATAATCCGGTCCTTCGCCGGGAGAAGGCGGGGGGAGAGGATCTGCGGTGGCGTTGCAGACGGTGTACTGGCTGGCTCTCGGAGTGGGTCTGGGGATGCTCGCCCTGTCGCTCGTGTTCGGGGGCCTGTTCGACTTCGCCGACTTCGAGCTCGGCGGCACCGACCTCGCGATCGGGCCGATGTTCTTCACCGCCATGTCCGCCTTCGGCGCCGGCGGGCTGATCGGGATCGAGGCCTTCGGGTTCGGTCAGGGCGGCTCGATCGTGACCGGCGTCGCCACCGGGGCGGGGGCCGGCGCGCTCACCGGGGTGCTGTTCGCCGCTCTGCGCAGGCAGGAGGCCGGTGAGGGGTTCGAGTTGCCCATGCTCGTCGGCGTGCGCGGCCGCTGCACGCTGGCCATCGGGCCCGGGAAGGTCGGCCGGGTCACCGTGTCCTACGAGGGCATGTCCAGGGCCTTCGCGGCCTCCAGCGCCGAGGAGATCGCGTCCGGCGAGGAGATCGTCGTCACCGACGTGATCGGGAGCCAGCTCACCGTCGCCCGCCCGCAGGGCGGACCGGCCGGAGGATAGAAGGGGGCAACGGGATGCAGGTGCTGCCGGGACTGCCGGTCGTCGTCATCGCGCTCATCGCGCTCGCCGTGGTGGTCGTGGCCTTCGCCGCGAGCCGCTACAAGGTCGCGCGGCCCAACGAGGCGCTCATCATCGCGGGCTCCCGCAGCTCGAAGGGGGGCATCCGGGTCGTCGTCGGGGGCGGGGCGATCGTCTACCCGCTGATCAACGTGGCCAAGCGGATCTCGCTGGAGGTGCAGTCGATCACCGTCGGCCTCGACGGCGCCGTGTCGATCCAGGGCGTCCCGGTGGCCGTCGAGGGGATCGTGAACGTGAAGATCGCCGACGACGAGGACTCGATCCGCCAAGCCGCCCAGCGCTTCCTCGACAACCAGAAGGGCATCCCGGAGATCGTCCGCAACGTGATGGAGGGCTCCCTGCGGACGATCATCGGCCAGCTCACCGTCGAGCAGCTCATCCGCGATCGCGAAGTCTTCGCCGCCCGCGTGCAGGAGGTCGCCAACGGGGACCTCGAGGGCACCGGCCTGGCGATCGACGTCTTCACGATCCAGTCGATCACCGACTCCGAGCAGTACATCGTCAACCTCGGACGCAAGGCCGCCGCCGAGGTGCGCCGCGACGCCGAGGTCGCCGAGGCGGACGCCAACCGGGAGGCGCGCGAGCGGCAGGAGATCGCCCGGCAGTCGGTCCTCGACGCCGAGAAGGTCACGCGGCTTCGGGAGCAGTCGATCGAGCGTGAGGTCGCGGGCGCGACCGCCATCGCCGAGCAGGCGAAGCCGCTGTCGGAGGCCGAGGCGCGCAAGGAGGTCGTCCTCAAGGAGACCGAGGTCGCGCAGCTCCTCGCGGAGCGCCGCGACCGCGAGCTCGACGCCGAGGTGCGCCGCACCGCCGACGCGCAGCGCTACGCCACCGAGCAGGACGCCGAGGCGCGCCGGTACACCGCGGTCGCGGAGGCCGAAGCGCGCTCCTCTGCGGTGCGGGTGGAGGCCCAGGCGGACAAGGACCGGCGCCTGCTGGATGCCGAGGCCGAGCGGGCCAGCCTCGAGGCGGTGGCCGCCGGGAACGCCTACACCGAACGGGAGACCGGCCAGGCGAAAGCCGAGGCCACGCGGGCCGTGGGCGAGGCAGAGGCGGAGGCGATGGCCAAGAAGGCCGAGGCCTACAAGGAGTACGAGGAGGCCGCCACCCTCGAGCTGCTCGTGTCCCGGCTCCCGGAGGTGGCTCGGGCGATCGCCGAGCCCATCGGCAAGGTGAAGGACATCACGATCATCGACTCCGCCGGGGCCTCGAAGCTGACCCAAGTGGCCACGAACACGATCCACCAGCTCGACGCGGTGCTCCAGTCGTTCACCGGCGAGAGCCTGTCGGGCCTCGTGGGCCGGATCCTCGGCAACGGGGGCCCGGTCGGCAGCGGCGCGGCCCAGACGGAGGCAGCCGCGCAGCCCGAGGAGGCCGGGGAGAAGTCGAGCTGAGGGGCTTCGGTCACCCGTAGATCGCCACCGTGCACCGCGAAGCCCAGCCTGGGCCTGAGCGGCGATACCTGGCGGCTCAGCCCCTGGAACCCCGCCCGCCGGACCCCGAACCGCCGATCAGGTCCGCATGTGACCCGTATCCGGCGGTTCGACCCTCCCACACGCCGGTTCCGGGCCCCGAACCGCCAGTTGGGTCCGGTGCCGGCGGCCGACGAACCCCTACAGGCGTTGCAGGGCGAAGCGGTCGCACGCCGTCTCGGCGGCGCTGCGCCTGCCGAGGCACTCTCGCAGGTACCAGTGGTAGTACTCGTGCAGGTACAGGTAGCGGATCAGCTCGTCGGGGCGCTCGAAGCGTAGCCGCCGCTCGTACCAGCGGAAGCGCAGGCCCTTGCCCCGCAGGCGCTCGGCCCGGTAGGCGACGTGCTCGGAGAAGGGCCGGAACGGGACAGGAACCTGGATCGTGATCCGCTTGTCCTCGAATTCGCAGAAGGCCTGGACGTGCGGGCGCGTCCGGTAGCGCAGCGGCTTGACCAGCACCTCGTAGCCCCGTGCCTTCGGCAGGTCGGCGAGGAGCGCCCGGACGCGCTCCGGCGTCCATCCCTCGAGGCCGACCACGCGTACGGGTGTGGCCCCCCGCCGGGGGCCCGGGAGCCGGGCCACCAGCACGACGCGGCGCGGGCCCCCGTCCGTCCCGGGGCCGGAGGCGCGCAGCGAGC
>CAZLKN010000006.1:0-5238 GCA_964560135.1 uncultured Actinomycetes bacterium | reverse complement strand
AGCACGACGCGGCGCGGGCCCCCGTCCGTCCCGGGGCCGGAGGCGCGCAGCGAGCGGGCCAGAGCCCGGTCCTCGGGGGTCCCGGAGGCCTCGGCGACCCGGGCCAGGAAAGCGTTGCGCATGCCCGGCTCCGGCGCGGGCCCGGACCGCTCGGAGACCGAGCAGCCGAACTGCTCGAGGGTGCGGCGGAAGGCGGCCACCTGGAAGCGCCGCGGGACCTCCAGGTAGCGGCGCAGGAGGCTGTGCGGCGGCAGGCCGGACACGTCGACGCGGCCGCGGCGCCGCGGCGGCGTCATCAGCTCGACGATGATCGTGCCGCCGGGCAGCGCCACCCGGGCCATCTCGCGGGCGGCCCGCACCGGGTCGTCCACGAAGTGCAGGACGTGGCGGGCGTGCACGACATCGAACAGGTGGTCGCGCAACGGCAGCGCGGTGACGTCGCCGACGCCGGCCCGCACGCCCCGGCGCGCGGCGGCGCGGGCCGCCATGCCCGGCGCCACGTCGACGCCGACCAGGCCCCCGAGCCGCTTGCCCGCCCGGCGGGCCTCGCGTCCCACGGCGGCGAGCAGAGCGCCGGTCCCGCAGCCGACGTCGAGCACCGTCCCGCCGGCGCGCAGCGCCCCGACCACCCGCCGCGCGGAGCGTTCGAGGCGGTCGGGCCGATCGGGCCACAGGGGCGCGAGCTCCGAGAAGACCTGACCGGGGTCGGTGACCATCTCCGGCATCGAGGCTACGGCCCCCGGAGGGCTCACGCGAGTCGGAGGCCGAGCCGGTCGCGGGCGCAGGCGATCAGGGCGGGGTCGGGCTCGCCGCGGGCGGCCATGCGCTCCAGCGCCGCCACGGCCGCAGGGGTGTCGAGGTCGTCGTCCAGGGCCGCCACGATCTCCGGGGACTCCCCGGCCCCCGGCACGCCGGCGGCCAGACGGGTCAGCCGGGAGGTGAGGGCGGCGGCAGCCTCCAGGGCCGCCTCGTCGTGGTCGAAGGGGGCCCGGTAGGGCTTCGACAGCAGGTAGAGGCGGATCGCGTCCGCCGGGTGGCGCTCCAGCAGGTCGCGGACGAACACCATGTTGCCGTCGGACTTGGACATCTTCGCGCCGTCGAGGCGGACCATGCCCACGTGCATCCAGAAGCGCGCGAAGGGACGGGTGCCCGTGAGCGCCTCGCCCTGCGCGGCCTCGGCTTCGTGGTGCGGGAAGAGCAGATCGTCGCCGCCGCCGTGGATATCGACCGGCACGCCGAGGTGCGACATCGCCAGCACGGTGCACTCGATGTGCCAGCCGGGCATCCCCGGCCCCCACCGGCTCGGCCAGGACGGCTCCCCTTCCCCCGTCCGGCGCCACAGCCGGAAGTCGAGCGGATCCTGCTTCCGGGGGTCGTCCACGGTGGAGCCGTCCTGGGCGGCCTCCTCGGCGAGCATCCGCTCCCGGGACAGGCCGCTCAGCCCGCCGTAGCCGGGGAGGGCGGCGACCCGGAAGAAGACGTCGCCGTCCGCCTCGTAGGCGTGGCCGGAGGCCACCAGCCGCTCCACGGCCTCCAGCATCTCCTCCACGTTCTCCGTGGCCCGCGGGTAGGCGTCGGCGGGCACCATGTTCAGGGCGGCGAGGTCCTCGAAGTAGATCTGCGTGTAGCGCTCCCCCAGCTCCCGGTGGTCGGTGCCGAGCTCGCGGGCGCGGCGCAGGATCGATTCGTCCACGTCGGTGACGTTCTGCACGTACCGCACGGCGCGGACGGTGCGGCGCAGGTGGCGAAGCAGCACGTCGAACACGAGGTAGGTGCGGGCGTGGCCGAGGTGGGTGGTGTCGTAGGGCGTCACGCCGCAGACGTAGAGTCCGGCATGACCGTCGCGGGCCTCGAAGGGCTCGACGCGTCCGGTCAGGGTGTTGTGGAGCCGCAGCATCCCCCGGAGGCTACCCCGCGGTGCCCTGCTCCGCACGTCCGGTCTGCTCGAACCGCAGCCGGTCGAAGGCCTGCCGCTCGGAGCCGTCGGGGCGCAGGAGGCCGGAGCACAGCCGCAGGTCGCCGCAGTCCGGCGGGTCGGCGAGGTCCCACCACAGCGCCCGGCGGACGTTGAGCGCCTCGGCGACCCGCTCGGCCCCCGTGAGCGTCTCCCGCAGGAACCTGGCCTGCGCGGATTCCGCCCGGGTGGCCCACGCCAGATCGGGGGCGTTCACGAAGGCCGGCGCGTGCTCGGCGTCCTCGGCGACCGGGAATCCGAACTCGGTGACGTCGATCGGGACGTCGAAGTGCAGTCCCGCCAGCGGCATCGCGTCCCGGACCGCGAGGATGCCGCGGTTGGCCGCCGTCTCGGCGTCCTCCGCCCGCTCGTAGGGGCTGCCGGGGGTGAGCGTCCCCGAGTGGAGCTGGACGCCCACGAAGTCCACGGCGGCCGCGAACGCGCCGCCGCCCACCAGACCCAGGCGGGTGAACTGGACGGTCTCGTAGGCCTCGACCCCGGAAGCGAGCCAGGAGAACCCGACCTCGGCCCCCGGCCGGGCGGCCTTCACGGCCAGGACCCCGCCGACGAGCGCCTCGAAGGCGCCCGGCTGCCCGGCGTCAGACCACGGGTCGGGGACGGCCGCGTTGACGCGGTTCGTGACGTCGAATGCGGCGTCCGCGGGGGCCCGGGACGCTACGTCCGCGGCCCAGGCCGCGAAGGCCGCGGGCGGGTCGACGAGGGTGCCCTGCGGGATCCGGTAGCGCAGCGACAGCATGACCTGCCAGCCGTGGCCGGCGGCGGCATCGGCCAGGTCCAGGCGGGCGTCGACGGTATCGGCGTCGTCGTCGAAGGCCACCGGGATCCGGACGGTGTAGTCGTAGTCGTGGGCCAGCACCTCGACGCGGGCGAGGTGCTCGGGGCGATCGAACGTGACCCCGAGCTCCAGGCGGAGCGGCGGAGCGATCACCTCGGACAGTCCCCACGCACGCGGCGGCGCGAGGACGGCCGCGAGGACGACTGCGGCTGCGATGCGAGCGGCCCTCATCCCCCTAGGTGTTCGGCGCCGCCCCCGCCACCTCCTGCCGCCCCGGCGCGCGGCATCGGTGCTGGTACGATGCGCCGCGATGGAGCGGAAGCATATCGCCGGACGCTACGAGCTCGCCGAGCGCATCGGGTCGGGGGGGATGGCGACGGTCTGGAAAGCGCGGGACACCGTGCTGGGCCGCCCGGTGGCGGTCAAGATCCTCCACGGCAACCTGGCCCAGGACACCGACTTCGCCGAGCGCTTCCGCCGGGAGGCCCGCCACTCCGCGTCGCTGTCCCATCCCAACGTCGTCACCGTCTTCGACACCGGCGAAGACGACGGCGTGCCGTTCATCGTCATGGAGCTCATGGAGGGCCAGACGCTCCACCGGCTGATCCGGGAGCACGGACCCCTGTCGGCCCAGGGGACCGCGCGCATCGCGCGGCAGGTGCTCGCCGCCCTCCACCACGCCCACACCCGCGACCTCGTCCACCGGGACGTGAAGCCCGGCAACATCCTGATCACCGAGGACGGGGACCTGAAGGTCACCGACTTCGGGATCGCCAAGAGCATCAGCGACGCCGCCGGCATGACCCAGACGGGCAGCGTGATGGGCACGGCCTCCTACCTGGCCCCCGAGCAGGTGTCCGGACGGCGGGTCACGGCGTCCGCGGACCTGTACGCGCTCGGCTGCGTCATCTTCGAGTGCCTCACGGGGTCGCCCCCCTTCCAGGCGGAGACGCCGGTCGGAGTTGCCGTCCAGCATCAGCAGGCGGCACCGCCGAGCCTGCGGGCGCGGCGTCCGGACGTCCCGCCGTCCTTCGAGGAGATCACGATGCGGGCGCTGGAGAAGGACCCTGCGGCGCGGTACGCGTCCGCCGCGCACATGGATGCCGCGATCGCCTCGACGGGCCTGGACCGGGAACCCGCCGGAGCCCCAACGATGATCGTGCCACCCCCGGGCGCCGAGCCCACGATGCGGATGGGGGCGGCGGGAGCCGGGACCCAGGTGCTGCGCCGGCCCGAAGGACCCAAGCCCCTCGGCCCCCGGGTGTTCCGCGTCGCCGCGATCGTACTCGTGATCGCCGCGGCAGCGTTCCTGGCCGCCGTGCTCCTGGTCACCGCGGGGGATCCCGACCCGGTCCCCACCCCTGAGCCGACGCCGTTCACGACGCCCGAACCCACGCCGGTGCCGACACCCGAGCCCACACCGGAGCCGACGCCCGAACCCACACCGGAGCCGACACCCGAACCCACACCGGAGCCGACGCCGTTGCCCACCCCCGTCCCGACCCCCGGCCTGCCCGGCGGCGGCGTAGCCACCCCGACCCCCGCGCCCACCCCGACACCGGCGCCTTGAGCATGGGCCGGCGACCGCTCGAGGAGGCGCTGCGGATCGCGCTGCTCACCTATCGGGGCAACCCCTACTCCGGGGGCCAGGGCGTCTATGTCCGGCATCTCACCGCCGCCCTCACCCGGCTCGGACACGCCGTCACCGTGGTGTCCGGCCCGCCGTATCCGGAGCTCGATCCGGCTGTGCGCCTCGTGCAGCTGCCGAGCCTGGGGCTGTACCGCCCGGAGGATCCCTTCCGCCCCGACCGCCCGATGACCGGCGCGATCGACCTGCTCGAGCGGGCGCTGATGCAGACGGCCACCTTCCCCGAACCCCTCACCTTCACGCTGCGTGCGGCGCGCTGGCTGCGGACCCGTCCGCAGGACTTCGACGTGCTCCACGACAACCAGTGCCTCGGGTACGGGGTGCTGGCCATGGCACGCCGGCTGCCCGTGCTCTCCACGATCCACCACCCGATCACCGTCGACCGGCGGCTGGACGTCGCCCACGCGGACGGAGGGTTGCGGCGACTCGCCGTCCGCCGCTGGTACCACTTCCACCGCATGCAGATCCGCGTCGCCCGGCGGCTCCCGAAGCACGTCACGGTCTCCGACGCCTCCCGGCGCGACATCGTCCGCGAGATGGGGGTGGCCGCCGGCCGGATCGATGTCGTGCCCGTAGGCGTCGATCCGGCGGTGTTCCGTCCCCGTCCCGAGGTGACGAAGACCCCCGGGCAGATCCTCACCATCGCGAGCGCCGACGGTCCCCTGAAAGGCGTCACCGTCCTCCTCGAGGCTCTGACGAAGGTCCGTGCCGGCCGCCCCGACGCCCACCTCGTCCTGGTGGGCCCGGCCCGGGACGACGGCCCGGCGCGCCGTGCCGTCCGGCACCACGAGCTGTCCGGCGCCGTCACCTTCGCGGGCAACGTCGACCACGAACACCTCC
>CAZLKN010000005.1:0-111834 GCA_964560135.1 uncultured Actinomycetes bacterium | reverse complement strand
CTATCCGTGAGGGTGGCCGGACGGTTGGTGCCGGTCGCGTCACGAAGATCGAGAAGTAACGAGAGACAGGCGAAGGAAGAACACGACGATGGCGGCACCGACGACACAGCGCATCAGGATCAAGCTGAAGGCCTTCGACCATGAGGTCGTCGACCTCTCGGCGAAGCGCATCGTGGAGACGGTGCTGCGGTCGGGGGCGAAGGTCTCCGGTCCCGTGCCCCTTCCCACCGAGCGGAACATCTACTGCGTCATCCGCTCGCCGCACAAGGACAAGGACTCGCGTGAACACTTCGAGATGCGTACCCACAAGCGGTTGATCGACGTGATCGATCCCACACCGCGCACGATCGAGGATCTCCAGCGGCTCGACCTGCCCGCAGGCGTCGACATCGAGATCAAGCTCGCGGGGGCCAGATAGCATGGCGATCGTCACCAAGGGACTCATCGGGCGGAAGCTGGGGATGACCCAGATCTTCGATGACGCCGCGCGAGCCATCCCCGTCACCGTGATCGAGGCCGGACCCTGTCGGGTTGCCCAGATCAAGACTCTGGAGCGCGACGGGTACTCCGCGATCCAGCTCGCATTCGGTGAGCTGAAGGAGAACAAGCTCAACAAGCCGCAGCTGGGCCATCTCCGCAAAGCGCAGGTCGGCCCCCATCGGCATCTGGTCGAGCTCCGGGTCGCGGACGCGTCGCAGTTCCAGGTCGGACAGGAGCTGCGCGCGGACGTGTTCGAGTCCGGCGAGCTCACCGACGTCGTCGGGACCTCCAAGGGGAAGGGCTTCTCGGGCGTCTACAAGCGGCACAACTTCGGAGGTGCGCCGGCGACCCACGGCACGGAGCGGAAGCACCGCGTCCCCGGGGCCGTCGGTGCCTGTGCTACCCCCTCCCGGGTCTTCAAGGGCCAGAAGATGCCGGGTCGGCTGGGCCACGATCGTGTGACCATCCTGAATCTCGAGATCGTGAAGGTCGACTCCGAGCGCAACCTGCTCCTGGTGAAGGGCGCGGTGCCTGGACCCAACGGGGGCCTGGTCGTGGTCCGCTCGGCCGTCCGGAGGGTGAAGCCGTCGTGAACGTCCCCCTGCTGACCGAAGACGGAACCCAGACGGGCGAGGTCACCCTCCTCGACCAGATCTTCGCCGCGAAGGTGAACGTGCCGCTGATGCACCAGGTCGTCACCGCGCAGCTCGCCGCCGCGCGCTCGGGGACCCACTCGACCAAGACCCGGGGAGAGGTGCGGGGCGGCGGCAAGAAGCCCTGGCGGCAGAAGGGTACCGGCCGGGCTCGCCATGGATCGATCCGGGAACCGCAGTGGGTCGGCGGCGGTGTGGCCTTCGGGCCCAAGCCCCGTGACCACTCGGTGTCGGTCAACAAGAAGATGAAGGTGCTCGCGCTCCGCTCGGCGCTCACGGCCCGGGCCGCCGAGGGAAAGATCCTGATCCTCGATGACCTCGTGTTCGAGGATCCGAAGACCAGGCGGGCCATCAAGGTGCTGGAGGCCTGCAAAGTGGAGGGCAAGGCGCTGGTGGTCATCCCTGCCGACGCGGTGAACGCTGCCTACTCCTTCCGGAACCTGCCCGACGTCGCCACCATCGTGGAGACCCAGCTCAACACCTACGACGTCCTCCGCGCAGATACGGTGATCTTCTTCCGGTCCGCTCTGGACGGCTTCCAGGTTCGGGCGGCCGAGATGCCCGGGAAGCGCAGGTACACCCCGGACGAGGCAGACACCGGCGAACAGGACCCCGGAGAGGCCGCTGCCGAGGACGTCGGAGCGCCGGAGGCCACGACCGAAGGGAACGGCGAGCCACCGGATGAGGAGGTGACCGCGTGAGCTTGGATGCCCGCGACGCCATCGTCGCTCCCGTCATCTCCGAGAAGAGCTACGCGGACGCCGCGACCGGCAAGTACACCTTCGTCGTGCACCCACGGGCCACGAAGCCGGACATCCGGCGTGCCGTGGAGGAGATCTGGGGTGTGCACGTGACCAAGGTCAACACGCTGCGCCGCCGCGGAAAGCCGGTGCGGCGACATCTGCAGTGGGGCAAGCGCCCCGACCGGAGGCGTGCCATCGTCACGCTGGCTCCGGGCGAGACGATCGAGATCTTCGAAGGCGGTTGACGATGCCCATCAGACAGCGCAAACCCACATCACCGGGCCGTCGGTTCCAGTCATCGGCGACCTTCGAGGAGATCACGAAGCGGAAGCCCGAGAAGTCGCTCACGGTCCCCAAGACGAAGAGCGGTGGCCGGAACGTCTACGGCCGCATCACGTCGCGTCGACGGGGCGGCGGCCACAAGCAGAAGTACCGGAAGATCGACTTCCGCCGGAACAAGGATGGGATCCCCGCGAAGGTGGCTTCGATCGAGTACGACCCGAACCGGTCGGCTCGGATCGCGCTTCTTCACTACGCCGATGGCGAGAAGCGGTACATCATCGCGCCGAACACCCTGAAGGTGGGTCAGACGCTCGTCTCCGGACCGAAGGCGGAGATCCGTCCCGGGAATGCACTGCCTCTGGCGAACATCCCGGACGGCACCGTGGTTCACAACGTGGAGCTGGTGCCCGGAGCCGGCGGCCGGATCGCCCGCTCGGCCGGGACGGGGATCCAGGTCATGGCCAAGGAGAAGGGGTACGCGAACCTGCGCATGCCCTCCGGGGAGGTCCGGTTGGTCAACGTGAAGTGCAAGGCCACGGTGGGCCAGGTGGGTAACGCCGAGCACGAGTTGGTGTCGGCCGGGAAGGCGGGGCGCAACCGCTGGAAGGGCAGCCGCCCCAAGGTCCGTGGCGTGGCCATGAACCCGGTGGACCACCCGCTCGGTGGCGGTGAGGGCAAGGCGTCAGGTGGACGTCCGGCCTCCACGCCGTGGGGGAAGCCCGAACGGCGTACCCGCCGCAAGCGCAAGACGTCGGATCGTTTCATCGTGAAGCGCCGCGAGAAGAAGAGGAAGAAGTAGGTATGCCGAGGAGCCTGAAGAAGGGTCCGTTCGTCGACGACCACCTCGCCAAGAAGGTGGAGCAGATGAACGAGCGCAACCAGAAGCGTGTGATCCGGACGTGGTCACGCCGTTCGACGATCACCCCCGATATGGTGGGTCACACGATCGCCGTGCACGACGGGCGCAAGCACGTCCCAGTGTTCGTCACGGAGGCGATGGTCGGCCACAAGCTCGGGGAGTTCGCCATGACCCGTACCTACCGGCGGCATGCCTCGGCCGAGAAATCCTCGAGGGTGAGATAGATGGCGAGACGAGCTGAAGCTCCGCGACGCGACCGGAAGTCGCCGGCCACGCCGGAGATCGATACCTCCCGTGAGGGCAAAGCCGTGGCGCGTTTCGTCCGGATGTCCCCGCTCAAGATCCGTCGCGTTGCGGATGTGATCCGGAACAAGCACCTGGCCGAGGCCCGGCGGCTGCTCGCGTTCTCGCCGCTGCGCGGCGCACGCCTGCTTTCCAAGGTGCTCGAGTCCGCTGTGGCCAACGCCACCAACAACTTCGGTCTCCCTGAGGACCGGCTCTACATCTACCGGGTCTTCGTGGACGAGGGCCCGACCTGGAAGCGCTGGCGCGCACGTGCCTACGGCCGGGCCTACCGGATCCGGAAGCGCACCAGCCACATCACCGTCATCGTGCGGGCGCACGACGAGGAGGCGACCTGATGGGTCAGAAGATCAATCCCTACGGGTTCCGACTCGGGATCACGACCGATTGGAAGGCGCGTTGGTACGCGGATCGCAAGGAGTACCGCAACTACCTCCACGAGGATCTACGGATCCGCAGCTACATCCGCAAAGAACTCCCGCATGCCGGGATCTCGCGCGTCGAGATCGAGCGCACCCGGGACCGGATCCGCGTGGATATCCACACCGCTCGCCCGGGGATCGTGATCGGTCGTCGCGGTGCCGAGGTGGAACACCTGAAGCAGCAGATCCAGAAGATGACCGGTGCCAGCGAGGTGCGGGTGGATGCCCTCGAGGTGAAGATCCCGCAGCTCGAAGCGCCGCTGCTCGCCCAGGCGGTGGCCGAGCAGATCGCCGGCCGCGTCTCGTTCCGCCGCGCGATGAAGCGTGCGGTGGGTGAGTCGATGCGCTACGGGGCCAAGGGCGTCAAGGTGCAGTGCTCCGGCCGCCTGGCAGGGGCCGAGATGGCCCGCCGTGAGGTTTCCCGGGACGGTCGGGTGCCGCTCACCACGCTCAGAGCCGACGTCGACTACGGGTTCTACGAATCGCGGACGAAGTACGGTCGCATCGGTGTGAAGGTCTGGATCTACAAGGGTGAGATCCTGCCCACCCGCGAGGAGGAGCGCATCCGCAAGGCCGCCCAGGAGCGGGTGCGCCGACGGAGCGCGCGCCGCCGTCCGGCCGCGGAGGCGCCTGCGACGCCGGCGCCCGCCGAGGCCGAGAAGCCGCCGGCGGAGACCACCCCAGCGGCGACGCCGGAGGCCCAGGCCCCGCCGACCGAAGCCGCCACCCCGACGCCCCCCACGGAGGCCGAGGCCGCGCCTCAGGCCGATGGTGGCGAGGAGAAGGGGTCCTGACGCCATGTTGATGCCGAAGAGGGTTCGTCACCGCAAGCAGCACCGGCCGAAGCTGCGCTCCAGCCCCAAGGGTGGGACGCAGGTGAACTTCGGCGATTTCGGCCTGCAGTCGCTGGAGCACGGCTACATCACGAACCGGCAGATCGAAGCCGCTCGTATCGCCATGACCCGCCACATCAAGAGAGGCGGGAAGGTATGGGTGATGATCTTCCCGGACCGTCCCGTGACCGAGAAGCCGGCCGAGACGCGGATGGGATCCGGGAAGGGAGCTCCCGAGCAGTGGGTGGCCGCGATCCGTCCCGGCCGCGTGATGTTCGAGCTCGCCGGCGTCCCCGAGGAGATCGCCCGTGAGGCGCTGCGTCTCGCAGCCCACAAGCTGCCGGTCGGTTGCCGCGTGCTGAAGCGGGGTGAGATCCCCACATGAAGCCCGCCGAGCTGAGAGATCTGGACACCGAGGACCTGTACCTGAAGCTCGCCGAGACGAAGGAAGAGGTCTTCAACCTGCGGTTCCGCCTCGCCACCGGCCAGCTCGACGACTACAAGCGTCTGCAGCGGGCCAAGCGTGACGTTGGACGGATCCGCACGGTGATCCGTGAGCGGGAGATCGAAGCGTTCGAAGAAGAGGAGCGCCGGCTGGAGCAGGTGGGCGCTTCGGGCCAGGCCGATGCGGAGGTGGAGAACGGTGAGTGAGGCGCAGACCCGCGGTCAGCGCAAGACGCGCCTCGGCCAGGTCGTGTCCAACAAGATGGACAAGACGGTCGTGGTGGAGGTGGAGACCACAGGTCGCCATCCGTTGTACGCCAAGGCCGTACGGAGGCAACGGAAGTTCTACGCGCACGATGACGCGAATGAGTGCCGCACGGGTGACCGCGTGCGCATCGCGGAGATCCGACCGCTCTCCAAGCTCAAGCGCTGGCGTGTGGTCGAGGTCGTGGAAAGGGCACGCGAGTGATCCAGCAGGAGAGCAGGGTACGGGTCGCGGACAACACCGGCGCTCGCCAGGTGCTGGTGATCCGCGTCCTCGGAGGCTCGGCCCGCCGTTACGCGGGAGTCGGAGATATCGTGGTGGGCACCGTGAAGGACGCGGTCCCGGGAGGAGCCGTGTCCAAGGGAACGGTGATCAAGGGCGTTGTCGTTCGTACCGCCAAAGAAACCCGTCGTCAGGACGGCTCCTACATCAAGTTCGACGACAACGCGATCGTGATCATCGACGAGAACGGCAACCCCAGGGGCACCCGCATCTTCGGACCGGTGGCCCGGGAGTTGCGGGACAAGAAGTTCATGAGGATCGTGTCGCTCGCGCCGGAGGTCTTGTGATGGCAATCAAACAGAAGATCCGTCGCGGAGACACCGTCCGTGTGATGACGGGCAAGGAGCGCGGCAAGGAGGGGCGCGTACTGAGCGTCCTGCCCCGCGAAGAGCGGCTGCTGATCGAGCACGTCAACTTCGTCCGGCGTCACATGAAGCTGCGTTCGGCCCGCGGGCGGGCCGGCCAGGAAGGTGGCATCATCGAGAAGGAAGCCTACGTTCCCATCTCGAACGTCCAGATCGTCTGCCCGTCGTGCGGTCCCACGCGCGTCGGCTACCAGGCCCTGGAAGACGGAACGAAGACACGGATCTGCCGCAAGTGCGGCGGGGAGCTGTAGAGACATGGCGAAGAAGAAGAAAGAGGACGCTGCTCCGGAGGGCGCCGACAAGGCCGGGAAGAAGGCCGAGTCGGGCGCCGGGTTCCGCGCAGACCTCGCCGCCGGATACACGCCCCGGTTGCATGAGCGGTACCGCGCCGAGATCGTTCCCGCGCTGGTGGAACGGTTCGGGTACGGCAACATCATGCAGGTGCCGCGGCTGGAGAAGGTCGTGATCAACATGGGCCTCGGCGAGGCCATCCGGGACAACCGGCTCATCGAGATCGCGACGCGGGATCTCCAGACGATCGCCGGCCAGCGGCCCGTGGTGACGCGTGCGCGCAAGTCCGTGGCGGGTTTCAAGATCCGCGAGGGCCAGTCCATCGGCGCGAAGGTCACGCTCCGCGGGAACCGGATGTGGGAGTTCGCCGACCGCCTGCTGTCGGTGGCGCTGCCCAGGATCCGCGACTTCCGGGGCCTCAACCCGTCCGCCTTCGATGCCAACGGGAACTACACACTGGGTGTCACCGAGCAGCTCATCTTCCCCGAGATCGAGTACGACAAGGTCGATCGCCAACTCGGGATGGACATCACGTTCGTCACGACGGCCCGGGACCCCGAGGAAGGCTATGAGCTGTTGAGGGCGATGGGCTTCCCGTTCAGGGAGCGGGCCGCCGCGCAGGCGTAGATGAGAGGGATCTGCACATGACCAGGAAAGCGTTGTACGAGAAGACCTTCAACAAGGAGCCGAAGTTCCGTGTGCGCAAGTACACACGGTGCCGGCGCTGCGGCAGGCCGCGGGCCGTGTACCGGAAGTTCGAGCTCTGTCGGATCTGCTTCCGGGAGCTGGTGCACGCCGGCGAGGTCCCGGGTCTCAAGAAGGCGAGCTGGTAGATGGGAACCGGAGTCATCACCGATCCGATCGCGGACATGCTCACGAGGATCCGCAACGGCTTGCAGGCGAGGCACAGCGAGGTGCGTATCCCGCACTCGAAGCTGAAGGTCCGCCTCGCCGAGATCCTCGTCGCGGAGGGGTACCTCGACGACGTCGAGGTCGTCCCCGCGGGTGTGCAGTCCGAGATCGTCGTGAAGCTGAAGTACACCCCCGAACGCCGTCCGGTCATCACGGGATTGCGTCGCGTCTCGAAGCCCGGTCTCCGGGTCTTCAAGAACCGAAGCGACCTGCCGCGGGTGCAGGGGGGTCTGGGTATCGCCGTCGTTTCGACGTCCCGAGGCGTGCTGGCCGACCGGGATGCCCGGCGGCAGAACGTCGGCGGTGAAGTCCTCTGCGAGGTCTGGTGAGGTTGAGCACATGAGCCGTGTAGGCAAGGTACCGATCGCGATCCCGAGCGGGGTCGACATCCGCATCGAGCCCGGTTGCGTGCGCGCGAAGGGTCCCCTCGGGGAGCTCGAGGCGCGGTTCCCGGCGATCGTGGAGGTGCTCCGCGAGGACGACACGCTTCACGTCGTCCGTCGTACGGATGCCCGCCGGGAGAAGGCGTTCCACGGGCTGACCCGCGCCCTCGTCGCCAATCTCGTCAAGGGTGTCTCCGAGGGATTCGAGAAGTCCCTCGAGATCCACGGAGTCGGGTATCGGGCCGCACTCCAGGGTCAGGAGCTCCAGCTTCAGGTGGGCTACTCGCATCCGGTGCACATGGCTCCGCCCCAGGGCATCACGTTCGAGGTTCCGGCCCCCACGAAGATCGTGGTCAAGGGTGCTTCGAAGGAGCTCGTCGGACAGGTGGCGGCCGACGTCCGCAAGGTCCGGCCCCCCGAGCCCTACAAGGGCAAGGGAATCCGGTACGAAGGTGAGCACATCAAGCGCAAGGTCGGGAAGGCGGCGAAGTAGTCATGGCGACGGCATCACTCTCGGCGCGGCGGAAGTCGCAGGACCGCAGGGCCTCGCGGGTGCGCCGGCACCGGCGCGTGCGCAAGCGGGTCATGGGCATCCCCGGGCGCCCGCGGCTGGTCGTGTTCCGCTCCGCCAAGCACATCTACGCCCAGGTGATCGATGACACCACGGGGCGCACCCTGGCCGCAGCATCGACACAGGATGGCACCCTGCGCGGACAGGGTGGGACGAAGACGGAAGCGGCGAAGCGGGTCGGTTCCCTCGCGGCCGAGCGTGCGAAGGCCGCCGGTGTGGACAAGGTGACGTTCGATCGAGGCGGGTTCGCGTACCACGGCCGTGTGGAGGCCCTCGCTGAAGGAGCACGTGAAGGAGGGCTGCAGTTCTGAGCGCGCAACGGAGAGACAACCGACGGGGCCGCCCCGGCGATTCGCAGGACGACGGTCGTCCGCAGATCGAAGAGCGGGTCGTCACGATCAACCGCGTGGCCAAGGTCCAGAAGGGTGGCCGGCGGTTCTCGTTCACCGCGCTGGTCGTCGTGGGCGACCGCGCCGGACGGGTCGGCGTCGGCTACGGCAAGGCCAAAGAGGTTCCGTCCGCGATCCAGAAGGCGGTCGAGTACGCGAAGCGCTCGATGGCGCCCATCCCGATGATCGGATCGACCATCCCCCACGCCACGATCGGCGAGGATGGGGCGGGTCGCGTTCTGCTGAAGCCGGCCGCCCCGGGGACCGGGGTCATCGCCGGGGGCCCGGTCCGGGCTGTGCTGGAATGCGCCGGTATCGAGGACTGCCTCGCGAAGATCCTCGGGACCAAGAACCCCATCAACGTCGTCCATGCCACGATGACCGGGCTGCGGTCCCTCCGGCGCCCCGAGGACGTCGCCCGGCTCCGCGGCAAGGCCATCGAGGATGTGACGTCCCCCATGATGATGCGGCGGCTGGAGAGCGCCCGGCAGGCTGAGACCGCCACCAGGCAGGAGCAGGCGGAGGCCGGCGGCCGGGAACGCAAGGGCAAGGGCCCGGCCAAGCCCAAGGCGGATTCGGCCCCGAAGTCCCCCAAACCGCCCAAGGCGCCGGAGGCCCCCGCCCCCGCCCCCGCACCGCCGGCGAAGGAGCCTGTCGCCCCGGCCGAAGAGGCCGGTGGCGGTGCCGGATCGACCACCGCGGAGGAGTGATGGGCAGGATCAAGGTGACCCAGGTTCGCAGCCTGATCGGACGCCCGGGCGACCAGCGCCGGACGGTGAAAGCGCTCGGGCTGCGCCGGATCGGTCACAGCGCGCTCCACGAGGACACGCCGTCGGTCCGGGGCATGGTGTTCAAGGTACGTCACCTCGTTGAGGTGGCGCCGGCTGAGGAGAACGATTCCTGATGAAGCTCCACGACCTCAAACCCGCCCCCGGATCCAAGCGACGGCGCAAGCGCGTCGGCCGCGGCAACGCCTCAGGGATGGGGAAGACCTCCGGCCGCGGGATGAAGGGCCAGAAGGCCCGCGGAACCGTCCCGGCCGGGTTCGAGGGCGGCCAGATGCCGCTCCAGCGCCGGCTGCCCAAGTGGGGTGGATTCACGCCCCGCAACAGGCTGGAATACACTGTGGTGAATGTGGCCCGGCTGGAAGCGACCTTCGACCCGGGGGCCGTGGTGGACCCCCAGGAGCTTCAGCGCAGGGGGATCGTGCGGAAGAACATGCCGGTGAAGGTCCTCGGTCAGGGCGACATCTCCAAGGCGATCACCGTCAAGGCGAACGCGTTCTCCGAACAGGCCTCCGAGAAGATCCGCCGCGCGGGTGGAACAGCCGAGGTGATCTAGCCCGTGCTCTCAGCGCTCCGCAACGCATTCAAGGTCCCCGATCTCAGACGGAAGATCCTGTTCACCCTGTTCGTCCTGGGCCTGTACCGTCTCGGTGCCCACATCCCCAACCCGGGGATCGACCACGCCTCCGTCCAGCAACTCGTCGAGCAGGGCCAGGAGGCCGGTGGGGTCGTTTCGTTCCTGAACCTGTTCTCGGGAGGAGCGCTCACTCGGTTCGCCGTGTTCGCGCTGGGGATCATGCCGTACATTACGGCGTCGATCATCATGCAGTTGCTCGCCGTGGTGATCCCGAAGATCGAGGAATGGCAGAAGCAGGGCGAGGTCGGCTACCGCAAGATCACCCAGTGGACCCGGTATATGACGATCGTCCTGGCTCTCATCCAGTCCACCGGGCTGGTCTTCCTGTTCCACAACCCGGAGAACTTCGGTGTCGACCTGATCCCGAACTTCACCCCGGCCCGCGTGGGGTTGATCGTGCTCACGCTGACCGCCGGAACCGGACTCATCATGTGGCTGGGTGAGCTAATCACGCAGCGGGGTATCGGCAACGGCATGTCGCTTTTGATCTTCGCCAGCATCATCGCGGAGATGCCGGGCCAGGCCGCCGTCGTGTACTCGACCATCGGCACCGCCGGGTCGATCTTCTTCCTGCTCATCGGCATCGGGATCACGGTGGCCGTTGTGCTCGTCGAACAGGGACAGCGCCGGATCCCCGTGCAGTACGCGAAGCGGATCGTCGGACGACGGATGATGGGTGGGGGGTCGACCTATATCCCGATCAAGGTCAACCAGGCGGGTGTGATCCCGATCATCTTCGCCTCGTCCGTGCTGTACATCCCGGTGCTGATCTCCAGCGCCGCTCCCTGGCAGGGCCTTCGCGACTTCACCGAGCGCTACTTCGTGAACGCTGCAAGCGTCCCGTACATCCTGCTGTACTTCATCCTGATCCTGCTGTTCACCTTCTTCTACGTCGCGATCACCTTCAATCCCGTGCAGCAGGCCGACTACATCCGGAAGTACGGAGGATTCATCCCGGGTATCCGTCCCGGCCGCCCGACGGCCGAGTACCTGAACAAGGTGCTCAACCGTCTCACCGTCCCCGGAAGCCTCTTCCTCGCCTCCGTCGCCGTCATCCCGTCGGTGGTCGCCGCGATCACGCGGATCCCACCGCACACGTTCCCGTTCGGCGGCATCACGATCCTCATCGCCGTGGGTGTCGCTCTCGAGACGATGCGCCAACTCGAGTCCCAGCTCCTGATGCGGCACTACGAGGGTTTCCTCAAGTAGCCGGTCCAACCCGAACAACACAAGGAGCGTGGAGCATCGTGCGTATCCTCCTCGTCGGTCCTCCCGGAGCCGGGAAGGGGACGCAGGCCCGTCAACTGGCGGAGCGTCTCGAGGTCCCGCACATCGCATCCGGTGACCTGTTGCGAGGGGCGATCTCCGAAGGAACGGAGCTCGGTCTCGAGGCGAAATCCTACATGGACCGGGGCGATCTCGTGCCCGACCACCTGATGATCCGCTTCATCGCCGACCGGGTCTCGGAGCCGGACGCCGATGGATTCGTGCTCGACGGCTTCCCCCGGACGGACGCGCAGGCTCTGGCCCTCGACGAGGTGCTGGAGAAACTCGACCGGCCACTGGACAAGGCGATCCATCTGGACGTTCCCAACGAGGAGATCGTGGACCGTCTGAGCGGCCGTCGGCTCTGCCCCGTGTGCCAGCGGGCCTACCACGTCAAGTACGAACCTCCCCGCGAGCCGGGCCGGTGCGACGACGACGGGACGGAGCTCGTGACCCGGCGCGACGACGCGCCGGAGACGGTCCAGCACCGGCTGGACGTCTACCACAGCGCGACCAAGGGTCTGCTCCGACACTACGATCGCGACGGGGTCTTCGCCAGCGTGGACGGCATCGGGACGGTGGACGAGGTGGCGGCCCGGATCCAGAAGGCCATCGGTATCGACGGATGATCGTCCGCAAGAGCCCCCAGGAGATCGAGCTCATGCGCTCCGCGGGCCTCGTGGTCGCGAGGGCCTTCGAGGCCGTGCGCGAGCTGATCCGTCCCGGAGTGCGCACCATCGAGCTCGACGAGATCGTCGAGCGTGTGGTCAGGTCGGAGGGCTGCATCCCGTCTTTCAAGGGTTACCGCGGGTTCCCCGCGAGCGCGTGTATCTCGCTGAACGAGGAGATCGTGCACGGGATCCCGGGCGACCGGAAGCTCGTCGAGGGGGATCTGGTGAAGATCGACGTGGGCGCGATCCGTGACGGATATCACGGCGATTCCGCCTGGACGTTCTACGTCGGCGACGAGCCGCCGGCGGAGATCGACAAGCTGATGCGGGTCACCGAGGAGGCCCTGTGGGCCGGGATCGACCGGGCCCGGGCGGGAAGCCGGGTCTCCGACATCTCCCATGCCGTGCAGCAGGTTGCCGAGGGGGCAGGGTTCTCCGTGGTCCGGGAGTACGTCGGCCACGGTCTGGGTCAGAGCCTCCATGAGGAGCCGCAGATCCCCAACTACGGGCCCCCGGGACGGGGACCCAAGCTGGAGGCCGGGACCACGATCGCGATCGAGCCGATGGTCAACGCCGGGGACTGGCAGACGGAGGTCCTGGCGGACGCGTGGACCGTCGTGACCGCCGACCGCTCGCTGTCCGCCCACTTCGAACACTCGGTGGCCGTGACCGACGGTGATCCTTTCGTCCTGACGCTCCCATGAGGTGGGGTTCGCGGCTCATGGACAAGGGTGCTAGACTTGCTGTTTGTCCGTCCCTGTCTGCCCGGACGCACCTGCAGGTGTGTTCCCGGGCCGACGACACGTATGGAGTTGAGGCCTTGTGAAGGTTCGCGCGTCGGTCAAGAAGATGTGTGACAAGTGCAAGATCATCCGTCGGGGTGGGCGCGTGCGTGTCATCTGTGAGAACCCGCGCCACAAGCAGCGTCAGGGGAGCTGAAGGATATGGCTCGTATCGCCGGAATCGACCTTCCCCGCGACAAGCGGATCGAGGTCGCTCTGACCTACATCTTCGGGATCGGAAGGATGCGGGCGCAGGACGTCTGCTCGACCGCGAACGTCGATCCCGCCACCAAGACCAAGGATCTGACCGACGAGGAGATCGCGCGTATCCGCCAGTGGATCGACGCCAACGTCAAGGTCGAGGGTGAGTTGCGCCGGGAGGTCCAGCAGGACATCCGGCGCAAGATCGAGATCTCGAGCTACCAGGGCATGCGGCACGTCCTCGGGCTCCCGCTTCGGGGTCAGCGGACGCAGACCAACGCCCGCACGCGAAAGGGCCCCCGGAAGACCGTGGGCGGCAAGCGCAAGAAGGTCGGGAAGAAGGGCTAGCACGTGGCGAAGAAGAAGGGAACCGGCGACCGGGTCCGGCGGCGCGAACGTAAGAACATCGCCGCCGGTCAGGCGCACATCAAGTCCAGCTTCAACAACACCACCATCACCATCACCGACCCCCAGGGAGCGGTGGTCTCCTGGTCGACCGGAGGAACGGTGGGATTCAAGGGATCTCGCAAGTCCACGCCGTTCGCCGCCCAGCTGGCAGCCGAAGCGGCGGCACGCAAGGCGATGGAGCACGGGATGCGGCGTGTGGAGGTCCACGTGAAGGGCCCCGGTTCCGGCCGTGAGACCGCGATCCGCGCCCTGCAGGCAGCAGGCCTCGAAGTGGCCAACATCACCGATGTGACGCCGGTGCCGCACAACGGCTGTCGTCCGCCGAAACGACGGAGGGTGTAGCCGTGGCCAGGTACAAGGACGCCGACTGCAAGCTCTGCCGCCGTGAGGGGATGAAGCTGTACCTCAAGGGGGCGAAGTGCGAGTCCCCGAAGTGCCCCGTGGAGAAGCGACCCTTTCCGCCGGGTCAGCACGGCCGCGGGCGCAAGCGCGAGACCCCGTACCAGATCCGCCTGCGCGAGAAGCAGAAGGCGAGGCGGATCTACGGTGTGCTCGAGAAGCAGTTCCGCAAGTACTACGACATGGCCGCCCGTCAGCGGGGCGCCACCGGCGAGAACCTGCTGAGGGTCCTCGAGCGCCGCGTCGACAACGTCGTCTTCCGTGCCGGGTTCGCCCAGTCCAGAGACGATGCTCGTCAGCTCGTCCTCCACCGTCACGTACTGGTGAACGGGAGGTTGACCAACATCCCCTCCGCGCTCATCAGGCCGGGGGACGTCGTTTCGGTCAAGGAGAAGTCGCGGGGGATCGTCCGGGTCCTCGAGGCTCGGGAGCGTGCCCAGTCCCGGTCGGTGCCGGCGTGGATCAACGCCGACTACGACAAGCTCGAGGCCAGGGTGGTCTCGCTACCCGACCGTGTGGACATCGACGCGCCCGTCAAGGAGTCGTTCATCGTCGAGTTCTACTCGCGGTAGGACGCCGACGAAGTTCGTAGATAGGAGGAATCCGTGCTCACCGTTGCCAGGGCCGCAGTTACCGAAGAGCCGATCGCCGAGAACCTCTCACGGTTCGTCATCGAACCGCTGGAGCCGGGATTCGGCTACACGGTGGGGAACGCCATGCGCCGCACCTTGCTTTCGTCGGTGGCCGGTGCAGCCGTCGCCTCCGTGAAGATCGAGGGCGTCCTCCACGAGTTCACGACGATCCCGGGCGTGAAGGAAGATGCGACGGACATCGTCCTGAACATCAAGGACATCGTCGTCAAGATGGAGACCGACGAACCCACCGGCACCCTGCATCTGCGGGCGCGGGGGCCCGCAGACGTCACCGCCGCCGACATCGAGGCGCCGGCCGGGATCACGATCATCAATCCCGACCTGCACCTCGCCACGCTCAACTCCAAGGGCCGTCTCGACATGGAGTTCAACGTCGAGCGCGGGGTCGGATACACCGTCGCCGACCGCATGAAGCGCAAGGACGTGATCGGCGACATCCCCGTGGACGCCATCTTCTCGCCGGTGCGCCGCGTCACCTACGTCGTCGAGCACACCCGGGTGGAGCAGATGACGAACTACGACCGGCTCGTGCTCGAGATCGAGACCAACGGCGCCGTGACGCCCGAGCAGGCCGTGGTCAGTGCCGCCGATAGGCTGGGCGAGCTGATCGCCCTCTTCCGCGAGTTGATCGAGGGTCCCGCGGAGCCAGAGCCCGCCGAGGCGGCAGCGCGGCCGCTCGTCGACACCGAGCGGCCCGTCGAGCAGCTCGATCTGTCGGTCAGGGCCCTCAACTGTCTGAAGCGCGAGGGCGTCCACACGCTGGGCGATCTTCTCGAGTGCACGATGGACGACCTGATGGACATCCGGAACTTCGGTCAGAAGTCCGTGGACGAGGTCGTCGACAAGCTGACGGACATGGGTCTGAGTCTGAAGACGAAGGAGATCTAGGTTGCCCAAGCCGTCGAGAGGTCCCCGTCTGGGCAGCGGTCCGGCCCACCAGAAGTCGCTCATGCGGAACCTGTCCAAGTCGTTGATCAGCCACGGCCGGATCGTCACCACCGACGCCAAGGCGCGGAAGCTCCGGCCGTACATCGAGAAGCTGATCACCAAGGCTCGGAAGGGCGACGTGCACAACCGCCGGCTGGTCCTGTCCGAGCTCGGTGACCGGGCGGTCGTGCACCGGTTGTTCGCCGACGTGGCGCCGCTGGTGGCCGAGCGTCCGGGGGGCTACACCCGCATCCTGAAGCTGGGGCAGCGCCGCGGCGACGGCACCGAGATGGCCATCATCGAGCTCGTCGATCGGCCCGAACGCGAGTCCGAGGAGTGACGGTGGGTCTCCGTCTCCTCGTAGCCTACGACGGCACACGGTTCGCCGGCTTCCAGGCCCAGCCCGAGCAGCGCACGGTCCAGGGCGTCCTGGAGGATGCGCTCTCCGGCCTGACCGACGAGCGGATCGCCGTACGGGTCGCCGGGCGCACCGATGCCGGCGTGCACGCGCTCGGCCAGGTGGTCTCGCTGCCGGCCGCCGGACGGCTCGAGCCGGACATGCTGATGCGGGCGCTTCCCGGCTCCCTGCCCACCGACGTCAGTGTTCTCGACGCCCAGTGGGCCCCCGACGATTTCGACGCCCGCCGGTCGGCGACCTGGCGCGCGTACGTCTACCTGATCTGGAACCATGAAGCCCGCCACCCGCTGTTCCACCCCTACTCGTTGTGGGTGCGAGAGCGGATCGACGGCGAGGCCCTGGGCAGGGCGCTCGGCGTCGTGGCCGGCACCCACGACTTCCGTTCCTTCGCCCGGGTCCGGGAGGACCAGTCGCCCGTGCGCACCGTCCACGAGGTCACCTGTGCGGACGAGGATCCGTTCATCCGGATCCGGATCGTAGGCGAGTCCTTCCTCCACCAGATGGTGCGGAGCATCGTCGGCAGCGCGTTGGAGGTCGGACGCGGGCGACGGACCGTCTCGTGGATGCGCGAGGCGCTGCTGGCCGCCGACCGGGCGGCCGCCGGTCCGGTGGCGTTGCCGCAGGGATTGACGCTGACCGAGGTCGGCTATGACGACGTTTCCTGGCCGCGGCGCACGCCTCTGGGATGGCCATGGTCCTCCTCGGTGCATGCCGCGGACGAGGTAGTGGGAGGTATACGGTGAAGACCTATTCCGCGAAGCCGGGTGAGGTCACGCGCCGATGGTTCATCGTGGACGCCGAAGGCCAGGTCCTCGGCCGGCTGGCGACCCGGGTGGCCTCGGTGCTGCGTGGCAAACACAAACCCCAGTTCACGCCCCATCTCGACACCGGTGATTTCGTCATCGTGATCAACGCCGAGAAGGTAAAGCTGACGGGCGCGAAACTCGACCAGAAGCAGTACCGGCGGCACTCCGGATATCCGGGGGGTCTGCGTGAGCTGTGGTACGGCAAGCTCCTGGAGAAGCACCCGGAGCGGGCCGTGGAGCGGGCCGTCTGGGGGATGCTCCCCAAGACGAGTCTCGGACGCAGGCAGCTCCGCAAGCTGAAGGTGTACCGGGGATCCGATCACCCGCACGAGGCGCAGAAGCCGCATACGCTCGAGCTCCAGGGCCCGATCCCGGCGGCAGTTCCCGAGGTGCCCGACCCGGCGTCCGTGGCCGCACCGCAGCCGCAACCGGAGACCTCGTCGCCGGCCGCCGAGCCGGCGCCCGAGGGCGCGCCTCCGATCGAGGACGTCGCGGCGCCCCAGCCGCAGCCCGACGAGGCGGCCGGGCAGGAGACCGCACCGGCAGATGACACGGACGACGGCACCACCGACGACGCGAGCAAGGAGTGATGAGGGTGACCGATCAGGTGACTTGGGGTACGGGACGGCGGAAGGGCGCCGTCGCCCGCGTCCGCCTCATCCCGGGAGACGGACAGATCGTTGTGAACGAGCGACCCCTGGATCAGTACGTGGCATCGCTCGTGCAACGCGTCCGGATCGCCGATCCGCTGCACGTCGCCGGCGTGCAGGGCAGCTACAACGTGATCGCCAGGGTTCAGGGTGGCGGTTCGACCGGCCAGGCCGGGGCACTGCGCCTCGGCATCGCCCGGGCGCTGTGCGAGATCGACGAGACCTTCCGGCCCCCGCTCAAGAAGGCGGGGCTCCTCACGCGTGATCCGCGGGTGAAGGAGCGCAAGAAGTACGGGCTGCGCAAGGCTCGCAAGCGGCCGCAGTTCTCGAAGCGCTGAAGCCGGGGGCGATGGCCCGCTACGACGTGGTCGTCGTGGGGGCCGGGCCCGCCGGAGCCGCCGCAGCCGCACATCTCGCTCGTGGGGGCGCGAAGGTGCTTCTGTGCGACCGCGCCCGCTTCCCACGGGACAAGGCATGCGGTGGGGGCCTCACCCCACGGGCGGTCGCCGCCCTCGGACGGCTCGGCATCAGAGACGACGAGGCGATGTTCGCGCGTGTCGGTGGGATGGAGATGGTCTCGGGTGCCCGCGCGACGTGGGCGGCCTTCCCGTCCACGACGCGCTGGCCCGCCCACGGCCTGGTCGCCCGGCGCATCGACCTGGACGCCGCGGTGTGCGAGCGCGCCGTGGCGGCGGGGGCCGAGCTTCGCACCGGGGTGCGCGTGCTGGGCCCGCTGATCGAGGACGGTGTCTGTCGCGGGGTTCGGGCGGGGCGTGGCGAAGACGGGGAGGACGTGCGGGCCGGCACGGTCATCGCCGCGGACGGCGCGACCTCCGTGGTCGCCCGCGGCGCCGGGCTCGCCCCGACGGCCGGTGACGGGCGCGGCTTCTGGTACACGGCGCTGCGCGGTTACGCCGGCCCGGTTGAGCCGCGTCGTGGCGGCGGGACGCCGCTCCTCGAGTTCTACCCGCTGCGGACCCCCTCCGGGCGGTGGCTGCCCGCCTACGGCTGGGTCTTCCCGTTGCCCGGGGGTGCGGCCAACGTCGGTGTCGACCTGCCCCACCGGCCGACCCTCGCATCGAGTCCGTCCCTGCGTGAAGCCTACGGGGGGTTCCTGGACACGCTCAGGCGGGAGCGTCCCGGCTTCGCGGACGCCGTCGAGGAAGCTCCGCCCGTGGGTGCGCTGCTGCCGGAGGCGATGCACGGGTTCCGGCCCGGCGCTCCGGGCCTTCTGCTCGTCGGTGACGCCGCCGGCCTGATCACCCCCTACTCCGGCGAGGGCATCGCCTACGCGCTGGAGTCTGCGGAGGTCGCCGCGTCGGCCGTGCTCGACGCGAAGACCCCGTCGGGGATGCTGCGCGCCTACGAGGAGGCCATCTGGGACGCCTACGGGTTCCAGTTCCGCACGGCGCTGTGGTTCATGAAAGCCATCCGGCGTCCACCGTTGGCCCGGGCGGCCGCCGAGCTGGGACTCGCCAGCCCGCGGGTCTTCCGGGCCGCCGTGCGCATCATGGCCTACCTCATCGAGGAGGATCGGCAGGCGCCGTCCACGGTCTCCGGGTTGTACCGGGCCGTCCGGAGTGCCCTCCGGCTGCGTCCGGCGACGCTATGGCGCTGAGCCCTCCGCCCACCCTCCACACCGGGTGGTGTGGGAAACTGATGTCCCACCCAGCCATGCAGACACTCTTCGGTACTGACGGGATCCGCGGTACGGCGAACACCGACCTGGGGGCCGAACTGGCGCTCGACGTCGGCAGAGCCGTCGCCGCCGCATGCGGCCAGGGCGTCTTCGGGACCGGGCCGCGGGGGCGCCCCCGGGTCGTGGTCGGGCGCGACACCAGACCATCCGGGGATCTGCTGGAAGCCGCGCTGGTCGCGGGCTTGTGCTCGGCCGGTGCCGACGCGTTGCTGCTCGGCGTGCTCCCGACACCCGGCGTCGCGTTCCATACGGCTCGACTGGGGGCCGACGCGGGCATCATGATCTCCGCTTCCCACAACCCGGCGGCAGACAACGGCCTCAAGGTGATCGGGCCCGGTGGCTGGAAGCTGTCGGAGGCCGTCGAGGACGCTCTGGAGGCGCTCGTCGGTGACCCTGGACCCCGCCCCACGGGCTCCGACGTGGGCCGGTCGCTAGCCGTCGGAGACGCCGTGGAGGCCTACGTCGAGCATCTGGTGTCGTCGGTGGAGGCCGATCTCGCGGGACTCCGGGTGGTCGTGGACTGTGCCAACGGAGCGGCCTCCCACGTGGCCCCCGAGGTGCTGGGCCGGCTCGGGGTCGACGTGGAAGCGATCCACGCCACCCACGACGGCGCACGGATCAACGACGCGTGCGGAGCGACCCATCCCGAGGTCGTGGCGCAGGCCGCCGGCCGGCAGCAGGCGATCGGGCTCACGCTGGACGGAGACGCCGACCGTGTGCTCGCCGTGGACGAGGACGGCACCGTCGTCGACGGGGACGCATTGATCGCGATGCTCGCTCACCGCCTCCGCGAGGCCGGTCGCCTCAGCGGGGACGCCGTGGTGTCGACGGTCATGGCCAACCACGCACTCCGCGTCTGGTGCGATCGCGAGGGGATCCGCTTCGTGGAAACCCCCGTCGGAGACCGCTACGTCCTCGAAGCGCTCCGGGACCAGGGCCTCGTCCTCGGTGGCGAGCAGTCGGGCCACGTCATCCGGCTCGACCGTTCAACCACGGGCGACGGGATCCTCACGGGCCTGGGACTGTTGGAGCTGGTCGCGACGCACGGAGAGAGGCTCGCGGACCTCGTTCCCTTCCGCCCGTTCCCACAGATCCTGGTGAACGTGCGGACCGAGGGCCGCGCCCGCCTGCCCGAGGCATCGGGGATACGGGAGGCGGTCACCGCCGCCGAGCGGGATCTCGCGGGCTCCGGACGGGTGCTCGTCCGGCCCTCCGGCACCGAGCCGCTCGTCCGCGTGATGGTGGAGGCGCGGTCCCGGGAGGCGGCGCAAGAGGTCGCGGAGCGGATCGCGTCCGTGGTCGAACGCGAACTGAACGAGGGAGGATAAGACCGTGTGCGGGATCGTCGCCGTGATGGAGCGCTCGTCGACCCGGACGCCACCCCCGCTGTCCGAGGTCGAGGCGGCCCTGGCGGAGGCGCAGCGTGCGCTGCCCGGGAACGGCGACGAACTCCTGCGCGAGCGCCTGCAGGCGTGCGCCGAGCACGTGGAGCGAGCCAACGAGCTGTTGCGGGGCGTGCCCGGCGTGATGTGTCTGGCCGGCGAGCCGAGCGCACCCGACCGCCTCGAGCGCCTGCTCTCGGCGCTGGATTCGGGGGCCGAGGCGGTCGAGGCGTCCCTGGACGCCGGTCACGCCGACGTCGTCGACGAGAGGCTCGAGCTGGTGAACGCGGCTCTCGTCAGGTTGCGGGACGCACTGTGGGCGGTCCGGCACGACCGGTTGCGGACGGCATCGGCCGCCGTTGCTCTCGGCGGTGCGGGCGACGGGCCGGCCGCACTGCGCGTCTTCACGCAGATCGCGGTGGCTCTCGCCGCGATCGACCGTCTCGAGGTACGGGGCCGGGACTCGGCCGGTCTGCTCGTGACCCTCCGTGCCCATGGACTCGACCTCTCGTCGCCGGCCGTGCGGGGTGCGCTCGACGAACGTGTCGCCGACCCGCTGTTCCGGTCGCGAGCCGTCCGTGCCCCGGATGGCACCCTGTGCTTCGTCTACAAGGCGGCCGCGGAGATCGGTGAGCTCGGCGACAATGTGACCGCCCTCCGGGAGGCGATCGCAGGCGATGCGCTGCTGCGCATGGCGCTGGGCTCGGACGAGGTACGGGCGACGGTGCTCGGACACACCCGGTGGGCCAGCGTGGGGATGATCTCCGAGGCCAACGCCCACCCTCTCGCCAGCGAGGAGGAACACGCGGATCAGGAAGGCCCGTGGTGCGCCGCCGTCCTCAACGGTGACGTGGACAACTACGCGGACCTCAAGGTCTCCGAATCACTCAGGATCCCCCCGGACGTCACCACCGACGCGAAGGTGATCCCCGTGATGCTGTCGCGGCGGCTCGCCGGGGGCCGGCCGCTCGCCGACGCGTTCCGATCCACCGCCGCGGCCTTCGAGGGATCGGTGGCGATCGCGGCCGTCAGTGCCGCGGCCCCCGACCGGCTGATGCTGGCGCTCCGCGGCAGCGGGCAGGCGCTCTACGTGGGTCTCATGGAGGACGGGTATCTCGTGGCCAGCGAGCCCTACGGCCTCGTCGAGCAGGCACGGTCCTACCTGCGCATGGACGGAGAAGTGCCCGTACGCCCGGGGGACCCGTCGACCCGGGGCCAGGTGGTCGTGCTCACCGACGCGCACGCGGGCACGCTCGAGGGTGTGGAGCGATTCGCCTACGACGGCACCCCGCTCCCCGTGACGGCCGACGAGCTCGTGCGGCCGGAGATCACCACCCGGGACATCGACCGTGGGTCGTTCCCTCACTTCCTGTTGAAGGAGATCTCGGAGGCCCCCCGGTCGTTCCGCAAGACCCTGCGTGGGAAGCTCGCCGAGAAGGACGGGCGGCTCAGCGTCGTCCTCGGGGAGGAGACGCTGCCGGGGCCGGTCCGGGAGGGTCTGCGAGGGGGCCGCTTCACCCGCGTCATCGTCATCGGTCAGGGGACGGCTGCCGTTGCCGGGCGCAGCCTCGCGCAGGTGCTCGCGCCGGAGCTGGAGGGGCTACCGGTCGCCGTGGAGGCGATGGCCGCGACCGAGCTCTCGGGCTTCCGGATGACCGACGACATGGCCGACACCCTCGTCGTGGCCATCAGCCAGTCGGGCACCACCACCGACACCAACCGCACCGTGGAGCTCGCGCGGAGCCGGGGTGCGGCCGTCGTGTCGATCGTGAACCGGCGCAACAGCGACCTCACCGACCGGTCCGACGGCGTCCTGTACACCTCCGACGGACGCGATGTCGAGATGGCGGTGCCGTCCACGAAGGCCTTCTACGCACAGGTCGCGGCGGGGTTCCTGCTCGCCTACGCGATCGCCGACGAGCTCGGCGCGGCCGGTGCCGGCGAGCGCAGCCGTGTCCTGACCGAGCTCCGCGAGCTGCCCGACGCGATGGAACGCGTCCTGACCCAGCGCAAGGAGATCGCGGTGACCGCACAGCGGCACGCGCCGTCCCGCCGGTACTGGGCCATCGTGGGGAACGGCGTGAACCGCATCGCCGCCGAGGAGGTCCGGATCAAGCTCTCGGAGCTCTGCTACAAGTCGATCGCCTGCGACGTCACCGAGGACAAGAAGCACATCGACCTGTCCGCGGAACCGCTGATCCTCGTCTGCGCCGCGGGTCTGCTCGGCTCGAACGCCGAGGACGTGGCGAAGGAGGTCGAGATCTACCGGGCACACAAGGCCGCGCCGGTGGTGATCGCCTCCGAGGGCGACAGCCGGTTCCAGGCGGCCCTCGAGGTGATCCGGGTGCCCGCCGTCCATCCCCGGGTGGCTTTCGTCCTGTCGGCGATGGCCGGTCATCTGTTCGGGTACGAGGCGGCGCTGGCGATCGACGCGCAGGCGCGCCCGTTCCGGGAGGCACGGGCTGCGATCGAGGCCGTCCTGGCGGGCGGTCCGGACCCGGCGGAGCTCCTCGATAAGCTCCGTCCGGCTCTCGAACCGGTGGCCACCCGGTTCCTGGAGGGCCTGCGGACCGGCTCCTACGACGGCCATCTGGAGGCCAGCGCCGCGGTCAGGCTGGCGTCGCTGTTCCGGTACGCCGTGGGGATCTCGCCGCTCGACCTCTACCAGGTCGAGCACGGCAAGGTCGGGACTCCGGCCACCGTGGTGGAGGATCTGATCATCGCGCTGACAACGGCTGTGGACCAGCTCACCCGTCCCGTCGACGCGATCAAGCATCAGGCGAAGACGGTCACCGTCGGGATCTCGCGTGCGGACGAGGCCCTGCTCCACGTGCGCCTCGTGCAGAAGGTGCTGGCGTCCGGAGTGTCCCGCGACCGGCTCTCGTATCGCGCGCTGCGGACGCTCGCTGCACTCGATGCCGCCGTAGCGTCCGTGGCCGGGTACACCACCTACCGCGTCGAAGGGGACGTGGCCGGCGACGACGCCACGATCCAGGTCGTGGATCGCGGCGGGATCTCCCGTGACCTGCCCTCGCGCACCGATCGTGATGCACGGCTGCGAGGGACGAAGCACCGGGTGGCGACCGAGCGGGAGGTCACCGTGGCCCGGGGACGCAGCGACGGACGGACCGTGGTGATCGTCCCGGAGGTCAAGGGGACGGAGGTCACCGGGCTGTCGCTCCTGCACGTCAACTTCCACGACCGCCTGCCCGCCCCGATGCTGCGCGCGGTGCTCGAGGGCTACCGCGACCGCTACGCCGCGCTCCGGGATGCGGTGACGGAGACCGAGCCGGTCTTCCGCGACGACCTGCTGGCCGAGGTGGGTGTGGCCGACATCCTGACCGAGCCCGTCTACGTGCTCGCGGACCACTGGCGGTCCTCCGGCGGCGGCGCCTGACGGCGGATGATCACCGGGATCGGCGTCGACGTCGTGGGGGTGGAGCGGATGCGCCGCGCGCTGACGCGCACGCCCCGCCTGCACGAGCGTCTGTTCACCCCGCAGGAGCGGGCCGACGCCGGGCGAAAGGGATCGCCGGAGTCCTCCCTGGCTGCGCGGTTCGCCGCAAAGGAGGCGTGCCGCAAGGCGCTGGGACAGGCGCTGCCGTGGCACGACGTCGAGATCGTCCTCGAGCCGTCCGGGGCCCCCACGCTCCGCGTGACGGGGCGGGACCGGACGATATTCCACGTCTCGCTGAGCCACGCCGAGGGTGTGGCGGTCGCCGTCGTGGTGGCCGAGGTCGGGTAGCCTGCTGGCATGGAGCGCGTCCTGCACCCCGAGGAGATGCGCCGCGCCGACGAGGCGACCATCTCCGCAGGCACGCCGGGCGTCGTCTTGATGGACCGCGCCGCGCACGCCTGCGCGGTCGTGGCCCTGCGGATGCTCGGCGGCGGGCACGGCCGGCGCGTGGTGGCGGTCTGTGGGAAGGGAAGCAACGGCGGTGACGGGATCGCGGCCGGCAGGTATCTGGGTGCCGCCGGGGCGAACGTTACGCTGTCCCTGCTCGCCGAGCCCACCGGCGACGCCGCCGCCCACCTGGCGATGGCGCGGCGTTGCGGCTCTCCGGGACGCCTGCGGATCGAACCCTTTACTCCGGAGGCATTCGGTGCCGCTGCGGCGAAGGCGGATCTGGTCGTGGATGCGATCTTCGGGACGGGATTCTCCGGCGAGCCGCGCGGCGACGCTGCCGCAGCCCTCGAGGCCGTCGCCGGATCCGGGCCCCCGGTCCTCGCCGTGGACATCCCTTCCGGGGTCTCGGGCGTGGACGGCTCGGTACCCGGGGCTGCCGTGACGGCCGATGTCACCGTGGCGATCCAAGCCCTCAAGGCCGGCCATGTGCTCTCGCCGGGGGCGTTGCATTGCGGCAGGATCGACGTCGCCGAGGTCGGGATCGCCACCCCGGACACGGGGATGTGGGTGCCGTCGGCGCGGGACGTCGCCGCGTCCCTGCCCGAGTCCGAACCGGACACCCACAAGTACCGGCGCGGGGTGGTCGCGGTGTTCGGCGGATCGCCGGGCATGACGGGGGCCGCGATCCTCACCGCCTCCGGAGCCCTGCGTGCAGGGGCCGGGCTGGTGGTCCTCGGTGTTCCCCGCTCGTCGCTGGAGGTGATCGAGCAGGCGGTGGTGGAGGCCGTGAAGATCCCCCTGCCCGACACCGAGGGGCAGCTCGGGGCCAAGGCCGTGGACGAGATGGAGGACCGGCTGGAGCGCGCCGGTTCGGTGGCCGTGGGTCCCGGGATCGGCCGAGGCCCCCGGGCCGTGGCGCTGGTGCGCCGCGTGCTCGAGGTGGACAGGCCGGTGGTCGTCGACGCGGACGGGCTGACCGCCCTGGCCGAGTTGCTCGGCGACGACCCGGACATCCTCGGAAGGCGGACGGCCCCCACCGTCCTGACGCCGCACGGCGGCGAATTCGAGCGGCTCACCGGCAAGGCCCCGGGCCCCGACCGGATCGTGGCACTGCGAGACGCGGCCGAGCGCTGGCGCGCGGTGGTCCATCTGAAGGGACGGCGCGCGCTCACCGTCGCCCCCGACGGCCGGGCGTGGGTGAACCCCACCGGCAACCCGGGCATGGCCACCGGGGGCACCGGGGACGTCCTCACCGGGGTGGTGGCCAGCCTGTGCGCGCAAGGGATGGACGCGGCGGCGGCGACGTGGGCCGGGGCCTACCTGCACGGAGCCGCCGGCGACGCCGCCGCGGCGAGGTTCGGCCGGAGATCGATGACGGCGGGGGACCTCGCCTCTGCGCTTCCGGTCGCGTTCCGGCGTCTCGGTGTCGACGAGCCGCGCGGTTCGATCCGGACGCTCTTCGAACATCCGGAGGCGGGATCGTGACGATCTGGCGTCCGACCGTGGCGGAGATCGACCTGGAGGCGATCCGGCACAACTGCCGGGCCCTCGCATCCCGGTCACCGGGGGCCGAGCACCTCGCGGTGGTGAAGGCGAACGCCTACGGACATGGCGACGCCCAGGTCGCGAGGGCGGTGCTGGAGGCCGGCGCCGACCGCCTGGCGGTGGCGCTCGTGGAGGAGGGCGTGCGCCTGCGGGAGGCCGGCGTCGACGCCCCCATCCTGCTGTTGATCGAGGCCACGCCCGAGGCCGCGAAGGAGATCGTGGCGCATCGGCTCACCCCCAGCGTGTCCAGCCGGGAGGGGGCCGAGGCGATCAGCGAGGCCGCCGCGGCGGCCGGCACCCGGGTACCCGTCCACGTGTGCGTGGACACCGGGATGCACCGTGAAGGAGCGCCACTCGGCGACGCCGTCGACCTCGTGGTGTACACCGCCCGCCTCCAGGGCCTGGAGGTCGAGGGTCTGTGGAGCCATCTCGCGGTGGCCGACGAACAGGATCACGAGGGCACGGAGCGCCAGCTCGCACGGTTCGCGGAACTCTGTCAGGTCGTCGCCCGCCAAGGCGTCGACGTCGGATTGCGGCATGTCGCCAACTCTGCGGGCACCGCGGCGCATCCGGACGCCCGGTTCGACATGGTGCGGATGGGCGTCTCGTTGTACGGGTTGTACCCGGGGGAATGGCTGCGGCGGCATGTGGACCTCCATCCGGCCATGCGGCTCACGAGCAGGGTGAGTCTCGTGCGGCGCGTGCCGGCGGGCGAGGGCATCTCCTACGGGTTCACCTACGCGCCGGAGGCCGACGCCACCATCGCCACGGTGCTCATCGGCTATGGCGACGGTTACCCGAGGTTGCTGTCCAACCGTGGCCACGCCCTGGTGGGGGGCCGCCGCCGCCGGATCGCGGGCCGCGTGACGATGGATCAGACGATGGTCGACTGCGGAAGCGACGATGTGGCGCCGGGCGACGAGGTGGTCCTGATCGGGAAACAGGGACGCGAGGAGATCGGCGCGGGCGAGCTCGCGGAGACGATCGGCACGATCCACTACGAGATCGTCTGCGGGGTGTCGGGCCGTGTCCCTCGGGTCTACACGCGATGATGAGGGTGGTCGCCGTCCTCGCCGTGCTCGCGTTGACCACCGCCTGTGCGGAGCCGACGGTGCCGATCTCCGGCGACGTGCGCAACGTCGGTGCGGTCACGGTGACGATGCGCGTACGCCCCGCTGAGGTGCGGGTCGGGGACGCCGTGCACCTCACCCTGCGGCTCGTCAACAACTCGGGCCGTGCCGAGACCCTGCGCTTCTCCAGCGGGCAGCGCTACGACTTCTGGATCACCCGGGACCGGCGCGAGGTCTGGCGCTGGAGCGACGACCGATTCTTCGCGCAGGCCGTGGAGATCGACGAACTGGAAGGGCAGAGCGGGACGACCTTTGAGGAGAGCTGGCGGGCGGACGCGACCGGGACCTTCGAGGTACACGGCGCGGTGCTGGCCGAGGGCTACGAGGAGCGGATGTCGGGGGAGCTGGAGGTGGGATGACCCCTCGATCACGCTCCGGGCTCATCGGCCTCGCGGCGTTCGCCGCCGGCATCGGCGCCGGCGTCGTCGCGGAGGAGCTGCTCTACCGACGCGTCCTGCGAGGCGAGGACGTGGAGGTCGATGAGCGCTTCGGGTCCGTCAAAGGGACGCCGGCATGGGTGGAGAGCTTCGACGGCACCAAGCTGTACGCCGAGGTCCACGGTTCCCAGGGACAGCCTGCCTGCGTGCTGCTCCACGGGTTCACGCTGGCCCATCAGATCTGGCACTACCAGCTCCGCGACCTCGGAGGTGGGGGGCCGTACCGGACGATCGCCTACGATGCCCGGGGGCACGGCCGTTCCGGTCCCGCCCGCGGCCCCGACGGGAAGACTCCCTTCAACGCCGACACGTTGGCGCGCGACCTCTTCGCGGTGCTCCACCACCTCGAGGCCCGTCCCGCGGTCATCGTCGGACACTCCATGGGCGGCATGACGATCCAAGCCCTGCTCGAGTTCGTTGACGACTACCGTGAGGAGCTCGGCCCCCACGTGAGGGGGCTCGCCCTCGTCAACACCACCTTCACCTCCGCCCTCGGGACCTGGCGTGAGTCCGGTCCCCGATGGCCCGCGCTGCACAACCGGCTGCGCGACGTGGCCGAGCGCGTGGCCGGCAACACGAAGCGGATGGAGCGCCTCCGCCTGCCGGTGAGCGACGTCGCCATGATCGCCACCCGGATGGGCTTCGGCCGGACGCCCTCGCGGTCGCACGTGGCGTTGACCCGGCGGATGATCGAGTCCACGCCCACCGAGACCCTGGCCGCCGGGATGGTAGGCCTCGCCGACTTCGACGTCCACGCGAGCCTCGAGAAGATCGACGTGCCCGTGCTGGTGTGTGCCGGGGACCGCGATATCCTGACGCCCGTGTGGCTCGCCCGGGAGATGGCCAGACGGATCCCGTCGGCGGAGCTCGTGGTGTTCCCGGGGACCGGACACATGGTCATGCTGGAGCGGCACGAGGAGTTCACCGAGGCTCTCCGACGGTTCTGCGACAAGGTCCTGGGCGGAAGCCGATGAGCGCGATCACCGACGTCCCGGGAGTGCTCGTCGGTCACCACACCGACACCGTGGGTGTCACCGGCTGCACCGTGATCCGCCTCCCCAAGGGCTCCACGGGGTCCTACGCCCTGGTCGGCGGTGCCCCGGGCACGCGCGACACCGAACTGCTGCACCCCGCCAGGCTCGTGGACGAGATCCATGCATTCGTGCTCACCGGTGGCAGTGCCTTCGGCCTGGCGACCGCCGACGGGGTCGTCTCCTTCCTGGAGGCCCAGGGGGTGGGGCTCGCGTTCGCCGGCGCGACGGTGCCGATCGTGCCCGCCGCGGTCATCTTCGACCTGGCGGTCGGGGACCCGAAGATCCGTCCCGGCCCGGCGGACGGCGCCGCCGCCGCGGAGGCCGCGGGTGCGGACGTCGAGGAGGGTTCCGTGGGGGCCGGGACCGGTGCGACGGTCGGCAAATGGGCGGGCAACGAGCACGCGATGAAGGGGGGTCTCGGGGCTGCGTCGGCTCCCGTCGGCGACACCGGAGTCATCGTAGGCGCCGTGGTGGTGTGCAACGCCATGGGCGACGTGCTCGACGAGCGCGGCGAGCTTCTCGCCGGCGCCCGCACGGACGCCGAGCCGGCCTGGGGCGGCTCCGGCATCCAGTCCACGGTGCTCGCCTGCGTCGCCACCAATGCGAAGCTCGACAAGCCGGGATGCGCGACATTGGCCCGGATGGCGGCGGCGGGGATCACCCGCTGCGTACGCCCGGTCCACACCCCCTACGACGGCGACCTCGTGTTCTCTGCCGCCACCGGCGAGGTGGAGCTCACGGACCCGGTCGTGGCAGGCGCGGTGGGGGCCGAGGTGGTGGCCACGGCGCTGCGCCGGGGCGTCCGCGGCGCCCGTGGGCTCGGCGGCGTGCCGGGCCTGGCCGACCGCCGCTGAGGTGTCGGTGGCGTGTGGCAACCTTCGTGCCACGAGCCAGGGAGGTGGACGCTCCAATGAGTCGTGAAGAGCTCATCGCGGAGCTCAAGGCGCTCGCGGTGGAAGCGGAGGCCTGCCGGCGCTGCCCCCTGGGCGGGATCCGTACCCAGGCGGTGTTCGCGCGCGGCGACCCTGAGGCGGAGGTCGCCTTCATCGGGGAGGCCCCGGGCTTCCACGAAGACCAGCAGGGCCGTCCGTTCGTCGGCGCCGCGGGGCAACTCCTCGACAAGCTGACCACCGCGAAGCTCGGGATCAGCCCGTCCAAGGTGTGGGTGATGAACGTCCTCAAGTGCCGGCCCCCCGGCAACCGTGACCCGCTTCCAGAGGAGATCGAGGCGTGCAGGCCATTCCTGGAGCGGCAACTCGAGCTGGTCAGGCCCCGGCTGGTCGTGACCCTGGGAAACTTCGCGAGCAGGCTCCTGCTCGACACCCAGACCGGGATCACGAAGCTCCGGGGAAGGCGCTTCCCCTTCCGGGACCTCACGCTGATCCCGACCTTCCATCCCGCCGCCGCCCTGCGCGGGGGGAATGCTGCCCGGGGGATCGAGGAGGACTTCGAGGAGATCGCCCGAGCTCTGCAGGAGCTCCGGGACGCCGGCGACGAGCCCGCCGCCGATCCGGACCCGGGGCAGCAGCTTGGGCTCTTCTGACGCCGGGTGTAGCCGCTCCGGACGCGCAGGACGTAGGCTGGGCGCATGCGTGTGCCGTTCCTGGCCGTCCGAACGCGCTCGGCGGACGAGACGGAGGCCCTGGGCGAGAAGGTCGGGAAGCTCGTGCTGCCCGGCGAGGTCCTCCTGCTCACCGGCGACCTCGGCACGGGCAAGACCACCTTCGTCCGGGGCTTTGCGCGCGGCCTGGAGGTGCCCGGTCAGCCGTCGTCACCCTCATACGTGCTCGTCCACGAGTACGAGGGGGGCCGGTACCCGCTCCTGCACGTGGATCTCTTCCGGTGCTCGGGCCCCCACGAGGTGCTCGAACTGGGCCTCCAGGAGATGCTCGGCCCCCCGCGGGTGGCGGCGATCGAGTGGGGCGAGAAGGCGTTCCCCGTCGTGGCCGACGACTACCTGGAGTTGGAGTTCGCCTGGCACGACGACGACGACGATGCCCGGACGATCTCATTGAGCCCCTTCGGGCGGTGGCGTGAGCGGATGCGTGAGCTGAGCGACTCCGTCCGTGACTGGGGAGTGGGTGAGGGCTGATGCTCGTCCTCGGCATCGAGACCTCCACCCAGCACGCCTCCGTGGCGATCGGCACGGCGACCGAGGTCGTGGGCGCCTACCAGATCGGTCGGGGATTGAGCCAGGACCAGGTGCTCATCCCCGCCATCGAGCGGCTGCTTCACGACACCGGCCTGGAGTGGCGACGGCTCGCCGGTGTGGCGGTGGGGTTCGGACCGGGCCTCTTCACCGGGCTGCGGGTCGGCGTGGCCACGGCGAAGGCGCTCGCCCAGACGCTGTCGATCTCGATGGTGGGTCTGGCCTCGCTGGACGTGCTGGCGTACGGCGTCCGCCATTCCCGCCGGACGATCTGCGCCTGCATCGACGCCCGGCGCAACGAGGTGTTCTGGGCCTTCTACCGTCCTGTCCCCGGAGGGGTGCAGCGCCTCACCGACTTTCGCTGCGCCACCGCGGAGCACTGCGTGAACGAGATCGAGGCCCGCGGGGAGCAGGTGCTCGCCGTGGGCAACGGCCCCCACCTGTACCGCTCCATCTTCGACGACCTCGGGCAACGCGTCGAGATCGCCGGGGTTGCCGACTCGACGCCGACCGCCGTACCGCTCACCGAACTCGCCGTCCAACGCCTGATGCGCGAGGAGTCGGACCGGCTGGTGGACGTCCGGCCTCTGTACATCCGGCGCTCCGACGCGGAGATCACCTGGGAGCGGCTGGGGAGATTGTGATGGTCACCGAGCGCTCTTCACGCCTCCTCGACGTGCAGATCGGGCAGATGCGCCGGCGGCACATCCCCTCGGTCCTGCGGATCGAGCAACGGGTGTATCCGCGGCCGTGGTCGGCGGGGCTGTTCCTGTCCGAGCTCGCGCAGCGCGGCTCCCGCGCGTACTTCGTGGCCCGCTTCCACGGCCGGGTGGTGGGGTACGCGGGGATCATGCTCCTCGGCGACGAGGGACACATCACCAACATCGCCGTGGATCCCGACCACCACCGCATGCACGTCGGTACCCGCCTGATGCTGACCGTGATGGACGAGGCACGCGCCCGTGGAGCACGCGCCGTCACGTTGGAGGTCCGGCGGGCCAACATGGGAGCCCAGGCGATGTACCGGGCGTTCGGCTTCCAGACGGTGGGGATCCGGCGCGGCTATTACGTCGAGACGGGCGAGGATGCCTACATCATGTGGGCGGACGGGGTCTGGAGCGCGGAATACGGCCGCAGGCTCGAGCAGCTCCGTACCCGGCTGCGACGCCTCGAGGAGGTGGCGGACGGATGAGTGCCCTCGTCGGCCCCGACAGCCTCGTCCTCGGGATCGAGACGTCCTGTGACGAAACCGCTGTGGCGGTCGTGCGCGGCGGCGTCCACGTCCTGTCCAACGTGATCGCCTCGCAGACCACGCTGCACTCGCCATACGGGGGTGTCGTGCCGGAGATCGCCGCGCGGGCGCACGTCGAGCGCATGCCCTACGTCGTGGACCAGGCGATGCGTGAGGCCGGGGTGCGCTTTGCGGAGATCGATGCCGTGGCCGCCACACGGGGACCGGGCCTGATCGGCGCACTGCTCGCCGGGTTCGCGACCGGCAAGGCGATGGCCTCGGCTCTCGACGTGCCCTTCTCCGGCGTCAACCACCTCGACGGTCACGTCTTCGCGGCGATGCTCGAGTCCCCGGAGCTCGAGCCGCCCTACGTCGCCCTGGTGGTCTCGGGTGGGCATACCTCGCTGCTGGGTGTGCGGGAGCAGGGGGCCTACGAGATCCTCGGCCGGACCGTGGACGACGCCGCCGGCGAGGCGTTCGACAAGATCGCACGCTTCCTCGGCCTGGGCTTTCCCGGGGGCCCGGCGATCGACCGGCTCGCCCGCCGCGGCGATGCCACCGCGATCGGGTTCCCGCGGGCGATGCTGCGCCAGGGCCTCGACTTCAGCTTCTCCGGGCTCAAGACCGCCGTCGTGCGCCACGTGCAGAAGGTGGAGCGGGCGGGGGAGAAGGTGTCGAAGGCCGACGTGGCCGCATCCTTCCAGGAGGCGCTCGTCGACGTGCAGGTGACCAAGACGCTCCGCGCGGCGGAAGAGGGCGCATTTCGCACGATCGTTCTCGGAGGCGGCGTCGCTGCGAACACGCGCCTGCGGGAGCGGCTCGGTGAGGCGGCGACCGAACGGGGGATTCGGCTCCTGGTTCCCGAGCGCCGGCTGTGCGTGGACAACGGGGCGATGATCGCGGCAGCCGGACATTTCCGGCTCTCCCAGGGAGAGATCACGCCCTTCGATGCCTCCGCGGACCCCTCGCTGCCCCTTCCGGGCACCGTCTAGACGGTCCTTTCAGCCGATACCCGCCGAGATGTCCGGAACATCCTCTCCCCGAACCCTAATCCCCGCGCACCAGGAGCCGATTCTCCACATGCAGGCGCACCCCTCCACCGCGGCGCTCCCTCCCAGGGGGCGCCGCGGCCGTTGTGGCCATGTCTCCCACGCCCTGCCGATCCCCAGGTCCCGTACGCCGGGTTGACGTCTTGGCACTCGGCTCTTTAGAGTGCTAACCAGTACCGGTTTTCGCAGGTCAAACCTATAAGGAGGGATGAACTCGTGGCGACGAAGACCAAGACGAACATCGTGCCGCTCGAGGACCGCATCGTGATCCGTCCGCTGGAGGCGGAAGAGGTCACGGCGTCCGGTCTGGTGATCCCGGACACGGCCAAGGAGAAGCCCCAGGAAGGCGAGGTGCTCGCCGTCGGCCCCGGGCGCTTCGACGACAACGGCAACCGTATCGCCGTGGACGTCAAGGCAGGCGACCGGGTTCTGTACTCGAAGTACGCGGGCACGGAGGTCAAGATCGAGGCCGAGGAGCTGCTCGTGGTTTCGGCCCGGGACGTCCTCGCGAAGATCGAGCGGTAGTGGCGGGCGCGGCGCCGCCGCGCCCCGCAGATCCGACACATCCACCAGTAGGGGGCTGAAACGAATGCCGAGCAAGATCGTGAGGTACCGAGAGGACGCCCGGAAGTCCCTCGAGGCCGGGGTCGACCGGCTGGCGAACGCCGTCCGGATCACCCTCGGGCCCAAGGGACGCAATGTCGTTCTCGAGAAGAAGTGGGGCCCGCCGACCATCACCAACGATGGTGTGACCATCGCCAAGGAGGTCGACCTCGAGGATCCCTTCGAGAATCTGGGGGCCCAGCTCGCCAAGGAGGTGGCGTCGAAGACCAACGATGTCGCCGGTGACGGGACCACCACCGCAACCGTCCTCGCCCAGGCCATGGTGCACGAGGGCACGAGGAACGTGGCCGCGGGCGCGAACCCGATGGCGCTTCGGCGCGGGATCGAGAAGGGTGTCATCGCGGCTGTGGAGGCGCTGCGCAAGCAGGCCAAGGACGTCTCCTCCAAGGAGGACATCGCCCAGGTGGCGGCGATCTCCGCAGCCGACCCCGAGATCGGCGACATGATCGCCCAGGCTATGGACGTCGTCGGCAAGGACGGCGTCATCACCGTGGAGGAGTCCCAGACCTTCGGGCTCGAGCTCGAGACCGTCGAGGGGCTTCAGTTCGACCGCGGCTACATCTCGCCGCACTTCGTGACCGACCCGGATCGGATGGAGGCCGTCCTCGACGACCCGCTGATCCTGCTGGCGAACAAGAAGATCTCGGCCGTGCAGGACCTCCTGCCGTTGCTCGAGCGCGTGGTCCAGGCGGGCAAGCCCCTCCTGATCGTCGCCGAGGACGTGGAGGGGGAGGCGCTGGCGACCCTGGTCGTGAACAAGCTGCGCGGCACCCTGCAGGCAGCTGCCGTGAAGGCGCCGGGCTTCGGGGATCGCCGGAAGGCGATGCTCGAGGACATGGCGGTCCTCACCGGGGGCCAGGTCGTCTCTGAGGAGCTCGGGATCAAGCTCGAGAGCGTCGATGTGGACATGCTCGGCCGGGCCCGCAAGGTCGTGATCACCAAGGACGACACGACCATCGTCGAGGGTTCCGGGAGTTCCGGCGACATCAAGGGCCGGATCAACCAGATCCGTGCCGAGATCGACCGCACCGACTCCGAATGGGATCGCGAGAAGCTGCAGGAGCGGCTGGCGAAGCTGTCCGGCGGTGTGGCTGTGATCAAGGTCGGCGCGGCCACCGAGGTCGAGCTCAAGGAGAAGAAGCACCGGATCGAGGACGCGCTGTCCGCGACCCGGGCCGCGGTCGAGGAGGGCATCGTCCCTGGTGGGGGCGTGGCGCTGCTCCGGGCCGAGAAGGCCGTCACGACCGCAGCCGAGTCCCTCGAGGACGACGTGCGGACGGGGGCCGAGCTGGTCCGGCGTTCGCTCAGCGAGCCGCTCCGGTGGATCGCGAACAACGCCGGTCACGAGGGCTCGATCATCGTGGAGAAGGTCCGGTCGGCCAAGGGCAGCGAAGGCTTCAACGCCGCCACCGGCGACTTCGCGGACATGTTCAAGGCAGGAGTGGTCGACCCGCTGAAGGTGACCCGTTCGGCCCTCCAGAACGCGGCTTCGATCGCCGCGTTGCTGCTCACCACCGAGGTGCTGGTGGTCGAGAAGCAGGAGGACGAGGAGGCGGAGGACGCCCACGGCCACGGCCACATGCACTAGCCGAGCAAGAGGAAGAAGTTTCGCGGATGGCCCGGGGATCCCCGGGCCATCCGCGGTTTCAGGGGAGTTCGAATTCGTCGTCACTCCACTGGTGCCCGCAGGCCCGGCAGACCCGGTCCCCGAGCGCCTTCATCAACCGCTTCGATCCACAGTCGGGGCAGGCTTCGGCGGCCTCGGTCCAGTCGGGCCTGCGCTGTTGGCAGTCGGGGCACACGAGAACCTGTTCGCCGGCGACCACGGCACGCGCCCAACGCGAAGGCCCCTTGCCGGGGTCGGTGGCCAGAACGCCGCAGTAGAGGCAGTTCGCCATCGATGTCAGTATCCCCCTCCGGTGGAAGGCAGGGGGCCAGAACGCGGTGCAGGGAGGCCGCTTGGCCTCCCTGCGATCCGAGGTTCGTGCCTGGTTTCAGGCGGCCGAACGCAGCCTCGCTTCGATCTCGGTGGCTTCGCCGTGGTAGCGGTGCGCCCGTTCGCGCATCAGCTCGATGGCCTCGTGCCAGACACCGGCGACGCCGGCGAGCACGAGGCCGGTGACGATCACGCCGATGGTCTCGGCGCGCACCCCGACACCCCACGCGGCGAAGATCGAGAAGTCGAGCAGGTACGCCAGCCCGATGCCCACCGCCGCGGCGATGAGGAGGCTCCCCGCCTTCGGGACGTCCTTCGTCGCGTGGCGGACGAGATCCACCAGCTTGGCGGTCACGAGACCCGCCAGGAGCAGGACCGCGAACTCGTACATCCGTGCACCTCCTTGTCGTTGGTTGCGTGCCGTGACAGACCCGCAAGGACGGGTGAAGGTTTCACAGATGTGATTCACAAGCGCACGAATGGTTGGTTGACCCGCCCCCCGGTCGTCGGCTACCAAAGGAGGGGCTCCACCGCCTCGGGTCCCACCGGATCGTGGACCTGGCTTCGATCTGAAGGGCACGATGAAGCGCCACAAGACCACTCCCATAGCGATTCTCCTTGCCCTGTGCCTCGGTACGACCGCGCCGGCCTTCGGCCAGAGCGGCGACCTCGACGCGAAGCGGAGCGAGGCGGCCCGCCTGGAGGCCCAGATCGAGAGCCAGGGCGAGCGCCTGTCGATGGCCCAGGAGGACTACAACTACGCCTCCGACGAGCGGCGCAGGCTGGAAGCCAAGCTCGACGAGGTGCGGTCCGATCTGCAGGCGGCGGAGGACCGGTGGACCGAGCTCAAGGCCCTGCTCGGCCAGCGCGTCCGCAATCTGTACAAGCGTCCCGGGTTCTGGGCCGAGCAGCTTCTGTCCGCCCGGAGTCTCGGCGAGCTGGCCCGTGGCCGCGTCCTGGCCGGCTCGGTCATGATGGCCGACAACGATCTGATCTTCGAAACCGACAAAGCCCGCCACGAGATGATGGTCGTGGCCACCCAGGTGGACGATCTGCGGGAGGCGGCCATCCAGAAGGAACAGCAGCTGGCGGATTTCCGTGTCAGCGTCGAGCGCGAACTCCGCACCCAGCGGACGCTCCTCGGCCAGGTGGAGGGAGACATCGCCCAGATCCTCGAGGAACAGCGGCGTCGGGAACTGGAGGAGGCACGCCGCCGGGCGGCCGAGGAGGCCAGGAGGCGCGCGGCCGAGGAGGCTAGGCGTGCCCAGCAGCCTCCGCGGGCCGCGGAGGCCGCACCCGCCGCGAAGCCCGCCGAGAACCTTCCACCCGTTCACGCGCCGCGTCCCCAGGCCGCCAAGGCGATCGAGGCCGCACGGTCACAGATGGGCACTCCGTACTGTTGGGGAGGTACCGGGCCGGACTGCTACGACTGCTCGGGTCTGACCCAGTGGGCGTGGGCCCAGGCCGGCGTGAGCATCCCGCGCTCGTCGCGACAGCAGTACGCGGGGCTGCCCAAGGTGCCACGCGACCAGATCCAACCCGGCGATCTGCTCTTCTTCGGCAACCCGATCCATCACGTCGGGCTCTACGAGGGCGACGGGATCATGATCGAGGCGCCACAGAGCGGCGAGCAGGTGAGGCGCCGGTCGATCCACAGGAGCGACTACGCGGGGGCCGCCAGGCCCTGAAACCGGCGGGAGCCCGGGGCACGCCCCGGGCTCCGAACACCGGACATCTGACGGATCAATAGTCGGTGGGAACCTGCTGGATCACCGGTCCTAGGGCCTGGATCGCCCCCTGGTGTTGAAGCAGCTTGCCCATGTTGCCGGTGACCTTGAGCTTGCCCTGCATGAAGGCGGCCTGCGCGTTGAGCTCTCCACGGTTCATGGAAGCGGCGGTCTCGTAGGTCTGCGAGATCGTCACGTCGGCTTCTGCCGCCTCACCGATGCCGCCGTCGATGTCGCCGTCGTGGAACTTCGTCCAGTACTGGACCTCGCCCTGGTCGGGGACGTCCGACACCACCTGTTGGATCGTTAGGTTGACGCCCTTTGTGGCGTTCTTGACCGCGTCGCTGCCGTTGAGTGCTTCGCGGACCGCTTCGCCCCACTCCTCGCTGAGGAACTTGGCCATCGGAAGGATCCTCCTTGCTGCTCGACACCTGGAGTGCGCTGGGATGGTGGCACAGCGTTTCGAGCAGCGGCAAGTCGTAGGACGGTTCGGGTGGCACACCTGTGCTGTGGCACCCGAACCGTGCCCCGGGGCCCCCTGCGGCCTCCGCTGGGTCTAGCGGCCGGTGGCACAATGGTGCCCAGCGAAGGGAACGGTCGACCGGGAAGTCGAAAGGGGTGACCAAGGGTGGGAATCCTCAGGATCCTCGGGCCCTACGGCGACGTGAAGGTGACCTGGAAGCCCGGCGTGGGTGAGGAGGTGGACGAGGTCCGCCGGCGGTTCGACGAGATCGTCGAACAAGGCTACCTCGTCTTCGAGCTGGATCCCGTGACCAAGGAGGGCCGGCAGGTCAGGCGCTTCGACCCCTCCTCCGATGAGTTGCGGGCCTTCCGGCCCATGGTCGGCGGCTGAGGGGCATCATGCGGCGCGCTCTGGGGCCGCTGTGGCGATGGGATGCGGCCGACAACGACGAGGCGTGGGATAGGGCGGAGCAGCTCCTCGAGGACTCGCTCACCCCCGAGCAGCACGCGGCGTACGAGGAGCACGGCTACCTCGAGATCCCGAGCGGGATGCATCCCGGCCGGGTCTACCGCCTCGACTGTTGGCGTCCGGTCGCCGTCTTCGAACACGGACAGTTCGCCGGGGCGATCTGCCTCCGTCCCCGCGAGCATCTGCCGGGCCCCGACGTCGTCCTGGCCCGCAAGCTGCTGATCGAGGGGGCCGAGGAGGAGTTCCTGCGGTCGGGCAACTGGCTCTCGCCCGCCTGGAGGCCGGCAAGTGCCGGACCCACCGCTCTGCTCATCCTGGTGCTCCTGAGTCCGTGGCTCTTCCGGCTGCCGACGCTCGGGATCCCGGGGATCGTCCTCGCGGTTCTGCTGGTCGTGGCGCCGGGCCTCCTCCTCTGGCGGCGCCGAGCCCGTGATGCTTCCGGCGGGGACGAGGCCGGACCGGCCTGAGTCCGGGGCGAGCCGGCTCGGAGCGCCGTGGAGTTGTTGCGGCGTCACCGGGAAGCGAAACTAGTGAGCATGGACAAGCCCCCGACCCGCCTCCCGCTGTATGTGGGCCTGCTGCTGATCGCCTGCGGCTGGGCCGCGATCTACCTCGGATGGCGGCAGGCGGGTGAGCAGGAGCTCGAGACGGGACAGATCCCGTTCCTGCTGTCGGGCGGTTTCGGAGGCTGGGGCCTGCTGCTGATGGGGGTGGGAGGGGTGATCGTCGACGTCATCCAGCGGCTGGCCTGGACACAACACCGGGAGCTCGTCCGCGTCCACGGAGCGCTTTCGGGGTTGCAAGCGATGCTCGAGGAGTGGCGGACGAAGTCGGAGGAAGCGGCTGCGGAGGTGAGGGAGCGCGAGGAGAAGGCGGCTGCGAAACGGGCGAAGCGGTCGCCGGCCCGCAAGTCCACCCGGAGCCGCTAGGTGTCTCAGCCGTGGAGCTCGGCTTCCGTTGGCGCGATCGGAAAGTTGCGGTTAGGCTGTCTCCCTGTCTTTCTCGCCCGCCCTCGTCCACAGGGCTGTCGAACGTCTCCGGGGGGTATGAGTGGATAACGGGAGCACAGAAGAGATCCGGGTTGTCGGCGATAGTGACGCCGAGGGCCTGATGGACACCGCGGGGCCGCCCGCATGGCACCGGCAGATCCGGCTCATCATGTACGTGGGCATCGGGCTCGTGCTCGTCGGGCTCGTCGTCGTGTACCTCGGCTACAACGGCGCGGCCACGAACCCGGTGGTGGAGGCCCAGATCCCGTTCGTGATCTCGGGAGGGATCTTCGGAGGGGCGCTCGTGCTGCTCGGGGGCCTCGCACTCGCCCTCGCGGCGTTCCTGCGCTCCCAGGCCGACCTTCGCGAGGAGATCTCCGAGATGCGGGCGGGCTTCGAATCGTTGCGCGAGATCATGGCCCTGCGGGCGATGAGGCCCGAAGGGGCAGCGGGCAGCAACGGGCTCGTGATCGTCCCGAAAGGGGGGTCCAGCTTCCACAAAGCCGGTTGCCGGATCGCGGAACGGGCGAAGGACACCAATCCGCTGCCCCGCCCGGAAGCCGTCCAGACGGGCCTGATGCCCTGTCGCGTCTGCAAGCCGTAGCCGTAACCAAAGAAGGCGAGGAACCACGGGGAGGGAAATCTGCCAACCGTGTCGAACGGTTGAGAGGGGACATGCGCTACGAAGCTCGCGCATCCCATCGGTACCGTCCATAGGTACGTGAAACATCCGCCCCGATGAACAGGCTGGTGTCGCTCGACGTCACCGAGGAGGTGGGGATGAGGTTCCAGTTCGAACCCGAAGCAGTGCGGGGGATCCGCCGGCAGCTTGCGTTCGTCGCCCTGCTCGCACTGATGGCCACCGGATGCGGACTGAAGGCCGATCTCGTCATCGACCCGCAGGGCCGTATGGCCGCGTCCGACCTCGACGACCAGACCGGGGCCACCGGACCGGCCGACGGGGACCTCGACGGGGACGCCGCGGATGCAGCCGACGATGCCGGTGAGGCGGCCGCAGGCGCGGCCGCGAGCGGCGACGGTGAGGCAGCAGACGCAGCGCCGGCCGGCGAGGCCGCAGCAGCAGCGGCGAGCGGCATGTTCCCCCGGGAGACCGAGGGCATCACCCGCAACGAGATCCGGCTCTGCGCACATGTGCCGATCACCGGAGCCGCTCCCATCCCACACCACCCCGATCGCTTCGGACAGTTCTACTTCAACTACGTGAACAAGGAGCTTGGCGGCATCCACGGCCGCCAGGTGCGGTTCGTGGCCATCAACGACCAGTACTACCCGGCGGGGGCACGGCGGGCCGCCGAGGAGTGTGCTCGCAAGGGTGCCTTCGTGTACTTCGGGGCCGCCGGCACCGACCAGATCGTCTCCGTGGCGCGGTGGGCCGAGGAACGACAGATCCCCTACTTCCACGGCCCGGCGAGCATCCGGGACCTGAACGACCTGAAGTACAACGCCCACGTGGGTCCGTACTACGAGTACCAGCACGAACTGCTCGCCGATTACCTCGTGGAGCGATTCGGCAAGGACAAGGTCCACGGGATGATCCGGGTCGACTCGCCGTTCTTCGAGGCCGCTCGGGACGCCTACGCGAAGGCGCTCGCTCGCCACGGCATCGAACTCGCCGTCGACCGCACGGTCCAGAAGGACGAGAACACCTTCGCCGACGTGTACTTCGCGCTGCGGAGCGAGGGGGTCGAGATCGTCAACAACTTCACGACCCCGAATATCTGGATCAAGATGCTCCGGCAGCGGCCGGCCAACTACGATCCGGTGTGGACGGCGGTGAGTCCGGTGGCCGGGTTCAACATCGTCTCCGACGCGCTCGCCGGAAGCGGGCAGGCGGTCGTCTTCCACCACTTCAACCCCAGCTGTGAGTGCACCGACTTCCGAGCGGTGCCCAACGACCTTCCCTACCGCGACGACATCGACGAGTTCCTACGGATCTTCCGCGCGTACTCGCCGGAGAAGGATCCGCCCCCCGACGACTTCGACTACGCCTCCTACCTGGGCGCCAAGCAGCTCCACCGCATCCTCGAGCAGGTCGGTCCCGAGCCCACACGCTCGAAGGTCTTCGAGTTGCTGAACTCCTACAAGGAGGACCCCCAGGACGTATTCCCGGCTTGCGGTGCTGACTTCACGCGCACGCAGGACGAGCGGATCGGCGCGTGGAAACTCAACGTTTTCGAGCTCGACGGGAACGTCTGGCGGCAGGCGCAGACCTGCGCGGACCGTCCGTCCAGCTAGCGGCGCATGGACAAGCTTCTGGCGGCGGTCCTGGCCGGTATCCCCGACGGGGCCATCTTCGGGCTGGTGGCCCTCGGTCTCGTTCTCGTCTACAAGGCGACGCGGGTGCTGAACTTCGCTATGGCGGAGATCGGTACCGTCGCCATCTATCTCACCTGGGCGCAGAGTCTCGCTGGGGTTCCGATCCTGGTCGCCGTGGTCGTTTCGCTCGTGGCGGCGGGGGTCATGGGCGGCCTCGTCGAGGTGGTCCTGCGGCCGCTGGCCGATGCGCCCCGGATCACGGTGACCGTTGCCACCCTCGGGATCGCGCTTGCCCTGTTCGGTCTCCAGGTGTCCCTCTGGCAGATCGATCCGCGTGTACCGCCCGATCTCGTCTCGGGGACGTTGTTCAGCCTGGCGGGGATCGAGTTCACCGCCGGACGCGTTCTCGCCCTCGTCGTGACCGGGCTGCTCGGCGCAGGTCTCTTCTTGTTCTTCAGGCGCACGTTGTTCGGCCTCGGCGTCCTGGCTTCGGCGCAGGACCTGACCGCTCTGCGGCTCATGGGATTGCCCTTCCGGGTCGTGTCCGGTTTCACCTGGGCGGTGGGTGGAGCGCTGGCGGCGCTCGCCGGCATCATCCTGGCCCCGACCATCGGTGCCTTCCATCCCTTTTTCATGACGCTGATCGTGATCCCGTCGCTCGCCGCGGCGCTGGTCGGAGGACTGACGAGCCTGCCCGGCGCCTTCATCGGCGGGATCATCGTGGGGATCGTTTGGAACGTCGGCAAGTTCATGTGGGGTGAGACCCTTCCCGGAGCCGAGTTCGTAACGGTGTTCGCGCTCATCCTCGTCGTACTGATCATCCGGCCGCACGGTCTCCTCGGATCGGAGGCTTGACCAGCGATATGAGTGAGCCGATGGCCGCGCTGGACGAGCAGCAGGAAGCCGTGCGCCTGCTCTGGCGGCGTCGGGCGCGCACCGGGGCCTGGTTCGCCGTGTTCTTCGCGCTCCCTTTGATCCCGTGGGTCGAGGACCGTTCCTTCACCTTCGCCTGGGCGGTGTGCTTCGCGGTCGTCGGACTGTCGATGAACGTCCTGGCCGGGTACGCGGGACAGATCTCCCTCGCCCACGCCGTCCTGCTCGGTACGGGAGCGTTCACCATGGGCAACCTTGTGACGCTGCAGGGCGTTCCGTGGCTCGTCGCGCTGCCCGTGAGCGGATTCGTGGCCGCGCTCATCGCGCTGGGTATCGGCTTTCCCGCACTTCGCATCCGAGGGCTGCATCTGGCGATCGCCACCCTGGCCTTCCAGTTCCTCATGCAGCGTGTCGTGTTCCGGGCGGAGTTCGTGGCCCAGGGAGCCGCGGGGGTGGAAGTCCCCCGTCCCGAGTTGTTCGGTGTGAGCCTCGAGCCCAACCAGCGGTTCCTCTGGGCCGTGATGATCCTGTTCGTCCTGATCCTCGTCCTCGACCGAAACCTCACGCGCAGCCGTGCGGGCCGGGCGTTCTTCGCGCTGCGCCAGGACGAGCAGGTGGCAGCATCCTTCGGGATCCCCGTCGCCCGGTACAAGCTTCTGGCCTTCGGGCTGAGCGGCTTCTACGCGGGATTGGCGGGTGGCATGTTCGGAACCCTCGCCGGGGAGGTGAGTGCCGAACTCTTCGATTTCCAGTTGTCCATCGCGTTCCTGGTGTTCGTGGTTCTCGGAGGACTGGGCTCCCGGCCGGGAACGGCAGTGGGTGGATCGTTCCCCGTCGTCTTCGAGCAGATCATCGGTGACGTGCTCCGGTGGACGGGACAGATCATCGGCGGTGTCCTGCTCGTGTTCACCCTCGTCCGCCATGCAGGCGGCCTCGCCGAGCAGGGGGGCCAGCTCAAGGTGGCCGTGAGGACGATGAAGGATCGGGGGCCGAAATACCTGGCGGCCTTCTTCGGGTGCTGGGTGGCGGCGGCCCTCGCCGGTGTCATCGCCGCGCTCGTCCTGCCGCGGATCATCGCGGTGGTCACGCCCTTCGATGCCACGCTGGGCAGCGCAGTGATCAGCGGCCTGGTGGCATCCATCACCACACTGATCATCCTCATCGACCGGGTGGTGGAGTGGGCGGTGGGGCCGCTGCTCGACCAGCTCTCCGGGGTCCATCAGCTCGCGGCGGCGGAGGCGCTGGAGCAGGCGTCCTCGCGGATGAGCGCCGGCCGCGCGCTGCCAGCCATCCTCCAGCGTGCCCCCCGCGGGCGGGACGGGTTCCGCGGCCCGCTCCTCCAGATCGACGGCCTCGAGAAGCGGTTCGGCGGGGTGCGGGCCCTCGACGGCATGTCCCTGGAAGTGCGTCACGGTGAGCTCGTGGGTGTGATGGGCCCGAACGGTTCGGGGAAGACGACGCTGTTCAACTGCATCTCAGGCTTCCTGCAGCCCGACGTCGGCGCGATCCGCTTCCGGGGCCGGAACCTCATCGGCATGTCGCCCCACGACCGGGCGTCGCTCGGGATCGCCCGGACCTTCCAGCACGTCGGACTCGCCAAGCAGGAGACGGTCTTCGACAACTTCCTCATCGCGCAGCACCTCTCGTGCACCTACAGCCCGGTGGAAGGGCTCCTGCGCACCCGGACCGTGGTCGACGAAGAGCGGATCCTGCGGATGCGGGCACATGCGGCCGTCGAGATGCTCGGTCTGGATCCCGTGGCCTCCGAACGGGTCTCGGCCCTGCCCCACGGTACGGCGAAGATGGTCGAGCTCGGGTGTGCGCTGGTGTGGGGGCCGGAGATCGTCCTTCTCGACGAGCCCGCGGCCGGGGTGGATCCGTCCGAGTTGGAGACCCTGGGCGACACGCTGAAAGCCGTGCAGCGGGACTTCGGCGTCACGGTGGTGCTCATCGAACATCACGTCCCGCTCGTGCTCGACACCTGCGACTACGTCTACGTGCTCGACTTCGGACAGCTCCTCGCCGAAGGTTTGCCCGGCGAGGTCGCCCAGAAGCCGGAGGTGGTACGCGCTTATCTCGGGACGGCCGCGGAGGAGGTGGGCGATGCCGCTCTTGCGGGTCACTGACCTCAAGGTCGGCTACGAACGGGTTCCGATCCTCCACGGGATCTCCTTCGAGGTCGAACAGGGCGAGATCGCGGCCATCCTCGGCCCGAACGGTGCCGGCAAGACGACCACGCTGTCGGCGGTGGTCGGTCTCCTCCGGCCCTGGGAGGGGACCGTGGAGTTCGACGGGAAGGACATCACCGGCAGCGGTCCGGATCACACGGTGGCCATCGGGATGGCCATGGCGCCCGAGGGAAGGCGCGTGTTCCCCGCGCTCAGCGTGGAGGAGAACCTCAGGCTCGGCGGCTGGGCGGTACGGCGGGACGGCGCCAAGTTCCGTGGGAACCTCGAGCGGGTCTACGAGATCTTCGAGATCCTCGGGCAGCGGCGTGGCCAGCTCGCCGGGACGCTCTCGGGAGGTGAGCAGCAGATGCTGGCCATCGGCCGCGCGCTGATGTCCTCGCCGACCCTGCTCATCATCGACGAGGCCGCGCTCGGACTGGCCCCCGTCATGGTGGACCGTGTCTTCCAGACGATCCAGGAGATCCGGGCCGCCGGCTCGACGATCCTGCTCGTGGAGCAGAACGCGCCCGCCACCCTGGCCGTGGCCGACCGCGTGTACCTCATGCAGGGCGGGGCGATCGCCACCGGGGGCCCGGCGGCCGAGATCCGGGAGGCGGGGGTGCTGGACGCCTACCTCGGCCCGATGGCCGCGGCGGCCAGACGCATGACCAAGGCCACGCAACGAGGCAGGAAACGGAGCCCGGGCGGCGAATAGGGAAGGAAGAACGGCATCAACGTTCCTTTGACGCACCCGGACAAGGAGGGGGAGATGAGAAGGAGAGTTGCACTTCTGGCGGCGATGGGTCTCGTCGCCGGCCTGCTGGGGATCGCCCCGGCGCAGGCGCAGGACCAGCCGGTGGGGATCATCATCTTCCAGGGCACCGGCTGGGTGTGCGGCAGCGGCGGAAGCCAGCTGTCGTCGGGTGAGTGGACCAGGCTCCAGGGTCATCCGGATCCGCCCCCGACCAGGATGCCCAGGTGGGACCCGGGGCAGCCGACCGACTCCGAGTACGGCCCGATGCTCTCCGCGACCGGGGGCGCCGTGAACGCCGGCGGGTGCCAGTCGTGGGAGGACCAGATCTGGGCGGCCGCGAAGAACGTGGTCACCGGACGTGGCAGCACGGCCGGCCTCTGGGCGCCCGGGATGGGCCCCCCGATGGTGGGCCCGTACCGGCTCAGCGTAGGCGCGGGGCTCCCCGACCCGGCCGGGGTCATCGATGCCGACTCCTCGGCTTGCGTCACGAACATCGTCGACCCGAGTAACCCGGATCCCACGCAGTGCAATATCGAATCCTACGGCTGGCTGACGCCGGGTCTCAGTGCCACCGGTGCCCACGCCTTCAGCTCGAAGGGTCGCGGCTGGTCGGAAGCCACGGCGTTGCAGACCGGCGCGGTGACGACGGCCTACCTGGCCTGGCAGCAGAGCGCCGCGACCATCCTGCCCCTCATCGGGCAGGGGAACGCCACCGGGACCGGCCCCGTGGCGGTCATCGGCTTCACCTCGTCGCGTTCCGGCGGTGAGGGAACGGGGAACGCCGGGCTGAGCCCGGTGGACCCGCAGCCCACCTCGGGGTTCGTGACCGAGGGGATGACGGTGAGTTTCCCGCTGCCTCCGGGCTGGCCGGGTGCCAGCGACCCACTCCGGTAGGTGGTGTGGAAGAGAACGTGAGGAAGGACCTACCATAGGAAGTGGTTCTGGTCCTAAGCAGAGGTTAAAAATCGGTGGGCGCCCTAGGGCGCCCACCGGTACTTCGGAGAGGATGAGGACAAAGCGGGATGAACGGGAGGGGAGACCGGATGCGGAACCGTTCGGGTAGATATCGTTTCCTGAACGTGCTGGCGGCCGCAGTCGCGGCTCTGCTCGTGTTGTCCTTCGTCCCGCCGGCCACCGGGGAGGAGCAACCCCTCGTCACCGTGGACCGCCTCGCCATGGAGATCCCCGACGACGCGCTCGGGGATCGTACCGATCCTGTGCTCTTCGTCAACTCGCAGGCCCGCCGGGCGTTCAACGTGCTGCGGACGAGTGACGGAACCCGCATCCGGATCGTGGACCTCGACCGGCTGGAAATCGTGGCCTCCGTGACCGTGCCCTATCAGATCCGGAGGTCTGCAGGGACGCCCGCCGACACGGTGGAATGGGTTCACGCCGTAGACGAAGAACGCAACATGCTCTACCTGGCCTATACGGCGTTGGGTGGCACCGCCGGCGGAGTTCTCGAGGTGGACGGCGATGCGCTCGAGGCGGGCAAGGAGCCCAGCGAGGTCGTTCGCGCCATGTCCATCACCGAGGCCACCGAGCCGACGTCCTTCGTGGAGGTACGGCCGGACCCCGACGAACCGGCGACCGTCTGCACCGCCGAGCGCTGCCTGCCGCAGGTCCCCCACACGCCGAATGCGAACGCGTACGGGATGGCCTTCGTCCCCGCCCAATTCGTGGGGAGGCCGAAGATCCTCATCCTCCGCCAGGAACCCACCACCCCCGGGGAGCAGCACCTCTGGGTGGCCCAGTGGGACGTCGAGACCGGGCGCCAGGACTGGATCCATCGCGTCGCCTCCTGCGGGGCCGGGCGGCTTCCGCCGGGCAACTACCAGATCGCACTGTTCCAGGCCCGCCTCGGACCGTACATCTACCTCGGGTGCAACGGCCCGGGCGGTCTCGGGTTCGCCGTGCGGCTCCTCGTGGACGAGAACAACCGTCCCCAAAGCGAAGAGGCGTTCGCCGGACCACAGCATCTGCGCGACGTCTTCGCCGATCCCGAAGGGGACCGGCTGCTGTTCCGGGTCTCCTCCACCGAGGGTGAGGCCTGGTGGGTCTTCAACGGGTCCCGGGAGGCGTTCAGCGGCGTCCTCTCCGGCACGGTCACTCCACGCAACACCGGAGCGGGGCTCGACCCGCTCTCCGGGCGCCTGTACATGCTCGCCCCACCCACCAAGCGGGGACGCTCCGAGCGCCGGGGCGGCCTGCTCGTCTCCGATATTCGCAACGACCCCGCTCCCCAGTTCCTCGAGTTCGACCAGTTCGCGCCCTACGCGGGCGGTCCGGACATGACGGGCATCCCGGTGGACGTGAATCCCGCGTCCGGGCAGCGCCAAGTGTTCGTCCTTCCCCAGGGCGACGAAGAGACGGACTGCTCGCCCGGCGGGCGCTGCGAGTACCTCGTCGTCCGCGACGATCTTCCGGTCGCCACGGTGCCGCCGCTTGAGGATCTGGACCGCTTCACGGTCGACGAGGACGAGCAGCCCGGGGTGACCGGTGTGAACTTCACGGGCTCCGGCCACGCCTACGGCCTGCGGACGCTGTTCGTCGGGGGCCTGGACGGTGTGGCGCCGGGTGAAGGTGGCCGGGGCGCGGCGATCCAGGCCGGCTCTCCCTGCGGACGGCAGGATCGAGAGTACGTCTTCGGGCAGGTCGCCCGGGCCGCGCTCTCCAACGATCTCGCCGCGGGTGCGGCGGCCGCCGCCGACACCGACGCCGGCAGCAAGATCGACATCGAGGAGCCTGTGGAGCGCTGCTGGCCCTTCCCGCCGGCGCTCTGGTTCCTCGAGGACGAGTGGCCCCGTCCCTCGACGGCCACAGGAGAGGAAGACAATCCCATCGACGAGGCCGCTGGACATAGCTGGCCCTTCCAGACGGCCGAGTGCGCGGGCGAAGGCGAGGCCGCCCACGACCATGCGCGCCTCGGCGAACACGAGTTGTCGGGGTTCACGGCAGCGGTGGCTTGCAGGCAGGAGCAGGAGGAAGTCACCGGGCAGGGCCGGGCATCGCCGGTCGCGGGCGCCCTCGAGGACGCGGGAGTGGAAGATCCCGGCATCGTCCGCGTGGGTGACGTCGGAGGCGACGTGCGCGTGTACCGCGACCCCGAGCGCGGTCTCGTCGCGCGCTCTGAGGCGTTCGCGCGCAACATCTCCATCGATGACGAGATCTTCATCGACTCGGCGATGACGGTCGCCGAGTCTTGGGCCGCCGGGCGTTCGGGGTCGGCTTCAACGTTCTTCGCTCGTCGACTGTGCAACGTGCGGTACCCCAACGAGGAGATGGAGGAGGCCGTGCTCCAGGAGGTGCGCGGGCAGGTTCCGCCCGAGGTGGGGGTCCCACCGACGGGCGAGGCCGACAGCTGCGGTGATCCGAGCATCCCCGTGGTGTCCGGAACCATCGAGCCCAACCTCAGCCGCCACCCGTTCATGGCGGCCCTCGACCGAGCCCTCGGCACCCGCGGGGAGGTGAACGTCCCCGAGCCGGACTTCGAACTCGCTCAGGGGACCAGCGGCGGGTACCTGGCCTCGATCCAGCGCGACCGGCTCGAAGAGCTTTCGAACCGGGTGGTGAACAACGATCCGGCGACCCAGGTTCCGGCGCTCGAGATCGTGATCTTCAACGACCACCCCACACACGGTCGAGGGCGACAGGTGTACCAGTTCGCCGGCACCGACGCGAGCGCGACCTATGGGATCTTCCTGCGCGAGGGCTTCGAGACCGCCGACGACCTGCTCGACTTCGATCTCCCGGCCCTCATCACGGAGATGACCGTTCCGCCGTCGATGCGGGCACGCGTCCTGCAGGAAGCGCAGCAGGCGCAGGGGGAGGATCCCAACGGTGCTGCCGTCGGCGCGCAGCGGAACCCCATCAAGATGATGTTCGAGGGGCTCGGGTTCCTGCTTCGCTCACCGAGGGATGCCTTCATGGCCGCCCTGATGTGGTTGCTGCTCTTCACCCCCGTCTACCTGGCGCTGCGACGCCGGGCGCTGAAGGAGGCGATGGCCTGATGGCGGGCCTCCGCCGGGCGTTCTTCGCGGTGGCCTTCGCGGCGCTGCTGGGGGCCGTGGCCTTCATCCCGCCGAGCTCGGAGATCACCGGCCTCACCCGGGACGGCGCGGGTGCGGTGGACGGCGACGCGGCAGATGGTGCGCTTTCCGGCGGCGGCGACGGCGGCGACGATGGCACGGCGGCCGAGTTCGTGGACGAGGGAGCCGGCCAGGGTTCCGCCGACGGCGGCACCCAGCGGCGTGCTGAGGAATCGGGAGGCCTGGAGTGCGCCCGCGGCCGCAACGGCGGCGCCACCGATGATGGTGTGACGGGCGACCGGATCCGCCTCGCATCCACGGTCGTGCAGTCGGGCCCGGGCTCGAGCTTCCTGGGCGACTCGCCCATCGGCATGCAGGCCGTGGTGCGGCGGGTGAATGCCGAGGGAGGGATCTGCGGCCGGCTGCTCGATCTCACCATGCGCGACGACGGCTGGGACGCAGCCCGGGGCCGTACCTTCATCCGGAACTTCATCGAGGAGGGTCAGTTCGCCCTGCCCGTCGTGCCGTCCTCGGAGGGATTGACCGCCTCCATCGAGGCCGGCGACATCGAGAACGCCGGGATCCCCGTGGTGGGATCGGACGGGATGCTCATCCAGCAGTACGAGAGCCCGTGGGTGTGGCCGGTGGCCACCGCCACCATCTCCACGATGCGGGTGATGGCCAAGTACGGCCACGATCAGGGTTCGAAGAGCTTCGCCATCGTCTACGACCGGTTCTACCGTTTCGGGCGCGAGGGGGCGGACGCCTTCAAGGCCCAGGTCGAGGCGATGCCCGGCACCGAGCTCAAGGCCTTTATCGGCGTGCAGCCCGCGCAGGCCTCGTACTCGGCGGAGGTCCGGCGCTTCAACCAGGCTTGTGAGGGCGGCTGCGACTTCGTGGCCCTGCTTCTCGAGCCGCAGACGGCGCTCACATGGATCGCCGGCCGCCCGGAGATGGGACGGCAGATCACGAGCGGCGCGCAGACCCTGTTCAACGAGGAGTTCGCCGGGAACTGCGGTGCGGACTGTGAAGGGCTGCTCGTGTGGACCGGGTACAACCCGGCCATCGGCCATCATGCATCCAAGCCCGGCATCTCCGACTACGTGAACGATGTACGTACCGTCAGCCCCACAGTGGACGTCACGAACCAGTTTCTCCAGGGCTCCTACCTGGGGATGGACGTGTTCGTGGAGGCCCTCGAGCAGGTCGGCCCGAACCTGACGCGGGCACGGTTGCGCGAGGCCATCAACGCGATGACCTACACGAGCGACTTCGCCACGACGCTGCAGTGGTCACCCGACCAGCGCTTCGCGAACCGTAGCGCCCAGGCCTTCGAGATCCTCGTGGCCCAGGGTTCGTTCGCCGGATTCCGGGACCGCCAGACCGGGTTCATCCCCGACCCCGCCCTGTAGCTGTGGCCGATCTCCTCATCTCCCTGCTGTTGTCCCTGGGTCTCCTCGGTGCGTTCGCGATCCTCGCCGTGGGGATCGTCATGATCTACCGGGCCTCGAAGGTGCTCAACCTCGCCCACGGAGCGATGGTGATGTTCCCCGCCTACGTCACCTTCGTGCTCCATCGCGGGGACTCAGGCCTGGCGGAGGGCCTCCTTGCGGCGATCATCCCCGCGGTGTGCATGGGTCCCCTCGTCGGATTCGTTCTCGGCGTCGGTGTCCCCCGCCGCACGCGTCTCGCCGCCGGGGCTGGAGCCTCGGTGGTCGTGCTCGTGGCACTCGTGTGGGCCGCCCGAGTGGGGATCCCACTACCCTTCGCTCTCCTCTGCGGACTTGCCGCCGGCGGTGCGCTCGGCTACGCGGTGGAGCGGGTCTTCGTCCGTACCCTGCGACCACAGGGGCCCACGGCCCAGACGGTGGGGACGGTCGCCGCCTTCGGGGTGGTCCTGGCCGTGTCGGCGCGGATCTTCGGTACGGCCACGGAGCGCGCCCCGAACGTGTTCCCCGATGGAGGGGTCGAGGTCGGCGGCTCCTTCGTGCGTTACGGGGAGTTCGGGCTGTTCTGTGCGGCGCTGGCGCTGACGGCGGGCCTCATGGCTCTCTTCAAGTTCACCGACCTCGGGCTCATCATGCGGGCAACGGCCGAGAACCGCCGAGCGGCGGGCCTCATGAGCGTCGACCCGGACCGGATCACGGCGCTGACGTGGGTCATCGGCGGTACGCTCGCGGCCCTGTCGGGGATCATGCTCGCGGGGATCACGAACCTCCATGTCTACGTGCTGTCCTTCCAGGCCATCCCCGCCTTCGTGGCAGCTCTTCTCGGTGGCCTCGTGAGCCTCCCGGGGGCGGTGATCGGGTCGGCCGTGGCCGCGGCCGCATTCTCGGTTGTTCCCGGGATCGGCGCTCTCGAGGACCTCCAGGGGGGTCCCCAACTCTTCCTCGCCCTCGCCGCAGTGGCGGTCATGGTGAGCCGCGGGGAGAGGATCACCGGGGGCGACGTCCGTGCCGAGTCGCTCGTCGTCGCCGGCAAGCGGCAGTTCGTCGGCTTGGGGCCCCTGGCGGCGGGGAAGCGTCCGCTGATGATTCTCGGCCTGTTGGCTGCCTTCGCGCTGCCTTTCGCTGCGCCCTTCGATGTCGTGGGCGCGGTGAACATGGGCGCCGTCCTGACGCTCGTGGCCGTGTCGCTGGTCGTCCTGATCGGGTGGGTGGGCCAGATCTCCCTGGGGCACGCGGCCTTCGTCGGGATCGGCGCATACGCCACGGGCTGGCTGGCATCCGGACTCGGGATCCCCTTCCCGTTGAACCTGCCTGTGGCCGGGGCCGTGGCCGCGATCTTCGCTGTCGGCCTGGGCATGGTCGCGGTGCGGGTCCGCGGTCTGTTCCTCGCCGTGGCCACCCTCATCTTCGGGTGGATGGCCGCCGAGTTCCTGTTCCGGCAGAACGTCGTCACCCAGCACCTGCGGATCGACGCCACCACCATCGGGTCGTCGGGCACCTTCCCGCACTTCGACTTCTCCAACCAGCGGACGATGTACTTCGTGCTCTGGGCGTTGACCGCCGTGGGTCTGCTCGCCGCCGCCAACCTCCGCGACTCGAAGACCGGCCGGGCCTTCTTCGCCGTGCAGGGCTCGGAGATGGCCGCAGCGTCCCTGGGGATCGATGTGACCCGGTACAAGGTCATGGCGTTCACCCTGTCGGGGTTCCTCGCCGGCGCCGCCGGGAGCCTGATGATGTCCGAGGCCAACATCGTCAGCCCCGATGACTTCGTGGTCCAGAAGTCGCTGCTGTTCGTGGCCATCGTCGTCGTGGGAGGTCTGCGGAGCCTGGGTGGTGCCGTCGCCGCCGGAGTGCTGTTCGCCATGCTCGATGTCGTCTTCTTCCGTGTCGCGGCGTTCGGGGGGCTGCTCGATGTCGTGTCCTCCGCGCTCCTCGCTCTGGTGCTCCTCACCTACCCGGGGGGCCTCGGGGCTCTCGGGAGCCGGATCGCCCACGCCGTCGGAGGTATCTCGAGGGTCATGGCGGTCCTCGCTCTTCTCGACCGTGGGATCGACAAGTTCATCGAAGACGTACGCTGGGCACGCCTGAGGACGGGGGAGCGGATCCGCGAACGGCTCGAGAGCCCGGCCCTGGAGCATCTGCCGGCATCGGTCCTGGCTGCGGCTCGGCGGGCAGCGGCTGCGCCGACCGAGGAAACGGAAGCCTCTGCGGGGAGCCCGTCGACCTCCGCGCCCGACACGCCGGCGCCGTCGGTGTCGCTGGACGGCGACCGGTCCCGAGAGGAACGGCCGGTGGTCGTGCGCGCCCAGGAGGTCACCGTTCGTTTCGGCGGGCTCACCGCCGTCGACGAGGTCTCCCTCGAGGTGCGGGAAGGGGAGATCGTCGGGCTCATCGGGCCGAACGGCGCCGGGAAGACCGTGACGTTCAACTCCATCGCCGGGATCATCGAGCCCACCGCGGGCCGCGTCGAACTGCACGGGCGGGACGTCACGGACGTGCCCGTCCATGATCGCGCCCGCCTCGGGGTCGCCCGGACCTTCCAGGTCCTCCAGCTCTTCCCGCAGCTCACCGTCTTTGACAACCTCCTGGTGGCCACACACCTCGACAACGCCACCGGGCTGGCATCGCATCTGGCGGCCAGCCCCACCTTCCTGGAGGCCGAACAGCGCTCCCGCCAGCGGGTCAACGAGGTGATCGAGCGGCTCGGCCTCCAGGAGTACGCCGACAAGCGCCCGGGCGACCTGCCCTTCGGCGTCCTGCGGATGGTCGAGGTGGCGCGTGCGATGGTGACGGGACTGCCCTTCATGATGCTCGACGAGGCCGCCTCCGGCCTCGACGACAGCGAGACCGAGGGGCTCGTGGACGTCATCCGCGAGATCCGCGACCTCGGCGTGACGGTGCTGCTCATCGAGCACGACGTGCAGATGGTCATGTCCGTCTCCGACTACGTGTACGTGCTCGACCGGGGCAGGCTTATCGCCGAGGGTCGCCCCGCCGAGGTCCAGCGGGACCCGGCCGTGATCGCCGCCTATCTCGGGAAGGCCCCCGAGGACGAGGACGTCGAAGAACCGGTGGGGGTGGTCTAGATGGCACTGCTCGAGATCCGCGACATCGACGTGTCCTACGGGGCCGTGCGCGCGCTGCGCGGGGTCCGTCTGGAGGTCGGGGAGGGAGAGATGGTGTCTCTGCTCGGCGCGAACGGTGCCGGGAAGACGACAACCCTGCGGGCGGTCTCGGGGATGATGGCGCCCACCTCGGGGGAGATCCTCTTCGATGGGAAGCCGATCCAAGGGCTGCCCTCGTACGACATCGTGCGCCTCGGGATCGCCCATCTCCCGGAGGGCCGGGAACTGTTCCCGACCCTGTCGGTTGAGGAGAACCTGCGCATGGGCTACCTGCCCCGGCGCAAGGAACCCGGATACGACGAGGCCCTGGAACGAGCCTTCACCCTCTTCCCGAAGCTGCGGGAACGGCGGACGCAGGCGGCGGGGACGATGTCCGGAGGCGAGCAGCAGATGCTCGCCATGTCGAGGGCGCTCATGTCCCGGCCACGGCTTCTGCTCATCGACGAGTTGTCCCTCGGGCTGGCGCCGATGATCGTGGAGCTGCTCTTCGAGAACCTCGAAGAGGTGAACCGGGAGGGGACGGCGGCGCTCGTCGTCGAGCAGTTCGTCCACAAGGCTCTCGCTCACACCTCCCGGGCCTACGTGCTGGCCAAGGGCGAGGTGGTGCTCGAAGGCGACTCCCGTGAGATGCGGGACGACCCAGCGCTCCTCGCCAGCTACCTCGGAGATGCCGAGGTGGGCAGCGACGCCGAGGCCGTCGGCAGCTCGGACCGATGAGGATCCGCTGTTCGGCGGTGGGCGCCGTCCTGCTGCTGGCCTTGGCGGCCTGCGGAGGAGGCGAAGCTTCGCGCGCCGGATCCGGTGAGGATCTCGACCCGGCCTCCACGGTGCAGGAGGAGACGGGCTCCGGGGGTTCGCCGGAGGATGGTTCCGAGGATCGTCCATCCACACCGGAGCCGGTGCAGGAGGCAGATCCCCCATCCGACGACCGGCCCGCCTCAGATGCAGAGGACGATCCGGACCGTCCGTTCCTCCTCGAACTCACCCTGTCCGCCTCCTGTGCCGTGCCCGGGAGCACGATGACCGCGGACGTACGCACCGAGCCCGAGGTGATGATCGGGCTTTCCGCCTATTACAGCGACACCTCCTACACGCCTGACATCCATTTCGTCCCCACCCACGCGAATACGACGGGCGAGCACGCATGGTCCTGGACCCTTCGTCCGGATACCCCGCTCGGGGAGGCGACCGTCGAGGTGGTGGCGGGCGCCCGCGGCCGCGGAGACACCGCGAAGGAGCACTTTGAGGTGGCCCCCTCGTGCTGAGCCGGGCGTGGCTCGCCGCCGCGCTGCTCGTCGTTTCCGCCCTTGGAGCATGCGGCAACGGGGACGACGATGCGGATGTCCTGCCGTCACCGCTGGCCATCGAGACCCCGGCGCCCGGGGCCGAGATCCGGATCCACGCAGCCGAGGTGGCCATCGAGATCCGAGGTGCCATCGAGGTAGACGTGCATGACACGGCCCGGGTCCAGGTCACCGAGATCCTGGGCGAGGGGACCCCGCAGGCGACGTGGTTCCTCCAGGTCGGCTTCGCTGAGCCCGTCTTCCTGGAGGAGCATCGCCTCTTCCACGTCGGGTTCGACCTGGCTCCCGGACTGTACCGGGGGGCCGGGACCTACGAGTTGAGCGAGGAAGGTGCGAGCCCGATCGAGGGATCCGGCGGCTTGGCGAGCGGCGTCATCATCCGGCTGAGCGAGCTCGCGGAGGGGACGCACGCCGAGTTCGGGCGGTTCGTCGCTCCGTGCAGCCTCGAGGTCACCCAAAAGGCGATCCGGGGCGAGGTGGACTGTCCCGAACTCGCCGACGAGGAGGGTCGATCCATTTCACTGGCGATGAGCTGGACCCTTGTCGAGCAGGACTAGGCCCTTTGGCCTGGTAGGGGGACCGGTTCCTATACTGACGGCATAAGACCTCAAAGCCCCCACGCTGGGGCGGACGGCTACATCGGGAGGAGAGTCACATGGGTCTGCTCGACGGGAAGGTCGCCATCGTCACGGGGGCCGGGCGCGGGATCGGTCGTGGTCACGCTCTGGAGCTCGCACGCAACGGCGCGAAGGTCGTCGTCAACGACTACGGGGTGGGCTGGGACGGCACCGGCCCGGACGAGACCCCCGCTGGCCAGGTCGTCCAGGAGATCAAGGACATGGGCGGCGAGGCCGTGGCCAACTACGGCAACGTCGCGGACTGGGGCGACGCCGAGGGCATGATCAAGCAGGCCGTGGACACGTTCGGGGAGCTCCACATCCTGGTGAACAACGCGGGCATCCTTCGTGACCGCATGGTCTTCAACATGGGCGAGGACGAGTGGGATGCGGTGATCAACGTCCACGGCAAGGGCCACTTCGCGCCCACCCATTTCGCCTGCTCGTACTGGCGGCAGCGTTCCAAGGATGAAGGCGGTCCCGTGTACGGCCGGATCGTGCACACGGCCTCGGAGTCGGGCCTCTACGGCAACGCGGGCCAGTGCAACTACGACTTCGCGAAGGCCGGGATCGCCTCGTTCTCGCTGTGCGTGGCCCGGGAGATGGTGCGGTACGGGGTCACGTCCAACGCGGTCGCTCCGCGGGCCCGTACGCGGATGACCGAGATGACCTTCGGGCAGATCCCGAAGTCCGAGGACGGCTTCGACCCATGGGACCCGGACAACATCGCCCCCTTCGTCGCCTACCTGTGCACCGAGGAAGCGGGCCACATCAGCGGACAGCTCTTCGTGGTCTTCGGCGGCGAGGTGCAGCTCATCGAGCAGCACCATCCGTGCAACGCGATCCAGCAGGACGCCCGCTGGAGCGTGGAGGGCCTCGTCTCCAAATCGGGCGATCTGTTCGGCGACCGGCCCACGACCTTCTCCGAGCGGCAGCCGACCTCGGGTCTCGCGGCCAACACCTAGCCAGATGGGCGAGGTTCGCTGGCGCAGGACCGTCGGCCCAGCCGAGATCGCCAAGATCTCGGTGGGCTCCATGGACAACAACGTCTACCTGCTGAAGGTGGGCGGTGACGCGTTGCTGATCGACGGATCGAACGAGGCCGATACGATTCTCGCCGAGCTCGGAGATGCGCGGCTCACCACCATCGTGCAGACGCATGGTCACTACGACCACGTGCAGGCGCTGGACGAGCTCGTCCGTGAGACCGGGGCCTCCGTCCTGGTGCACCCGGCGGACCGGGAGATGATCCCGGTGTCGAACGACACGCTCGACGAGGGCGGTGACGTTGGTGTGGGACCCGTCCGCCTCGAGGTGCTCCACACGCCGGGGCACACCCCGGGCAGCATCTCGCTCGTGCTCCGGGAGGGAGACCAGACGCACCTGTTCTCGGGCGACACGCTGTTCCCCGGGGGGCCGGGCAACACCTTCGGAGACGGTGCGGCGTTCGACAGGATCATGGATTCGCTGGAGGAGAAGCTGTTCGTTCTGCCCGACGACACCCCCGTGTATCCGGGCCACGGCGCCGACACGACCATCGGTACCGAGCGACCGGACCTCGGGGAGTGGCGGGCGCGCGGCTGGTAAGTCCCTCCGTTGGGGGATGCTGCGGTCCCCGCATCGCGTGTCGGGTATGGCCCGCGGGACGTCGATGCCTGATGATGCCTGAGGTTTGTCAATCGCTAGGAGGGGACCATGCAGCGTTCATCGGGTTTCGATATGGGCTTCTGGGTTCGGATCGCATTGACGAGCGTGGTGGTGAACGTGCCGCTCGCGTTCAGCTTCGTGGTCTACGGGATGCATCCGGTCCTCGCATTCGGCTTCTCGGGAGCCGCCGGCATCGCCTGTCTCGCCATCTGGGACCGTACACGCCCGCAGCCCGTGGCCCAGGCTGAGATCCGCCAGGCGGAGGCCCCCGTGGTCCCACGCGAGCCGGCGTCACTCCGCCCGGCGGTGTCCTCGCCGGTCGCCGGATAGCACTGCGGTCATCCTCCGGTTGGGGGGAGGTGCTCGAGCAGGAAGCGCTCGATGTGCTCGAGCGACTCCGGCCGGTCGAGCAGCAGGTTCGTCCCGTGGGCGTCGCCACCGAAGACGTCGGTTTCGGCTTCGGGGAGCCGGCCGGTCAGGGCCTCCAGACTCTCGTTGCCCGGGCCGTCCTCCTGGGCCGCCATCAGGAGCACCGGCATGTTCAGGGCGGGGACGACATCGTCGACGTCCATCCCCCGGAATCGCACGGGGGCCGAGAGCGCGACCACGGCAGCGACTTCGACCTCGGCTGCGGCCATCAACGACGCCGTTCCACCCATGCTCGCTCCTACCAGAGCCACATGCTCCACGCCGGAGCGTTGGAGGAATGCCACCGCGGCGAGGACGTCGCCGGGCGCGGTGCCCAGGTCGCGGGAACCCTCAGAGGGTGGATAGCCACGGAAGTTGAAGGCGAGCACGGTGTAGCCGCGTCCGGCCATGTGCCGTGCCGCGTCGAACCATGCGGTCATGTCCGCCGGGAACATGTGCGAGAGCACGATCCCCGCTTCGCCGTCCCCGAAGGTCCGGCCGTGCAGCGTGAGGCCGTCTTCGGTCGGGAAGGTCACCTCCCGCTCGGCGGGGCCGTTGCCCGCCGGTGTGGGGGCAGGCGCCGTCGTGGTCCCGCAGGCCGAGAGAACCAGGATCAAGGACGTGATGAGGAACGTGACGGATCTGGGAATGGGCACGCCGAAGTCTTACCATGCCGCCCGTCGTCGCGGGGCGGGTCCGCACGGTGCTCCGTTCTCCGCAGCCTGGTAGACTGTCGGTCTTATGGCGAAGAGCGGACGTAAGCGCAAGCAGCGGCGCAAGAAGAAGGCCAACCACGGCAAGCGCCCGAACGCCGGCAAGTAGCCGGCGTCGTTCCGCCCCGCTCGACCTCCGATCCACGATGAGGCGGCGGTGCGCGCTATTCGGGTGCCTCGAGACGTGAGGCACCGGTGCGGGCGGCGAAGCCTCCGGCGATCATCCCGGCCCCCGCGAGGATGAACGCGTACCGGTTGCCGTCCTGCAAACCCGGGACCGGCTGCACGCGGGACAGCAGCGCGGCCATCGCGCCGGCCAGAACGGCCCCGAGGATCAGGAAGATACGGGCGAGCACGTGGACGGCGGCCATCACGCGGCCCCGCACCTCAGGCGGAGCGGTGCGCTGGGCGAGGGTGATGCCGAGTACGAGGGCGATGGACAGGCCGGCGCCGAACCCGACGGCGAGGGACAGGGCGAGCCAGACCTGGGGCACCGCCCCCATCGCGATCAGGATCGCCCCGCATCCACCGAGCGCCAGCCGGAACAACTCGGCCTCGCGCCTTCGGGAGCGCTGTGAGACGAAGGCCCCGAACGCCATCCCCACGCCCCAGATCGCGATCAGCGTCCCGAAGATCGAGTCGGACGCACCCAGCGTGGTCTTCACGTAGGGGATCCCCAGGGAGAAGAGTGCGCCGCCGGCACCCGTGGCCAGTGCCATCCCGAGGATGAGGCCGCGCAGCCCCGGATCGTGCAGGAGGAACCGGGTGCCGCCCGTCATCTCCGCCTGCATCGCATGCAGCGGGTTCTGCTCGATGACCGCGGCGCGGTCGCGCCTGACCGCTCCGACGCTGCGGGGCAAGGAGCCGATCAGCCAGGCCGCGGTCAGCAGCGTGACGGCGTTGAAGAAGAACGGCAGTGCGAACCGTTCCTCGGCGAGCATGCCGATCACCGGGACGCCGGCGAGGGCTCCCGACGCGGCGTCCGCGGCGACCACGAAGCCGCCGGCGATCGGGATGGCCCCCCACTGGGAGAGCATGATGAGCGCGTTCGCGCCAGCCAGGTGGTCTTCGCTCACGAGTCCCGGCACGACGGCGTCCCGGGCGGGCAGGAAGATCAGCCCGGCGACCTCCATGGCGAACGCGATCGCGTACACCGCCGCGAGCTGCGGAGCGAACGGGACGGTGGCGATGAGCGCCGCCCGCACGACGGTCGCGAGGACCATGGTCCGGCGGCGATCGAACCGGTCGGCGATGGACGACGCGATCGGGGCGGCGATCAGGGCGGGCAGGATCCGGAAGCCGAGGATCCCGGAGATCGCCAGGCCCTCGTAGGGGGCTCCGAGGGTGAGCTCCCGGACGAAGAGCATGAGCCCGAAGGTCGCCACCCAGTCGCCGAGGCTCGCGATCGTCTGCCCGATCCAGAGGATGCGGAAGGGACGGTTGCGGAAGTACTCCCTCCCAGGTACGGCTTCAGGCGGCTGCAAGCCCTCACCTTGTTCGACGTTCCCCCGGCGCGGCTAGGATACCTTCTGAGACGCATATGAGCGTTCTCATCTGGGCCATCCTGGGGTATGTCGCCGGCTCGATCCCGTCGGCGTACCTCGCCTCGGTGGTGTGGGGGCGGCGCGCGGTGCTCGACCACGCGAAGCGCGGCAGCGGCGGGGCCGACGCGCACGTGCTCCTGCGCGAGGCGGGTGCGGGACGCGCCGCCACGGCCGCCGCCACGCTGGACGTCCTCAAGGCGCTGGTCCCGACCCTGATCGCAGCGCGGGTCGCCGGCCCGTACCCGGCCGCCGCCTGCGCGGTGGGAGCCGTGTGCGGGCACTGCTGGCCTCCCTTCCTCCGGATCTTCGCCGGCCGCGGGCTCGCAGCCTCGGCGGGATCGTTCCTGGCCCTGCTGCCCTTCGAGATGGTGGTGGCGGGCGTGGTCACGGCGGTGGGGAGCCTGTCCAAGGCCGGCGGGGTCTCGTCCATGGTCGGGTTCGCGTCGATCCCGGTCGTGGCGCACCTGCGCGGCCAGCCGGCCCCCTACCGGCTGATGGCATGGGTGATCCTGGCGATGATCCTGGCACGCCGGCTCGAGGGGATGGGTGAGGACCTCTCGCAGGGGGCCTCTCCGGTCCGCTCGGTGGCCTCCCGCGTGCTGTTCGACGCGCCACCCGCAGAGCGATGAGGGTCGGCATCGACATCGGCGGGACGTTCACCGACCTGGTGGTCGAGCGTGACGGCACCGTGGACGTGGCCAAGGTGCCCTCGACCCCCGACGACCCCGCCCGGGGCTTCCTCGAGGCCCTGCGGCGCGCGGACGGCGACCCCGACGAACTCCGCCACGGCACCACGGTGGCCACCAACGCCGTCCTCACGCGCACCGGCGCACGGGTGGCCTTCCTCGGCACCGAGGGGTTCCGGCATCTGCTGCACCTGGCACGCCAGACGCGTCCGTCGCTCTACGACCTCAAGGCCGCACCCCCCGTGCCGTTGGTGGACCGGGAGCTGTGCGTCGGTGTGGCCGAGCGGATCGGCCCCCGGGGTGAGGTGATCCGCGAGCTCGACGAGGCCGCCCTCCGGCGGGCTGTGGAGAGCATCGCCGGACGCGTGGATGCGGTGGCGGTGGCGCTGCTGCACTCGTACGCCGACCCCACCCACGAACGTCGGGTCGGGGAGCTTCTCGCCGCGGCGGTGCCGGACGTGCCCGTCTCGCTGTCCAGCGATGTGGTGCCCGAGATCCGCGAGTACGAGCGGGCGTCCACCACCACGCTCAACGCCTACGTGCAGCCGGTCCTGTCCCGGTACCTGCGCCGGATCGACGGGGCCGTCCCGGGGGCGCGGGTCGGTGTGATGTGGTCCGGCGGCGGGGTGCGTGGGATCGCACGGTCGGCCGACCGGCCGGTTCACACGCTGCTGTCTGGTCCGGCGGCCGGCGTCCTCGGGGCGGCATGGGCCGCCGAGCGGTGCGGGTTCGCGGACGTGGTGAGTCTCGATATGGGCGGCACCTCGGCGGACGTGGCCATCGTGGACGGCGGACGCCCCCTGGCGGCCGAGGAGGCCTCCCTGGACGGTCTCCCCTTCAGGACCCCCTGCCTCGACGTGATCTCGGTGGGGGCGGGGGGTGGAAGCATCGGCTGGCTCGACAGCGGCGGCGCGCTGCGGGCCGGCCCGGCCTCCGCGGGCGCCGATCCCGGCCCGGCGTGCTACGGGCTGGGCGGAACCGACGCCACCGTCACCGACGCGCACCTCGTGCTCGGGCATCTGGGGGCCGAGGGGCTGGCCGGCGGGGAGCTGGCTCTGGACCCGGACGCCGCACGCGCGGCGGTGGAGCGTCTCGGGCGCCGCGCGGGTCTCGACGCCGCCGACAGCGCGCGCGGGATCCTGCAGGTCGTGCGGGCCACGATGGCGAGGGCGATCCGCTCGGTGTCGATCGAGCGCGGGCGCGACGTCCGCGACTACGCGCTCGTCGCCTTCGGTGGCGCCGGGCCACTGCAGGGGGCCGAGCTCGCCGCGGAGCTGGGGATCCGGCGCGTGGTCGTCCCACCGGTGCCGGGGGCGCTGGCCGCGCTCGGGCTGCTCGTCGCCTCCCGCCGGGCTGAGGCTTCGGTGTCGCACCCGATACCCGCCGACCCCCGTCGCGACGGCGAGATGCGCAGCGTCCTGCACGAGCTCACCGAACAGGTGCTGGCGGAGCTGGCCGAGGAGGGGGTCGACTACCCGGAGGCCCGCATCGAACTCGCTGCCGACCTGCGCTACGACGGCCAGTCCCACGAGCTGCGGCTCGCGGTGGACGGACGTCCGTCGTTCGCCGCCCTCACCGGCGCCTTCCACGAGGCCCACCGTGGGCGCTACGGGTTCGCCCGCACCGAGGTTCCCGTGGAAGCCGTGACCTTCCGCGCCTCGGCGACCGGGCCCCCGGAGGAGGTGCGGACGGCCGCACCGGCGAGCGGTCGCATGGAGGCTGCGGGACACCGTGAGGTGGAAGGCGTTCGCGTGGCGGTGCACGAGCGCGGCGGCCTGCCCGCCGAAGCACGGCTCCCCGGCCCGGCGATGGTGACGGAGACGGACTCGACGGTGTGGGTCCCGCCGGGATGGACCGCCGTCGTACACCCGTCCGGGGCGCTGGTGATGGAGGCCTGATGGACCCGGTCGCGCTCGAGGTCCTGCGCCATGCCCTGGAGGGCGTGGCCGACGAGATGGGGGCGGTGCTGCGCCGCACCGCCTACTCGCCGAACATCAAGGAGCGTGAGGACTGCTCGGCGGCGGTGTTCGGTCCGTCCGGGGAGCTGGTGGCGCAGGCCGAGCACATCCCCGTCCACCTGGGGTCGATGCCCGCGTCGGTGGCGGCGGCCCTGGCCGCCTACCCGGAGCTCGGTGACGGCGACCAGGTGCTCCTGAACGATCCCTGGGCGGGTGGGACGCATCTCAACGACCTGACGCTCGTGGGCCCCGTGCACGCAGACGGCGGGCTGATCGGGTATACCGCCAACCGCGCCCATCACACCGACGTGGGCGGCGGGACCCCGGGCTCGATCCCCGCAGGAGCCACCGAGATCTTCCAGGAGGGGACGCGCGTCCCGCCGGTGCTTCTGTACCGCGGGGGCGAGGTCGACGCCGGCGTGCTGCGGTTCGTGGTCGCCAACTCCAGGACCCCTGCCGAGCGGGAGGGCGACCTCCTGGCGCAGGCGGGGGCCAACGCCCGGGGGGCCGTGCGGCTCGGTGAGCTCGTCGAGCGTCACGGGACGGACGGGCTGCTGGAATCCTTCGGTGCGCTCGCCGACTACGCCGAGGCCCGCGTCCGGGCGGCGCTCGACGAGCTGCCCCAAGGCGAATGGACCTTCTCCGACATGCTGGACGACGACGGCGCTGGGTCCGGCCCGGTCACGATCCGCTGCACGCTGCGGCTCGGCAACGGCGGCGTCGAGATCGACCTCACCGGGTCCGACCCCCAGGTGCGCGGCAGCATCAACGCCGTCGAGGCGGTGGCCGTGAGCGCCGCAGGGTACGTGCTGCGGTGCCTGGTGCCGCCGGACGTGCCCGTGAACGCGGGCTGCTGGCGGGCCCTGCGGGTGATCGCGCCGCCGGGGACCGTGGTCAACGCCCGGCCCCCGGCCGCGGTGGGCGCGGGCAACGTGGAATGCTCGCAGCGGATCTGCGACGCGGTATGGGGAGCGTTCGCGCTCGCCGTTCCCGACCGGGTGCCGGCGGCGAGCCAGGGGACGATGAACAACCTGCTCATCGGCGGCGTCGACGACGAGGGCCGTCCGTTCTCCTACTACGAGACCATCGCCGGGGGGCAGGGCGGGTCGCCCTGGGGGCCGGGGGCCTCGGGGGTCCATACGGGCATGACGAACACCCGCAATACCCCCGTGGAGGCGCTGGAGCACGCCTACCCGCTGCGGGCGGTGGCCTACGGCCTGCGGGAGGGCAGCGGGGGCGCCGGCCGCCACCCCGGGGGCGACGGCGTCGTCCGCGAGCTCGAGGTCCTCGCCCCGGAGGCGTGGGTGACGCTGCAGGGCGAGCGACGCACCCGGGGGCCGTGGGGCGCCGCGGGCGGCTCGCCCGGCGAGCCGGGCCGGGACCTGATCGACGGCGAGCCGGTGCCGGGCAAGGTCACGCGGCTGCTGCGCCGCGGCGCCCGGGTACGGATCGAAACCCCCGGGGGCGGGGGCTGGGGCGGGGACTGAAGGTCGGTTCGCGGTAGGATGCGGGGATGGAGCCGCTCGTGGACATGTTCGGACGCACCGTGGGGGACGTACGCATCTCGGTCACCGACCGGTGCAACTTCCGCTGCACCTACTGCATGCCCGAGGACTACAGCGAGTGGGCCCCCCGCGAGCAGATCCTGACCTTCGAGGAGATCGCACGGCTGGTGGGCGTCCTCAACGGCTTCGGCATCCACACCGTGCGGCTCACCGGCGGCGAACCCCTGATGCGCAAGGGGCTCGACCGCCTCGTGGCGATGCTGCGCGACATCGACCCCGACCTCGATCTGTCGATCACGACCAACGCCTTCTTCCTGCGTGAGCTCGCCGAGCCGCTGGCCCGCGCCGGCCTCGGACGGATCAACGTGTCGCTCGACTCGCTGCGCCGGGAACGTTTCGCCGAGGTCACCCGCCGCGACCACCTCCCGGAGGTGCTGGACGGGATCGCCGCAGCCAAGGCCGCCGGCCTCGAGCCGGTGAAGGTGAACTGCGTCGTGATGCGCGCCGTGAACGACGACGAGATCGGCGAGCTCGCGGCCTGGGGACGCGAGCAGGACTACGAGGTGCGGTACATCGAGTTCATGCCCTTGGACGGTGACCGCAACTGGTCGCGGGACAAGGTCGTGCCCGTCAGCGAGATCCTGGAGGCCGTGCGGGCGGTGGCCCCCTTCGAGGCCGAAGGCGACGACGAGCGCGAGCCCGCGCGGCGCTACCGGTTCACCGACGGCCGCGGGCGCTTCGGCGTGATCGGATCGGTCACCGAGCCCTTCTGCACGCGCTGCGACCGGATCCGGATCACCGCCGACGGGCAGTTGCGCACCTGCCTGTTCTCGACGCAGGAGCACGACGTCAAGGCGCTGCTGCGCGGGGGTGCGTCCGACGGCGATCTCGCGGACCTGTTCCGGGCCGCCGTCCTCACCAAAGAGCGCGGGCACCAGATCGGCCGACCGGGCTTCGTCCAGCCGAACCGGGCCATGGTCGCCATCGGAGGCTAGGTGGCGCACACGATCGCCTCCGACGGGGCGAAGATCCACTACGAGGTGCACGGCGACGGCGAGCCCGTGCTGCTGATCATGGGCCTCGGCTCCAACGCCCACGGCTGGTACCGCACCATCCCCTGGCTGTCCCGGTACTACGAGGTGATCGCGCTGGACAACCGCGGCACGGGACGCTCCGAGGTACCGGAGGGTCCCTACACGATCGAGCAGATGGCCGACGACTGCGCCGCCGTCCTCGATGCCGCGGGCCGGGACCGGGTCCATGTCGTCGGGGCGTCGCTCGGCGGGATGATCGCCCAGCGTCTCGTGCTGCGCCGTCCCGAGCGGGTGCGCTCGCTGGTGCTGGTCTGCACGCGTCCGGGTGGGGAGCGGGCGATCCAGCCGTCCGACGAGGTCCTGCAGGGACTCGTCACCGGTGGCCAGGACCCGGGGAACGTCTACCGGCGCAACGCCTGGTTCCTGTACGGGGAAGGCACGCGGACGAACCACCCGGAGCGCATCGAGGAAGATCTCCACCACCGGCAGCTCATCCCCACGCAGCCCGCCGGGTACCTGGGACAGCTCGCGGCAGCCCTGGGCCACGACGCGTGGGAGGAGCTGACAGGTGTCACGGTGCCGACGCTCGTCGTCCACGGGACGGCGGACATGCTGATCCCCGCCGGCAACGGCCGGTTGCTGGCCGAGCTCATCCCGGGGGCCGAGCTGGTCGAGATCTCCGGCGCCGGGCACATGCTGCAGTCCGACGCCCTCGACGAGGTGCGCGACGCGGTCCTCGCCTTCCTGGGCCGGGCCGGCGCCTAGACGACCCCCGGGGGCCGAGACACCATCCGGGCTCACGCTGAGTAGCATGGAGGCCAGCACCCGACGGGGGAGTCCGGTGACCCGGGCTGAGAGGCCAACAGGCGACCCCTCGAACCTGATCCGGATCATGCCGGCGAAGGGAGATCGGAGATGGACATCACCGAGCACGTCGCCACCACCACAGATCCGCTCACGATCGCCGAGCGGACCTTCACGTCGCGTCTGATCACCGGGACCGGGAAGTTCGCGTCCGGGCCGGTGATGGCCGAGGCGCTCACCGGGTCCGGGACCGAGATCGTCACCGTCGCTCTGCGGCGCGTGGACCTCGAGGCCCCCGAGGGCGAGGACATCCTCGACCATCTCGACACCGGAAGGTACCTGCTGCTGCCCAACACCTCGGGGGCCGAGACCGCCGGAGAGGCCGTGCGGCTGTCTCGGCTGGCGCGCGCCGCCGGCATCCACGACGAGCGCGGTCGCACGTGGATCAAGCTCGAGGTCACCCCCGACCCCCGGTACCTGCTGCCCGACCCCGTCGAGACGCTGCGGGCCGCCGAGGAGCTCGTGGCCGACGGTTTCGTGGTGCTGCCCTACATCGGCGCCGACCCCATCCTCGCCAAGCGCCTGGAGGAAGCCGGGTGTGCCACCGTGATGCCGCTCGGGTCCTGGATCGGATCCAACAAGGGGCTGCGCAGCCGCGACGCGGTGGAGATCGTCGTCGAGCAATCGAACGTCCCGGTGGTGGTGGACGCCGGCCTGGGGGCCCCGTCGCATGCGGCCGAGGCGATGGAGATCGGATGCGACGCCGTCCTCGTGAACACCGCGATCGCCACCGCCCGCGACCCGGTGCGGATCGCGGAGGCCTTCGCGCTGGCTGTGGAGGCCGGACGGCAGGGGTACCTGGCCGGTCTGCCGGCAGCGGGCACAGCGTCGGCCTCATCACCACTCACCGGCTTCCTCGAGCGGGAGTCACGATGACGCTCAGCACCGCCGAGCTCGTCCAGCTCCAGCGCAAGGCCGAGCGGCAGCGGATCGTCGGCTACGAGCCCGACTTCGAGCTCGACGTGGACGAACTCGACCGGATGGCGACGTGGTCGGCTCGCCATGCAGGAGAAGAGGACGTTCGTCGGGCCCTCGGCGCGGAGCGTCGGAGCCTGTGGGACCTGGCCGCGTTGCTGTCTCCCGTGGCTGAAGAGGCGCTGGAGGACGTGGCGCAGGCGGCGCACGCGCTCAGCCTCCGTCGTTTCGGCCGGACCATGCACCTGTTCGCGCCGCTGTACCTGTCCAATGAGTGTGTGTCGGAGTGCACCTACTGCGGCTTCCAGGTCTTCAACCGGGACATCGTCCGCCGCACCCTGGCTCCCGCCGAGGTGAGCTCGGAGGCGCGGTACCTCAAGCATCTCGGTTTCCGGCACCTGCTGCTGGTCTCCGGCGAACACCCGAAGCACGTGTCGGTGGACTACGTGACCGAGTGCATCCGGGAGGTCGCCTCCGAGGTGTCCAACGTCTCTCTGGAGGTCCAGGCGTGGGACGAGGACGCCTACCGCCGGTTCGTGGAAGCCGGCTGCGACGGGCTGGTGCTGTACCAGGAGGTCTACGATCCGCGCGTATATCCCGAGTACCACCTGAAAGGGAACAAGCGCTTCTGGGCTTGGCGGCTCGGGGCTCCCGAGCGCGCGGCGCGGGCCGGCATGCGGCGCCTCGGGTTGGGCACGCTCGTCGGTTTGAACCCCGACTGGCGGTGGGAGGTCCTCGCGCTGGCGTCCCACGCCCGGTTCCTGATGCGGTCGTTCTGGCGCACGGATGTGACCCTCGCCCTTCCCCGTCTCGAGCCGGCGGCCGGGTTCGAGCACCCGCCCGACGTGATGGACGACCGGTCTTTCGCGCTGGCGGTTTCGGCGCTCCGGTTGGCGCTGCCGGACGCGGGATTCGTCCTCTCGACCCGGGAGCGTCCGGGACTACGGGACGGCATGGTCCGTCTTGGCGTCACCCACATGTCGGCGGGGTCACGGACCTCCCCCGGCGGCTATGAGACGCCGGGGGAGGCCGAGGAACAGTTCCGCATCTCCGACGAGCGCGCACCGGACGCCGTGACCCGCATGCTCCGGGAGGCCGGGTACGACCCGGTCTGGAAGGACCACAGTCCGGTCTTCCGCCGCGGCCGGCCGCCGCACGGGAACCGTCTGTAGGCGGTTTAGCAGCCGTACCGTTCGGGAATGTAGACATCGGCACGTGTCCGGTACGTCGAAGGACGAGGAGGTGGATCCCCATGGGTATCGGCGTGAGTGTGTTCCTGATCACGCTCGGGGCCATCCTCGCCTTCGCGGTGGATGTCGCCACCCAGGGTGTCAACCTCGAGATGGTGGGCGTGATCCTGCTGATCGTCGGATCGTTCGGCCTCCTGTACTCGCTCCTGTACTGGAACGACGTTCTTCCCTGGCACGGCCGGACGGTGGTCCGAAAGCGGGAGTACCGTGACCCGCCCCCGCGGGGCACCATCCGCGAGCGGGAGGTCGAGCGGCGCGAGGATCTGGTCTGAGGTTTGGTCTGCTCCGCCCCGGGGGAACAGGGAGGGCGAGACCATCGAAAAGCGGCAGGGCCGCGAGGAGGTGGCGATAGATGGGTATCGGAATCAGTATCTTTCTGATCGCGGTCGGGGCGGTGCTTGCGTGGGCCGTCGAGGTCCAAGCGCAGGGGATTGATCTCAATGCCGTAGGCGTGATCCTGATGATCGTCGGACTGATCGGGTTGGTGGCGTCCATGCTCTTCTGGAGTCCATGGGCTCCCTACTCACGGGGCGGAGGCCGCGAGGTCGTCCGCGACCGTGAGGTCGTCGACCGCGACGTCCGCTGACAGATCCCCCCCAGCGACACCAGTGACGGGCCGGGCTTTCCCGGCCCGTCACTGTCGTTGAGAGCCCGGTACGCTCGGACCGACGATGCGTCTCGCGCACGAGAAGTGGTTCACCGACGAGGTCTATGCCCCCGACTGGGGGTTCGTGCTGCAGCCCCGGACGCTCGCCTACCTCGGCGTGGCGGTCCTCATCGCGACGCTGTGGCGCTGGGCCGACCACTACCTGCCCCGCCCGGAGGTCGCCGCTCTCGCGCCTCTCGGGTGGCTCGTGCCATGGATCCCCCGGCTGCTGGCCGTCCACGCCGGGGTGTCGTTGTTGGCCCAGGCGGCGCGGGGATCCTATCTGGCCCCCGGCATGGAGCTGCCGCCGGGGGCGGCGGGACTCCTGCTCGCCGTCGTGGAGGGCATCGCTGGTGTCTGGCTGGTCAGCGGGTTCCGGATCCGGCCCGCGGCGTGGTTCGTCGTCGTCTCCGGTCCGCTGGGCATGCTCTTCTACGGACCGGTGGCGGTTCTCGAGCGGGCGGACCTGCTGGGTGTGGCCCTCTTCCTCGCGCTCCTGCCGCCGGGGCAGGACGACTACGGTGCGGTGGTGCCGTCGGCAGAGCAGGTACGGCGGGCGCTGTGGTCGCTCCGTGTCGCCGCGGGTGTGGCCCTCGTCGTCCTGGCGTTCACGGAGAAGCTGCTCTCACCGGAGACCTCACTGGAGTTCCTCGACCGCTATCCGGCGTTCAACGTCCTCGAGGCCGTCGGAGTCGGGGACTTGGAGTTCGTCCGGATCGCCGGAGCGATCGAGGTGCTGATCGGGCTGCTGCTCGTCTCCGGGGCGGCGCCGCAGGTGGCGGTGCTGGCGGCGGCCGTCCCCTTCAACGCGACCCTGTTCTTCCTGGGGGCCGAAGAGCTCATCGGCCATCTGCCGGTCTACGGAGTGATGCTGACGCTGCTGGTGTACGGCTCTCACCAGAGGTATGCACCCGAAGTGCGGCGGATCAGCCCGGGATGACCGGACAAGGGCCTGAGCGTCTACGACCCGATGCCCTGGGCGTCGGGGTCCTTGGCGGTGTCGCGGTCTCGCTGGTCGTCGAACTCGCGCCCGATCACGGTGTCCGTGAGTTCCAGACGTTCGGACAACGGACCGCGTCGCTCCGCGGCCACGGTGTCGAGGAGGTCCTCGAGCAACGCCTGGAGACGGCGCTGCACCTGGAGCGAGCCGGCGCCGTAGAGCCGGATCTCGTCTGTGCCCAGACTCACGTATCCTCCCCAGGTCATCCGGGGCACGAAAAGTCGCGTGGTTCCCTGGTCGTCCCGGTAGGTCCCGGAGTGGAAGCGACGCGTGCCCAGCGTCTTGAGCAGGTCGTGGATGTGGTCGAGCACCTGGACGGCGGTCGTGGGATCGTTGACGCCGGTGGACAACGCCCGGGAGGCGATGTCCACGAGTTGCCGGAAGCCGAAGGACACGTCCTCCTGCATGGTCCGCTCGGGTCCGAAGCTGAAGGCCGTCTGGATGGCGTGGGGTGCGGGTTCATCGTCCCCGCCCCCGTAGACATCGGCCAGCTCGCCCCCGCGGGGGACGAAGTCACCCACCTCTACGCGGACTACGATGACGGCGTCGGCACGCCGTGCCCGGGCTACGAGGCGACGCCGATCGATGCTCGTGATGACCCCGGGGGAGCCATCCAGGCATACGGTGGTTCTCGGGGGCCCGTCCGGGGGCTCGCCGGGTGCGTCCTCCTCTGGATCCTTCGGGTATACCCGGTCCACCAGGCGTCGGGTCTCCTCCGCCACCAAGCCGATGATCGAGCTGGCGCGGATCGAGCGGGTGATGTGGCTGATGTACGCGACGAACAGCCCGAGGCTCGCCAGGACCATCAGGAAGCTGAACGAGATGGTCAGCCCGGGGACGAAGACCTCGCCGGTACCGTTGTCCTCGCGGACCTGACGCAGGACGGCCAGCGCGAAGGCGAAGGTAGCTACGAACAACCCGAGGGCGGTCTGGCTCGTGCGGTCCCGCAGGAACGTCCGCAGCACCCGTGGAGAGAACTGACTGCTCGCGAGCTGCAGGACCACGATCGTGATCGAGAACACCACGCCCGTGAATGTGATCATCGACGCGGCGATCGTGGACAGCACCTGACGGGCGCTCTCCGGGCCCCCGCTGAAGGCCGCGCGGACCACGTCGGGGCCCACCCGCCGGTCGACGGCGATGATGATCTCGGAGATCAGCAGCGCTCCCACGACGAGGACGGCGGGTACGAACCACAGGCTGGAGCGGAGCGTCTCGTGGAGGTCGGATAGTCGCTTTCGCACGCCAGCCTTTTACCCGTCCGGGGCGACCCCGGGAAGGATAGACATTAGCATGGGACCGACGAGGGGCCTGATGACCACGGGGAGCCGATGAGCGACGGCGAGACGAAGAACAGAGGGTTCGGGCCGAACGACTGGCTGGTGGACGAGATGTACAGCCGGTACGTCGAGGATCCGTCGTCGGTGGCGGAGAGCTGGCGGGAGTTCTTCGAGGACTACAAGCCGCGAGCCGGGGGCCCGTCCGCCGTGGCGGCGCAGGCCGCCGAGCGAGCCAGAGCGCCCGAGCGGGCCAGAGCGCCCGAGGAACGTCCTCGTGAGGGGCAGGCGCCGGAGGTTCCCGAGGACGCGGATCCACTCCGGGGTGCGGCTGCGGCGATCGTCCGGAACATGGAGGAGAGCCTCGGCGTCCCCACGGCGACGTCGGTCCGGACCGTGCCCGCGAAGCTCCTGGAGGAGAACCGCCGCGTGATGAACCAGTACCTCCAGCGCAAGCGCGGAGGCAAGGTGAGCTTCACCCATCTCGTGGGGTTCGCGATCGTGCGCGCCCTGCGCGAGGTGCCTGCCCTCAACTCGAGCTACGTGGATGCCGGCGGCAAGCCCCACGTGATCCGCCACAAGCACGTGAACCTCGGCTTGGCGGTGGACGTCCAGCGCTCGGACGGCAGCCGGACCCTCCTCGTCCCGAACATCCGCAACGCCGATGAGCTCGACTTCGGAGGATTCCACGCCGCCTACGAGGAGCTGATCCGCAAGGTGCGGTCGGGCAAGATCTCGCCGGAGGACTTCGCGGGCACCACCGTCACCCTCACCAACCCGGGGATGATCGGCACCGTGATGTCGGTGCCCCGGCTGATGAGCGGCCAGGGGGCGATCGTGGGCACGGGGTCGATCGCCTACCCGGTCGAGTACGAGGGCGCCGACCCCGTCAACCTCGCTGCCCTCGGCGTCGGGAAGGTGATGACCATCACCTCCACCTATGACCACCGTGTGATCCAGGGGGCCGAATCAGGAGAGTTCCTCGATGTGGTTGCCAAGCTCCTGCAGGGCGAGGATCGCTTCTACGACGACGTCTTCCGCAGCCTGGACATCCCCTACGAGCCCATCCGCTGGACCCGCGACCGGAGCGGGGGGCTCGGCGACTCGGAACTCGATCCGATGGTCGAGAAGAACGCGAAGGTCCTCCAGTTGATCAACATGTTCCGGGTGCGCGGACACCTGATCGCCGACCTGAACCCGCTCATGCGCGAGGCGCGGCAGCACCTGGAGCTCGATCCCGCCTACCACGGTCTCGGCGTCTGGGACATGGACCGCCGGTTCATCACCGGCGGCTTCGGCGGCCGGGAGCGGGCCACGCTCCGGGAGATCCTGGACACCCTCTGGGCGGCCTACTCCGGCTCCGTCGGCATCGAGTACATGCACATCCAGGAGGCCGACGAGAAGCGGTGGATCCAGGAGCGCGCCGAGGGGGTCTCCCGCGACCTGGAGCGTGACGACAAGATCCACGTCCTCAAGCGGCTGAACGCCGCTGAGGCCTTCGAGCGTTTCCTGCACACCAAGTACGTCGGCCACAAGCGGTTCTCCCTGGAGGGGGCCGAGAGTCTGATCCCCATGCTGGACGGCCTCCTGGAGGGCGCATCGGATCTCGGCATGCAGGAGAGCGTGATCGGCATGGCCCACCGCGGACGGCTGAACGTCGTCACCAACATCGTCGGGAAGGGCTACCGGCAGATCTTCCGCGAGTTCGAGGGCGACATCGACCCCGAGACCACCCAGGGGTCGGGCGACGTGAAGTACCACCTGGGGGCCAAGGGGGTTTTCACGTCCCGCAAGGGCAGTGAGATCGCGGTTTCGGTAGCCTCGAATCCGAGCCACCTGGAGGCCGTGAACCCCGTCGTGGAGGGGATCGTCCGGGCCAAGCAGGACAAGGTCTCGTGGGAGGAAGGGAAGGACCTCGTCCTGCCGATCCTGATCCACGGGGATGCGGCCTTCGCCGGACAGGGTGTCGTCCAGGAGACGCTGAACCTCAGCCAGCTGCGCGGCTACAAGACCGGCGGCACCGTCCACATCGTCGTGAACAACGGCATCGGGTTCACGGCCGGGCCCGAGTCGACCCGCTCCAGCGTCTACGCCACCGACGTGGCCAAGATGGTGCAGGCGCCCATCTTCCACGTGAACGGGGACAACCCGGAGGCGTGTGTGTGGGTGATGCGGCTGGCGTTCGCGTACCGGCAGACCTTCCACAAGGACGTGGTGATCGACCTCCAGTGCTACCGGCGCCACGGCCACAACGAGTCGGACGAGCCGGCCTTCACCCAGCCGGTGATGTACGCGAAGATCGAGGAGCACCGCTCCGTCCGCAAGCTGTACACCGAGACGCTGGTGAACCGTGGTGACCTGACGCTGGAGGAGGCCGAGGAGGCGCTCGAGGACTTCCGCGCGCGCCTCGAGGAGGCCTTCGAGGAGACGAAAGCGAGCGCTCCACCGGAAGCGGTCCAGGCCCGGCCCCCGAGGCCACCCCGCGGGGTGCGTCCACCCATCGAAACCGGGGTGGAGCGGGAACGTCTGGAGCGGGTGGTCGATTCGCTCGCCACGTTCCCCCAGGGGTTCGAGCCCCATCCGAAGCTCGCGCGGCTGTTTCAGCGCAACGTGGAGGCCTTCGGCAAGGACCAGGTGAACTGGCCGCTGGCCGAAGCACTCGCCTTCGGCACGCTGCTCCAGGAGGGCACCACGGTGCGTCTGTCCGGGCAGGACTCCCGCCGCGGCACATTCAGCCAGCGCCACTCGGTGGTCATGGACCGGCGGACGGGCGACGAGTACGTCCCCTTGAGTTCCTTCGAGACCGACGGCGGACGCTTCCTGATCTACGACTCGCTGCTGAGCGAATACGCCGCCATCGGCTTCGAGTACGGGTATTCGGTCGGATTCCGTGAGGCTCTGGTCATGTGGGAGGCGCAGTTCGGCGACTTCGTGAACGGCGGCCAGATCATCATCGACCAGTACATCGTGGCCTCGGAGGACAAGTGGGAACAGACCTGCGGCGTGGTGCTCCTGCTCCCGCACGGCTTCGAGGGCCAGGGGCCCGAGCATTCGAGTGCGCGGCTCGAGCGGTTCCTGACGCTGAGCGCCGAGGACAACATCCAGGTGACCTACCCGACGCTGCCGGCGCAGTACTTCCACCTGCTACGGCGCCAGATCCACATGGACCAGCGCAAGCCGCTCATCGTCCTGACCCCGAAGTCCTTGCTCCGGCACCCCGCGGCGCGCAGCAGCGCCGCCGACCTCACCGAAGGCCACTTCCAGCTCGTGCTCCCGGATCCGGCCGACCCGGATACCGAGGCGGTGCGCCGGGTGTTGCTGTGCTCCGGCAAGATCGCCGTCGAGCTGATGGAGCGCCGGCAGGAGCTGGAGCTCGGCAACGTGGCCATCGTCCGGCTCGAGCAGCTCTATCCCTTCCCCCACGTGGAGACCGAGGACCAGGTGCGGCGCTACCCGAACGCCGACGAGGTCGTCTGGGTCCAGGAGGAGCCGGAGAACATGGGGGCGTGGACGTTCGTCTTCGCCAAGCTCCAGCGGCAGCTTCCGGGCCTGCAGCCGGTGGCGCGGCCCGAGAGCGCGAGCCCGGCGACGGGGAGTGCCACCGTTCACCAGCAGGAGCAGGAGGACATCTTGGAAGCCGCCTTCGAGGGTCTCGGCGGGGGATGACGACGCACACGGTCGCCGGCCTGCGCATCGAGTGCGTCAGAGGCGACATCGCCAGCCAGCCGGAGGTCGACGCGGTGGTGAACGCCGCCAACGCCCAGCTCGCCCCCGGCGGGGGCGTGGCCGGAGCGATCCACCGCAAAGCCGGCCCGCGGCTCCACGAGGCATGCCTGCCGCTGGCGCCCATCCGGACCGGCGAGGCGGTCATCACGCTGGGGTTCGACCTGCCGAACCGGTTCTGCATCCACGCCCTCGGTCCCGTCTACGGCAGTTCGCCGGACCCGGAGCGGGAGCTCGCCTCCGCCTACCGCGAGTCGCTCCGGCGCGCCGAGGAGAACGACCTCGGGTCGGTGGCCTTCCCGGCGATCTCCACGGGCGCGTTCGGCTACCCGATCGACGAAGGCGCCGAGGTGGCGATCCGCACCGTGATCGAGGAGGCGCCGAAGCTGGCGAGCCTCCGGCTGGTCCGTTTCGTGTTGTGGAGTGACGAGGACCTGGCGGTCTTCGTGTCCGCCCTGGGGTAGGCTCGCCTCCATGATGGACGCGAGGGACGCTCTCGAACGGCTGCGGGAGGGCAATCGCCGGGCGGTGTCCGGTGTCGACCTGCAGGCCGCGCAGAGCCTCGCGCGCCGGTCGGATCTGGTCGGCAAGCAGGAGCCGTTCGCCGTCGTGCTCGGTTGTTCGGACTCGCGCGTGCCCGTGGAGCTGGTGTTCGACCAGGGGCTCGGCGAGCTCTTCGTGATCCGTGTCGCCGGGAACATCGTCGCACCGTCCCATATCGGCAGCGTGGAGTTCGCGGCGGACCGGTTCGGGACGCGTCTCGTGGTCGTGCTCGGCCACACGCGGTGCGGGGCGGTCGCGGCCACGCTGGAGGAACTGCGGCGAGCCTCGGAGCACCGTTCGGCGGGCCTGCGATCGATCGTGGACCGCATCCGGCCGGCGGTCGAGCCGCTGCTCGCCTCCGGGCCCGAGGACGATGAGGCGCTGCTGCGCCGTGCGGTCCGGGCGAACGTTCTCGCCTCGGTGGACGATCTGCGTCGGGGCTCTGAGCTCCTCGAGCGTCTGATCCGCAGTGACGGGCTCCTGATCGTGGGGGCCGAGTACTCGCTGGAGACCGGCCTGGTGGAGTTCCTCGACGCTCCCTGAGGAGTTCAGTCCGGGGGCCGGTCCTCCAGGATCCGCGCCGCGAGTGTCGCGAAACGGTCCCGCGCCGTCGGTATGGCCAGATCGCGGGCGACCGCCGCGCCCTCCGCGGGAGGCAGCTCGAGGCTCGCCACCCCGAAGGGGCGCTGTGTGGGTCCGACGTGCACCCGGACGCACTGGATGTTCGGGATCCGCACGAACACGGTCCGGCGTTCCAACACCCCGGATCTGACCACCACGTGGCCGGGGGCGATCGCATGTCCGAGGGCACGCCACGAGGCGACGGCGTAGGCGGCTCCGAGTGGGTAGGCCAGCGCGACGGCCAGGCCCCACGTCCCGGCGTAGGCGGCGGTGAGTCCCACGGCCAGGGACACGGCGACGCCCACGCCGGCGAGCCGTCGCGCCAGCGCCCCCCGGGGGGCCGGGAGGAGCGGCTCGTCTCCGAACCGGGCCCCCAGCGCCAGCGTCGCCACGTCCAGCACGGCGGCCCGGCGTCCGATCGGCACGACCACACCGGACCGCTCCACGTCGGTGCTGCTCCCGGTCTGGCCGGCGACCTTGACGGTGAGCGAGGCCAGCCCGAGCATCCGGCGGAGCAGATTCTCGCGGAGCTCGACCGCCTGGACGCGCCGGAGGGGCACGAGGTAGCGCCGCCGGGCCAGGAGTCCGCGGGTCACCACGAGGCGGTCGCCGTCGCGGCGCAGGGTGAAGCCCCAGAACACGAGCACCGTCGCCACGACCGACAGCGCGGCGGAGACGAGCAGGACGGCCACCACGAGGAGCATGACGACGATCACAAGGGTCCGGACGGGGATGCCCGCAACGACCTCCTCGATCCGTTCGGCGACGTTCTCGGGGAAGAACTGCTGGATGTTGGCCAGGATGGCCGCGAGGACGGCGACCCGGCCCCCGGTGATCCCGTAGACGAGGAGGTCGGCTGGTTCTAGCTGGAGCAGCGAGGGCGCTCCGGGGGTTTCGTCCTCCCCGGCCAGCCGGCTGCGTTCGAGGATGTGCCGGCGGAGCCGCTCCGCCTCCGCCGGGTGAAGGGCGACGAGTCTCCCTTCGGCCCTGGTGCCTCCGATTGCCTCGACCCGGAGCTCGACCACGCCGAACAGGCGGTGGCGCAGCCGCTGGAGGATCTCGACGGACTGCACCCGCTCCAACGGGACGAGGCGGCGCCACCGGACGAGGACGCCGCCTTCGACGAGCAGGACGTCCTCGCCGATCCCGTAGCGGAACCGGAGGAAGTCGGCCACCGCCGCGCCTACGGCGAGCACCGCGGCCAGCAGGATCACCGGCACCACCCTGACCTCGAAGCCGACGATGACCGCGAAGGCCCCCACCGTCCAGATGCGGACGTTCTCGAGCAGGCGCATGGCCAGCGCGGACGGATGCAGCCGCGTGAGCTCAGACGCTGCTGGTTCCGGCAACCTTCGCGAGCTCCTCTCGCATCGCCTCCGCCTCGGCGAAGGCCAGACCGGGGATGCGTCCCGACGGTCCCGCCGCGGTGTAGACGACGATCTGGGTCAGGCCGAGGAGCCTGTCCAGCGGTCCCTGGCGGTTCTCCACGTACTGGATCCTGTCGAAGGGGACGAGGGTGTGGCGCGAGAACAGGAAGCCCTTGGCGAGGTAGACGTCGCGCTCACGGATCTCGTAGCGCCAGCGCCGGTACATGAGGTGCGGGACGATAACAGCGGCGCCGAGAAGGATCAGGCACAGGACGACCGCTGCGGCCGTGGGAGCGTCGAGGACGGAGGCTGCGGCGAAGATCCCGGCCGAGACGACGGCAGCCTGGAGGAGACCGGACGCCCGCCAGACGGTGCGGATCCGAGGATCGAGACGTTTGGACGGCTCCTGCATCGGGGTGGGCCCGCGGGTGTCAGACCCGCGACGGGCGGTCCTTCCAGTGTTCGTCGCGGAGCAGCCGCTTGAGCAGCTTCCCCGACTCGGTGCGAGGGAGGCCGTCGCGGAACTCGAAGGACCGCGGGATCTTGTAGCCGGCGAGGTGCTGGCGGCAGTGACCCTCGATGCTCTCCACCGAGGCGTCCTGGTTCTCCTTGAGCTGCACGACCGCGTGGACCTGCTCGCCCCACTCCTCCGAGGGGACACCGAAGACGGCGGCGTCCATCACCGCGGGATGACCGTGCAGCACCGACTCGATCTCCGCGGGGTAGATGTTCGTCCCGCCGGAGATGATCGTGTCGCTGCGGCGGTCGCAGATGTAGAGGTAGCCTTCCTCGTCGCGGTAGGCGATGTCGCCGACGGTGCGCCACTCGGGATCCTCGGAGAGCCTGGTCTCCTCGGTCTTCTCGGGCGCGTTGTGGTACTCGTCGAAGGTACTGGGAGAACGGATCCACATCTCACCGGGCTCCCCGACGTCGGCGGGCGTCCCGTCATCGCGCAGCAGGCGGATCTCGACGGGCCCGTAGGGTTTGCCGCAGGAGCCGGGCTTGCGGAGCTGGTCCTCCGGGCGCAGGACGGTGTCCACACCGAGCTCGGTGGAGCCGTAGACCTCGAACAGGTGCCCTTCGCCGAAGGCCTCCACCCATTGCTGCTTCAGGGAGTAGGGGACCGGCGCGGCGTTGGCGACCACCACCCGCAGGCTCGAGGTGTCGAAGCCGGCCCGGACCTCGGCGGGGACGTTCACGAGGCGCTTCATCTGGGTGGGCGCGGTGAAGGTCGTGGACACCCGGTGGCGCTGGACGAACTCGAACCAGGTCTCCGGATCGAAGCGGGGCAGGATGACGATGGTTCCGCCGAGCACGTGGGTGAGGCCCGCGAAGGCGGCCGGGCCCGAATGGTACAGGGGGCCGGTGGTGATGTGGACGTCGTCGGAACGCAGTTCCAGCTCTCCGACGAGCGCGGCAACCATGCCGAGGTCGACGCCGCGCCGCACCGCGCCTTTGGGCTTGCCCGTCGTCCCGGAGGTGTAGATCATCGAGGCCCCCAGGCCCTCGGGGCCCTCCTCGAAGGGCTCTCCCGGATTGTTGGTGATCAGCTCGTCGGCCTGGTCGAAGTCGACGACGTGCTTCACCTTCGGCGTGTCCAGACCCAGGATCGTCGTGCGGTACCCGGGATCGCAGAAGACCACCAGGGCATCGGAGTCGTCGATCACGTAGGCCATCTCCTCCGGTGTGAACCGGTAGTTGAGCGGCACGCTCACGAGCTGGAGCTTGCGGGCGGCATGCCCCCACAGGATCACCTTCTCGTGGTTGGGACCGACCCAGATCGCCTTGTCCCCGGCGCTGATCCCGAGGCTCTGCAGCCCCCGGGCCAGGGCGTTGGCGCGCGCGTTCATCTCGGTGAAGGTCCACGACCGGTCGCCCTGGATGAGCGCGGTCTTGTCCGGGTTGCCCTGCGCGATCATGTCCAGGATGTCGGGCACCTGCTCGCCTCCCCCGTCTCGGTTCGCGGTCGTGCGTGGTGCGAGGATATCGTCGGCGGACGATCACGGTCGAAAGGGAGGCTGGCATGGGGGATCTGGCGGGACGGCGTGCGCTGGTGACCGGAGGAGCGTCGGGGATCGGGCTCGCCACCGTGCGGCGGTTCGCACAGGAGGGGGCCGCGGTCACCGTCGTGGACCTGAACGAGCAGGCGGGTCGCGCCGCCGCCGGCGAGGTCGGCGGTACCTTCGCGCGCTGTGACGTCTCCCGGAGCGCCGAGGTCGCCGAGGCCTTCGCCGCCGCCGAGAAGGCCATGGGAGGACTCGATCTCGTGTACCTGAACGCCGGGGTGAGCACCGGCACCGCCGAGATCGACGAGCTCACCGACGAGGAGTACCGCCGGGTGGTCGGGATCAACGTGGACGGGGTGGTGTTCGGGACCAGGGAGGCCGTCCGGGCGATGAAGCGCGCCGGCGGCGGGACGATCGTCGCGACGGCGTCGCTGGCGGGGATCGTCGCCTACCCGCCCGATCCGATCTACGGGCTCACCAAGCACGCCGTGGTGGGTCTGGTCCGGGCCCTCGGCCCCCGGGTGTCCGACCACGGGATCGCCTTCGAGGCGGTGTGCCCGGGGATCGTGGAGACGCCGCTCGTGGGCGAGGAGAACGTCCGCATGCTCAAGGAGTCGGGCTTCCCGCTGATGCGTCCCGACGACGTCGCCGACGCGGTGATGGAGGCCGTCACCGGCGCTCAGAGCGGTGGGTGCTGGGTCGTGCAGCCCGGACGGGCGCCGCTGCGCTACGAGTTCCGCGGGGTGCCCGGCCCCCGGGTCGAGGGGGCCGAGGGCAGGGTGCCCCCGGGGATCCCCCGCTAGGCACTCGGTTGCCGAAGCGTCCCGTACAGGGGGCGCAGGAGCTCGTCGGGGTCGAGGCCGGCCCGCTGGAAACGGGGCAGGGGTGCGAGCAGGTTGAGCCGCCGGACCCGGGCGTTGTGGTGGACGGTGCGCTCACGGATCCGGGCCGCCGCCCGCTCACGGCGGGCCAGCGCCACGCGGATGTCCGGCTCGTCGGTGAAGCGTCGCGTCTCGGCTGCGACCTCATCCCGGAGGGCCTGCGCCCCGCGACGGACCTCGGTGAGGAGGTCGACCCAGACGGGCGGGCACGCCTCCTCGTCGTCGGTCGCCTCACGCAGGTCCCACTTGAGCGCGGCTTCGCGCCGGCGTCCGCGTCGGATGGCTTCGGGATCCACGCCTCCAGGCTACCGCGCGACCACGCAGAGAGCCTCGCCCGGGATCTCGTAGCCGTCCTCGGTGCGGAACTGCTCGTAGGCGGTGCGTACCTCCTCGCGGACGTCGCCGGCCAGGGCCTGGTCGAGGGACGCGACGACAGTCGCGATCTGCCCCGAGACCTCCGTCAGCGTCTCCCACATCTCCTCGAAGGAGTCGAACACGAACGGATAGGGGACCTCCTCGAGGAACGCCTCCTCGAACCCTGCGTCGGCGAGGAGCGACCGCACGCGGTCGGGGTCGGCGAGGGAGAACACACCGCCGGGCTCGCTGGGATCGCGCATCGGCATGAGCCCACGGGCCACCAGTGTCATGGCGAGGCCGACCACCCACGGGTTGCGTTCCGGCGGCGCCCACACGGCGAAGGCGAGATGCTTGCGCTTGCGCAGCGCGCGCTTGGCCTCCGCGATCGCGCGGGCCGGGTCCGGGATGAGCATGTAGCAGAACCGGGACATCACCGCGTCCACCGACGAGGACCCGAGGTCGAGGTCCTCGGCGTCCATCGTGCGGTACTCGACGTTGTCCACACCTGCCCGCTCGCCGGTGCGGCGCGCGACCTCCACCATCGCGGGTGTGAGATCCGTCGAGATCACCCGGCCGTTGGAGCCGACGACCTTCGCCGCGGCCGCGGAGAGGTCGCCGGGGCCGGCTCCCACGTCCAGGACGGTCTGTCCGCTCTTGAGCTCGAGACGGTCGATGATCCAGTCGGTGACGTCCTGGCTGAACTCCCGGAGGGTGTCCTGGTGTTTCTCCCAGGCCGCGGCCACGGAAGTCCAGGTGTCGAAGGCTTCGCGCTTCAGGTCACCGTTGTCCATGGGGCCTCCTCATTCGACGAGCGAGTGGGCGTGGCATGCGAAGGATGTCGCGAGGCGGACGGCGGCGTCGAGGTCGCCGGGTTTGAGCAGCGACAGCGGCGTGTGGATGTAGCGGCACGGCACCGAGAGCACCCCGCACAGGGCACCGGGCCCCGTGGTCTGGATCGCGCCGGCGTCCGTGGACCCGAGCATCGGACTCTTGCGCTGGACGGTGATGCCGTCCTTGGCCGCCAGCTCCTCCAGGAGGGCGACGACCGGACGGGAGGCGATCATCGACCGGTCGGCGATCGTGATCGCCGGGCCCGAGCCCAGCGCGGTGGCGCGCTTCGGTCCGGCCACGCCGGGGATGTCCACCGCGGTCGTGCCTTCCAGGGCCAAAGCGACCTTGGGACGCACCTGGTAGGCGGCGGTGCGCGCACCCCGCAGCCCCACCTCCTCGGAGGTGACGAAGGCCACCACGAGGGTCGCGTCGAGATCCTTACCCTGGAGCGCGTCGAGGACACCGATGCCCACCGTGCAGCCCGCCCGGTCGTCGAAGGCCTTGCCCATCACGAGGTCGTCGCCGATCCGCTCGAAGCCGTAGGCGGGGACGAGCGGCGAGCCGACCTCGATGCCCATCGCCTCGACCTCCTGCCGCCCCGAGGCACCGACGTCCACGAAGAGACTGTCGAGGCTCACCGGCTTCTTGCGGTCGTCGTCGGACAGCACGTGCGGCGGAAGCGTGCCCACCACGCCGCGGGCCCGGCCCCCGTCACGCGTGATCACGGTGACGGCCTGAGCGGGCAGCACCCGGGGGTCCCAGCCCCCGAGGGGTGCGATGCGCAGGAAGCCGCCGTCCTCCACGTGGTTGACCATCAGGGCGACCTCGTCGAGGTGCGCATCGAGCAGGACGACGTCGTCGCGGCGTCCGCGCCGGGTGACGATGAGGTTGCCGAGGGCGTCGGTGTGGACCTCGTCGGCGAGGGGTTCCACGATCTCGCGGACGACCTCGCGCGGCTCGTCCTCCCACCCCGGGGGGCCGAGCGCCTCGGAGAGTCGCTGCAGAACGCTCAGATGGTCCATGCGTCTCCTCTCATTCGCCGTAGCCGGGGGCGATCGGTTGGTCGTGGCGGGCGGCGACCGCGATCTCGCCGTCCAGGGGCCACGGGTTGGCCAGGCACCCGCGCAGGCTCCCGGACTGCTGGTACATCACCGGCGCCTTGCGTCCCGGGGTGCAGGGCACATGCCTTTGTCCGACGAGGTGGCCCATCTCGTGGTTGAGGAGCATGCGGCGGTAGTCGTCCAGGCCGAGCGTCCAGTGGGGGACGCCGATGCGCCAGCGGTCGGCGTTGATCGCCACCACGGGCCCGTTCTGGCACGAGAACCGGCCCCCCGTGTCGTAGGGATGGCACAGCTCGTCGACGACGTCTCCCTCGGCGAGCACGACGACGTGCGGCGCGGCCGGGTCCTCGCGGAGGCGGTACCCGGCCCGGATCCACCCCCGCGGGTCGGCCATGGTGTCCGCCAGGAGTTCCGCGAAGCCGTCGGCATCGTCGACGTGCACCTCCACGCGGTAGGCGACGTCGACGATCGGGATTGGGGTCGGCTCCGGTGTGGGCTGGACGGACGGCTCCGTCTCTGCGACCTCGACGTCATGGATCACGCGGTGGCTCACCGGCTCGGCGGCTGTGGTGCAGGCGGCGGCGCCGACGAGGACGAAGACCGCGGCGTGGCGGAGGCTCACTGTGCGGGGGCCGGCCAGGCGGCCGCCCCGTCGGCCGCCAGATGCTCGATCTCGTCGTCGCCGTAGCCGAGCTCGGCCAGCACCTCGCGGGTGGCCTCCCCGGGCTCGGGCGGAGGCTTGTCCAGCGAGCCGGGGGTCCGGGACAGCCGCGGTGCGGGGGCCGGTTGGACGACCCCGAAGGCGCCCTCGACGAAGGCCTGCCGCTCGGCGTTGTGCCGGTGTGCCGGCGCTTCGGTGAGTTCCAGGACGGGATAGGTGCAGGCGTCGCGTCCCTCGAAGATCGCCGTCCACTCCTCCCGGGTCTTCGTCCGGAAGATCTCCGCGAACCGCTCCTTGAGCGCCGGCCAGGCGTCGCGGTCCATCTGGTGGGGCAGGTCCTCGTCGGCGAGCCCGAGGCCGTCGAGCAGCGCGGCGTAGAACTGGGGCTCGATCGCGCCGACCGACATGTGCCCGCCGTCGGCGGTCTCGTAGACCTCGTAGAAGTGGGCGCCGGTGTCGAGCATGTTCGTCCCGCGCTCACCCCACAGCCCGGCGTGGATCGCCGCGGCGAAGAACGACATGAGGTTGGTGGCGCCGTCCACCATGGCGGCGTCCACGACCTGGCCCGAGCCGGAGCGCTCTCGCTCCAGCAGCGCGCAGACCACCCCGAACGCGCACAGCAGGCCGCCGCCGGCGAAGTCGCCTACGAGGTTCACCGGCGGTACCGGACGCTCACCGGCCCGTCCGATCGCCGACAGCACCCCGGAGATCGCGATGTAGTTGATGTCGTGTCCGGCCCGGTCGGCCAGGGGGCCGGTCTGTCCCCAGCCGGTGAGCCGCGCGTACACGAGGCGCGGGTTGCGGGCCATGGTCTCGTCCGGGCCGAGCCCGAGGCGCTCCATCACCCCTGGACGGAACCCCTCCAGGAGCACGTCCGAGCGCTCCACCAGACGCAGCGCGGCCTCCAGGCCCTGCGGGTCCTTGAGGTTGAGGGCCACCGAGCGCTTCCCGCGGCCGACCACGTCGCCGAAGCGGGGGATGTCCGCCGATCCCAAGGGGGCCCGGTCGACGCGGATCACCTCGGCGCCCATGTCGGCCAGCAGCATCGACCCGTAGGGTCCCGGAGCGAGCCGGGAGAAGTCGACGACGCGTACACCCTCGAGCGGTCCCATGCCGCCGAGTCTACGACGACGGCCCCCGGGCACGCTTCGCCCCCCGGGGGCCGGGCGTGGGAGGATGGGGGCATGGCAGGCACGCGTGCGGCGGCGATCTTCGATCTCGACCGGACGCTGCTCGGGGACTCGTCGGGCCTGCTCGTGGTGGAGGCGCTGGTCGATCTCGGGCTGATGTCCGACCGCGACCGCAGGGTCGCCGACGTCACCCGGCGCGCCTACCGGTTCGTCGGGGAGACCTGGATCGGGATGAAGGCCACCCGCGCGAGCATCAGCCGGATCGCCGGATGGTCGGTCGAGGACCTGCGCGAGGCGGCCCGGCGCAGCGTGGAGCGGCTCGACGCCGCCGTCTACGAGGAGGCCCGGACGCTGATCCGCCGTCACCGTGACGACGGCGATCTGATCTGCATCGCCACGAGCACCGGGCGGGAGTTCATCGAGCCGCTGGCCGAGCACCTCGGCATCGACCACCTGATCGCCAGCGAGTACGAGGAGGAGGACGGGAAGTTCACCGGGAACCTACTCGGCAAGTGGCTCTGGGGGCCGGACAAGGCCGACGCGGTGAAGGCGTGGGCCGACCGGGAAGGGGTCGACCTGTCGGAGTCCCACGCCTACTCCGACTCCTACTACGACCGGCACCTGCTGGAGATGGTGGGCTTCCCCCGTCCGGTGAACCCGGATCCGCTGTTGCGCGCCTACGCCGTCCACAAGGGCTGGCCGGTGCTGGAGTTCAAGGGGCGTCCCGACGGGCCGAAGGCCGCCCGCGAGCCCTACGACCTGGTGCGTGCGATCGCGCACCCGCTGCTGTCGCCGGTGAACATCGCCGCCGAGGACGTGGAACGCATCCCACCGGAGGGCCCATGCATCGTGGCGGCGAACCACCGCTCGTATCTCGACCCGGTGGTGCTCGCGTCGGTGGCGAGCCGCCGGGGCCGCAAGCTGCGCTACCTCGGCAAGAAGGAGGTCTTCGACGCGCCGGTGATCGGGCACCTGGCCCGGGCCCTCAACCAGATCCGGGTCCACCGGGGGACGGGCGAGGCGCGTCCGCTCAAGGAGGCCGTCGACGCCCTGGAGCGGGGCGAGGCCGTCGGCATCTTCCCGCAGGGGACGATCCCCCGGGGGCATGAGTTCTTCCAGCCGCAGCTGCGCGGCCGGACCGGCGTGGTGCGCCTCGCTCTGGCCACCGGCGTGCCGGTGATCCCGGTAGCGCTGTGGGACACCGAGAAGGTGTGGCCGCGCTCCAGCCGGGTGCCGAAGGTGGGGGAGCTCGTGACGCGGACGGCGGTCCACGCCCGTGCGGGGGAGCCGATGTACCTGAAGGCCCCCGAGGGCCGCGAGGGGGACAAGGAGATCCTCGAGGACCTCACCCGGCAGGTGATGGACGCGATCTCGGCGCTGCTCCCCGAGGAGGTCCGCAACCCGCCCCCGCCCACCCCCGAGCAGATCCGCGAAGCCACTCCGGCGAACGTCCTGCTGAAGGACGCCGACGCTACGGGGTGATGATGCAGGCGAGGTTGCCGTCGATCGCGTCGTAGACCAGGTCGGGGCGGTCGGAGATGATCCCGTCCACGCCCCAGCGGTGCGCGCGGAGGATGTCGCAGGGAGCGTTGACCGTCCAGAGGACGACCTGCTTGCCGAGGCTCTGGATCGCGGTCACGGTGTCGTGGTCCAGATCCGGGCTCGTGTGGTCGGGGGCGACGACGTCGTAGCCGTTCGCGGTCGAGTAGACGGCGTTCTGGTGGGCCCAGAAGCCGACGGCCGGCGGGGCCCCCGGGAGCTGCGAGGTCGTGAGCAGCGCCGTGCGGATGCCGGGCACGAGCTCCTTCACGCGATCGAGGGTCGGGGGCCAGAAGGACTGGACGACGATCCGGTCCGGCGGGAACTCCGTGTCGGCCAGGAGGTCGGCCATGGGCTGGGCGAAACTCGATCCCACCGGGTCGAAGCTGCCCTCGCCGGGGATGTTCTTCAACTCGAACAGGATCCGCCAGCCCGCGTCGATGCCTTCGGTGAGGACATCCCGGGCCCGGGGGACGGGTTCGTGGTCGGGCCAGTCGGCGTCGTGGTGGGCGGCGTCGCAGTCCTGGAGCTCGTCGGAGGTCTTCTCGGTGACGGGCCCAGTGCAGTCGGTCGTGCGGTCGAGCATCTCGTCGTGGATGATCACGAGCTCTCCGTCGAGGGCGACGTAGGAGTCCATCTCGAGCCACACGCCGCGCTCACCCCAGCGGTCGTGGGCGGCGCGGAAGGCGCCGAGCGTGTTCTCGGGATACAAGCCGGCGCCGCCCCGGTGGGCGTAGACCGCCGGTTCGCTCTGATGGGCTCCCACGGGGGCCAAGGGTACGGCGACGAGGGCCGCGAGGAGAAGCAGGCAAGCCCCGCGCAGAAGTGACCGTGTCCGGCTCATGCCGGAGACTTCGCCGGGGGCCGGGGGCCTTCCTGCTCCGATTGCCCGTCAGCGTGGAGGGCGGGGGATCTGCTGATCGCGCCCGCGGCGGGTCTCCCGGACCCCCAGGGCGGTGTGGACCAGGAGCGTTCCGATCACGACGGCGACGCCCGTGAGGGCGAGGTTCGTCGGGCGTTCGTTGACGACCAGCCAGGCCAGCAGGGGGCCGAGGACCGTCTCCACCAGCATCAGCAGCCCCACCTCGGCCGCCGGCAGGTAGCGCGTCCCGACGACGAGGATCAGCACCATCGACAGCGGGATCTGGACGGCCCCCATCGCCGCGAGGATCGCGTAGTCGGCGGGCTCCAGCGCGAAGGGGACCGACGCCAGCGGCAGCGAGATGAGGCAGGCCAGACCCGAGCCGAGGCAGATCGAGGGGATCATGTCCGTGGCCCGCGCGCGCCGGAGCACCACCAGGTTCGCACCCGTGCTCATGGCGCAGCCGAGGGCGAAGGCTTCGCCGAGGATGCCCGTCCGCTCGATGGAGCCGGCGAAGATCAGCGCGACGCCCGCCAGGGTCACGGGGATCGCGAGCCAGGTCCGCAGCGCCACCCACTCGCCGGTGAACACCCGGCCGAAGACCCCGGCGAAGATCGGCGCGGTGCTGAGGATCGCCAGGGCGTTGGCGATCTCGGTGTGCACGATCGCGGAGACGAACATGATGGTGCTGAAGCAGAAGAGCAGCGTCGACACCACGCCGGGACGACCCATCGTCCGGATGGCCCGTCCGACGCGTCCGTTGCTGGACACGGCGACGACCCCGAGGAGCGCCAGGGCGGAGAGACCCGTCCGCCAGAACAGGACGTCCCAGGCGCCGGCGTCCACGAGACGGATCAGCAGCGCATCCGGGCTGAGGACGAGCACCCCGAGGCCCACGATCACCACCCCGCGGGCGTGGTCGTGCCCGTGCACCTCGGCGGCCGCGTGTCGTCCGGGTTCCATGGCACGCCGAACCTACTCCAGATGGCCGACGGCCGAACGGCTCGCCTACGATGGCCACGACCGCCGAGACGAAGGAGGCACCGTGGGCGTCAAGGAGGACCTGCAGTCGATGGTGGGGCAGGAGCTCGGCGTGGGCGAGTGGATGGAGATCACCCAGGAGCGCATCGACCGCTTCGCCGACGCCACCGACGACCACCAGTGGATCCACGTCGATCCCGAACGCGCCAAGGACAGCCCCTTCGGCACGACCATCGCCCACGGGTTCCTCACGCTCTCGCTGATCCCGGCCCTCGTGGGGGGCGGCGGGATCCCCGTCGAGGGCGTGAAGATGGGCATCAACTACGGCCTCGACCGGGCGCGGTTCATCTCGCCGGTGCCGGTGGGTTCGCGGATCCGGGCCCGTCGCAAGCTCGTCGAGGTCAAGGAGGTCACCGGCGGCGTGCAGCTCAAGGCCGAGGTGACCGTGGAGCTCGAGGGCAGCGAGAAGCCGGCCTGCGTGGCTGAGACGCTGTCGCGTCTGTACTTCTAGCGGCTGCGTTTCAAGGTCGCCACGAGCGCGTAGAGGACGACGGACACCAGGACCACCGACGGGCCCGGAGCGGTGTCGAAGGCCACCGCCGCGCCCAGGCCCAGCACCCCGCTCAGGCCCCCGATCGCGGCGGCCACGAGCAGCGTCCCCCGGTAGGAGGAGGCGAGGCGGGCCGCGGCGGCCACGGGGATGACCATCAGGGCCCCCACGAGCAGGATCCCGACCGAGGCCATGCCCCCCACCACGACGAGTGCGACGAGGATCGTGAGTCCGAGGGCGAGGCGGTCGACCTTCACGCCGGTGACGCGGGCGGCGTCGGGGTCGAAGGCCATCGCGATCAACGGCGCCCGGAGCACCACGACGGTGGTCATCACGGCCACCGCCAGGGCACCGACCACGCCGACCTCGCCCCAGGTGAGCGTGAGCGGGCTGCCGAACAGGATCCCGAGCAGCCCCGCCCCCGCGGCGCCGGCGCGGGCGGCGAACAGGTAGCCGGCGGCGATGCCCGAATAGAAGATCACGGCCAGGGCGACGTCACCGGCGAGACCCTGGCGTTGCAGCACGTGCAGGATCACGGCGGCCACCACCGCAAGGCCGAGGGCGCCCCACAGCGGCGCCAGTCCGGCGAGGAAGGCGAGGCCCACGCCGGCGAAGGCGACGTGGCCGACGCCGTCGCCGATCAGGCTCTGCCCCCGCTGCACCGCGAAGCTGCCCACCACCGGTGCGGTGGCCCCCACGAGCACCGTGGCCACCAGCGCCCGGTGGATGAAGCCTTCGCCGAGAAGCTCGATCACGGCCGCTGGGGGTGGGGGGAGGTGTGGAAGCTGTGCCCGTGGCTGTCGGCGGCGATCCGTCCGCCGCCGAGCTCCACGGTGCGGTCGACGAGCCCGTCGAAGACGTCCGGGTCGTGACTCACGTAGACCACGGCCACGCGCTCGTCGCGGACGAGATGCTCCAGCGCCTCGCGGAACACCGCCCGGGTGTGGGCGTCCACCCCGGTGGTGGGCTCGTCGAGGAACAGCAGCTCGGGTCCGGTGGCCAGAGCCCGGGCGATCAGGACGCGCTGCTGCTCGCCGCCCGACAGCTCCGAGACGCGCCGCCGGTACAGCTCGGTGAGCCCGAGGATGTCCAGCACGTGGTCGATGCGGGCCTGCTCGGCGCGCTTGTCGCGCTTCGGACGGCGTCCGGCCAGCCCCGTGCGGACGGCCTCCGCCACGCTCACCGGCAGCGGCGTGCGGGCCGAGGCGCGCTGCGGGACGTAGCCGACCCGGTGCCACTGGTCGAAGCGCCGGACGGGCACCCCGAACAGGCGGACCTCGCCGCCGGCGGCCGGAAGCAGTCCGAGGGCGGCCTGGATCAGGCTCGATTTGCCCGATCCGTTCGGTCCGACGAGCACCACCATCTCGGCGGCGTGCAGGCACAGGTCGACGTCCCGCAGGACCGTGTGGCCGCCTCGTGTGACCGTGAGGCCGGCGAGCTCAAAGACCGGCCGTGCGTCCATCGTCTGGAAGCCTACTCCGCGCCGGGGCACGACAGCGCGCGGGCGAAGACGGCGACGTTGGCGCGCACGAGGGCCGGGTAGCCCCGGGCGGCCTCCTCGGGGGTCACGGTGCCGAGCGGGAGCACCTCACCGAGCTCCACCCCGGTCTCCCGGGCCAGGGACTCGGCGGCGGCGCGACCCTCCACCGGCTCGGCGACGACGGCGGGATGGCCGTGCTCCCGGATCTCGCGGGCCAGGGCGCTCAGACGCTGCGGGGACGGCTCGCCGTGGCCTTCGCCGCCGGTGATGGCCTCCTGCGCGATGCCGCGCGGGGTGAGCAGGTAGGTGTAGCCCGGGTGGCTGACCACCACCTCGTCCAGCCTGCAGTCGGACAGCGCCGCATTGGCCTCCGCCTCCAGGGCCTCGAGCTCCGCGATGACGCGCTCGGCGTTGGCGCGGTAGTCGTCGGCGCGGTCGGGATCGATGCCGGCCAGCACGCGGGCCAGCTCGGCGGCGACCGCCGCCATGGCCGCGGGGGAGTGCCAGATGTGAGGGTCGGGGCCGTCTTCCTCCGCTTGGTCGTCGTGGTCGTGGGGGGAGGTCAGCGGGAGCGGATCGACGTGGTCGATCGCTGCTATCACGGTGCCCCGGGCGTCGCCCAGGGATCGCTCCACCTGGGGCTGGTAGCCGATCTCGCCGACGTGCACCACCACGTCGGCGGAGAGCAGCGTCTGGAGCTCGGCGGGGGAGAGCTGCACGTCGTGGGCGTCGGCGGCTCCGGCCTCTGCGAGCTGGACGACCTCGGCCTCCGGTGCGACCTGCTCGGCCAGCCAGGCGAACGGGTAGAGGGTGGTGGCCGCGCGTACCTCGACACCGGCCGCGGGCTGGGCGGCGGGCCCGTCGGTGCCGCAGCCGGCGGCCAGGACCAGGAGGAGCACGGCCAGGGCGGCCCACGGTCGTCGCATCACACGGCTCCTCGAGGCTTCGGAAGTGAACGCTCAGAGGATGCCGAGAATGAGAATGATTGTCAACTGGTCCTTGACGATGTTGCTTCTTGATCGGACCAGCCCTGTGCCACCATGACCCCGTGGCCCACCAGCACAGCCATGCCCACACCCTCGAGGTCCCCCGGCGCACCGGACGGCTGATCACCGGCGTCGCGGTGGTCCTCGGCGTGCTCACCGTGATCGGGATGGTGGTGCTGCGTCCGGGCCCGGACGTCACATCCGACGTCGGACGCGTCGGCGTCACCGGCCCCCAGTTCGACGCCGAGGTCACCGAGGTCGACTTCGGTGCCTGTCCGGGGGAGGCCGAGGCCGAGGAGGGCATCCAGGGCTTCTGCGTGCTCTTCACCTTCCGCCTGCTGGCCGGCCCCGACAGCGGGGACAGCACCACACTCGTCATGCCCGAGTCGCCGAGCACCCCCGACCTCGACGTCGGCGACAAGGTCGTCCTCGGCTACGAGGAGACCGCCCCGCCCGAGTTCCGCTACTCGTTCTTCGACCGCCAGCGCAAGCCGGTGCTCTTCTGGCTGGCGGTGATCTTCGCGCTGGCCGTGGTGGGCCTCGGACGCCTCCGCGGCCTGTACGCGCTCGGGGGCCTCACCGTGACCATCGTGATCCTGCTGGCCTTCGTCCTCCCCGCGATCCTCGGCGGACGCTCACCGCTGTTCGTCGCCATCGTTGGTTCGGCGGCGATCGCCTTCGGCACCCTGTACCTCGCCCACGGGTTCAACCACATGACCAGCGTGGCGCTGCTCGGCACCCTGACGAGCCTCGCCCTCACGGCCGTGCTCGCGAGCATCTTCGTCGCCCTGGCGCAGCTCTCCGGCTTCGCCAGCGAGGAGGCGATCCTGATCCAGCTCTCCGTCGGCACCGTGGATGCCTCCGGGCTCATCCTGGCGGGCGTGGTGATCGGTGCCCTCGGCGCGCTCGACGACGTCACCGTCACGCAGGCCTCCGCGGTGTGGGAGCTGCGCGCCGCCAACCCCGAGCTGCCGGCCGGCCGCCTGTTTGGCTCGGCCCTCAAGATCGGCCGCGACCACATCGCCGCGACCGTGAACACGCTGCTGCTCGCCTACGCCGGTGCCTCGCTGCCGCTGCTGCTGTTCTTCGTCATCTCCGAGCAGCCCCTGGCCACCGTGGCCAACGAGGAGATCGTGGCCACGGAGATCGTCCGCACGCTCGTGGGCAGCATCGGGCTCGTGGCCTCCGTCCCGATCACGACGTGGCTGGCCGCGCACATCGCAACCCTGACGCGGCCCCCGCAGGTTCCGGTGGCCGGCGAGGACTAGGCCCGGTTGACGGCCTGGGGGTAGCGGACGCAGGCGATCGACGCGTCCGGGCCGTGGATCGCCGTCGCTTCCGCCACCGCGTCCTCCACGGTGGCGAAGGGCTCGAAGCCCAGGTGCCGCGGCACCGACTCGTCTTCGGCCCCCGCGACGAACACCCGGCCCGCGTGGCGCAGCCGCTTGAGCGGGAAGGTGGCCATGATCCCGTGGACGCCGTGGAAGCCGTAGCCGTTGCGGTAGGCGTCGATGTACTCGGGCCGTGAGGCGAAATCGTCCTCGAAGCGCTCCCGCGCCTCGTAGGGATCCCGGGTGGACGACAGCACCCGGTCCCACACCTCGCGGTAGGAGGGATGGTGACGGTCGTCCCAGCGGTCGGGGGCGGGCGTGGCCAGCACGACCGTGCACCCCGGCTTGCCGAAGGCCTCGATCACCCCGCCGAGGTAGCCGAGCCCGGTCGACACCAGCGTGAGGATCGGGTTGGTGTGCGAGAAGGCGGCGTACGGGCTCCAGTCGGGGATCCCGTAGACGACCACGTCGACCTTCTCGTCCACGAGGTCGCGGCGCGGTGCCTGGTGGGCACGGATCAGCTCGAGCGCGGCGGCGCGGGTGGCGTCCACCGTCCCGCCGAAGATCCGGGCCACCTGGAGCGGGTTGGCCTGCACCGTCTCGAGCTTGAAGAAGCGATGGGGGCCGAGCTTGTCGACGGTGAGCGCGCCCATCTCGTTCAGCATCTCGTGCATCCGGTTGCGCACCGTGGACATCGACATGTCGTCGGGATTGTGGTGGTGGCGGATCGACCGGAAGGTGGACAGCCCCACGCAGATCGACTTCCACCCGCCCGAGAACCCGCGCACGGTGGAGCAGTTCACGTAGATCGTGAGGTCGTCGTCCACGCAGGCGCGGTTCAGCTCGACGTGGTAGCCGGACGGAGTCGTGCCGAGATGGACGAGCCCCTCGGGGTCCTCGGCGTCGTGGCACGACAACCGGTCGGCGAACTCGGACACCAACGCAGGGCCGATCAGCTTCGCGAGCTCGTCGGCGGTCGACTTGCGGTGCAGGGCGTTGGCGCACAGCAGGCGCACGTCCGAGCGGCGGACACCGCCGGCTTCGAGCTCGGCCAGTACGAGGCCGATCGCCGTCTCCCACACCGGCGCGTACTGCTGGACGGTGGGGTCGTCGAAGGCGATCGTCACGCGCATCCCAGGCCGCGCCAGCTCGCGGAGCGGCGGCGAGTCGAGCGGCTCGGTGAGGGCCGTGGTGATCTCGGGGGCCAGGTCGTCGACCACCGGCAGGGGGACCGAGATCCCCGCCGACGGGAGCAGCGTGTGGTCGGGGAGGTCGACGGCGACCGTGGTGGAGCCGAAGGGCAGCTCGGTCCGCATGGGGGAAGTCTAGACCGGCGAGCCGGTCACGCGGATGACGAGGATCGCGATGTCGTCGCCGGTCTCACCCGGGCGCTCGAAGGCGCGGACCGCGCGCAGGAGCCTGCTCACGATCGCCTCGGCGGGCTGGCCCGCCGCTTCGCTGAGCACCCGGTGGAGGCGTTCCTCGCCGAACGGCTCGGCGGTCTGCCCGTGCGCCTCCACGACCCCGTCGGTGTAGAGCACGAGGACGTCGCCGCGTTTCAGCTCGACGCGCTCGTCCTCCAGATCGAGATCGGCCACGATGCCGAGGAGCAGTCCGCTGCGACCCACCTCCCGGACGGTGCCGTCGGTTCGGACGAGCAGTGGTGGCGGGTGTCCCGCGCACGCGAGGATGGCCTCCACCTCCCCTCCGCTCGTCTGCCGGAGGCGTGCCTCGGCGGCGGTGAAGAAGCGGTCGGATCCCTGTTCCTCGAGCACCTCGATGATCGCGCGGTTCAGGTGGCACAGGTCCTCGCTGGGGCTGCGCGTGAAACCGGCCGAGGCCCGCAGCGTGTGCCGGGCCAATGCGGTCAGCGATGCCGCCTCCACGCCCCGGCCGCACACGTCGCCCACGACCAGACCCCAGTCTCCGTCGGCGGCGCGGAAGCAGTCGTAGAAGTCGCCGCCGACCTCGGTGGTGCGTCCCCCGGGACGGTAGGCGGCCGCGAGCTCGATCCCACGCAGCTGCGGGAGCCGGGGAGGGATCAGACTGCGCTGGAGCACATGCGAGATCTCGTGCTGCTCCTGGTACAGGTTCGCGTTGTCGATCGCCAGCGCCGCACGCTGCGCGAGATCGACGACGAAGGTGAGGTCCTGCTCGCCGTAGTGCAACTCGGGACGGTTCGAGAACACCGCTACCGTGCCGAAGGTCTGGTTGCGCGCCGTCAACGGGACGATCATCGCCGAGCTGAGCTCCATCTCGCGGAGCACCCGGAGGTCGTGCGGGTTCGGCGCCAGGAGCTCGAGGAGCTCTGCGGGGATCTCCGGGTAGAGCTCAGCGAGCCCCGTCCGGAGCACATGGGGCGGACCCAGCGTGCTGTCGGGATCCGGGGCGTACCGGTCCAGGAGTGCGTCGACGAGGGCAGCCTGGGCCGGGTCGGCGTGGACGGCGACCGCCCGGCGGGGGTGTTCGTCATTCTCGACGAAGACCACGCACCACTCCGCGAACCTGGGGACGGTCAACGAGGCGAGGTTGCTCATGATCTCCTCGACCTCGAGGGACCCGCTCAGGATCTCTCCGGCCTCGGCGAGGAACTCGGCCCGCTTGTGGTCGCTGATGTCGACGGCCACACCGGTCATCCCGGTGGGTCTCCCGTCAGGTCCCAGGAGCACGCGGCCCTTGCTCTCCACCCACCGTACGGTGCCGTCGGGCCAGATGACCCGATGGATCACGTGGTGTGGCCCGCGCTCCTGAAGGGCCTTCTGGATCTGCGCCAGCACCTCGTCCCGGTCGTCCGGATGGAGGAGGGTGGCGAGGGCTTCGAGGTTCCTGGGGGCGCCACCGGGCGGCAGTCCGTAGATCACCTCCAGGGGCCGGGACCACCGGACCTCGTTCGTGTGGATGTCCCAATCCCATACGCCCATCTGGCTGGCCTCGAGAGCGAGCTCGAGCTGCTGGCGGGTCCGGTCCTCCGTTTCGCCACCCGGCCTCGCGAGGACCACGACGCCTCCACCGTCCGGCAGGGGGGACCAGCGGGCGGCCAGGCGATTGCCGTCCGGCATCTGGATGTCCCCCGCCCAACCCTCGATCGCCTTGCTGCGCTCGAACCCCTCGACGGCGTCCGGTGAGATCGCCTCTTCCACACCGCGGCCGAGGATCTGGTCGACGCCCAGGTCGAGCAGCGCGAGAGCCGCCGGATTGGCGTAGCGCACGGCGCCCTCGGCGGACAGGACGACGACCGCATGCGAAAGCGCCTCCATCGCCGGTTCGGCGATGGGCGACGGCGACATCCGTCCCCCGCCGGCTGCCGACTCGAGAGAGCCGCCTCGTTCGGACATGGACCCAGCAGGAGCAACGGTAGGCGGTTTTCCCCTCTGCTGTCTATGGGCGCGTCGTTGGCGCCACCAGGGGGTGCCCATGTCACGCTCCGTTATCTGATCGCCAGGGCGTTCGGGGGCGAGGCCACACCGCCTCGCAGGTTCAGGGGGGCTGAGGTGAAGAATACCTCGTGGACGCCGTCTGCGGCGCAGTCGGCCGCCAGGGCGTCCAGGTCCCACATCTCGCCGATGGGGAGCCCGAGCAGCGGCAGTAGCGCGAAGTGCATGAAGATCCCGTCCACCCGGGTCGGGTCCTCGCGGAGCGCTGCGATCGTCTCCTCCCGGCTCGCGGGCCCCGGGGGCCAGACCTCCAGGGCGGGGTTGTCGGCGCCGACGGCGGCGATGTGCAGGTCCCACAGCATCCGGAGGGTCTCGCGACCCGGCCGCAGGCCGCAGCAGCGGAAGCTCTCCGCGGTGCGGCGCCGCGCCGCGGCATCGAGGCTGCGGTACCACGCCATCCAGCCGGTGCGGATCATCAGGACGTCGCCGGGCTCGACCTCGACGCGCTGGGCCTCCAGGGTCGCCAGGATGTCCTCCGGCTCGATCGGATCGCTCTCATCGGCCCTCAGGGGACGACCGACGGATTCGCGCCAGCGAGCCACGTCGGCCAGCACCCCCCGGCCCGCGAGACCACGGCGGGCCCAGTGGTGGACGCCGTGCTCCTCGTCGTCCACCCCGTTGTAGAAGCCGTACACGGGATGGCGGATGTGCCGGAAGCCGTCCCACTGCGACGAACTCTGCGTGTTCCAGTCGTGGAGCATCTCGTCGTGGCCGGCGTCGTGCCGGAGCCACAGGACGTCGTGCCGGAAGGTCGCGCGGCCGAACAGCGGCGGATCGGGGAGGTCCATCTCCCAGTTGATCGGGAACACGGCGCCCCGACGCACGCACTCCGCACCACGGACGGCGCGCTCCGGCGTGAGCAGGTTCAGGCAGCCGAGGACGTCGTCGGGCCCCCACACCCCCCAGGAGGACCCGGGCGGCTTGTCGGGGTCGACGGGGAGCTGGTCGTAGGACGGAAGGCGTCCGCCGGTCACGAGGACGCGGCGCGGGCCCGCTTCTTCACCTCACGGAACGGCAGATCCTTGTCCACCGAGGGCTCCTTGGGGAGCCCGAGCACGCGCTCGCCGATGATGTTGCGCATGATCTCGTCCGTTCCTCCGGCGAGGTGGATGCCGGGTGCGGCGAGCCAGATCCCGGCCCACTGCCCTGCGTCGGGGGCCGGGTCGCCGATCAGCGCACCGTGGAGGCCGAGGATCTGCTGCGCCGTGTCGGCGACCTCTGAGGCCAGCCGCGTGCCCACGAGCTTCATGGCTGAGCCTTCGGGTCCGGGGATGCCGCCCTTCGAGATCTTCGTGAGGCTGCGGTACCCCGTGAGCTGCAGCAGCTTCCCGTGGATGTAGGTCTTCGCGAGATCCTGACGCACGTTCGGATCCTCGAAGGCGGGCTTGCCGTGGAGGTCGGTCTTGCGGGCCAGACGGAACAGCGGGTTGAGGCTGCTCCCGCGATTGCCGCCGACGCCGATCGCGTACCGCTCGTTCATCAGGGTTGTGAGGGCGACACGCCAGCCGTCGTTCACGTCGCCGACGCGCTGGTCGTCGGGGATCCGTACGTCGGTGAAGAACACCTCGTTGAAGCCCGTGGCCCCGTTGATCTGCTTGAGCGGACGCACCTCGACGCCGTCGGTTTCCATGTCCACGATGAAGCAGGTGATCCCGCGGTGCTTCGGGACGTCGGCGTCGGTCCGGGCGACGATCAGCCCCCACTTGGAGTGCTGCGCGCCGGTGGTCCAGACCTTCTGGCCGTTGAGGACCCAGTCGCCCGAGGCCGAGTCGCGCTCCGCCCGCGTCTCCAGGGAGGCGACGTCGGAGCCCGCGTTGGGTTCGGACCAGAGCTGACACCAGATCTCGGAGCCTTCCATCATCTTCGGGAGGAATTGCTGCTTCTGCTCCTCGGTGCCGTGGGACATGATCGTCGGTCCGATCATCCCCAGGCCGATGGTGTAGACCCCGGTGGGGACGTCGAACCGTCCCATCTCGTCACCGAAGATGAAGGCCTGCATGGGGGTGGCTTCCCGGCCCCCGTACTCCTTCGGCCAGGTGATGGCCGCGTAGCCGGCGTCGTTGAGCTTCTTCTGCCATGCCTTGGCCTTGGCGACGAACGCTTGGGGATCGTCGGGATCCTCGCCGAGGGGATTGGGGACGTCGTCGTCGTTCGCCTTCTTCGGTGCGTTGGCTTCGAGCCACGCGCGCACCTCTGCGCGCCAGGCGGCTTCCTCCGGAGAATCCCTGAAGTCCATGTGTGATTCCTCCCTCGAGTCTCGGTTCGGTATCAGGATACGAGGTCGGCGAGGTCCGCGGCGCGGCGGGCCACGGCGTCCAGCATCTGCTCGCTCAGCCGTCCGGTGAAGGTGTTCTGCTGGCTGGGGTGGTAGGAGCCGAGCAGGAGGTACGGGCCGACCTTCGCTTCCGCCCCGTGACCGAACTTCGGTTTCGGCGACGCCTTGTGCCCGAGGTCGGCGAGGGACCGCAGGGCGGCGTCCCAGGCGAAGCCGCCCAGGCACAGGATCACGCGGGCCTCTCCGAGCAGCTCGAGCTCTTCCACGAAGTAGGGCAGGCAGGTGTCGCGCTCCCCGGTCGTCGGACGGTTCTGCGGTGGTGCGCAGCGGACGGCGGCGCACACCCAGGCGCCGGTCAGCCGCAGCCCGTCGTCGCGGTGGACGGACTCCGGCTGGTTCGCGAACCCGGCGGCGTGCAGCGAACGGAAGAGCCAGTCGCCGGACCGGTCCCCGGTGAAGATCCTGCCCGTCCGGTTGCCGCCGTGGGCAGCCGGTGCGAGACCCAGCACGACCACCCGGGCCGCAGGATCGCCGAAGGCAGGGACCGGCCGTCCCCAGTAGTCCTCGCCGGCGAAGGAGGCTCGCTTCTCGCGCGCCACCCGCTCCCGCCATTCCACGAGGCGGGGGCATTTGCGGCAGCGGGAGATGCGCTCCTGGAGGCGCCCGATGTCGGCCACGCAGCCATCCTACGGCCCGCGGTGTTGAGACCGTGTCCGGTACGGGCAAGTAGTCGACGATGGACGATGACCACGCTTCCCCCGCCGCCCCCAGCAAATGGTCGCTGCTGATCCTCGGATCGGTGGCCGTGCTCTCACTCTGCGCATCACTGGTGCTGCTCGTGGCCCCGCTGCGGCGCGGGGTGATGCAGGTGACGGGCCGCGCTCTGTTGATCCTCACGGCTCCCTTTTCCCCCGAGATCGACGACTTCGGCGAACTTCCCCGATCTTCGGTGGTGCTGGCCAGGGACGGGACGGTCCTCGGTGAGGTCGGCCGCGAGGAGCGAGAACCGGTGTCGCTGGATCGGCTCCCGGAGCATGTGTGGCGAGCGGTCCTCGCCGCCGAGGACGAGCGGTTCTTCGAGCATGCCGGTACCGATCCGGCGGCCATGGTGCGCGCGCTGTACGTCACGTTGCGGGGGGATCGCCTGCTGGGCGGCAGCACGATCACCCAGCAGCTCGCCAAGCTGAACTACACGGGGTCCGAGCGGACGCTCACCCGCAAGGTCCGGGAGGTGCTCTACGCCGCGGAGCTCGAGCGCCGACACTCCAAGGAGGAGTTGTTGGAGCGCTACCTCGATCAGGTCTACTTCGGCCAGGGGGCCTGGGGACTCGGTGCGGCCGCCGAGCGCTTCTTCGCGCGGGAGCCACCCGATCTCTCGGCGGCGCAGTCCGCACTGCTGGCGGGGAAGATCCGGTCCCCGGAGCGCCTCGATCCGTGGGAGCGGCCGGAGGCCGTCCGGCAGCGTCGCAACCAGGTCCTGAATCTGATGGGCGAGAGCGGCTGGCTTCCGGACCGGCGACGGCGCGGCGCGACCGCTCAGCCGCTGGGCGTCCGGGATCCCGAACCGCTCGTTGAGGACCACCGGCTGCCGCATCTCGTCTCCTTCGCCCTCGGCGAGGCCCGCGGCCTCCGCGAGCTGGCGGGGGACCAGGCTGCCAGGGATGCCCGCCTGTTCCGCCGCGGTGGACTGACCATCCGGACGACCCTCGATCCGGCGATGCAGCAGGAGGCCGAGGATGCCGTCCGTGAGCTCCTCGGGGAGCCGGACGACCCGTCCGCTGCGCTCGTCTCGGTGGTTCCCGGAGACGGGGCGGTCCGGGCGTACGTCAGTGGCCTCGATCCGGAGGTCGAGTTCGACCTCGTATCCCAGGGACGACGCCAGGCGGGGTCCGCCTTCAAACCCTTCGCGTACCTCGCGGCGCTGCGCGAGGGCATCGATCCCGAGGAGCGGTTATCGGGAGGCTCACCCACGACGGTGGAGTGCGAGGGAGAGTTATGGCGCGTCGGCAATTACGAGGAACGGTCCTTCGGCCGGCTGCCGCTCAACGACGCGCTCGTGCAGTCGGTGAACACCGTCTTCGCCCGCCTGGTCGCGGAGACCGGCTCGGAGCCCGTCGCCGAAGTGGCCGAGGAGGCCGGGATCGGCGCCGAGACCGTCCGGCCGCCCGTCTGCGCGATGGCGCTGGGGGCGCTGCACCGCGGGGTCAGCCCGCTCGAGATGGCGACGGCGTTCGCCACGTTCGCGGCCGATGGGGAACGCGCCCGTCCCTATGCCGTCACCCGGATCACTGACCGGCGGGGGGAGGTCGTTTTCGAGCGTGAGCCGGTCACCGAACGGGTCTTCCACCGACGGATGGTGCGGACGCTGAACGGGGCGCTGATGGACGTTGTCCAGCGGGGCACGGGCCAGGCCGTCGACCTGGACCGGCCCATCGCCGGGAAGACCGGCACGACCGATGATCACAGCAACGCGTGGTTCGTCGGTTTCGTCCCGCAGCTCTCGACGGCGGTGTGGGTGGGTCATCCCGAGGGTGACGTGCCGATGACCGACGTCCGGGGCATCCGTGTGACCGGCGGATCCTTCCCGGCCCAGATCTTCGCCCGGTACATGCGCGCGGCGCTCGCAGACACCGACGACCGCCGGATCGGGAGTGTGGACCCGGAGGACCTGGACGTGGACCAGCCCGATGCCACGCCCACCCCGACGCCCAGTCCCACCCCCACACCGGCCCCCACCCCGCGTCCGGAGCCGAGCCCGACCCCGGCTCCGACACCGGAACCGACCCCCACCCCCGCGCCGACGCCGACGCCGGCGCCGACGGCCGGCCCCACGCCGAGCCCTACACCGAGCCCCACACCGACCCCGGCCCCGACCCGCAGTCCGATCCCTCTCCCCGGGCCCAACGCGTCGCCGACCCCCACCCCATCTCCAGCCCCGCAGGACAGGTCGTAGGCACACCCCGACCGGGCCGTGCCTCGTTCACCCGGATGGGGGACCGGGACGCAACCGGACGAAACGGGTCCTGGTCGCTTGCCGTGCCCCCCACCCGGCCGAGACAGTAGGAGGACGATGATCTCTCGCCTCAGGACGCTCGCACCCTTCATGGCCCTCGTGGGGCTGTTGGTCACCACGTTCGGGGGCCTGCAGGCGTTCCGTCCGTCGGACTCGGCGGAGATCCTGGCAACGCGGGTCGTCGCCTCGCCCGTGCCCTCCCCGACCCCGGAGCCAACGCCGGTCCCGCGCGCGGCACCCGCGGAGTGCGCGCCCCTCACCAATCCCGGCGGCGGTATGCACTGGGCGCCGTCGGAGGACGCCGGGCCCTGGCCGACCGACGGCAGCGTCCAGATGGCGAGCCTCGGCGTCACCGCCCCGATCGTCCGCGTCGGAGTGGGCACCTCGGGCGAGATGGTGATCCCCCGCACGGCCAAGGACGTGGCATGGCTGGATCAGGGCGAGTTCCCGGGGCGCACCCAGAACGCCGTGCTCGCCGGCCACATCAACTACTCGCGGCAGCCGGGCTCCTTCGCCCGGATCGGACAGCTCGGCGAGGGTGACCCGATCGTCGTCACCATGGACGGCCGGCGCTTCGAGTACCGGGTGGCCTGGGTCTGCTCGTTCGATCGCCGCAGCCCGCGCGCCGAACAGATCATGGGCTACACGGAGGTGCCGTCCGTGACGCTGATCACCTGCGGCGGCACCTTCGACCGCAGGGCCGGCACGCACACCAACCGGATCGTGGCCCGGGCCGAGCTCGTCTCGGTGACCGAGCTCTAGCCCGTCACCTGCGGGCGGACCTCGGTGATCAGACGTTCGAAGCACGCCCGGCCCTTGCGTCCCGGCGGGATCATGCAGTTGAACCCGGTGATCCCCCTGCCGATCAGCTCACCGGCACGCTGCGCGGCCTGGTCCACCGAACCGACGAGCCCGAGCTGCGGTGAGAACATCGTCAGCCCCGGATGCTGCGCGGCCTCGTCGTCCCCGACGGCGCAGACGATCTGGCAGGACAGCTCCAGATCGGAGACCGACCGACCGTGCCGCTGGCAGGCTTCGGCCAGGATCTCCAAGCGGCCGTCCAGGTCGCCGAGCGCGGCCCCCGGACAGTTCCAGCCGTCGGCCTCCCGGCCGATCAGGCGCATGATCCGGTCGCCGGCGGCGCCCACCTCGATGGGGAAGGGTTGCCGCACCGGCAGCGGCAGGTTCACCGCGTCCCGCACGCTGTGGTGGGCGCCCTCGTAGGTGAAGCCGTTCTCGTGGGGGTGGAGCAGGCCCTTGAGGATCCTGATGGTGTCCCGGAGCTCTTCGACGCGCCTGCCCGCCGGGGGAAAGTCGTATCCGAAGGCTGTGTACTCGGCCTCGAACCAGCCGGCGCCGATGAGCATCCGCAGGCGTCCGGCGGCGATCTGATCCAGGGTCGCGGCCATCTTCGCCAGCAGCGCGGGGTTGCGGAAGGACTGGCAGAGGACCTGGGCGCCGATCTGGACCCGCTCGGTGGTCGCGGCGGCGGCCGACATCACCGTCCAGCCCTCGAGGATGCCGCGTTCGGCCGGGAACCCGAGGACGTGGTCGATCACCCAGACCGAATCGGCTCCCACCTCCTCGGCCCACCTCACCGCCTCGCGGCATCGTTCCCAGTCGGATCCGACCTGCGGTAGTACCACCCCGATGTGCACGGTTCGTCTCCTCCTTCTACGTGACGGCGGCGCGCCGTTGCACGGGCACGGTCACGACCTCGATCTGGCCCTCGCGGAGCAGCGCGATCTGGATCTCGTTGCCGCCCTCGTCGAGTAGCCGGGACAGCAGCGTGAGCCCACCGTCGATCCGCTCCCCGGCGACCCCGACGATCAGGTCCCCGCGGCGCAGCCCGGCCTCGGCGGCGGGGCCCCCGTTGAGGACGTCCACGACGGCCAGCGCCAGGGTGTCCGAGGGCAGGCGCGGGTCGTCCTCCAACTCGGTGGCGACCAGTCCGATGTAGGGATGGTCGACGTCCCGGCCGGCGGTGACGTGGTCGTGGACGAACCACACCAGGTCGATGGGGACGACGACGCCGTTCGCCACCGGGGTCGTGAGGCCGAGGGCGGTCCCGCCGATGCCGACGACCAGCGCCCCGTTGGACGGCACGTCCCGGTCGAGCCGGACCGCGTTGAGCAGGCGACGCCCGTCGCCGGCCGTGACCGGACGGCCGATCTCGGTGATCACACCTGAGGTGACCGAGGCGAACCGCTCCTGCTGTGCGACCGTGACCGCCGGCTCGCCGAGCCGGATGAACTCCGCCGACCCGCGTGGCAGGGCTATCTGGTCCACGACGTCCGCGCGCAGGATCGCGATGCCCGTGTGGGGGTCGGCCCCCAGGACCTCTGCGGTGACCGTCCGGCCGTCGGGCAGCGTGACCTCCACCGTGGCTTCCTCCACCACTGCCTGGACGGTGGCGATGATGCCGTCCGACCCGATGAGCACACCCGACCCCGACCGGGCCGGTTCGTCGGGGACGCGGCCGGTCACCCCGACCACCATGGGCCGGGCATCCCGGCCGATCTCCACCGGATCGAAGTCCGGCAGGGTGCTGGTGTCGCCTCCGGCGCGCGGCCCGGTGCCGTCGCGCGGGTCGGCGGGTCCGGGGAAGAACAGCATGACGACGATCCCGAGGACGGCGCCGAGGCTGCCTGCGAGGACGACCGCCAGCCAGTGCGGGAGCGGCTCGGACGCTACGGCCGGGGGCGGGGAGGGAGGCGTCGTCCGCGCGGGCGCCTGGGACACCACGTCGGGCAGCGGGGGGCTCTCGGTCGTGGTTTCGGGGGTCGGTTGGGACGGCGCGGGCGTGTCCGCTTCGACCTCGGACACCCAGCGTTTGCGCTCCGCGTCCCAGACGCGCGGCGGAGGCTCGGCGTCCGCGGCCTCGGACGGCGGACCGCCCGCGGACGGGTCCTCTCCGACGAGGTCGTCGGTCGGTGTATCCTCGCCGTCGGGTGGGGTCGGGTTGTCGCGGTCGGGATCCATGGCACCTATCGTGCGGGTGTGGGCGTTGGCGCACAAACCACCGCGCGCTCCGGGAGCAGATCTCGCATATCGTGAAGGGGTATGTCGACCCCTTCCCAGGAAGCCGCTCGGCGACGCACGTTCGCCATCGTCTCGCATCCTGATGCGGGCAAGACGACGTTGACCGAGAAGTTCCTCCTGTATTCCGGGGCGGTGGAGGAGGCCGGAGCGGTGAAGGCCCGCAAGGGTCGCCGGGCGGTCACCAGCGACTGGATGGACCTCGAGCGCCAGCGCGGGATCTCGATCACCTCGACCGTCCTGCAGTTCCCGCACCGCGACCACGTGCTGAACCTGCTCGACACCCCGGGCCACCGTGACTTCTCCGAGGACACCTACCGTGTGCTCACCGCCGTCGATGCCGCGATCATGGTGCTCGACGCCGCCAAGGGCATCGAGAGCCAGACCCGCAAGCTCTTCGAGGTCTGCCGCCAGCGGGGGACGCCGCTGATCACCTTCGTCAACAAGTGCGACCGTCCGGGGATCCCGCCGCTGGCGCTGCTGGACGAGATCGAGGAGACGCTCGGGATCCATCCCACCCCCGTGACGTGGCCGGTGGACGAGCAGGGCGTGCTCGTGGGCGTGGCCGACCGGCGCACCGGCGGGTTCATCCGGTTCGGGCGCACCGCGCGGGGAGCCACCGAATCCCCCGAGGAATCGCTGGATCTCACCGCGGGTTCCGCCGCCGCCGAGGAGCTCGGACTGCTGGGAGCCGTCGGCGCAGACCTCGACGTGGCCTCGTTCCTGGACGGGACGACGTCCCCCGTCTTCTTCGGATCGGCTCTGTGGAACTTCGGGGTGCGCCTGCTGCTCGACGCGGTCGTCGACCTCGCGCCGCCTCCGCGGCCGAAGGCGGACGTCGAGGGGGCCGGGCGTCCGCTGGACGCGCCGTTCTCCGGCTTCGTCTTCAAGCTCCAAGCCAACATGGATCCCGACCACCGCGACACGATCGCCTTCGTGCGGGTGTGCTCCGGCACCTTCGAGCGGGGGATGCCGGTGGTGCACGGCCCGACGGGCCGCCAGCTCACGACGCGCTACGCCAATCAGATCTTCGGGCAGGAGCGCGCGACGATGGACACCGCCCACCCGGGCGACGTGATCGGGCTCGTGAACGCCGGCGGCGTACGGATCGGGGACACGATCCATGCCGGCCAGCCGGTGACCTTCCCGCGCGTCCCGACCTTCCCGCCGGAGCACTTCCGGGTCGCCCGCAACCGCGACTCGGGCCGCTACAAGCAGTTCCGGCGGGGCCTGGCGCAGCTCGAGGAGGAAGGTGTCATCCAGGTGCTCCGCGACCCGGATCTCGGCGACCAGGCCCCCGTGCTGGGGGCCGTCGGCCCGATGCAGTTCGAGGTGGCGGTCCACCGGCTGGAGACGGAGTTCGGAGCGTCGGTGCAGATGGAGGAGTCCCGTCACAACATCGCTCGGATCGCCGACCGGGACACCGTCTCGGCGCTGGCCGGGGAGCGCGACGTCCGGTTCCTGACCCGCTCCGACGGCGTCGTCCTGGCGATGTTCGCCAACCCCTACCAGCTGGAGCGGCTGGAGCGCGACCGTCCCGAAGTGCGACTGGAGCCGATCGTTGGCGCCTGAGATCCAATGCACGGTCTGCGGTGAGCGCGAGAAGCTCACGGGGGCCCGGACGGGCGAGCTGATCCACATCACCTGCGACGCCTGCGGCCATGAGTGGGACCGTGATCCCCGCGGCCGGTGCCCGGGGTGCGGAAACACGGATCTGCGGGCGGCGCCGAAGGCCGTCGTGCAGAAGGTGCGCGGAAACCAGATCTCGATCGTCGGAACCGTGACCGTGCACCTGTGTCCGGACTGCGATCGGGATGCCCTTGACACGCATATGCGCAGCGGCGCTCCGGTCCCGCCGGACGAGCCCCCCGCCGGCGAGCGAGGGAGCTGAGTCAGCCGAGCCGTTCGCGACGCAGCGTCTCGTTCGCCTCTCGCAGCGACGCGCTGATCGACGGTTCGGGCGGGGTATCGGGCCAGGGCGGACGCCGCCACGCCTCTGGGAGCATGTCGAGCTCCTCCCGGGCCCGCTCGCGGGCCGCGGTCACGTCGAAGCTCCGCAGAGCGTCGCCGTGGCTCCAGACGGGGGAGAGGAGCCGGCGACCCGGGAGGTCCTCGTCGCGGGCGGCGAGGACGTCGGTATCCGGTCCACCGGTGCGGAAGACCTGCTTGGGGCCGGGCAGGGTGGCCTTCTCGTCGGAGTACTTCGCCCGGGGACGCCCGTCGTACTCGGTGAGTTTGTAGACGATGTCCAGGGCCGGCAGATCCTTGGAGACGGTGAGGGCGCCGCCCACCCCGAAGGCGTCGATCGGGGCGCCGGCCTCGAGCAGCTCGTGGATCGGTTCGTCGTCCAGGCCCCCGGAGGCGAAGATTTGCACGTCGGTGAAGCCGGCCTCGTCGAGGAGCCGACGAGCCTCGGTCGCCAGGGCGGCGAGATCGCCGGAGTCGAGCCTGATCGCCTGGAGCTGCTCGCCGCGTCCGGCCATCTCGCGTCCGACCTCGATCGCGTTCTTCACGCCCTCGACGGTGTCGTAGGTGTCCACGAGCAGCGTCGTACCGCCCGGATGATGCTCGGCGAAGGCCCGGAAGGATTCGATCTCGTCGTCGAAGGACTGCACAAAGGAGTGCGCCATCGTCCCGACGACCGAGAGCTGCGGGTACCGGCGTCCGGCTTCCACGTTCGAGGTGGTGCAGCCACCCCCGACGAACGCGGCGAGCGCGGCCTCGACGCCGGTCTCGAGCCCCTGCGCGCGCCGGAAGCCGAAGTCGGCGACGGGCCGTCCGGCGGCGGCGAGGGACAGGCGGGCGGCCTTGGTGGCGATCATCGTGGGGTACTGCACGAGGTTGAGCACCGCGGTCTCGAGGAGCTGCGCGATCGGCAGCGGTGCGGTCACCTCCACGATCGGCTCGGGGGCCAGGATGACCGTGCCGTCCTCCACGGCCCAGACCTCGCCGGTGACCTCGAGGTCGCGCAGGTAGTCGAGCGCCTGGCCGGTGATGCCGAGGTCGCGCAGGTAGGTGATCTCGGCGTCGGTGTAGGCGAAGGCCTCGAGCAGCTCGAGGACGCGGTGCACCCCCAGGGCGACGTACCAGGGACGCTGGATGCTGGGACGCACGAACAGGCTGAAGGTTGCGGGTGCGGTCATGCCGAGCCGGAGGTAGGACTCGACCATCCGGAGCTCGTAGAGGTCGGTGTGGAGGCCGAGGGCCCCGGTGGCCCCCGAGCCCTCGCGGCGGTGTCCCGTCATCTGACGCGGGCTCCGGCCTCCACGACGGCGGCCACCGCGCGGGCCCCGTCCCCCGGCTCCCGGTTCACCGCCCGGGTGACGTCGGCGAGGAGATGGGTTTCGTAGTCGAGCCGCCGTGCGTCCAGCGTCGTCTCCTTCACGCAGTAGTCGAGCGCGAGGCCGGCCACCACGACGCGACGGACACCGCGCTCCTTCAGGAGGCGGTCGAGCTCGGTGGGCTCCTCGTCACCGCTGGACGGGTCGCGGACGCTGAACCCGGAGTAGCCGTCCGCGCCGTCCACGCCCTTGCGGACCACCGGCGCGTCGATCACGCGCAGGTCCGGATGGAACTCGGCCCCCGTCGTGCCGCCGACGCAATGCACCGGCCAGATGCCGCCGTCCTTCTCGAAATGGGGCGTGGACTCCGGGTGCCAGTCCTGGGTGTAGACGACGAACGCGCCGGCGTTCGTGGCCGCCTCGATCTCGTTGTTCACGAGCGGCACGACGTCCTCCCCTCCGGGGACGTAGAGGCTGCCGGACGGGGCGGCGAAGTCGTTCTGCATGTCCACGACGACCAGCGCCGTGGATCCGTCGTAGGTGCCGAGGGGAGCGCTGCTGTTCGCGGTCATCGGCGGTCCCTCCTGTCGCGGTTCGATCCTCGTCCCCACACTAGCTGCGGACGGGTAGAGTTTGAGGATGCCCGCCATCACCCGAGCAGCGCTCGTTCTGGTGTTCCTCGCCGGTTGCGGGACCCCCGCCCCCGTGGACGTCGCGGAGGCCGAGGTGCCCGGCGTCCGTGAGGTGGACGTGGTCGCCGAGGAGGAGCAGCCGTCGCGTCCGGAGTGGCTCGGGACCCGTCCGCTGCCGCTGCGTCCCGACGGGTACGGGCAGGTGCTGCCGACCCCGACCGAGCTGCAGGACCGGCGTCTGCCGACCATCGATGTGCTGCCGTCCCCCGGCGGCGAGGACTTCGCGTCGTCCGTGCAGCCGGTGCCCCCCGGCGTCGCAGCGCGGTCGACCTGGTCGCCGGAGTGCCCCGTGGGGCTGGACGATCTCCGGTACCTGACGGTGGGGTTCTGGGGGTTCGACGGGCTGGCCCACACCGGTGAGCTGCTCGTCCACGCCTCGGTGGCCGAGGGGATCGTCCAGGTCTTCCGTGCTCTGCACGAGGCCAGGTTCCCGATCGAGGAGATGCGGGTGGTCGCCGCCGAGGAGCTGGATCTCCCGCCCACCGGGGACGGCAACAACACGACCGCCTTCGTGTGCCGTCCGTCGCGCGGCGGTGCGGCGTGGTCGGAGCACGCCCGCGGCCTCTCGGTGGACATCAACCCCTTCCACAACCCCTATCTCAAGGGTGACCTCGTGCTCCCGGAACTCGCCTCCGCCTACACGGACCGGGAGTGGCGGCGGCCGGGGATGATCGATGCCGCAGACGTCGTCACCGAGGCCTTCGCGGCGATCGGCTGGGGCTGGGGCGGGACGTGGCGCAGCGCCAGCGACTGGATGCACTTCTCGCAGAGCGGGCGGTAGGCTGGAGGTATGGCGCACGGTACCGAGGTGCGGGTGTCGCATCCGGCGATGGACGCCTGGCGGCCGCAGGCCGACCGGATGACCTACGGTGACGCCGGCTGGCTCGGCGCCGCCTGGGGCCTGGCCGGCCACGCCACGATCCACTTCTTCTCGGTGCCGATCGCATCGCTCGAACGGCTGCTCGTGCTCTTCGCTCCGGCCGAGAACCTGGCCTTCGGGCTGACACGCTCCGCGGCCCCCATCGGACGCTGGGCGTTGGTGCTCGTCAGCGTCGCGGTCTTCTGGGCGATCGCCGCCTGCGGGATCCTTGGCGCGTGGCGGGAGATCGAACGGGCCCTCGGCCGCGCGCCCGCCGACGAGCCCCACGAGGTGTTCGTGGAGGCCCGGCCGGTCCATCGGTGAGATCGCCGATCTTCCGGTACCCTCTCCTAGATGGGGTTCGACGATCGGCCGGTCGGCTCCCGGCGGGGGGAGCGAATCGCCGCGATGCTCAGCATCGCCTGCCTCCTCGTGGCCGTGATCGTGACGGCCGAACGGCAGGACGCCGCGGGCGCGGAAGCCTCGTCGTCACGGGTGCGTGTTCCCTTGGCGGCGGACTCAGGTGATGCGGTACCGCTGCCGTCGTTCGGTGAGGGCCCATCGGCGGCCGAGGTGCCGGCCGGTGCGGCGCAGGTGGCGGCACCCGAGCCCACGCCGCGGGTCCCGATCGAGATCGGGCGCATGCAGATCCCGAAGCTCGGCGTGGACGAGACCCTGTACCAGGGCATCGAGCAGTGGACGATCGACCTCGGCCCGTCCTACTGGCCCGGGACGTCGCTGCCGGGGATGGCGGGGAACTCCGTGATCGCCGGCCACCGGTCGACCTACACCCGTCCGTTCCGCGACCTGGACAAGCTCCAGCCTGGCGACGAGATCCGGTTCTCGACGGAGGCGATGGGGGACGCCGTCTACCGGGTCACGGAGTCGTTCGTCGTCGAGCCGAAGGACGTGTGGATCGTGAACCCCACCGGCGAGGACGTCGTGACGTTGTTCACCTGCCATCCGTACGGCAGCGAGCGCTACCGGCTGGTGGTGCGTGGCGCGCTGGTGCCCGCTGTGAACGCCCGCACGGTCGGTGAGCGTCCCGCGAAGCAGGAGGCGACGCCGGCTCCGACGGCTCGGCCCTCCGGCGGCCTGCGCCTGCCGATCCCGTAGGCGGGCTCTGTTCCGGGGTTCGTCCGAGGTGCGCTCCGGGGTCCCGCGGCGTCAGGATGGGGCCATGAAGATCCGGGTGGGGGTCGGGCTCGGGACCACCGCGACCGCCGGGCTCGACGGTGAGGGGTTCTGGCGGATCGTCGACGCCTGCGAGGAGCAGCGCTGGGACTCGCTGTGGCTGTCGGAGCGGGTGGCGGCCGACGTCCCGGATCCGCTGGCGGCGATGGCGGCGGTCGCGGGGCGTACCCATCGGCTCAAATTCGGTCCGAGCGTGCTCGTGCTCCCGGGCCGCAACCCGGTGTTGCTCGCCAAGGAGCTGGCCACGATCGATGTGTTGTCCGGGGGCCGGCTGGTGGTCGCGTTCGGTCTGGGATCCGATGTCGCCCCCGAGCACGGGATCTTCGGGGTGCCGCGCAGCGAGCGTGCCGCCCGTACCGAGGAGGCCACCGAACTGATCGTGAAGCTGTGGACGTCCGAAGATGTGGTGTTCGAGGGCCGGTTCTTCCGGGTGGACGGTTTGACGCTGCGTCCGAAGCCGGTGCAGACGCCGCACCCGGATGTGTGGTTCGGCGGTCACTCGGCCCCCGCATGCCGGCGGGTGGGCCGCTACGGGACGGGCTGGTTGCCGTCCTTCCTCGCACCCTCCGAGTACGCCGCACGGGTAGATCTGATCCGGGAGGAGGCCGCGGCGGCGGGGAGGGAGATCGAAGAGGATCACTACGGCGCGCTCGTGCCCTACGTGCCCGAAGGGGTTGATCCCGACGGCGTGCTCGGCCTCGTGCGGGAGCGGCGTCCGGACGTGGATCCGCTGGAGATCGTGGCCGTCGGCGGCGACGGCCGTCTGCGTGACCTGGTGTCGGCGTTCGTGGAGGAGGGCGCGACGAAGTTCGTGGTCGTTCCTGTGGCGCCGCCGGCGGACTGGGTCGAGGAGCTGTCGCGGCTGCGGGAGAGCGTCGTCCGTCCGCTCGAGAACTAGGAGGGATCTGATGGGGTTCAAGGTCGACGCGGTGCTGCCGGCCGGTGTCCGGGGGGCCCGGCGGGCGGCGATCGCTTACGAGCAGATGGGCTTCGACGCCGTCTACTCGACGGAGACGCAGAGCGACCCGTTCCTGGATCTGGCGGCGCCCGCACTCGAGACGACCGAGCCGCTCATCGGGACGAACCTGGCGATCGCGTTCGCCCGCTCGCCGTTCGTGACGGCGGTGAACGCGTGGCAGCTGCACGAGGCGTCCGGGGGCCGGATGGTGCTCGGGCTCGGCACCCAGGTGAAGGGTCACATCGAGCGGCGGTTCGGGATGCGCTGGGAGTCGCCGGGACCGAAGTTCCGTGAGCACGTGCAGGCGGTGCGGGCGCTGTGGGAGGCGTTCCGCAGCGGCCAGAAGCCCGATTTCCGGGGGCGCTTCTACACCCACACGGTGATCTCGCCGTTCTTCGACCCCGGGCCGATCCAGCACCCCGATCCGCAGATCTGGACGGCTGCGGTGAACGAGTACAACGCGGAGACGGTGGGGCTGTGCGGCGACGGGATCCTCGTGCACCCCGTGCACTCGCGCGCGTACATCGAGCAGGTGCTGACCCCCGCGATCGACAAGGGCCTGGCGCGCTCGGGACGGGGCCGGGAGGAGATCACCGTGATGTGTCCGGTGTTCCTGGTGATCGGGGAAACCGACGGTGAGCGTGAGGCAGCTTCGTCGTTCGTCCGCTCGCAGATCGCCTTCTACGGTTCGACGCGCACCTACCGGAAGATCTTCGAGACCCACGGCTGGGACGATGTCCCGCCGAAGCTGCACGAGCTGATGGCCAAGGGCGACGTGGGGGCGATGGGGGCCGAGATCACCGACGAGATGCTGGACACCTTCGCGATCGTCGGTCGCCCCGACGAGGTCCCGGACAAGGTGAAGGCCCGCTACGAGGGGGTCGCGCAGCGGATCTACTTCTACAACCTGCAGCTCCTGGGCATGCCCGAGGGCCTGGTGACCGAGTACCTGTCCGCGCTGCGGTAGAGGAAGGAGCCTCGTCTGGGTCGAACCTCTGGGTGGGACAACTCGACGGGAGGGGACATGCGCGTGATCGCAAGGATGTTGGTCGCCGGTGTGCTCGTGGGCGCCATGGCACCGAGTGCTGCAGCGCACGACGGGGGCGGGGACTTCGTCGTGGAGGAGACGATCCAGATCGCCGCGGGCGGTCTGCTGAACGCGCTGTCACCATGCGACTCCGGCAACTGGGCGCAGGGTCTGGACGGGTACTGGATCGAGCTGCCGGCGGGGGCCGAGGGGCACCGGTTCGAGCTGGACAGCACCGACGGGGACACCTACCTGTTCTTCTGGGACGCCTCGTGCGGACCGCTGGCGACCCACCAGCGTCCCGGGCCCGAACGCGGCCAC
>CAZLKN010000004.1:108887-119805 GCA_964560135.1 uncultured Actinomycetes bacterium | reverse complement strand
TGCCGCCTGGTACGAGCGGGCCGAGGGGTCGAACCAGATCGTCGCCGCATCGGCGTTCATCGTGTGGTTGCGGGGACCGAAGTCGACGCATGCCTGGTAATAGGGCGGCCCCCCGCACCCCGGGTTCGGGAAGCGCGCACCGAACAGCCCGTCACGGAGGGCTTCGGGATTCAGGTCCGGTCCAGCCATCTGGATGCCGGAGGCCAGCAGCAACAACTGCTTGTAGATGTTGAAGGGATTGAGTTCGACCCGGGCATCCTCCTCCGGATCGGCCTCTTTGGCGGCCCAGTACCGTGGCATGTCCTCCGGGGGCAGGGCTTTGTTCATGAACGAGATCCCGAACGCGCGCGAGCGGTGCTCTGCCGGGTAGGTCTGGCCGCCGACGTCGGAGTCGTGGTAGAGGTACGTCGATACCAGCCATTCGGGGAAGAATCCCTGGGACGTCGCGTTGACCATGTAGTTGAACGCGAGCTCGCCCTGATGGCAGAGGCACAGCACCGTGGTGACGTCCTGGGTGCTGAGACGGAGGATCGCCGAGGTCCCGTCGCCGCCGTCGCCGCGCTTGTTCTCGCTCCACACGACCTCTGTGGTGCTGCAGCCGTCGAGGACGGTCTGCAGCTCCGTCACGTCCGGCAAGGAGCCATCGTGAGCGGTTTCCACGATCACGCCCAGCTTCCGTGTCCCCGAGCTGTCGATACCCGAACCCGCATGGCGGGCGGGCCGGCCCGCGAGGGTGCCGCAGTACCATTCGCCGAGGTTCCGGAAGACGGTGTCCGCGGCGGCGAGATAGTTCCACTGGTAGGGATCCATCCGTCCGTAGTGCGTCTCGGTCGACATGGTCGCGCGTCCCGCGACACTCAGGATGTTCCGGCGAGCCAGATGGTCGTAGTAGTAGGACTCGACGCCAGCTCGGTCGGGATACGACAGTGAGGCGAAGGCGCCGATCTCGGCGTCCACGGCCTCGGCGTCCGAGGACATCGCCGCGGGGTCCGGATCGCCGCCGTCCGGTACCTCGAGGGGCACGAGGGTGATGCGGCGTCCGTAGAGCTCGAACCGTCGATTGAAGAACGAGACGTAGGCCCGTTCGCGCCGTCCGAGATCGCTCCCGCCGGGACGCGCCACGATGATCTCCGTTCCCGTGACGCCCCTCCAGGTGTTCCCTCCGTTGTCCCCGTCCCAGTACGGGACGCACGGCGGCGACTGAGGATCTTCGATCTGCCGCGGGGGGTCGCCGATGCAGCGTCGTACGCGTGGTACGTCGACCGCCGGAGGATCCTCATCGACCGGAGGTGGGGTCGGGATCGCAGCTCCGCCCGTTCCGAGGCCGCCCTCCCCGGCGCCGAACGCGCTCGTCTGCTCGCTCGGAGCTTCCTCGATCCTCTCGACGGCCTGGGGCGCGAACTCGGCGATCGTCGGCGGTGGGGGCTGGGTGGCCGTGAGTGCGACGAGCCCGATGACGGCCACCAGCACGAGGGTGACCCCCGTGTATACGACGCCCGCCGAACGTGGCCTGGGAACCGGTCCCTTGGCATCGGTCGGATCCGACCTCACGTGGTAGCTCCCTCTGCCCGCGACAGGCGAACCTTGTGTCCGTCCAGTGTGGCCAGTTATACCAGAAGTATTCGACGCGGCCCGGGTGCGGGCGGGAAGGAAGACGATGGCCATCGGGGTCGACGGGACCCGCGTCACCTTGGACGGGAAGGACTGGTCGGCGGAGCTCGACGGCCCCCGGGTGCGTTCCATCCGGTCGCGCAGTGGGATGCCGATCGTCGGACCATCCGGTGGTCTCGGCCTCGTGGATGCCGGCGGGGACACGGTATGGCTGCGAGGCGCCGTCACCGTCGAACGTCGCTGCGAGCTGGTCTTGGCGATCACGGTGGATGCGCCCGAGGGCGTGGGAGAGCTCGTCGTGCAGGCCGACGAGTCCACCGGCGACCTCGTGTTGACGCCCCGCATCCTGTCCGCACGCGGGGACGTGGCGGGGGTCAGCGTCCATCTGGCCGTCGAGGCGAGCCTCGAGCTGCATGTCCCGGCGCTGGCCGGGATGCGCTTCGGGACCGACCACGACCTGTTGCCGGCGTTCGAGTTCCAGTGGCCGCGGACGTGGTCGGCGGCGATGGTGATCGCGCACGGGGACGGAGCCGGTGCGATGGTCCACGCCGAGGATCCGGATCTGCGGAGCAAGACCCTGGGCCTCGGTCGGTCTGCGGAGGCGAGCGATCTGACGTTCCGGACCGAGGAGCAGGCCCCCTTCGGCGGGCGGCGCACCGCGGAAGGGCTCGCGTGGAGGTTCTCCGCGTACCGGGGTGACTGGCGGGACGAGCCGATCTCCCGCTACCAACGTTGGATGTTGTCGCGCTCCGGGCCCGCCGCGACCCCGGACTGGGCGTCCGAGGTGCGATTGTTCGTGAGCTTCGCACCTACCGATATGGATTTCGCCCGCGAGCTCGCCGGGCACGTCGACCCACGGGCGACGCTGATCCACCTACCGGAGTGGCGCAGCGACCCCTACGATCGGAACTATCCGGTCTACGAAGCCGCCGACCACATCCCCGGGTTCGTGGACGACCTCCACGGCCTCGGCTATCGGGTGATCCCCCACACGAACGTCTTCGCGGTCGACGTCCACGGCGGGGCCTACGAGCAGCTGCGGGAATTCCACCTCGCCGATCCGTTCACCGGGGAGCCGCTCGCCTGGCACTGGCCGGTTCCCGGCCAATCCCCGATCGACCTCGCCTACATCCATCCCGGCAGCCGGAGATGGCGGGAGTGGTTCGTGCGAACGCTCTCCGGTGTCCTGGACAGGTATCCGTTCGACGGGGTTTTCATCGACCAGACCTTCCACGGCTACAACCACGCCGGGGGCCTCGTGGACGGGCTGAACGTCGCCCAGGGGATGGATCGGATCCTCGCCGACGTTCACGAGGCGCTGGGCCCGATGGTCGTCGGGGGAGAAGGGATCAACGAGGTCATCGCTCCCTGGCAGGCCTTCTCGCAGGTGGCCCCCATCGGTTTCATGTGGGGAAAGGACTGGTACCTGGATGCCGACCAGGTGGCCAGAGCATGCTCTCCGGTCAACCGTCTGCTGTTCGAGCCCTACACCCGGTGCGTGACGTACTGGCCCATCGAGGGGAAGGCCATCGGTGGACGGCCCATGCTCGACTGCTACGAACGCGTCGGTGTTCTCCCGTCCTTGGTTCACCCCACCCGTGAGATGCTGCTGGACCCGTCGCCGCTCACCGAGCCGATCCTCGCGGCGGCGCGGGCGGGCCGGGCTCTGGGTGACCCGGCGAGGGATTCGACCATGATCCGAGATGGGAAGGACCTGCCATGACCACGATCCTCGTCGACCACGACCACCCGTCGCTGCGCCGGACGATCGCGGAGATGGCTCCCGATCTCCAAGTGGTCACCCAGGCCGACCTGGACGCCGACCGCTCGTTGGCGCCGGAGGTGAACGTCCTCTTCGGGCACGCCGACGAGGATCGTGTGGCGGCCCTGCCCGCACTGGCATGGGTGCAGCAGGTGGGAGCCGGAGCCGACAAGGCACCGCTCCAGACTCTGCGTGACCGTGACATCACGTTGACGAACGCGAGTGGCATTCACGCCGAGCCCATCAGCGAGCATCTGTTCGCGATGACCCTGGCCGTCCTCAGGCGACTGCCTCCGTTGTGGGACGCCCAACGGGAAGCCACATGGGGTCTCGAGGACTACACGACCGGCGTCGGTATGCTCGCCGGCCGGACGCTCGGCGTGCTGGGCGTGGGCGCCGTCGGGGGCCACTCGGCGAGGATCGGACGTGCCTTCGGGATGCGTGTGATCGGCCTGCGGCGCACGGGCGAACCGCATCCGGACGTCGAACAGATGCACGGACCGTCGGACCGCGAGGCGTTCTTCGCGACCGCCGACGTCGTCTTCAACACGCTTCCGCTCACCTCGGCGACGCAAGGATTCGTCGGACGCCGTGAATTCGCGGCGATGCCCGAGGGATGCATCTTCACCAACGCCGGACGCGGCGGAACCGTCGACACCGACGCGCTCCTCGACGGCCTGCGGATGGGACGGCCGGCGTTCGCATGCCTCGATGTGATGGATCCCGAACCCCTGCCGGGGGACCATCCCCTGTGGACCACGCCGAACGTTCTCATCACCCCCCACGTCAGCGGCTGGCATCCCGGATACATGAAGCGTGCGGGGGCGATCTTCGTGGACAACCTGCGCCGTTGGCTGGAGGGTGCGCCGCTGCGCAACGTGGTAGATCTCGACGAAGGCTATTGAGGAGGAGTGAGGCTGTGGAGGACACGAATCTGGTCGACCGTTTCGCTGAGGTTCCCTACACCGGGGCCATCGCCGACATCCTGTTCGAGGGGGGATTCCGGGACCAGACCCTGCCCCCGGGCATCGCTGCGTTGCAGCCTGGGCAGACCGTAGCGGGACGGGCGATGACGGTGGCGGGCGAACCCACGACGAGCGAGGACCCGGAGGTGGTCTTCATCCCCTTCCTGACGATGCTCGGGGATCTGGCCCCCGGCGACGTGATCGTGTCCCAGCCGAACGACGAGGTCTGCGCCCACTTCGGTGAGCTCTCGGCGGAAACCTCGAAGTTCCGGGGGGCCCGGGGCGCGGTGATCGACGGAGGAGTCCGGGATGTCGAGTACGTCCTCCGGCTCGGGTTTCCCGTGTTCGCGAAGTACACGACACCGAAGGACATCAACGGGAGCTGGCGCATGGTCGGACACCGCGTGCCGATCACGATCGGCTCGGTGATCATCCAGCCCGGCGACTACATCGTCGGCGACCGTGACGGGGTGGTCGTGATCCCGAAGGACGTCGCCGAGGACGTCGTCGCGAAGGCCGAAGAGGTGATCCGGACCGAGGACCTCGTCCGAAAGGCCATCCTCGACGGGACGCATCCGGTGGAGGCGTTCCGGCGGTTCGGACGGTTCTAGCCGGATCCGAGCACGCTGATGGCGTGCTCGAGGGTGCCGATGCCGTCGACGGCGATCGTGACGCGGTCGTCCTGCTGCAGGGTGAAGTCGTCTCCGGGGACCAGGCCCGTGCCCGTCATGAGCAGCACGCCCTCGGGGAACCGCAGACCGCGGAAGAGCCACGAGGCGAGTTCTTCGAAGCTCCGGTGCATCTTGCGCGTGGACAGCGAGGCGTCGAAGGCCGGTGCGCCGTCCCGGGTGATCGTCATCCGGATGTCGAAGGGGGGCGAGATGTCTCCGGCGGGGACGATGCCGGGTCCCACGACGCAGGCCCCGTCGTAGACCTTGGCCTGCGGCAGGTAGAGCGGGTTGTCCCCCTCGATGGACCGCGACGACAGGTCGTCGCCGATCGTGTACCCGAAGAGGCGTCCGCCGGAATCGAGGACGAGCACGATCTCCGGTTCCGGCACGTCCCAGGTGGAGTCGGACCGGATGAGCCCGGTGCCTCCCGGGCCCACGACGCGCGATGGGGTCGACTTGAAGAAGAGCTCCGGACGGTCGGCGAGGTACACGCGCTCGTAGACGTCCGGCTCCTTCGACTCCTCGGCCCGCGCCTGGAGGCTCCGCTGGTACGTGACGCCCGCGGCCCACACCTCCTGGTGGTCGATGGGGGCGAGCAGGGGGGCATCGAGACGCTCGTCGGTCACCTCGAGCGGGTCGCCCGTGAGCATCTCGGCGAGGCTGTGCCGGCAGCGGTGCACCACGCCGTGCTCCTCGACCCCCCATCCCGCCGAGGTGTGGACGATCCTCCGCGCCATCAGGACACCTCGATGGCCACGAGCGAGGCCGGCGGGAACTCGAACGGGCCGTCGTCGAGCTTCCGCTCCGAGACCTCGATCCGGACCTGTTCGTGGCCGGGTTGGTTGCGAGCCGCGAGGTCGTCGGCGCGCATCGTGTGGACGACGCAGGCCTGCGGTCCCTCTGCGAGCCCGATGGTGGCCGTGACGGCGGTCTCGAGGTCACGGTTGACGACGAAGACGCTCAGCGCGCCGGTCTCGGGATCGTGGAGCGCTGAGACGTCGAGGGTGGGGATCTCTCCCAGGTGATCCAAAGGCGCCGCCGGCGTGTATGTGGAGACGTCGGACAGTTCGACGGCGACGGCTTCGGGCCGGTGCAGCCGGTTGTAGAGCTCGAACACGGCGTACGGCAGCGGCCGGTGCACCTTCTGGCCCCGCCTGGTGACGACCCCGTCGGCGTTGATCACGCAGGTCCGGTGACCGAAGGACACGAGGTCGCCCATCCGGTGGAAGGAGTTCATCGTCGAGGCGTTGAAGAGTGCCCCCGCCATGTCGTCTCCGCTCCAGCCCCATTCGTCCACGGCGACCCTGATCCTCCCCGCGCCCCCGGCGGCGTCGATGTCGCCGGCCACCTGTCGCAGGAGATGCTCCATGGACGCTGCGGCCGCCACATGCCGGCCGGCGTTCTCCGGGCTCCCACCGTTGCCCCGGGGCGGGTACAGGTGGGGCGCGAGGCCGTCGATCTCCTCGGCGGCGCTGGCCAGCAGGGTCTGCGTGTACTCCCCGATCTGGGTGGAGGCATAGGCGCGGATCGTGGGATCGACGGCCTTCATCGCCGCGGCGAACTCCTTGAACCGCTCGGCGTACCGGTCGGCGGGCAGACCCCCGCGCTCCCAGAAGCCGTAGACCTCGTTGCCGATCACCCAGTCGCGGACGCCGTAGGGCTCGGGATGGCCGTGCTCGGCCCGCAGCGCACCCCAGGTCGTGGACGCGTCGCCGTTGCAGTACTCGACCCACGCGGCGGCCTGCTCGGGGGTGCCGGTGCCGTGGTTCACGCTGATGAGCGGTGTGCTGTCGGTGAGATCGCAGAAGCGCATGTACTCGTCGATGCCGACGTCGTTCTCCTCCCAGTGCAGCCATGCCGGATCCACGTAGCAGTGACGGGCGTCGCGGGGGCCGATCCCGAGCCGCCAGTCGTAGCCGTCGGCGAAACAGCCGCCCGGCCACTTCACCGACCGCACGGGGAGGTCGCGGAGGGCTTCGATCGTCTCCCGGTGCCAGCCGTCGATGTTGTCGGCGGGCATGAGGCTCACCCAGTCGAGGTGGACCTCGGCCGGCTCGCCTGCGGCGGGGGTGCCCGTGAGGGTCAGGAATCCGTCCTGCGCCGTTCCGGAGGCGGTGAGCTCGCACCGGACCTCCTGGAAGGTGCTGGGGTCCATCCACCGAAGGATCGTGCGGGCGGGCTCCGGGAAGCTCGACTCCGGCGGCTCGAGGGGGATCTGGGTGGAGGCGAGGACCGTCTCGCCGTCGGCATCGCGCAGCGCAACGCGCAGGCTCTCGAAGCCTCCGAAGCTCCGCAGCCGCGCGCGGAACACATAGGTGGTGTCCTCGTCGATCGCCACTTCGGGACAGGCGATGCCGCGCTCTTCGCCCGGGTGGCCGGCGGGGAACACGATCGACTGGACGTGATGGGCATCGCGGTGGGAGGGAGCATGGCGGCCGGCGCCGTTCGGGCCGCGCTTGAACTCGACGCCGTCGCGACGGTCCGCGAAGGCGCGCCATGGGGAGGCGATGGGGTGGGGGCCGTGTTCGACGATCGGGGTCTCGAACTTCCGTCCCTTCACCAGCTCGGCCCACAGCCCGTCCAGGACGACGTTGACGAGATGCTCTGAGAACTGGCCGTAGATGTTCGGCGACACGTTCCCGAGCGGCCGCGTGGGGTCGACGGTGATCCTTGCGTCCGGCATCTGCCCTCCCTGCGATGGGTTCCCTGCCGGAAGCTTATCAGCGAAGTGGTCGGGCTATCCCGGTCCCTCAGCTCGCCGAGGACCACGAAACCGCCGACACCGAGCAGGCGGGAAGCTCGACGGTCCACGGCGCGGTTCCTTCGATCCGTCCCACGTCCCGTACGGCGACCGGATCCTCGAGGGGGCGCTGGATCGCGTAGGGGCCGACGAATGGGCCGTTGCCTTCGAGGTAGTGGTCGGCGGTCAGAACGTGCAAGCGGGCCTCGCCGGGCCCCCGGCCCCCGGGGTCGATCTCGACCCGCCGGGGGTTGTCGAGGTCGCGGTTGGTCAGGATGACCGTGGCCGTGCCGTCGGCGGAGCTCGTCGCCAGCGCCCCGATGGTGGGTACGTCCGAGGCGGCGGGGAAGACCCCCATCCTCGGCGCGTCGAAGGTGTCCGAGGTCACGTCGACACCCACGAGTTCGTCGCCGAGGTGGGCGGCGTACAGTGACAGGACCGCGTGCTGCACCGAGCGCCGGAACCCGTCGGCGGTGATCGTGATGCACGACCCGAATCCCTCCTGCACGAAGGTCATGAGGTGCGCCGCTATGACGCGGGGCTCCCGGAGGAACTCGTTGAGCGCACCGGCGATGTAGAGGGCGGCTCCCATCGTCCCGCCGAGGTCGGGCGCGCCGTGGGCCACCCCGAACCACGGGGTCCACTCGGTGACGGCGAGCGCCAGCTCGCGTCCGGGCGCGTACTCGTCGGCCATGGCCAGGTTGTCGTCCAGGGTGGCCCGGATCGCGACGGGGGAGGCGGCCGTTGCCAGGTAGGCGCCGCGAAGCTTGTCGGGTGTGACCTCGTTCCACCACTCGGGTGTGTCGTCCGGATCGGCGGACGCGCCGATCAGCGGGCCGTAAGCGGTGTGGATGGCGAGGAAGTCGATCTCCTGGCCGAGTTCTTGCAGCACCGTTTCGTTCCAGCCGGGCCGGAAGTACGCGGACCCGTACCACCCGCATCTCGGCATCCGGCCCCCGATCGCCCCCACGGCGACCTCCGGGGTGGCCTCACGGATGCGGCGCATCTGTTCGCCGGCGCGTTCGACGTACTGCTCGGGACTCAAGGCACTGGCGGCACCGAACACCGGATGGTCGCGCTGGTCGGGATCGCCGAGGTAGATCTCGTTGCCGAGCTCCCAGTGGGGGACGGGCATGCCGCGGTCGCGGCAGTGCGCGGCCCAGGCTCCGGCCTGTTCCCCGGTGCCGCTCACCGGGTTGGTCTGCAGCCAGGGTGTGGCCCCGACCTCCCGGCAGAGGTCGAGGAGCTCGTCCGGGCCGAGTCGTGGCTCGACGAGCTTGTTGTCGAACGGTTGGAGCTGGGGTTCGCGCTCGGCCAGGGGACCGACGGCCTGTTCCCAGTGGTAGTGGTCACCGGGGCCTCCGCCGGGGAACCGGATGCTGGACACGCCGAGCTCCCGGATCGCATCCAGGAGCGCCGCCGATGGACGGTCGCCCTCCCAGAGATGGTCGTAGTTGAACTTGTACCACTCCCCGTTCTGGCCGAAGAGGTCTCGGTTCACACTGCCCTCGCGGTGTTCGGGACGGATGACAACCCTCGCCTGTGGACGTTTCGTCATCGACTCCTCCGGGTGTTCGTGGATGCGTCGGTTCCGGTGAGTGCTTCGTTACCGGCACGGCAAGTCGAAGATGCCGTCGTCGTTCGACGGCCATTCCCCGAGGTCGTAGCGGAGGCCGAGGTGTGCGTAGCAGAAGGTGCCTCGGCCGAATGCCCACGATGGCTGATCGTTCGACCACCAATGGATGGTGCCGTCATTCTGCATCGCCCAATCACCGGGTCCGTAGCGCACACAGGACTGGTAGTGGGGAGGTCCCTTGCAATCCGGGTTCGGGAACGTGGTACCGAACATCCCGGCCTGGAATGTCTGCGGTGTGAGTTGGGGGCCGGCCATCTGGATGCCGGAGAAGAGTTGGAGCATGTTGACGTACGTGTAGTAGCCGAGATCGCCTCCGCTGCCGTCGGATCCCCCTTCTCGAGCAGCCCACCGGAAAGGCATGTCGTTCTCCGGGTTGAGTTTGTTCTTGAAGGTGATCCCGAAGGCTCGCTGGGCTTGCTCCGGAGGCCAAAAGGACCGGGCGTTGAAGTCGACGTCCTGGTAGAGGTAGTCGGTGAGGAGCCATTCCGGCTCATATCCCATGTTCGAGGCGACACGCATGTACGCGGAGAGGCCGAACGAGAAGCTCCCGTCACAGAAACAGATGATGGACGTGACTCCCTCCGCACGCATCTGCGCCATCACGGTCCCAGCCTGCGCCGATTCGCTGTGGACATCGACGGCGAACTCTTCGTCGCAGCGTTCCAGCTCCCGGCGCAGCACGGTGGCGTCCGGTTCGATGTCGCTGTCATTCGTCGCGTTCTCGCGTATCAGGCCGAACACCCGTCGCTCATCGGCTGTGCCTGCTCCTGCGTACCGGGCGGGACGGTCTGCCAGTGCCCGGCACATCCACTGACCCATATGACGCTGGAACTGCGGGAACTCCGGATACTGCACCCATTGGTACGGCTGGTGCTGTGCCAGGTGGCCTTCGGGAAGGTAGTTTGGCAGGTAGTTCACGCTGAGGATCTGCCTGCGGCTCAGTTCGTTGTAGTAGGGAGTTTGCCCCCCCTTTGACTCGTCCTGGGAGTAGGTGAGCGACGCGAAGGCCCCCAACTCGTCGTCGACCTTGGTGGCGTCCGCTCTCAGTGCAGCGTCGTCACCGCCTCCCTCCGGCTCGAATGGGGCGAGGGTGATCTTGCGGCCGTAGAACTCGAATCGCTGATTGAAGAAGGTGACGAATGCGTTCACCCAGCTCTCGTCGTGGCCCTCGGTCTGGGGCCACGCGACGATGATCTCGTCACGGGTGACCCCCTTCCACGTTGCACCACCGTTGTCACCGTCCCAGTAGGGCACGCACGGCGGGGACTGCGGGTCTTCGATCTGTCTCGGGGGATCCCCGACGCAACGGCGGACGCGCGCCACCTCGATCACCTCCCGCGCGGGTGCCTCCGTCGGGGCCGGTGTCGCTTCAGCCGCACCGTCGCCGATCCCACCGTCGCCGGTACCGAACTCGCTCGTCTGCTCTGACGGCGCTTCCTCGATCTGTTCGACGGCCTGCGGCGCGAACTCCGCGATCGTCGGGGGCGGGGGCTGCGTCGCCGTCAGCGCGACCACACCGATGATGCAGACGGC